>NZ_AP025471.1:686950-1373900 GCF_024347375.1 Vibrio coralliirubri | reverse complement strand
ATCGCTCTTGAGGATTACACTCTGAGTTAATCATTCAAATATGAAAGATTCAAGTTCAATGTTGTCTATTTTTGATTGTGATGGGCGGGGCTAATATAACCCCATCAGTTAGCCAATCGAAGTCAGGCATAAGAGAGTCAATCATGAAAAAGTTTTCACGTAAGTTCCAATACCCACTAATGGTTTCTATGGTTTTACCTACTATGCTTCTTAGCATGCCAGCCATCATGGTAGCGAAAACACTGCCAGAGCAAGGCGTATTCTTTGATGCATGGTTAAACGCAGTTTCAAAAATGGTGCCATCTGCACTGTTAATTTTAGCCCTTGTAGCACCAGCGGTTCGTCTGTTCGTAACCAAAGTGCTGCTAGAGCCAGAAGTAAAATAAGTCAGTAAAGTTAATAAGTTAGATAATAGGAAAGAGAAAATGAGCGAATTTAAACTACACACTGTTGAGTCAGCACCTGAGAAAAGCAAAGCAATCCTTGAAGGCGCACAAAAGCAAATGGGTATGGTTCCAAGCCTTTACGCTGTCATGGCTGAGTCTCCTCAAATCCTAACGGCTTACACTCAACTGCACCAGCAATTTACTAACACGTCATTTGATGCTGAAGAACTAACAGTTATATGGCAAACCATTAATGTTGAACATGAGTGCCACTACTGCGTCCCTGCACACACTGGTATTGCACATTCGATGAAAGTTGCCCCATCACTGACTGAAGCACTGCGTAACGATGAAGCGATGCCTACAGAAAAGCTTCAAGCACTAAAAGACTTCACTCTTGCGGTAGTGCGTGAGCGTGGCAACGTTTCAGAGGCAGGCCTTGAGGCATTCTTTGCAGCGGGTTACGGCCAGCAACAGGTACTGGAAGTGATCCTTGGTCTATCTCAGAAAGTGATCAGTAACTATGTAAACCACGTTGCTCACACACCAGTAGACAAAGTATTTGAGAAGTTTGCTTGGTCTAAAAAATAGTCCCACGAGCTAGATGTTATAGAGCGAACGAGTATGTTCGCTCTTTTTTCACAAAACTTCATATTTAGATGTCTGTTAACAACAGTACAACGAGGGAGCATATGGAGTGCAAGAAAACGGGTGTAAAAAAGCCATTTAGATTAGAGGAAATCTGGCGTATTAGGACTCGCTTAGAGCTCAGTAATAATCTGATGGAACTATCTCTTCTTAACCTTGCAATCGATAGCAAGCTACGTTCAAATGACCTCTTATCATTAAGGGTATCAGATGTTTCATCTAACTTCTTAGTATTCAACCGTGTCAATATGTTCAGAAAAAGACAGGCAATGACGTTCAGTTTGAAATCACTCAGAGAACACAGCAAACGCTGAGTCATTGGATTAAAGACCAAGAGCTTCAACCTAAAGATTACCTTTTTCCAAGCCCACGAAAGCCCCATCAATCTCTAAGCTATTCATATTACCGTCGAATTATTCGAAGTTGGGCACTTGCTTTAGGTCATAACCCTGATCTCTACGGAACTCATTCACTACGCCGAACTAAAGCGACATTGATTT
This sequence comes from Vibrio coralliirubri, assembly GCF_024347375.1. Taxonomy (NCBI): domain Bacteria; kingdom Pseudomonadati; phylum Pseudomonadota; class Gammaproteobacteria; order Vibrionales; family Vibrionaceae; genus Vibrio; species Vibrio coralliirubri. The sequence goes on along the minus strand of NZ_AP025471.1, from coordinate 1,372,366 downwards.
ACCAGAAGACTAAAAATATTCGAGCGATACAGCTTTTACTCGGGCATACCAAGATTGAAAACACCATCAAATATTTGGGTGTTGAGTTGGAGGACGCCCTTCGTTTATCCGAAGAAATTGAGAGCTGATTTATAAGGTATGAGTATCAAATGTTGATGCATCAGAGCTTTTTCCCTGTCTCGTTTTTGTCCAAAATCTTCATAATCTGAATTCTTACTCACGGTACTTTCTATCACGAAAATGACCCTTTCCCACTTAGTTCTTTTACTCATACACATGCTGTTAATGTGCGTTTGCTCTACCAAAACTTATCCATCCCTGTCGTGCTGATCGTTGTGGAACCCTCATGATGTAATACGGGGTGAAAGTTGAAATTTATAGATCCAATGCTAGCTCCTTGTTTATTCATTTAGTGACGTGAAAATAAAGAATTGCAGTTTTATTTCGGCGATAACGTCGATAAGTGGGTCAATTTTAAACTGGAGTTGACAGTAGTTCTGACTTTAATGTTGATCAGGATAGCTCAAGATAACGGATGACATGGAGTTAAATTCAGAGATAATCAAGCAGTCCAATCCTAAATAAATAAGTAACTGTGGTTGATTAGAAAGAGTGTGCTAGAAATTATTCATAGATCTGGCCATAAATGCTCGATGGAAACCACCCCAAATGCATAATGGAGGTGGCTCCAAATGCATAATGCGAGCAAATCAAACATCATTTAATTATTTAATAAACAATAGCTTAATCATTAGTTCGCTTCGAAGTTTCATTATGCTTTCTTTGGTGACTTTTATGAGTAAATACAGTAGTGCTACTAATGCACTAAATACCATCTTCGACGCTAATAAAATTTTGGGGGAATTGTCCCGTGGGTTCATGGGGCGTTTACGTTAGAGCGTCGTTTTGCCATTTCAAATCTCCGTGTGGTTAGAGACTTGATCTTAATATTTGTACTTGGCGATTAGAATATGGGGTTTATGACATGCTTACAAAGTAACTGACTAACTTATGTCCAGAGACCTGATGGCGGGGTATGAAACACGAAAATGCCCCAAACTTGTTTTGGATGTCTTTGGCTTCCCCCCCTCGATACAAGTTTTGGCCTAGTTAAAGTAATCCGACATAACTCTCATCATGACTTGCTCTATTTGAATTTAAATTTTTGCAGCTTCCGGTTAGAATAAAAGTCTTTAAAATCATGAGGCTTAACTATGAATGCGGGTGAGATTGGCGCAGCAGCAGGGAGAATTTTTAATTATAAAGCACCTCTAAACTGGATTATCCGAAGTCAAGAAGATCAGGATGATCACGGCATTGATTGTGAGATAGAGCTAAAAGACTCAAGTGGTAAAGCTCTTGGTCAAGAAAGCTTGTTTAAAATTCAGCTTAAAGGTCAAGAGAACTGTTCATTTATTGAGGATGGTCAGAAGTTGTCTTTCTCGGTTTCTCGCGCCCGTCTTCAGTATTATCTCAATTTCAATATTCCAGTGATATTAGTGGTAGTGGAGGTATCAAGCGAAGAGATCTACTGGGTTTCAGTCACTGATAATAAAGAAATATTAGAGAAAGTAAGAGATTCGTCTACTGATACTTTGACTGTCCATTTATCCGTTGAAAATAAGCTAGAAAGAAACGATTCAGTATCTTTTGATAGATTATTGGTGGCTGTTCAAGAGTGTTGGGATTTTTTATCAATCAGAGACCTAAAGGCAGCCGTTAGTAACTGTAAGACACTGCAACCAGAAGCGTTGAACACATGTATTGAACAAGTTGGTGATGCTTTGTTTAAGGCTTATCACATGAAGTTAGACCAACTCCTACTTGCTAGGTCATTTGATGACCTTTATCAGCAAGCCAGTAACATTATTCAATCGCGCATTGTGCCAGCAAAGGATCGCTTTTTAGCTACTCTTTATTTTGACTATGCCTTTAAGATCGCTCCCTATAAACAAATCAAGAATGAGCAGATTGAAGAGCAGTTGAAGCTATGTGAATGCCTAGTTGTCTTTGCAAGAGAACAGAAAGAGGCTGCTTTCCGTCTTACCGCAATAGCTAAGGCTAGAAGCTCGCTGTTTAGCTTCAAAGTTGAGCAACTACATGCTCACCATCATTCAAATGAAAATTTCAAATCTGACAGTTTTGAATATTTGTATATGAACCGAGAAATACACAAGCAATACCATGATGCTTGTGCTCAGTTGCAGAAGATCATAAACATGTGCCACAGGTTAGTTAACCTTGGTCAGTTTAATATCTTGGCGGATTTGATGTGTGATGTGGCCTTATCTATAGGTATGTTTAAAACAATTCATACTGCACGTGGTTCAAATGAAGCTATAGCATTCCTAGATGAGTGGTTTGAAAAGATGCTGCATACAGTATTGATGTACTCGTCAATTGTTAGTGAGATGAGAAAAATTGAGCAGTTGTATCTTATGGTCAATTTACAATCTGAGCTCCAAACTATTGTTAAGTTTGACGTTAGATCTTTAATTCTTGAGCATTGTCCGAGTGCTGAAAAGTTATTGTATGCACTTGATAATATAATAGCTAGTAAGGAAGAACCGAAGCCACTTTTTGAAGCTAGTATCGAAGAGCAAAAGCAATTTTTTGCGGACATCGCTAAGAATCTTGGCATGGACCCACACGATCCTGCGTCGAGAGAGGGGCAATTTGTAGCAATAGGCCTAGCCAATTATGACCCTACAGATATTATTGGTCATTGTGAGCATATGTTTGTTGATTACCGACCGAGAGGAATGATCGCTCAACAGTTAGGGATGCACTCTTTAAGTATGCCTATCATGACTTGTTTAAAGCATAAACACACAGTTGGAACTGGGAACTTGTTGATCAAAGCATTCGATAACTCTGAGGGACCAGAGTTTGCGTTAGGATTTAAGCAAAGTCATTGTGATAAATGCTCTGATTGTTCACCAAGAGCAGATGATTGGGTTTGGAGTTTGAAATGGCAACAAGAAGAACGCAAAAAGCATGTCGATTGGCTTGATAAGATAGACTTTTAAACTGCTTATGCAGCCATTTCGAAATCAAAGAATAGAGGTGCTGTAGCACACCTCTATATAGCAATTAAGCGACGTCAACTTCAGTTTCTGGCTTCGTTGTCACGACAACAGTTATGGAGTTCAGCACATCATAAGGTTGGTGGAATCCAGTAAACCCTTCTTCTTCTGAATAGAAAATATGGCTGATATCCGAGAATGCATCAGGGTTAACCTTGTGTATAGCATTAGGGTTATGGAACATAACAAGTCCATCAGACCATGATTCTTCATAGTCGGGGTCGTCCACATGTTTCGAAAACGGAATGGGGTGCAAACCTTCTGAGTTATACAAGAAGCCTTGTCTGAGCATTGTTACATCCTCACTACCGAGACCTGCAATTTTCCCCATACGATTGAATTTAGGGATTGTTGCTTGGTTGCTGAATAGAAAAGCCCTAAAGATAATCGTGCTTGAAGTGACCCCGTAAAGTTGGACATTTCTGTTAAGCGGCTTTCAAGGCCTGAGTTCGATATTCTATCGGAGTCAGGCCTTTTAGTTTCACTTTTATACGTTTGGTATTGTAGTACTCGATGTATTCTTTAATCTGCTCTATCAGAGCATCTGCATCTTCAAAGCTTTGGTTGTGATACATCTCGGTTTTGAGTAAAGCAAAAAAGTTTTCAGCAACAGCATTATCCAAGCAGTTACCTTTTCTCGACATGCTTTGCGTTAACCCACTCTCCGCTACCTTTTTCTGATACTGTCGATGGCGATATTGCCAACCTTGATCGCTATGTATAATTGGCTTTGAGTTGGGTTTAAGCGTTGATATAGCTTCCGTCAGCATATCTGTGACAAGCGGCAAGCAGGCATTTTTGGCCACTCTATAAGCAACCACCTCCTGAGTAAACAAGTCGACAACGGGAGATAAGTATACTTTCTGCTCTTTGACTTTGAACTCCGTGACATCAGTTACCCACTTTTCATCGGGTTGAGTCGCACTAAAATCTCTTTCAAGAACGTTGGGAGCAGCTTTTCCTGACTCTCCTCGGTATGAACGATACTTTTTAATCCTGACCGTCGATTTAAGGTTGAGCTGAGCCATAAGCCTTTGAACCGTTTTGTGATTAAGCACGAACCCCTGATTCTTTAGTTCCAAGTGAATACGGCGGTAGCCGTATCGCCCCTTATGTTCATGATAAATTGACTTTATCAACCGCAGCTCACGTTCGTAGCTATTTTGGCGCTTGCTCGTTTGAGCCTGATAATAAAAGACACTTTTTGCCAACTGTAGAGTGTGCAGTAAGTGCTTTAATGGGTACTTGCCTTTAAGAGTTAGAGCTATGACCGCTTTTTCTTTGTTCGACGGTTTTTTTTCTGCTCCAACTCTTCCAACTTTTTTAGAACGGCATTCTCGGTTCGTAAGTAGACCAACTCCTCTTTTAGCTCCTCAAGTGTCATTTCATTATCAGGCTTAGTGGTACGTTGAGGTTGCTGTTTCATTGAGGGTCTTCCTTTCTGGCGCATTTCGAGCCCCTTGATACCGAGCTCATTAAATCGTTTAAGCCAGACAGAGAGTATTCCAGGGGATGAGAGGTTTAATACAGCGCTAGTGTGCGTGAGAGACCATTCATTCGTCCACATTAAATTCAATGCTTTTCGTTTTGTTTGAGCAGTCGCGGCATGATTAGTTGGTAAAAATGAATCAGTACCATGGATGGCAAAGACTTGAGCCCAATACCGTATCTGCCTTGAAGAAATTGAATATTGTTTTGCTAAGTAGAGAGATGACGTGCCATCTAAGTATTGCTTAGCAATGATACATTTTAGCTCTCGGCTATATTTGGACATAAAAAGACCCCCAATAATTGGTGTCCAACTATTGGGGGTCAGTTCAGTTTAGGGCTTTTATTATAAGGGTTGCATAAAAGGAGTACATCTAGGGTTATTGTTTAAAAGCCAAATTCAAACGTTATTAATCAAATTTCAATCAAAGGGTATTCTTTGTTTGGAATTGGCTTTTTATCGTTTAGAATTGGATTTTAAACGTTGCTATATATTGACCTATTATTAGAGTCTATGGAGAATAAGTTTTGGAACAACGTGATTTGGAGATTAGATTCGCTGCGGGTGAATTGACTAAGGCTGTTGTGGTGCCAGAGGTGTTTGGGGACAACTGGAACCTAATGTTTGTAGGCAAGAAGAAGTCTGATCAATACTATGTAACACTTCAGCGTTCAGAGACTTTACGTGGATTCAAGACAACTGATGCTGCTATTGGGGTTGCTAGAAAGGTTGGCTTTTTGTCTGTGAGTGTAGAGATGAGTGGTTTAGCTTAAGGGACATCTGCTATAAACAATCGGCATTGTTTTCTGGAAAACACCCTGAATCAGTGCCTTTTAATATGAGATATCCAGTTTTTCTGGAAATTATCTGGAAAGTCAGGGTGCTATATAAGTTGTTGAAAGTATAAAGTTTCAGATTTTAGTCCAGAAAGTCTTGGATAGTTAGATTTGAACTCAATAATTCAGAGTTCCAGCACGCTCTCCTCTCACGAAGTCTTTACATGTAATGATGTACGGATAATCGGGTATTTATCACCTTTTCGTTTACGTCTGGTAAAGGCTGATACAAGCTTCTAGTAATGTCGGATAATACTTGGTCGTAAACTTGCGACACGACGCTAGAAATATCACTGGTTAATTCGTACATGCTATCTGCTGGTTGGGTCGCTTCAGTGCTTGATGCGATCTCGGTGAGTGCATGCATCGCACGTGTGCAAATGGGTGACCCACTGCTGATAGGGCAGATAATCGATAATTGGTTGAGTTTACGGTGTGTCTGAGATGCGTAGAATTTGAATCTCGCATACTCCTCAGGCTTTTCCATATCAGGTATACACATGCGTAACTTGGTCAGGATTTCCATGCAGTCTAAGATCTGTTGCCAATTCATGTGATACTCACGGCTCATGTCTTCTCGCTCAGACTGAATCAGCCAGATGATCATCACTTCATCCATCAAGAACATGCTATGGCGAATCGTTTTGCCATGAATCGATTGGTTACGCACCAAGCTGCGGTTTTGCCAATCACTGTGCATGGCAATGAGCTTAAGGTGATAGATGCGATACATAGGGCGACTATCGAACGAGACATGAGATTGAAGTAGCTCAGATACCTCAAGTATGTTGTCGTAAATCTCGTTCACTTTACGAATCGACTCACTAGACAATCGATAAGCCAGAGCGTAGTGCGTTGCCGCGCGATGTTTGCGTGATAACAACAATAATTCTCTAAGCAGAACTAAGGTTTCAAACCTGTGTGATAGCGCTGTTTGTCTCTTCCTTGAGAAATGAAACAGGGCCGCAAGTACTAATAGGGATAAACCCACTGAAATAACTACAAACATATTCAACTCCTAATATTTGTATACCTACTTAGTGGTAGTGCAGACACCGTGCCAAAATAAATAAATGTTATATTTCAGTTGTTTATGATTTCTCTGTAATTATGGATGATCAATGATGGTGCATGACTTCACCATTCGAGTGAATGTTTCTCATATTTTGCAGGAGTTTTTGAGAGGTTAGTCGTTGGCGAGGAGATGGATCTTGGATTTCAGTGTAGGAAATGAAGAAGGCCTCACCCTTTATATACTTTTAACTAGAAAAAGCAGTAAGAGTGAGGCCTTTCAATGTTCATTTCTGAATTTCGTTATCTTAAGTGCTAAGTACTAAGCGTTTAGCACTAAACGTTACGCAAGCTTAAGGTCGAACTCAGTGCGGTACATCACCATATCTTCAATGGTCAGTACTGGCATGTTGTGTAGTTTGCCGAAAGCAACGATCTCTGGCGCTTTTGCCATTGTGCCGTCTGGGTTGGTTACTTCACATAGTACGCCAGCCGATTGAAGACCAGCCATTTGCATAAGATCCACAGTACCTTCTGTGTGACCACGGCGAGCAAGTACGCCACCTTTACGCGCACGCAATGGGAATACGTGGCCAGGGCGAGCAAGGTCAGTAGGCTTAGCTGTTGGGTTGGCAGCTGTCTTGATCGTTGTTACACGGTCAGCGGCAGAAACACCTGTTGTTACGCCAATTTTTGCTTCGATAGTGACAGTAAACGCAGTTTGGTTTGCGCTGTTGTTATCAACAACCATAGGTGGAAGTTCAAGTTGGTTTGCTTGCTCGTCGGTTAGACATAGGCACACAATGCCGCTGCATTCGCGGATCATAAGCGCCATTTGAGCATTGGTTAGGTGTTCTACTGAGTAGATGATGTCGCCTTCGTTTTCACGATCTTCATCGTCAAGTAGAAGTACGCCACGACCTTCGCGCAGAGCTTGCAGTGCGTTTTCAACGCGAGTGATTGGTTCGCCAAATTCGGCAAGTAGTGAAGACTGATTCATGGTTAAACTCCTAAAATATCACCAGAATCAGGGCTGTATGAGGGATCTCAACCGAGCACAACAAAGCCTACTCATTACAAGTAACTTGTACCAATCGTAGTAAACAACTGGTCATTCTAGCTGGTTAAAACCCTTGATAACGGCGTTAGAATTTTTGACTGTAGAATAACTACTTATCGAAAAATTTTGCCTTGTTCTCAAGCGTTTTTCCTGCGCTATCTCTGATCATTTATTTACTGTGATTGGTATTAGCTCATTATGGTTTTATCCAAAACGAAATGCACCCGTCTGAGTTGGAGGCATCAACCCAATAGATAGGTGCGCCTTTCCAACTTAAACGAGTGTGTTTCCATTCTCTCTCATCCGGACTATAACCGTCGGCTCTGGCATCTCACCAGATCTGCTGACCTCGACGAATCGAGCGCTCGCGGGCTTATCTTTAGATTTTACTAAGGACATACCGCCGGTGGGGAATTTCGCCCCGCCCTGAGAATAAAAATTAATAATTTGTTTTGCTTTGAAAGCAGACCAGATGGTAATCCTTTCGATAGTGGATTTAAAGGACTGACAGCAAAGTTTTTCAGATTCTGGCCTTATAACCCGGTAAGTGTTCACTTTATCGGCAGACCTTGGCGTGTGGTGTTTAGTCGGGCGCAGGTTATGTTTAGTGGGTTTTGATGTCTATATGTGCACAAGTGGATGGTCTGTATTATTGGTGATGAAGTGACAGTTCATCAGCTCAATACTCAAGAGGCCCTTTAATCGATTATTATTACACCATGACGGCTTACTGACCGTTTTGACATAAAATTGATATTGGCGATGCTAAGCTGCGATAGCATCCGACCACTTTATCTCAAAGATCTTAGCCATGACTTCTCTGTTCTCTAACAAATCCAAAGGCTTATTACTGCTCGTTTTAAGCTTGTATTCTCTAGTACCCTTTTTGATCTTTGGATCTGACTTCGACCTTGGAAGCGCGGTTCTGCCTTTCTATGGTGCCTTTATGACGTTCGTGACTTACTCAGCGGGTAATCAAGGGTTCTTGGTGACGCTGGCTGTGTTGTCTTTAGTCTTGCTCACGATGAAGTTTTCTAAAGCTAAGTTAGCCAGCCTTTGCCTGCAGCTCGGTATGTTGCTGGTGCTTAGCTTTGCAGCGAAGACCTTCTTAAAGCATTCAACAGAGAGCCCCCGTCCTTATTCTGAGTATTTGGTAACGCAGGAAGTGGTTGAAATGCCAGAGCTGTTTTATGAGCTGCCTTTGGTAGAAAAAAATGCCGCGATTGAATCTGTGCAAGATAAGGTCAGCGAGTGGCGAACTCGTCATTGGCTTGGCGAAACGGATTACTCTTTCCCATCAGGGCACATGATCTTTGTCGGTGTGTGTTTGGCATTCTTTGGCGGATTGTTCCTAGAGGCGAAACGCTTTTATTTAGTCGGCGGTTTGTTGGTTTGGGCTGGTGGTGTCGCCTATAGCCGTGTTTGGCTTGGCATGCATCGACCTGAAGACTTAGCGGCGTCTATCGCCTTTGCGGGTTTAATTTATTTATTGGTGCCACTGATTCCAACGCAAAAGATAGAACCTTTATTGCCCAAGTTTTTAAGAAGTGCATAATTCTATATTTAACAAGCAGAGATTCTGGCTACTGATTGAGCCCGAGTTCTGCTTGTTTCTTTTTGGTAAGCCCCAAAGACACAATTCGGTGTGACTCCGTGAGGTAGTATCTCAGCTCCTCATCCCTTTCTGATGTGCTCTCAAAAAGCTGAATCCATTTCATGCCACGCGAAGCAAAGTAGGGGGCGGGTTTATAGCCCGGCTCTTCTTTGAGAAAGTCGAAATTCTGATCGGACGCCTTGAAGATAAAAGCAGGCTCATCTTTTGGTCCCCAACCACCAATCGCAAACACCTTGCCACCCACTTTCCAAACGTGAGAGTTATTCCACTGCATCACATAACTGGTTGCAGGCAGTGACTCGCAGAATGCATTGAATTCGTCGTAAGTCATAGAACGTCCTTTTATCTATTGGGTGTTTGATCTGTGGTTTTTAAGATGCCTTTCTTCTTCTCGTTTTTATCGCTAATAACTAGCCAGCTAACCCCTGCCAGATTGCCGTAAAGCCACTGATAGAACATAGCAGTAAAGAACCGATACGTATTTTCTCTTTAGGGATGCTTTGTGTCGTCATCAATGCCACTTTATAACCCAACCAAGCCGCAGGCAGCAAAGGGATGGTAATGATCAAATGGTGCATGGTGAAGAAGCCAATCGGGATCTGTACCAGTAACGAGATGATCGAACTAAACACGAAAAACGCAGAAAGGTTACCACGAAGCTGATTAGCGTCTTGGTGTTGCAGTAGCAGTGCCATCGGCGGACCACCAATACCCGAGCTGGTGCCAAAGAACCCAGAGAAGAAACCCGCAATACCCATCTTAGTTGGGGTTGGTTCGAGTCTAAAGGGCAGTAGGCTAACAATCACGGCAAATACTACCAATAAGCCCAACCATAGTGATAACACGCTCGTTGAAACCATAACCAACAAAGCACCACCTGCCAGTGACCCCGGAATACGGCCCAGCAATGCGATTTTTAATCCGCCAATCGAGATATTTGCTCTATGTTTAAAAGCGTTGAATAACGAGATAAACAGACCGATTAAACAGATAGGCGCAGGTACATAATCTGGAGAGACCAAAAACAGCAGTGGGGCTGCAACAATGGCCAAACCAAAGCCGATTGCGGTTTGCACAAACGAGCCGACAAAAATGAGTGCCATTGCGATAAGGACAGTCTGATCTATGTATTCCATAAGCCTGCGGATTAGTTTTAAAGGAGCGGGTGGATACTATAAATGAAAACCAAAACAATAGTCTTATTATTCAGTGAGGTTTATGCCAGTTTCGCTAGTTATAATTTCTATTATCGCGACCAACAAAAAAGCGAGTGAGTATCTCAGGATGCTTCCTTTCAATACTCACTCGCTTTATTGGAACGACTTGTTGTTTACGCTAGTGGGGGAGTCAGCATAAAACGTTAAGCCATTGCCAATTTCAGTCGCTCAATCGGCTTGTCATTGATTGGTAAATGGATAAGCGCTGCCGCAAATGCCAATACCACCGTTGACCACCAGATTGGCTCGTAAGAACCGTAGTAATCGTAAATACGACCGCCAACCCAAGCGCCTAAGAAGCTACCCACTTGGTGAGTAAAGAACACCAAACCGTACAACGTCGACAGGTAACGAGCACCGAAGATCTGACGAACTAAGCCAGACGTTAGCGGCACTGTGCCCAACCAGCAGAATCCAATGGCCGCACCGAAGATAGCCGCAGTTGACTCAGTCACAGGCAGAGTAACAAACGCACCGATAACCACAGTTCGCACTAAGTACAGTGCAGACATAACGTGGCGTTTGCTGAACTTGTCGCCCATCACACCCCAGAAGTAAGACCCGAAGATGTTGAAGATGCCAACGTAAGCCAGTGCCATCGCAGCGCTGCTCGCGGGTAGGTCTTTATCTGCTAAATAGCTCGGTAAGTGCGTTGCGATAAACATTACGTGGAAACCGCACACGAAGAAGCCTGCGTGAATCAACCAGTAACCTTTGTGAGCAAACGCTTCAGACAACGCTTCTTTCAGTGTTTGGTTCTCTTCAGCTTGCGCTTGTTTGTTTGAGGCTGCTTTAGGCGCTCGCATGAACAACGCAAAAGAGATCATCAAACAACACAGTACGCCAAACACTTGCATCGCACTTTGCCAATCAAACTCGTTCAGCATGTATTGTGCGCCCGGAATTACCGCGAACATACCAAATGAACCTGCAGCCGTGGTTAAGCCAAACGCCTTAGCCGCGTGCTCTGCTGGTACAACTTTCGCCACTGCGCCAAGCACGATCACATAACTTGTCGCACTTAAGCCAAGGCCAACGAGTGCACCCAATGAAACGTAAAGCATGCTCGATTCGGTAGAAATTGAGGTAAGAAGTAAACCCAAACCGTAAGCACATGCACCCGCGATAATGATGCGTCTTGCTCCCCATTTGTCAGCTGCCATACCAACAAAAGGTTGGAACACGCCGAACAAAAGGTTTTGTAGCGCAATCGCAAAGCTGAAAAACTCGCGACCTGTACCGAAATGCTCTGAAATTGGCATCATGAAAATGCCGAATGATTGTCTGATCCCTAGACTGATAATAAGTGTGCCTATCCCAAGCCATACCAGTAAAGGAAAACGGAAAATGCTCATTCTAATACTCTTAAATTAATGGTGGTGATGTGAGTGGTCTTGCGCTGACATGTGTTGGTCAGTCATCTCATGGTGTTGTTCGTGCTCAGAATGATCATGCGCTGATTGCTGGTGGCAGCCACTGCTCACGGCATGCTGAGCCAAGAGATCAATCAATGGCTGACTGTGATGCACAATAACCAAACTAATGACGAGAAATAGCGTCATTCTGGCCAATTGGGCAAAAAGAGATTGTGAAAACATACGGTGTTGACATGCGCTCAATGTTGTAAGAAGTCGCGCATCATAGTGATGAGTAGGTTATGTATCAAATGACCATTGGTGATGTAGTCTATGCGTTTTATGCATAGATTGTCGCTTGATTGGAATTGGGACAAAACGTGTTCAATAAATAAGAAAACTTGAAGCTCGTTGGTTAATACAAACAACTATCTAATTAAGAATGAAAGCCTAAATTCAGGTTTATAACTATATGTTTAATAGCAGTTTTCACAAAGCTGTAAAAACTAATATACAAACTAATCACTAAGCAACATTGCTCGTTCACTCGACTTATCTGTCAAACATCGTAAATTTGGGCATAAATCGTTTCAAGACTACTGAAACGCGATGTTAAAAGATTCAGGGAGAGTCATTCACATGGATAAAGATCATAACCTTCGCGAAAACTTACTGGCACTGATCTTAGGTAGCGCACTGGTTTCACTCGGCGTTATCTTTTTCAACCAAGTCGGTTTGCTCACCGGAGGCACGGCTGGTCTAGCGATCTTCATTACCAAAGTAACAGATTTGAGCTTTGGCCAAGTATTCTTCGCACTTAACTTACCTTTCTATATTTTGTCGGTTGCTCGTATGGGCTGGCGCTTCACCATAAATACGTTTATCGCTGTTTCGATTGTTTCGTTCGCTGTGGATCACTTGTATCACGTGATTCAAATTGCCGAAATTCATGCATTGTATGCAGCTTTACTTGGTGGTGGCTTGATTGGTACCGGCATGTTGGTGATTTTCCGTCACAAGATGAGCTTAGGTGGCTTCAACATTCTGGCGTTGTTCTTACAAGAACGTTTTGGAATTCGAGCGGGTAAGGTTCAGATGGCATTAGACTGCACGATTGTTGTGCTTTCTCTGTTCATTGTTGATGTGTCATTGGTTCTTCTGTCTGTGCTTGGTGCGATAGTCACCAACTTGATTCTAGCAATGAATCATAAACCGGGGCGCTATCAACCTGTGGTAAAAGCCGAAGCAGCATAGTTCGGTTCGATCAAGCACTCGATTCGCTTAAGCTCTAGATTTGCTTAAGCAAAGCGTGATTTGCAGATTATGAAAACAACAAAGCCAGCATCAATGAACTGACCCCCAATAGTTGGACACCAATTATTGGGGGTCTTTTTATGTCCAAATATAGCCGAGAGCTAAAATGTATCATTGCTAAGCAATACTTAGATGGCACGTCATCTCTCTACTTAGCAAAACAATATTCAATTTCTTCAAGGCAGATACGGTATTGGGCTCAAGTCTTTGCCATCCATGGTACTGATTCATTTTTACCAACTAATCATGCCGCGACTGCTCAAACAAAACGAAAAGCATTGAATTTAATGTGGACGAATGAATGGTCTCTCACGCACACTAGCGCTGTATTAAACCTCTCATCCCCTGGAATACTCTCTGTCTGGCTTAAACGATTTAATGAGCTCGGTATCAAGGGGCTCGAAATGCGCCAGAAAGGAAGACCCTCAATGAAACAGCAACCTCAACGTACCACTAAGCCTGATAATGAAATGACACTTGAGGAGCTAAAAGAGGAGTTGGTCTACTTACGAACCGAGAATGCCGTTCTAAAAAAGTTGGAAGAGTTGGAGCAGAAAAAAAACCGTCGAACAAAGAAAAAGCGGTCATAGCTCTAACTCTTAAAGGCAAGTACCCATTAAAGCACTTACTGCACACTCTACAGTTGGCAAAAAGTGTCTTTTATTATCAGGCTCAAACGAGCAAGCGCCAAAATAGCTACGAACGTGAGCTGCGGTTGATAAAGTCAATTTATCATGAACATAAGGGGCGATACGGCTACCGCCGTATTCACTTGGAACTAAAGAATCAGGGGTTCGTGCTTAATCACAAAACGGTTCAAAGGCTTATGGCTCAGCTCAACCTTAAATCGACGGTCAGGATTAAAAAGTATCGTTCATACCGAGGAGAGTCAGGAAAAGCTGCTCCCAACGTTCTTGAAAGAGATTTTAGTGCGACTCAACCCGATGAAAAGTGGGTAACTGATGTCACGGAGTTCAAAGTCAAAGAGCAGAAAGTATACTTATCTCCCGTTGTCGACTTGTTTACTCAGGAGGTGGTTGCTTATAGAGTGGCCAAAAATGCCTGCTTGCCGCTTGTCACAGATATGCTGACGGAAGCTATATCAACGCTTAAACCCAACTCAAAGCCAATTATACATAGCGATCAAGGTTGGCAATATCGCCATCGACAGTATCAGAAAAAGGTAGCGGAGAGTGGGTTAACGCAAAGCATGTCGAGAAAAGGTAACTGCTTGGATAATGCTGTTGCTGAAAACTTTTTTGCTTTACTCAAAACCGAGATGTATCACAACCAAAGCTTTGAAGATGCAGATGCTCTGATAGAGCAGATTAAAGAATACATCGAGTACTACAATACCAAACGTATAAAAGTGAAACTAAAAGGCCTGACTCCGATAGAATATCGAACTCAGGCCTTGAAAGCCGCTTAACAGAAATGTCCAACTTTACGGGGTCACTTCACAATTGCTGGCTTTGTTCTATTGAAATAACGGATTCGATGTAACGATTAACACTTGCCGCAGCTGGCGTTCGGCTTAAGCTCGCAATCAATCACATTGCCTTGTTGATCAAGGGACAAGTTACAACACTCTTCAAACAGGTTCTTAAGATCACCACGGCTTTTTTGCACACGGGATTTAACCGTTGAGTAGCTGACATTCTGCGCTTCTGCGATCTCTTTCTGGCTTTGACCTTTAATGTCGACCGCAAGTAGTAGCGATGAACTTTGTTCTGGCAATGCCTGAATAAAAGGTTCAATACACAATGAAAGCTTCTGCTTAAATTCAGAGTCGTGGTCTAAATCGGTAAACCACAGATCTTCAGCATCAATTTGGCTATCACGTTGTTGGCGTGCATGCTTACGGTAGAAGTCGATAATGGTGTTGTTGGCTAACTGGAACAGCCAAGCCTTAACACTGCTCGCATCTTGTACCTTGTCTAAGTTCTGATAGGTCTTAATCAAGATATCTTGGAGCAAGTCGTCTACATCCGCAGAATTGTTGACCTTTGAATGCAGGAATGACTTTAATGCTTGCTGATACTCGGCCCAGACTTGCTCGAGCTTCAAAGGTGCCTTATTCAAAGGTGCCTCGTTCAAAGGTGCATTAGTTGCACTGTTCATTTACGCAACACTCGTCTTGTAAGAAATCAATCACACCTTCTAGGCATTCATACTCCGCCACGCAGAATAGAGTTCTTCCTTCTCGTCTTTGGCTTATTAGGCCCGCAGACGCCAAGCTTGATATGTGGTGAGACAAGGTAGAACCGGGAATGCCTAGCTCTTCTTGTAGGCCGCCAACTGCAATGCCTTGGTAGCCAGCTTTAACGACACTCTTATAAATGGTTAGGCGAATAGGGTGCCCCAACTCTTTAAGTGCTTTCGCAACGACTTCTAAGTTCATATTAACTCCTCAAGATTTAATTTCGATGTTAGTCGAAATGTATGTCGAATTCAAATTTAAAAACGGTGTCTGTATAAGTCATTGAAAAACTGTGTTTTCGAAAATCATTTCGATTTTTATCGAAATAAAGCTTGATCTGGAGCTGTTTATTTCTATAATTCGAGAATATTCGAAATAAAGGGTTGGTTACTTTTCTCATAGAGCCCGACCTTCAATCCAGTTTGGAGTTAATTATGAGCAATGAAATGTTAACAATGCTAAAAGACGCACTTGATATGTTCGCTTTCTTAGCAGTAGAGCTAATTATCCTTTTCTTAGCAATCAGCTACATTGTTGGGATTCTTCAAGAGTTCCTTACACCAGAAAAGATTCAATCTATCCTGAGCTCACGTAATGGTAAGGGGTATGTGATTGCTGCACTATTGGGTGCAATTACACCTTTCTGTTCATGTTCGACCATTCCTTTCCTAAAAGGATTGCTGCGTGCAAGAGCGGGTTTCGGTCCAATGATGGTGTTCCTATTCGGTAGCCCACTATTGAACCCAGTGATCATTGGTTTGTTCGTGATTACGTTCGGCTGGCAAGTCGCAGTGTTCTACTTCCTTGTAGCAATGACGGTGTCTGTAGTGGCTGGTTACGCACTTGAGAAGCTTGGCTTTGAGCGTTACGTAAAACCTGAAGCGTATGAATCAACAGGTTCAGCTTCAAGCTGTGGCACTAGCTGTGGTGACTCTGCTCCTAAGAAAGCAGCACCGGCTAAAGCGGAATCTTCATGTGGTACAAGTGCATGTGGCGAACCTGCACCCGTAATGGCGAAAGAGACATCTTGCTGCGATTCTAAAAAAGAAGAGCCACAAGTAACGGTTTCATGTTGTTCAGCGGATGGAAGCGCAACAGCTGAAATCGTAGAGAAGAAAGAACCTAGCCGTTGGATGAGAATTTGGTTCTCAACTTGGAAAGATTTCAAACAAGTTTTCCCTTACCTAATGATGGGTATCGCGATTGGTTCATTCATCTACGGCTTCATACCTACAGACCTTATTGCACAGTACGCTGGTGAAGGTATGTGGTATGCGATTCCAGTAGCAGCCGTGATTGGTATTCCACTGTACATTCGTGCTGAAGCGGTAATCCCACTAAGCGCAGCTCTAGTACAGAAAGGTATGGCGCTGGGTTCAGTAATGGCATTGATTATTGGTAGTGCAGGTGCAAGTTTAACGGAAGTTATCCTGCTTAAATCAATCTTCAAGAACCAAATGATTGCAGCATTCCTATTCGTTATCTTAAGCATGGCGATGGGTGCAGGCTTCCTATACAGCTTCATCTTTGGTTAATCAGGCTTGATTGTGAGATAACACCATCGATACCAAGAGATAGATAATAAAAAGAGCTCACTTAGTTGAGCTCTTTTTTTGTCTAATTGTTTATCAAATAGGAATATCAGACTGGGCTTGGTAGTGCGGCAGAAGTACCGTGCGCAGCGAAAGCATTGGTAGCTAACACATCGCAGTGGTGACGATTAATCGCATCGCCGTAGTTGTTGGTTATGCCGGGAAACTGAAAACGATACATTGGAATACCATAACGGCGCTCTCTCTGCTGGCCGATTCTATCTTTGCTTGTCCATAGTAGTCGGTTCTTAGCTGTGTAAGTCATACCGTGCATTTTATTGAAATACTCTTCATGACTGCGCATTTGCTCGTACAGTTCGATAATGCGTTGTCGAGAGAAGTTCAATGTCGTACTTGGTTTAAGCTGCGTGCCCCAACCGGTTAATACCTTTTCCATGAAATCTCTTGTCACCAGTCCTGGGCCGGTAAGTAATCCCGCGCCTTTGCTTCCGCCGGAAGTATTCGCATTCCCTACCAAAGTGCCGTGTCGGCCGGGCATGTAGGTGGTGTAATATTGAGTAGAAGGGGATAAGCGAGGCATTCTCGCCTTGAAAGCCAATGAACGTTCGTCTTCAGCAAAAACACATACGATTTGTTTGACGTTTTTGCCCAGTAATTTGTAGTCCTTGAATGCGTTCATCCCGCCGGGCACGGGGTCACACGCAAAGATGTTGACGGGAATATGGCTAAGCTTGGGATCTTTGAGCATTCGGTTCGCCAATTCAAAGCAACTCACACCACCACGGCTCCAACCTACGATGTTAACTTGGCTAATGGGCTTGGTTTGGCGTTCAATCGCTATGTTCTGTTGGCGAGCCGCGATACCTTGTTTTAGATCGGCTGCCAGTGCTTGTGAGTCTTTCAACCAATCCTGATATTTTTGGTTGGTTGCGAAAGGCCAAGCGGACTTTTCTGGGCGAGATTCACTGAGCAGGCCTTTAGCTCGCTTCATGTAGTCATTCTTATCTTGTTGGCTTCCGCGCAAGATATTCAGCACATGGCGCATGTTGCTGTCGATACCTTTGCCTAGCAACGTTCCCTTAACTCCGGAGTACGTGTCATCTTTGCCTTGCTTCAACCATTCGTTTTGATTCCCACTGCCAACGCCATCCACTTGGATGTAGTCAATCATGTCTCTGCCAGTCGTATTCTTCGCTAGCGTCGAAATCAATTCGCCAGAAACATAGTTTTTGTGATTGTTGTCTTCTGAGTTTGATCCTGTGCCACAGAAGAATACGGTAAAAATTGACATATATTCCCTTAAAATAATTCACCGAAATTATCAGAAGTATAACTGTAGAATCATAAGCTTGGAGCAGAATCTCCATTAATGGGTAAAGGTCAGACCAACCACGGGCAGAAATGGAACGAAGCGCAAGTTTTATAAATTGCATGCTTTGTGGTTTTTTGGAGATGTTGAGATGGGTTACGACCGTCAAGAAATATCAATCTAAGTGTCACAATACTCATCGTTATTTTGTCTAGTATCAAACAGCAGGCTGATTTTGCCCTAGCGCTAAAATCTAATGCCTACACTTTGTATAAATACGTGCTGTCTAAGGGTTACAACCTAAGGAGCAGGTAATTTATAACAGATCGCTTTCGAGCTTAGATTAAGGTTGATAGGAGGGAGTATGTTCGCAATACACAGGGAGTATGAGTTACAGAATCAGCAGCATTTTCATGCACACATTCAGGTAAAGCCAACAGGGAATCTAGAGTTTGAAATTTTAGAGTCTCATGAACACCACGATACGGATTTTAGTCATCTATCGTTTGAGACTGAACAAGGGAACACCAAAGTGGTTGGGCGAGATGAAAGTGGTCAACAGACGGATTGGCAACTTTTACTGGCAGAGGAAGATGCAAAAGAACTCAATCACTTGGTGGTTTTGGTGTCTGAGCAATATGAGACGTTAATGCGAGACCTGATGTGACGAGGCAAGTTTGCAATAAGTTGAGCAAAGCAAATATCGGTAACCCAAAAATCAAAAGCCCGGTGAATAACCGGGCTTTGCTAATTATGGCTGTGTCTCATCGGGCTAGAAACCGCGAATATCCAGCTCATTATTGATCAACACAACGCACTGAGAAGCAAACAGCATGTTCGGGCCTAAGCTGATCTTTTCTGTTCCTAAGCGCTTTAAGCTGTTGTAGCTTTTCTTCGGCATAGGGATGTGGTCAGTCAGAAGGAAACATGGGTTTTCAGCAATCTCTGCATCACGGATAAAGTCACCCTTCTTATCCATCATGTATAGCTGGTGCTCTTCAGCTAGTTCTTTCACTAATTTTTCAAAGCTCATAGTGCGAACGACGATCCCCGGTTCAACCTGACGAGTCTGCTCTTTGGTCATACCTTGAGAAGCATCAACCGCTCTTACTACCGCTGATAACAATGCCGATTCATGAAAGCCGCCAATGTTGGTGATTTCATTTGAATCGAAAGTGATCGTACGTGAGAAGTCTTTAGTACTTTCTAATACAAGGTGCACGGTGACATTCTCAAGATGAGATTGAGCGACGAAGATCGTGTTCATCAGAGTATGAGCCAGAATCTCAGTATGAGCGTCTTGCCCAACACCTTCTAAGATAAGTTTGCTCTCTGTAGGGGCTGCGCGAGCGCGTAATACAAATGAACGCATAGAATGTACCTTGTCAGTATGTGATAAAGCGAAACGGACTTTATCAACATGAATTGATGAATAACCAAAATTGTGGCGGTATGTAACTCTTTTCTATTAATGAAGTCAAATGGAGTTGCACTTAGCACCAACCCGCGAACTTTGAGTATTAAATAGAGAATGACCACATTACAAGACGGTAAGGGTTGAAGCGAACCAATGTTTACATAGATAGTATGCGCAAATTATTAGGTGGCTTGCAGAAGGAAGTAGTCGATGAAGTTACAGAAGATTAATAAAGAAGAATATAGAAAGAAGATGAACCTGTTACTGGTGTCATTAGTTGGGTCACTTGCATTGTTTGCCATCGTATTCGGCACCATTCTGATTGAATTGTTTGGCTCGGCGACTTCAATCACTGGTGAATCGACAGGAAACTTTCATTTGAACGTACTTGGGGTGATCTTATCTGTCGCTTTGAATGCGTTTATCGCAAGCCGAGTGAAAGGGCATGAGTATTTCAAAGAAGCGCTTTATGTTTGGAACCTGAAACAAATCCACAATCAAATCTATCGTAAGCTCAAGCGTATTCAGCCAAAAGCGGAACAAGGCGACCGAGATGCACTGACTATCCTTTACTTCTATTACACTACGCAAAAACAGGTATACGACCTAGACAATAATACTTTGACGATAAAAACGGTTCAGCAGTCGCTAGATAACATCGTAGAACTGAGTGATAAATGGAGTATTGAACTAGATATAGAGGCATTTTCGAAAGATCTAGTCGCGAAATTTTAAGTGATATGCCTGTAATTGTATGAGCTTTGACCTGTGAAAGAGGCTTTTGACGTAAAAGTAGACACTTAAGCAACTTTTTTGAATTTTTATCAAAAAAGGGGTTGCCATGTTTTCGATGATCTCTATAATGCCGCCTCACTGACACGGCAGACGCCATAAGGCTTCAGTGGTAATCAGTAAGACGGAAAGTTCGAAACAAATTAATTTTAAAAAGTGTTTGACACTTAAGATTAAATCGCTAGAATTCACGTCCGCTTTCAAGGGTTTCTTTGTAAAAAGAAAGTTTCGATAAGCAAAGCTCTTTAACAATTTAAACCTATCAATCTGTGTGGGCACTCGTTGATGAATATCAAAAGGTTTTATCGTTAGATAAAACAGATTCTTCGGAATCAAAATTGATTTCAATGAACTGAGTGACCAATACGTTTAACTACTTGTAGTTATTCGGCACAGTCAATTCATTACCATTCTGTTCCTATTTATTTAAGAAGAGAGGGGTAATAGCTTTAGAATTACATGTTCATTTTCGAATGAATATTAGTTTTGAAGTCAGTATTCGTTGAGTCACACCTATTAATTTAGGTAATCAAAACTTTAAATTGAAGAGTTTGATCATGGCTCAGATTGAACGCTGGCGGCAGGCCTAACACATGCAAGTCGAGCGGAAACGACACTAACAATCCTTCGGGTGCGTTAATGGGCGTCGAGCGGCGGACGGGTGAGTAATGCCTAGGAAATTGCCTTGATGTGGGGGATAACCATTGGAAACGATGGCTAATACCGCATAATGCCTACGGGCCAAAGAGGGGGACCTTCGGGCCTCTCGCGTCAAGATATGCCTAGGTGGGATTAGCTAGTTGGTGAGGTAATGGCTCACCAAGGCGACGATCCCTAGCTGGTCTGAGAGGATGATCAGCCACACTGGAACTGAGACACGGTCCAGACTCCTACGGGAGGCAGCAGTGGGGAATATTGCACAATGGGCGAAAGCCTGATGCAGCCATGCCGCGTGTATGAAGAAGGCCTTCGGGTTGTAAAGTACTTTCAGTTGTGAGGAAGGGGGTAGTGTTAATAGCGCTGTCTCTTGACGTTAGCAACAGAAGAAGCACCGGCTAACTCCGTGCCAGCAGCCGCGGTAATACGGAGGGTGCGAGCGTTAATCGGAATTACTGGGCGTAAAGCGCATGCAGGTGGTTCATTAAGTCAGATGTGAAAGCCCGGGGCTCAACCTCGGAACTGCATTTGAAACTGGTGAACTAGAGTACTGTAGAGGGGGGTAGAATTTCAGGTGTAGCGGTGAAATGCGTAGAGATCTGAAGGAATACCAGTGGCGAAGGCGGCCCCCTGGACAGATACTGACACTCAGATGCGAAAGCGTGGGGAGCAAACAGGATTAGATACCCTGGTAGTCCACGCCGTAAACGATGTCTACTTGGAGGTTGTGGCCTTGAGCCGTGGCTTTCGGAGCTAACGCGTTAAGTAGACCGCCTGGGGAGTACGGTCGCAAGATTAAAACTCAAATGAATTGACGGGGGCCCGCACAAGCGGTGGAGCATGTGGTTTAATTCGATGCAACGCGAAGAACCTTACCTACTCTTGACATCCAGAGAAGCCAGTGGAGACACAGGTGTGCCTTCGGGAGCTCTGAGACAGGTGCTGCATGGCTGTCGTCAGCTCGTGTTGTGAAATGTTGGGTTAAGTCCCGCAACGAGCGCAACCCTTATCCTTGTTTGCCAGCGAGTAATGTCGGGAACTCCAGGGAGACTGCCGGTGATAAACCGGAGGAAGGTGGGGACGACGTCAAGTCATCATGGCCCTTACGAGTAGGGCTACACACGTGCTACAATGGCGCATACAGAGGGCAGCAAGCTAGCGATAGTGAGCGAATCCCAAAAAGTGCGTCGTAGTCCGGATTGGAGTCTGCAACTCGACTCCATGAAGTCGGAATCGCTAGTAATCGTGAATCAGAATGTCACGGTGAATACGTTCCCGGGCCTTGTACACACCGCCCGTCACACCATGGGAGTGGGCTGCAAAAGAAGTGGGTAGTTTAACCTTTCGGGGAGGACGCTCACCACTTTGTGGTTCATGACTGGGGTGAAGTCGTAACAAGGTAGCCCTAGGGGAACCTGGGGCTGGATCACCTCCTTATACGAAGATATCTTTGATGAGTACCCACACAGATTGATTAGGTTTAAAAAGAAAAAGAGATGAAGAACTCCCAAGGTTCTTCAAAGTTTGTTTCTGCTTTTAAAGTAGAGATAAATTGCAGTGTCCCGTTCGTCTAGAGGCCTAGGACACCGCCCTTTCACGGCGGTAACAGGGGTTCGACTCCCCTACGGGATACCACTTCCTTCAAGAAGTAAAAAGGGTCGTTAGCTCAGTTGGTAGAGCAGTTGACTTTTAATCAATTGGTCGCAGGTTCGAATCCTGCACGACCCACCATTTCCTCCCAAGGAAATAAAATTTGGGGCGATTAGCTCAGTTGGGAGAGCACCTGCCTTACAAGCAGGGGGTCACTGGTTCGAGCCCGGTATCGCCCACCATTTCCTCCCAAGGAAATAAAAATATGGGGCTATAGCTCAGCTGGGAGAGCGCCTGCCTTGCACGCAGGAGGTCTGCGGTTCGATCCCGCATAGCTCCACCATTCTTTCTCCATGAAGGAATCAAAACTATCATGGGCGATTAGCTCAGTTGGGAGAGCACCTGCCTTACAAGCAGGGGGTCACTGGTTCGAGCCCGGTATCGCCCACCATCTTTAAGCACACTTTTCTTAGTAATAGAAAGCCGAGTGTATTTAAAAATGGTTTTGAAAGTTTAATGCTTTAAAAACTCTTGCTCTTTAACAATTTGGAAAGCTGACTGATTTAAATAACGAAGTTATTTAAATCAAATTTAAAAGTTCTCAATGTTTATCTGCTCTTATTTAATAAGAACAGTATAAACACAACAAACACATTCAAGTGTCTTGTATTCGATTCAAACTTAGTTTGAATCACATTGAGTCCGGCAAACAGTCATTGAGAATTAACCCTTCTTAATGACAACCAAAAACCTTGGTTAGTTGCCATACACTAAGACCCTTTCGGGTTGTATGGTTAAGTGACTAAGCGTACACGGTGGATGCCTTGGCAGTCAGAGGCGATGAAAGGCGTAATAACTTGCGATAAGCCCAGATTAGGTAGTAATAACCTTTTGAGTCTGGGATTCCTGAATGGGGAAACCCACTTACATAAGTAAGTATCCTGTTGTGAATACATAGCAACAGGAGGCAAACCGGGGGAACTGAAACATCTAAGTACCCCGAGGAAGAGAAATCAACCGAGATTCCGAAAGTAGCGGCGAGCGAAATTGGACTAGCCCTTAAGCTTTTAATGAGACAGATGAAGGCTCTGGAAAGTGCCGCAATAAAGGGTGATAGCCCCGTAATCGACATCTCATAATCAGTGAAAACGAGTAGGGCGGGACACGTGATATCCTGTCTGAATATGGGGGGACCATCCTCCAAGGCTAAATACTACTGACTGACCGATAGTGAACCAGTACCGTGAGGGAAAGGCGAAAAGAACCCCTGTGAGGGGAGTGAAATAGAACCTGAAACCGTGTACGTACAAGCAGTAGGAGCACCTTCGTGGTGTGACTGCGTACCTTTTGTATAATGGGTCAGCGACTTAATTTTAGTAGCAAGGTTAACCGTTTAGGGGAGCCGTAGGGAAACCGAGTCTTAACTGGGCGTACAGTTGCTAGGATTAGACCCGAAACCAGGTGATCTAGCCATGGGCAGGTTGAAGGTTGAGTAACATCAACTGGAGGACCGAACCGACTAATGTTGAAAAATTAGCGGATGACTTGTGGCTAGGGGTGAAAGGCCAATCAAACCTGGAGATAGCTGGTTCTCCCCGAAAGCTATTTAGGTAGCGCCTCGGACGAATACTACTGGGGGTAGAGCACTGTTAAGGCTAGGGGGTCATCCCGACTTACCAACCCTTTGCAAACTCCGAATACCAGTAAGTACTATCCGGGAGACACACGGCGGGTGCTAACGTCCGTCGTGGAGAGGGAAACAACCCAGACCGCCAGCTAAGGTCCCAAAGTATAGCTAAGTGGGAAACGATGTGGGAAGGCTCAGACAGCCAGGATGTTGGCTTAGAAGCAGCCATCATTTAAAGAAAGCGTAATAGCTCACTGGTCGAGTCGGCCTGCGCGGAAGATGTAACGGGGCTAAGCTATACACCGAAGCTGCGGCTACGTACCTTAGGGTATGTGGGGTAGGGGAGCGTTCTGTAAGCCGTTGAAGGTGGTCTGTAAGGGCTGCTGGAGGTATCAGAAGTGCGAATGCTGACATGAGTAACGATAAAGGGAGTGAAAAACTCCCTCGCCGGAAGACCAAGGGTTCCTGTCCAACGTTAATCGGGGCAGGGTAAGTCGACTCCTAAGGCGAGGCCGAAAGGCGTAGTCGATGGGAAACGGGTTAATATTCCCGTACTTCTTACAATTGCGATGGGGGGACGGAGAAGGCTAGGTGGGCCTGGCGACGGTTGTCCAGGTTCAAGTACGTAGGCGGGTGGTTTAGGTAAATCCGGACCGCTACTAACGCTGAGATACGATGTCGAGCTACTACGGTAGTGAAGTCATTGATGCCATGCTTCCAGGAAAAGCCTCTAAGCTTCAGATTGTAAGGAATCGTACCCCAAACCGACACAGGTGGTCGGGTAGAGAATACCAAGGCGCTTGAGAGAACTCGGGTGAAGGAACTAGGCAAAATGGTACCGTAACTTCGGGAGAAGGTACGCTCTTATCAGTGAAGTCCCTTGCGGATGGAGCAGACGAGAGTCGCAGATACCAGGTGGCTGCAACTGTTTATTAAAAACACAGCACTGTGCAAAATCGTAAGATGACGTATACGGTGTGACGCCTGCCCGGTGCCGGAAGGTTAATTGATGGGGTTAGACTTCGGTCGAAGCTCTTGATCGAAGCCCCGGTAAACGGCGGCCGTAACTATAACGGTCCTAAGGTAGCGAAATTCCTTGTCGGGTAAGTTCCGACCTGCACGAATGGCGTAATGATGGCCACGCTGTCTCCACCCGAGACTCAGTGAAATTGAAATCGCTGTGAAGATGCAGTGTACCCGCGGCTAGACGGAAAGACCCCGTGAACCTTTACTACAGCTTGGCACTGAACATTGAACCTACATGTGTAGGATAGGTGGGAGACTATGAAACCGCGTCGCTAGATGTGGTGGAGTCGTCCTTGAAATACCACCCTTGTAGTTTTGATGTTCTAACGTTGGTCCCTGAATCGGGATTACGGACAGTGCCTGGTGGGTAGTTTGACTGGGGCGGTCTCCTCCCAAAGAGTAACGGAGGAGCACGAAGGTGGGCTAAACACGGTTGGACATCGTGTGGTTAGTGCAATGGCATAAGCCCGCTTGACTGCGAGAATGACAATTCGAGCAGGTGCGAAAGCAGGTCATAGTGATCCGGTGGTTCTGAATGGAAGGGCCATCGCTCAACGGATAAAAGGTACTCCGGGGATAACAGGCTGATACCGCCCAAGAGTTCATATCGACGGCGGTGTTTGGCACCTCGATGTCGGCTCATCACATCCTGGGGCTGAAGTCGGTCCCAAGGGTATGGCTGTTCGCCATTTAAAGTGGTACGCGAGCTGGGTTTAGAACGTCGTGAGACAGTTCGGTCCCTATCTGCCGTGGGCGTTGGAAAATTGAAAGGGGCTGCTCCTAGTACGAGAGGACCGGAGTGGACGAACCTCTGGTGTTCGGGTTGTCATGCCAATGGCATTGCCCGGTAGCTAAGTTCGGAATCGATAACCGCTGAAAGCATCTAAGCGGGAAGCGAGCCTTGAGATGAGTTTTCCCTGGCGCTATAAGCGTCCTAAAGGGTTGTCGTAGACTACGACGTTGATAGGCAGGGTGTGTAAGTGCTGCGAGGCATTGAGCTAACCTGTACTAATTGCCCGTGAGGCTTAACCATACAACACCCAAGGGGTTTTGTGGACTCAAAGACAGACCTTGAATGAGTTTGAAGAGAAATAACTTTTAAATACAGTTTTCCGAATTTTAAAATTTGCTTGGCGACCATAGCATTGTGGACCCACCTGATTCCATGCCGAACTCAGAAGTGAAACACAATAGCGCCGATGGTAGTGTGGGGTTTCCCCATGTGAGAGTAGGACATCACCAGGCTTTAATTTCGTTATTTGCGTAGCAAATAACAACCTCAACAGTGTACTAATCTGTTGATGACAATTTGTTGGAGGGATGGCTGAGTGGTCGAAAGCACCGGTCTTGAAAACCGGCAACCGTTAATAGCGGTTCTAGGGTTCAAATCCCTATCCCTCCACCACCATTGAAAAGCCCGCTGAGAAATCAGCGGGCTTTTTTTCGTCTTGAGTTTGTCAAAAGAACCTTTGAATACTTCAAAGCGGAAGATTACCCGTTAGTTAAACACCGGTGCCTTAGCGTTAAGGCACTAAAAAAGCAGAGCTTAATCGCTCTGCTTTGATGTTGAAATGAATATGCTTTGGGACTTGTACAGTCAGTTCGCTTACTTAGCGACGTTACCTGCTACGTTCAGAGCATCCCATGTACGTGCGAATGGTGGGGCATAACAGAAGTCCATGTAGCCTAGTTGTTGAGTCGTCATCTTCGCGGTGATAGCAACTGCTAGTGCGTTAATACGGCCAACCGCTCCTTTCTTACCTACGATCTCACCACCTAGAAGAACTTTAGTCTCTGGGTGATAAACCAACTTCACCTTAATGTCTTCTTGGCCTGGGTAGTAATCCGTTTGGTTCTTATCTGAAATCGTTGATACTTTCACATCTAAGCTATGTTCTTTCGCCAGAAGTTCAGATACGCCGGTACACGCCAGTTCGTAATCGAGTATTTTCAAACAAGACGACCCCAAGAAGCCCGACATGTAAGTGTCTTTTCCTGCTAGCTTGTCTGCCATCATACGTGCTTGTTTGTTGGCTGTAGTTGCTAGAGGAACATAAACGGGTTTGCCTAGCGCCATATGATGGACAACGGCACAGTCACCTACAGCATGGATGTAAGCATCTTCAGTAGCACCATATTCATTCACCAACAACGCGCCATTTGCGGCTTTTGGTAGTTCGAATACTTCAGTGTTTGGTTTGAAGCCGAGTGACAGGATCACGACATCAGCTTCTACATTGCCATTATCGGTTTCTACGATGTAACCACCTTGCTCGGCATCGCGAATCGCAGACACGCTGCAACCGGTTTTTAGCTCTGCACCGGATTCACGAATTGCACCTTCAACTACTTCAATGATCTCTGGGCTGAACTGACGGCTCATGATGTGTTGTTCACGTTCGATAATCGTCACGTGCTTATCTAAGCCGTGCGCTGCATCGAATACTTCCAGGCCGATAAAGCCTGCGCCAATGACACACACGCGTTGTTTATTATCGTCTTTAAGCGCTTGTTTGACTGCTAAGCCATCTTCCATGCTTGTTAGTGTGTATACGTGTTCTGGATTGTATTCACCGAATGAGGGAACGATCGGACGTGCACCTGTCGCAATCACTAACATATCGTAATCGATAGTGCTCTCAACGTTTTGGTTACGCACCGTAATGTGTTTTTCAGTGCGGTCGAACGACACCATTTCCGTTTCTACACGAACATCTAAACCAGATTTGATGGCTTGTTCTGGCGTACGAGAGATCATTCGCTCGGTGTCATCAAACATGCCGCCTGCAAAGTAAGGTAAGCCACAGGCTCCGAAAGAGATGTAGCTACGCTTATCTAAAACGATGACTTCGTCTGATGGTTGATTACGTTTGTATTTTGCTGCGAAACTCATACCCGCGGCGCTACCGCCTATAACAACAACTTTCATATTTACTACCTAAATAACCTGAACTCAGGAAAAACAGAAGAGCACTCAAGTGGAGTGCTCTTAATTAAGTTTGAGAATTATACTGCTGCTTCTTTTGATACTGTCGCTGTAACGTCAGCGTCGTATTGTTCAGTATCCAATGAGCCATTCTTCTTCGCTGTAAGAACGCCTGACAACATAGAGCCTGAGATGTTCAGCGCTGTACGAGCCATGTCAATTAGCGCTTCAATAGACACTAGAATCGCGACTACTGTGATGTCTAGACCCATGATGGTCAGTACCGCTACCGCTGCGAACGTTGCACCGCCACCAACACCTGCGATACCGAATGAAGCAATTGCGATAACAGCGATCAGTTGTAGGATGAAGCTCAAGTCTACAGGCATGCCCATTACTTGTGCCGCCATGATTGCTAGCATTGCAGGGTAGATACCTGCACAACCGTTTTGGCCGATACTGGTACCAAATGTCGCTGACATGTTTGCTGTTTCTTCGTCTACACCTAGGCGTTGAGTTTGTGTTTCAACGTTTAGTGGGATAGCTGCCATGCTTGAGCGAGAACCGAAACCGAATACTAATACTGGCCAGATTTTCTTCATGAACTTAGCAGGAGAAAGGCCGAACATGGACACCATGACGAAGTGGATGCCGAACATAACGCCAATTGCTACGTAGCTTGCTAGAAGGAAGCGTCCCATTTCTGCTAGTGCGAACAGGTCGTTTGTCATCATGAAAGTGGTCATCAGAGCGAATACACCGTAAGGCGTTAGCTTCAGAATTTCACGTACCATTGAAAGCACCACTTCTTTTGCAGAGTTGATGAAATCAACGAAGTTTTGCACTTTCTCTGGCTTACGGTTTTTCACTTGAAGGATACAGTAGCCAAGGAACATGCCGAACAGTACAGTTGATAGCGTAGAAGTACGTTGAGAGCCCGTTAGCATGTCAAAGATGTTGGTTGGAATGATAGACAGAGCCATACCAGATAAGCCACTATTCGCCATTGCATCTTGTGTTGCAACCAGTGAATCACCGCGAGCTTCAATTGCACTGTTTGTGCCGATTGTGCTTACTAGCGCGTTCGCATCGATACCAAATAGGTAAATACTTGCGATACCAACGGCTGCTGAGATTGCACAAGTGAAAAGTAGAATACCGATGATTTTTGGCGCGATACGAGATAGCGCGCCGCCGCCTTCCACGTTCATGATCGAAGAGATCATCGCCACGAATACCAGTGGGATAACGATCATTTGTAGAAGTTTGATGTAGCCTTTACCGAACACCGAAATCAGTTCAGCAAAGCCAGATGTCGCAACGTTGCCGACACCGAAAACAAGTTGAATTGCGCCACCGAACAGTAAGCCAGCAGCAAGCGCACTCAGTACGCGGAAGTTAAAACTTTTCTTTTGCTTTTTGAAGTTCGACAGCAGTACGTAGAACCCAAAGAACAATATGCTTAATCCAATAAATGAAACGCTCATGAGAATCTCCTATGATACCCATTAATAACTAAGTCGGTTATTTCTTGTATGCGATGGCTTCAACTTCAACCAATGCGTCTTTTGGTAATCTTGCTGCTTCAACACAAGAGCGAGCAGGTGCGTTCTCTGTACCAAACACTTCTGTGTACACTTCGTTAAAGGCTACGAAGTTCTCCATGTCTGACAAGAAGCAGGTTGTCTTAAGCACTGTGTCCAGTCCCGCATTACTCGCTTCTAATACAGCTTTTAAGTTTTCTAGCGACTGACGAGCCTGCTCTTTGATGCCGCCTTCAACAAACTGCATGGTTTCCGGAACGAGAGGTAATTGACCTGATGTATAAACCATGTCGCCGTAAGACGTACCTTGTGAGTAAGGGCCGATAGCTGCAGGTGCTTGTTCAGTGGCAATGATCTGTTTCACGATGTAACTCCTAAATTATTGGTTTTATTCTGATTTAAATTCACGGATAAACTTGTAAACCGCCTGTCGGCTGATCCCAAGTTGCTCTGATACTTGTGTAGTCGTCTCTTTTAGCTCAAATACGCCGTTATCAAATAAACAACGAATGATGGCTTTATTGCGACCTTTGGAAGAAACCGACTCGTCTTGGTCAACCTCGTTAATGGCTGAACTCAATGCTTGTTGAATCACGTCGTTTGCATTGTTGCTGAATGTTTCGCTGACAATGGCTTGCGGCACATTGCACTGCGGCATCAGTGTTTTGACGATTTCTGGGAATGGGAAAGACAAGTTCATGTTGATACACAGCATGCCAATCGGCTTTTGTTGTGGACCAGCCAATACGCAGGTGGTCGATTTCAGTAGGGACCCGTCTGCTGCATTGGTGAAGTAGCTTTTTGGAGAAACTTCGCCAGTCTTCTCGAATGCACTCCACATGCGTAAACCTAAATCGGTGATCGGTGAACCAATTTCACGCCCCGTATGATGACCATTGACGATCTTCACGACTGAGTTTTCTAAGCTTTCAAATGAATGGATGACTACTTCACAGTAGGGACCAATCAAATCGGCAATTGTGTCTGCTAAGCGGAAGTAATTGCTTAAGCATTCTCTGTCTTCATCGGTGAATCGAACTTGTTTTACATTCATGATTTCGGTTTACATTTTTGAACTCAATGACTGAAATCTACTCCTTTGGTGGTATTTCCACAATACGCAGTAAACTTCTGTAAACCTGATATAAACGTCTAAAACATCAACAAATCTTAAGTTTTAGAGCTAAATCACGAACGAAATATGAACATGATCACTCGAAATAGGTAAATCAGGTTTAATTTCTTAAACTTCATCAAGGTTTACATATTTAAAACCAAAGGTTGCGTTATTGAATGTTTTGATGATCTAGGACAAGTTCTACATTCAGCTGAAAACACGCTTCGCAAATTATTCATCTGGTTTTCTTTAGATTGTCACTTTTGAGCAATAGGGTGGGCAGGTGATGCTGTCTTTTACTATAACTGTATTTAAATTATTCGAATTTTCTAGAAGTGTGGATTTATGAACAAAGCGGTTTGGGGTTTAGCCCTCGGTCAGACGTTGCTCTGGTGTTGTCTCTATTACGTTTTTCCGGCGATGCTTCTGCATTGGGAGCAAGTACACGACTGGAGTCGGTCTGAATTCATGTTAGGGCTGACGCTGGCGGTTGGCGTGTCTGCCATTGCGGCTTTGCCTGCTGGGCGCTTAATTGACAAAGGTTATGGCGCACTGATGATGACGGTTTCGGCAGTTATTGGTGGATTGCTTCTGTTCTTGGTTAGCTTGGTAGAACAACTTGCTTGGTTTTACTTGCTCTGGGGATTGATGGGAATCGCAATGGCGGGTTGCCTTTATGAACCTTGTTTTGCCTTTCTGATTCGTAGCTTAAAAACCAAAGCCAAGCGTGCGATCACCATGATCACTTTGGTAGCAGGCTTTGCGAGTACCATTTGTTTTCCAACGGTTCATTATTTAGCTCAGCATTACGGCCCAACGGTGACATTGCAAATTTTTTCCGGAGTCGTTTTGTTCGTCGCCGCTCCGTTACTGTTCATCAATACTAAATCGCTTGCTCGGTTTAATTTGCCTTCCAACGCCGGTGCTCTGTCACAAGTTCCTCCGACGGTCTCACAAGGTTCAAGCGATCGTTTTAGTTCTGCTTCATATCTATCTAACCCAATGTTTTGGCTGCTTGCTTGTGGTTTCTCTATGCTCGCGCTTAATCATGGTGTGGTGTTAAACCATCTATTGCCATTATTAGATGAGCGCAATGTTCCTGATGACTTAGCAATATTGGTGATCTCTTTGATAGGTCCAATGCAGGTCGCCGGGCGTGTAATGTGGTTGTTGGTTGATAAACACTGGTCAATCATGCGGATCACCGTTGCGTGTTTTATGAGTATCTGTTGTGCGACCTTGTGTTTGATTCTGTCTGAGAACGTTCTGTATCTGGTGTTTGGTTTTGTGCTCTTACAGGGTTCCGCTTACGGTGTGATGAGTATTGTGAAGCCTTTAACGACTCGTGAGGTAATGGGGGAGGCTAACTTTGGTTCTTTGGCGGGTGCAATGGCGGTGCCTTATTTGCTAGCATTTGCGTTGTCGCCATACTTTGGCGCGGTTATCTGGCAGATGGGAGGCTATCAATGGGTACTGTGGAGTATCTTTGGTAGTGCTGTTGTTGGTTTTGTCTCTATAGTCACCGTATCAAGGTTACATTTAGCTCGCTCTCAACCGTCTTTATCGAAAATATAAGGTTTACTGACAACGTAGATTTTTCCGACAACATAGAGCGCCGTCCATTTAGGTTTTGACTAACCTGTATTGTTATCGCTTCAAATGAATCACTTTGAGCACTCCTTTATGGGGTGCTTTTTTGTATGTGAATTTAGCAGCTATTGGAGGTGTGTATCTATTGCTTGGAGAACACCAAGACGCTGCGATGTTTATTGCGCTTTTTATTGTCAAATTACTGTGAATTACCTCCGTATATAAGTTGATATTCTCCCGCAAACTCCTTGATTTTTTGGTATTTAAAACAGCAAGTTAAGCTTGTCTAGACAAGTTGGCTAACCCCTTGAAATATTTCATTTCTGCAAATAAACCGACACGTAACTTTAATATTCAAACGTCAAAGTGGCCTTAAATCAAACAGGGACATTGACGATGAATAACATCATTGAAGTTAAGAAGGTCAACAAAACATTCGGTTCGAACAAGGCACTGAATGGCATCAATTTGACGATTACCAGTCGTAAGATGACGGCGCTACTTGGCCCGTCTGGTTCAGGTAAATCTACGCTGCTTCGTCACTTAAGCGGTCTGATCATCGGAGATAAAAGCACCGACTCTCAAATTAACGTGCTTGGCAAAACGGTACAGGCGAACGGTAAGGCAGACAGCAATGTCCGCGACATCCGTGCGCAGGCGGGTTACATCTTCCAACAATTCAATCTCGTTAACCGCTTATCTGTGATGACCAATGTACTGATTGGCGCACTGAGCTCTACACCTAAGTGGCGCACTCTGACGGGTATTTTTACGGTTGAACAACAGCAAGAGGCGCTTGAAGCACTGCGTCGCGTTGGTATGGAAGATTTTGCAGGCCAACGCGTTGGTAACCTATCAGGTGGCCAACAACAGCGTGTCGCAATCGCACGTGCGCTGATGCAGAAAGCCAAAATCATTTTTGCCGATGAACCTATTGCTTCGCTTGATCCAGAATCAGCACGCATCGTGATGGAGCTGCTTACGGACATCAACCAAAAGGAAGGCATTCCTGTCATCGTAACACTCCACCAAGTCGACCACGCTCTTAAGTATTGCGAAAACATCATCGCGCTTAAAGACGGCCAAGTGTTCTACGAAGGAAAGAGTGCGGAACTGACTAAGCCTCAGCTTGAAGATCTATATCGTTCTAAAAAATCGACAAACACGCCACATATTCAACCTAACGACGTGCTCGCTGCGTCTTTTTAAGTATCAGGGAATTTAAGATGTTTCATTCAATGAAATCAGGAATTAAGAAGGCCGTGACACTAGCAACCGTGTTGATGACGACACTCACTGCTGGCCACGCTTTTGCTAAAGATTCGATCAACTTTGGCATCATCGCTACCGATGCACAACAAAACTTGCGTAGCCGCTGGGAGCCTCTTCTGGATGATCTAGGTAAAGCGTTAGGCATGCCAGTAAACGCTTATTTCGCACCCGATTACGCAGGCATCATTCAGGCACAACGTTTTGGCAAAGTGGATTTTGCTTACTACGGAAACAAGGCGGCAATGGAAGCTGTTGACCGTGCAAACGCTGAAGCCTTCGTTCGTTACATCGATGAAGATGGCTTACAGGGTTATTACA
Organism: Vibrio coralliirubri; assembly: GCF_024347375.1. Classification (NCBI taxonomy): domain Bacteria; kingdom Pseudomonadati; phylum Pseudomonadota; class Gammaproteobacteria; order Vibrionales; family Vibrionaceae; genus Vibrio; species Vibrio coralliirubri. The sequence goes on along the minus strand of NZ_AP025471.1, from coordinate 1,338,445 downwards.
GCTTACTGATTGTTAACGCTGAAAACGACAACATCAACACGCTTGAAGATGTTCTAGAGCAACACAAAACACTCAAGCTTGGTAATGGCGATCCTAATTCTACTTCGGGCTTTCTCGTTCCGAACTTCGAAGCATTTGCCAACAATGGCATCTCCGCGAATGACTTTCACCGCAATGTGACCGCAAGCCATGGCGCTAACGTGATGGCCGTAGCGAATAACCAAGTCGATGTCGCAACTAATCACACCATGAGCCTTATTCGCATTGAAGATCAGAACCCTGAGCTGTTTAGCAAGCTCAAGGTGGTTTGGCAGTCAGATCTCATTCCATCAGACGTGATTACCTACCGTAAAGACTTAGATGAAGGCTTGAAACAAAAGGCCCGTGATTTCTTCGTGAGCTACGGCGAACAGCCTGAGCAGCTTAAAAACCTAAACCAACTGGCTTGGTCTGGCTTTGCTGCTACCGATAACAACCAACTACTGCCTATTCGTCAAATGGAAGCGTTTAAGAAGCTGGTTGAAGCGGAAAACAACAGCAACCTTAGCGAGAAAGTGAGAGCTGATCGTATGGCGCAATACCAAGCCGAAATCGACCAGCTGCAAACAGAAATTGATGCGCTGAAAGGTTAATCCAATTCCCCTGCGCCGCTGTGGGCGGCGCTATAAAAGAGTATGAGAACAATGACTGCAATGACTCAACGTTACGAGCCTTCATCAAAGCTGTCGATTAAAAACGGCGTGATTGCTGTGATAGCACTACTGGTCCTTAGCTGGGCGTGGCAAGGCGCAGAAATGGCACCAATGATGTTCTTTGAACACCCAGAGAACATGGTTCAGCTAGGTAAAGACTTCTTCCCTGCTGACTTTAGTGAAAGCAATGTCTACTTAACCGAAATGCTGGTGACGATTCAAGTGGGCATTTGGGGAACCGTGTTATCGATTCTGTTAGCGATTCCATTCGGCATTCTGAGTGCTGAAAACCTGATGCCGAGCTGGGTGACATTTCCAATTCGTCGATTGATGGACTGTTTACGCGCTATCAATGAAATGGTGTTTGCAATGCTGTTTGTCGTGGTTGTTGGATTAGGGCCATTTGCAGGCGTGATGGCGTTGTTCATTCACACAACGGGCGTGCTTGCCAAGCTCTTTGCTGAAGCGATTGAAGCGATTGAACCCGGACCGATGGAAGGTGTGAAAGCGACAGGCGCGAATCCTATCGAAGTGATTCTTTACGGCGTAATTCCACAGGTGTTACCACTTTGGATTTCGTACTCACTGTACCGCTTGGAGTCGAATATTCGCTCGGCAACGGTTGTCGGCATGGTTGGCGCAGGCGGTATCGGTGTGCTGCTTTGGCAATCTATTTCAGGTTTCCAGCTGCAACAAACCGCAGCAATCATGGCGATTGTTATCGTGACGGTAAGCATTATCGACTTCGTTTCTCAAATCATCCGTAAGAAGTTTATCTAGGCATCTCAGATGCCTATTTAACCAAACTTGTCTAGATAAGTGATTGAATTTTAGGAAAGGAAACCCTTATGCCCGTTTACTTAGATATTGCCTCAGAGCTTGAAAAGGAAGTGAAAGACCACTTTGTGCCAGGTGACTACTTACCACCTGAATCCAAATTGGCTGAGCGCTTTGCAGTAAACCGTCACACGCTTCGCCGCGCAGTCGATGAACTCGTGTCAACGGGCTTGATTCAACGCCACCAAGGCAAAGGCAACATGGTGATTCGTCAGCCAAGTGAATATCGACTTCACTCAGGAGCACATTTCACCAAGAACCTGATTGAGCAAGGTGCGATGCCAAGATGTGAGGTGCTTCAGTCTCGTCTTATCAATGTACCCCCAAAGATTGCGGGCTACTTGAAGATTGAAGAGGGGAGCAAGGTTATTCACATCCGTACCCTGCGAAAAACCGGAGATACACCGAGAACCATCATTGACCACTACCTACCCAATGTGGAGTGGTGGCCGATTCTTAAGAACTTCACCAACGGTTCTTTGCACCAATTTATTCAGCGTGGCTTGGAAACTGATTTAGAGCGAAAAGAGACTCGAGTGGGCGCGAAAATCCCAACCAATGAAGAGTGTCGTTTGTTGCAAATCAGCACCAGTACATCGCTACTCAAAATTAAAACCACCAACGTAATCAAAGGCACGCAAGTGATAGCGGAATTTTCAAGTTCGAACACCCGTGCCGACGCAACCGAAATTGTAATGGAGCACTAAATGACAGCTTTGAAAGAGCGACAAAAGTGGATGTCAGTACTCGCGCAGAGCCAGTTCTCAGAATTAAAAACGCGCTGGGAAGCATTAGGGCTAGACGCGGAATACGCAATGGTTCGCCAACCAGAGATTGGTTTAGCACAAGTGCGTGCACGTATGGGCTCAACAGGCCGTCAGTTCAACATGGGGGATGTCACGATTACTCGCACCGTCATCAAGCTAACGAGTGGAGAGCTTGGTTACAGCTACCTACAGGGGCGAAGCAAGCCTCATGCAGAGCTAGCAGCCGTCGTCGATGCCTTGATGCAAAACGGACAACAAGCCGAAGTGCTCAACACGCAACTGATTGAGCCTTTGGCAGCGATGAAACATGAACGAGACAGTCAACGTCGCCAAGAAGTGGCTTCAAGCAAAGTGGACTTTTTTACCATGGTTCGCGGAGAAGATTAGGTCCGTGGTGAAGACTAGGTTCGCGAAGAAGACTAGGTCTACGGCGAAAACTGGCCTAGTGACGAAAAAGCTTCGCAGGTAAACAAAAGAACTACATGTCATTCAAGAATAAGATTAACGAATTAAACAGGTTAGAACGAATTCAATGAGTATGATTTCTCCTGCATTTCAAGATGCAGTTCATGACAGTCAGCAGTGCTTTCGATTGCTGCTCAAGGCGATGTCTGAACCCGGTACCGTCGTAACACTAAATCGTTGCGAAGGCTTTGGTTCAATGATGAGTGCAGCCGCTCAAACGCTACTTTCCATGGCCGACAATGCAACGCCGATCTGGCTATCTTCGACATTAAAAGCTGATCACGCGGTGACTGAAAACATCAAGTTTCACATTGGCGCACCGATTGTAGAGCAGACTCAACAAGCGAGCTTTGCTGCGATTTCAGCACAAGATCTACAGGATGTTGATTGGTCAGAACTGACATTCAATCTCGGCAATGAAGAGTACCCAGATACCTCAGCAACGGTTGTGATTGAGGTTGATAGCTTAACGTCTGGAGCTGAGCTGTCTCTGAGTGGCCCGGGTATTCAAAGTGAACAAGCTGCGTTTTTTAGCGGATTACCGGCGGGCTTTATTGCTCACCTTAAAGAACGCCAATCATTGGTGAAGTTCCCATTAGGTGTCGACTTTATCTTTGTGGCGAACCAGCAAGCGCTGTGTTTGCCTCGTACAACTAAAGTGGAGGCGACAACATGTACGTTGCTGTAAAAGGTGGTGAAAAGGCCATTAGTCTTGCGCACCAACTGCAAGCGAAGAAGCGTCGCGGTAATCCTGATTTACCAGAATTAAGCGTTGAACAGATTCAAGATCAGCTGTCAGGTTCGGTAGACCGAGTGATGACGGAAGGCGGAATTTATGACAAACAACTTGCGGCATTAGCCATCAAACAAGCCGCGGGCGATTTGGTTGAAGCTATCTTCTTGTTGCGCGCCTATCGCACCACGTTACCTCGCCTAATCACTGCGCAACCCGTTGATACCAATACAATGCGAATTGAACGTCGTATTTCAGCAACCTATAAAGATTTACCGGGTGGTCAGATCTTAGGCCCAACCTACGATTACACGCACCGCTTATTGGATTTCAGCCTACTTGCCGAAGGTGAAACACCGCAGATCCCCACGCAAGATGTGACTGACTCTGAACCTTGCCCTCAGGTGCTCGGCATTCTCGAAAACCTCGACATGATGTTGACCGAAGAAGATGACCAACAAGTACCAGAAGACATCACCATGAATCCGGTGAACTACCCATGTAACCGCAGCGCACGCCTACAAAACTTGGTGCGCGGCGATGAAGGTTTCTTATTGGCACTGAGCTACTCAACCCAACGTGGCTATGGTCGTAATCACCCATTCGCTGGCGAGATTCGTACGGGCTTTTCAACGTTATCGATTGAGCCTGAAGAGTTAGGTTTCAGCATCGATATTGGTGAAATTGAACTAACAGAGTGCCAGATGATCAATGGTTTTGTTGGTAACAAACAACAGAAAGCTAAGTTGACTCGCGGCTACGGCTTAACGTTTGGTGCGACTGAGCGTAAAGCAATGTCGATGGCATTGGTTGACCGTTCTTTGCAAGCCGCAGAATACGGCGAGCTTGTTGATGGCCCAGCTCAAGATGAAGAGTTTGTGCTTTCTCACTCAGACAACGTAGAAGCCGCAGGCTTTGTCTCTCACCTTAAACTTCCTCATTACGTCGATTTCCAAGCAGAACTGGAACTGCTGAGAAAAATGCATAAAGAGCACGATGAATTGATGGCTCAGCCAGGTAATGACGAACAAGGTAATGGCGTACAAGGAGAGCAGTCATGAACACAGCAACGCTTAATGCACCGATAGGTAACGCTTCAGCGCCATTCAATACTGAAGAAACAGCATCTCAAAGCCCACTAGGTGCGACGGGCTACAACTACGGCTACCTTGATGAGCAAACCAAGCGCATGATTCGTCGTGCTTTGCTTAAAGCGGTTTCCATTCCGGGTTATCAAGTGCCATTTGGCGGTCGCGAGATGCCAATGCCTTACGGTTGGGGAACGGGTGGTGTTCAGATCACCGCTGCAATAATCGGCCAGCCAGACACGCTAAAAGTGATTGACCAAGGGGCAGATGACACAACAAACGCCGTGTCGATTCGTGAGTTCTTCAAGTCCATCGCCAGTGCAAACACGACTGAAAAAACGACGGAAGCGAGCATTATTCAGACTCGCCACCGTATTCCTGAAGTTGATCTTCAAGAAGATCAGATCTTGGTGTATCAGGTGCCGATCCCAGAGCCGCTGCGCTTTATTGAACCACGTGAAACTGAGACTCGTAAAATGCATGCGTTGCAAGAGTACGGAATCATGCACGTCAAACTTTATGAAGACATCGCTCGTTTTGGACACATCTCAACAGCTTACGCTTACCCAGTGCGAGTAAACGATCGCTACATCATGGATCCATCGCCAATTCCTAAATTCGATAACCCGAAAATGGACAACATGGCAGCACTACAACTGTTTGGCGCGGGTCGTGAAAAGCGTATTTACGCCGTTCCTCCTTACACCAAGGTTCAAAGTCTAGATTTTGAAGATCACCCATTTGAGATTCAACAATGGGACGAACCATGTGCGATTTGTGGTTCGACGGATACTTTCCTTGATGAAGTCGTTATGGATGACCAAGGCTCACATATGTTCGTGTGTTCAGACACGGATTACTGTCGCGAACAACAGGAGAACAACGCATGAACGCTGTGACGAAGATGAAACACGAATGGAACCAGTCAGAGCAGCCTCTGTTGTCTGTCTCTAATCTCACTAAGCTTTATGCGCCGGGTAAGGGCTTTCAGAACGTATCTTTTGACCTTTTCCCTGGAGAAGTGTTGGGCATTGTGGGTGAGTCTGGCTCGGGTAAAAGTACCTTATTGAAGTCGCTTTCTGGCCGTCAAACCCCAGACAGCGGTGAGGTGATTTACTTGCGTGGTGACGCGGATAAGCAAATCTCACAACTGGAAGACTTGTACCAAATGGCGGAAAGCCAGCGTCGTCACTTGCTTCGCACCGAGTGGGGCGTGGTGCACCAACATCCAATGGATGGCTTACGCGGCCGAGTATCGGCGGGTGGCAACATTGGTGAGCGCCTAATGGCAGTGGGCGAACGTAACTATGGCGAAATTCGTGAGAAATCCGCGAAATGGCTCGGTGATGTTGAGATCCCAACGGATCGAATGGATGACATGCCGACGACTTTTTCTGGTGGTATGCAGCAGAGATTACAGATCGCTCGCAACCTTGTGACTCACCCTAAGTTGATCTTCATGGATGAGCCGACTGGTGGTTTGGATGTATCGGTACAGGCTAAGTTGCTCGATCTTCTTCGCCGCTTGGTGACAGAGCTTGAATTGGCCGTGGTGATCGTAACCCACGATCTTGCTGTAGCTCGTTTGCTTGCCCATCGATTAATGGTGATGCGCCGCAGTGAAGTAGTAGAAAGTGGCCTTACCGATCAAGTGCTTGATGACCCTCAACACCCATACACACAATTGCTAGTTTCTTCTGTATTGCAGAATTAAGGACGATGACATGAATACCAAATTAACCGTAAACAACGTCAGCAAAACCTTTGTGCTGCACAATCAAAATAGCGTTGAACTGCCAGTTCTCACTGGTGCGAATTTCTCAGTAGACAGTGGTGAATGTGTGGTTTTACACGGTCATTCAGGTTCTGGCAAATCAACGCTGTTGCGCGCGCTATATGCCAATTACCTAGTGGACTCTGGCTCAATTAACGTTGTACACCAAGGCAATATGCTCGACCTTGCGAAAGCGACACCAAGAGAAATCATCAACGTACGTAAACACACCATAGGTTGGGTGAGCCAGTTCTTACGTGTCATTCCACGTATCAGTGCACTGGAAGTAGTGATGCAACCTATGTTGGAAATGGGTGGCTGCGCGCAAGAAGCACAAGAGAGAGCTAAGTTACTGCTGACTCGCTTAAACGTACCTGAGCATTTGTGGCACTTAGCGCCTGCAACCTTTTCAGGCGGTGAACAGCAGCGTGTAAACATCGCACGTGGTTTTATTGTTGATTACCCAATCCTACTGCTTGATGAGCCAACGGCTTCGCTTGATGCGACCAACAGCGCAGTGGTTGTGAGTTTGATTGAAGAAGCCAAAGCAGGCGGCGCTGCAATCATCGGTATCTTCCATGATGAAGCAACACGAGATTTGGTCGCTGACCGCCTGTATGACGTGAAGCTACAAAAAGACATTTCACCAAAACAACTCACCACAGCGTGTGCGTAAAGGGAGCTGACGCAAATGATTATTACCAACGTAAATCTGGTGCTTGAAAATGAAGTAGTGCGTGGCTCTGTTGAGCTGCGAGACGGCGTGATCGCCAACATGTCTGACTCGACAAGCCAGCTTCCGGGTGCCTTTGATGGTGAGAATGGCTTCTTGATGCCGGGTTTAATTGAGTTGCATACCGACAATCTAGAGAAGTACTTCACGCCAAGGCCAAAGGTAAATTGGCCACCGCTTTCGGCAATGAGCGCTCATGATACCCAGTTAATTGGGTCGGGCATCACCACGGTGCTTGATGCGGTTGCTTTGGGTGACTATCGAGATGGCAATCGCCAAGAGAATCTCGACCAGTTTATTAATACCGTAGCCGAGAGCCAGAAGCGTGGTCTAACCCGTGCCGAGCACCGCATCCACTTGCGCTGTGAAGTGCCGCACTCGACTACTGTTGGCTTGTTTGAGCGTTACGTGAATATGCCAGAAGTACAGTTGGTGTCCTTGATGGATCACGCGCCGGGTCAGCGTCAATTTGTGAACATTGATAAGTACCGTACTTACTATCAGGGTAAGTACAACATGACGGATGCTGAAATGGCGGTCTACGAAAAAGACCAGGTTGCTCAGTCACAGCGTTGGTCGAAACAGAATCGTGATGAGATCACTCGTCAGTGCCGTGATTTGAACATTCCAACCGCAAGCCACGATGATGCAACCAGCGCACATGTGACGGAATCTAAAGAGTTGGGCATGGTCATCGCAGAGTTTCCAACCACAGTTGAAGCGGCAAAGCGTTCTCATGAATTAGGATTGAAGGTAATGATGGGTGCGCCAAACGTGATTCGTGGCGGTTCGCACTCGGGCAACGTCGCAGCGCATGAACTGGCATCTTTGGGCGTGTTAGATATTTTGTCTTCTGATTACTACCCAGTGAGCTTGTTAGACGCGGTATTTACGCTAGTGAATGATGAGCGCAATAACCTCGATGTAGCACAGGCGGTGCAATTGGCGACATTGAATCCTGCACAAGCTCTTGGCTTAACTGACCGTGGTGTCATCGCGGAAGGTAAGCGTGCCGATCTGGTATTAGCGCATCGTTTGGATGATCACCAGCTAGTATCTCGTGTGTGGCGTGAAGGCAAGAAGGTATTCTAATCCATGTCTAAAGGTCATTCATTTGATGTGAATGGGGTGGCGAACGCTGCCCCTAAAGCTGACAAACTGGGTCAGCTTTATTTCGTAATTGGTCCTTCTGGGGCGGGGAAAGATTCAATTATCTCAGCGCTACGAGAGCAATTTGTTGAAGACTTGGTGGTCGTTCATCGCTACATCACACGTGCAGCCGATGCTGGTGGCGAAAACCACGTAGAGCTCAGTGATGATGAATTCTTCATTCGTTATTCACGCAATATGTTCGCAATGAGTTGGCAAGCGCACGGCATGAGTTATGGCATTGGCCAAGAAGTGTATCAGTGGATGGATGCCGGTTTGAGTGTCGTGGTTAATGGCTCACGTGCGTATTTGGATGCGGCAAGAGAGTTGTTTGGCGAACGACTAGTCCCTGTTGTGGTGAGCGTTAACCCCGAGGTGTTAGAAGCACGCTTGCGAGCTCGCGGACGAGAGAGTGAAGCGCAGATAGCCCTTCGCTTACAACGTGCGGCAGACTATTGTATCGATTCAGCATCAGGCTCATCGGCTCTCAATAATACGCTGTGTATTGATAATAGCGGTACGCTTGAGCAGAGCATTGCGCAGTTCGCCCGTTTAAAAGAACAAGCTGAAAGGCTCGCAGAACCTATAGGTGGTTTCGCATGAAGTTAACCATGTTAGGCACAGCCAACAGTGCGATGGTACCGGTTTATGGGTGTGATTGTTCGGTGTGTGGTGCTGCTCTCGAAGACCCAAACTTGAGGCGTGAAAAGTCATCGGCTTACCTTGAACATAATGGTAAGTTTTTACTACTGGATGCCAATGCTCCTGATCTCATGCGCCGTTTTCCAGCGGGCTCGATAGACCAGATCTTATTGACTCATTACCACATGGATCATGTCCATAGTTTGTTTGATCTTCGCTGGGGCGCTGGCGATAAGATCTCGGTGATTTCACCGGATGACCCGCTTGGCTGCGACGATCTTTATAAACACCCTGGTATCTTGGACTTTTCACTGCGAGCACAAGCATTTAAATCGTTTGTTTGGCAGGGAATCACCATCACGCCATTACCCCTCAATCACTCTAAACTTTGTCTTGGTTATTGCTTTGAATTCGATGGCAAGCGCTTGGCTTATTTAACCGACACGGTAGGGCTGCCAAAACAAACCGAGCGTTGGTTGAAAGAGTTTCCCGTTGATTGGTTAATTACCGATTGTAATTACTCGCCAATTGAAGACCCTCAAGCTCGAGCTAGCCTAAACCACAACGACTTCCACCATATTTTAGACATCGATGAAACCTGTCGCCCCACAAATCTGGGCCTGATTCACGTCAGCCACCACATGCTTGGCTGGGCTGAGCAACATCCACAAGCCTTTTCAGAGCGACTGCGCATTCTCAACGATGGCGAGGAGATAACCCTATGAGCCAACCACTTTCCCCAACCCTAAACAGCGAACCTAGCGTTGCTGAAAGCAGTAAGTTACACAACGTTGAACTTGGGCGCTGGACTGAAATCGCTGACCGTTGCGTGCTAAATAACGTGAAAGTTGGAGACTACAGCTATATCCAAAATGACTGTAACCTGATGTTTACCGAAATAGGTAAATTCACATCAATCGCCGCATCGGTTCGTCTGAATCCGAGCAACCATCCGTGGTGGCGTCCAACGTTGCATCATTTCACTTATCGTCCGGGCAAGTATCAACTAGGCGAAGACCCTACTTCATTGGACGATGAGGTGTTCTCGTGGCGAGAGGAAGACAAAGTACAGGTTGGACACGATGTGTGGATTGGTCACGGAGTGATTGTTCTTCCGGGTATTACGATTGGCAATGGCTCGATTATCGGAGCGGGTAGTGTGGTGACCAAAGACGTACCGCCATACTCAATTGTGGTTGGTAACCCTGCCAGGGTGCTACGCCCTCGCTTTGAAGATCCTAGCTATGGCGAGAGACTGGAAAGCCTTCAATGGTGGCATTGGGATGATGAAAAGCTTGCAGAAGCATTGCCACTTTTCCAAAAAGATTGCGGTGAGTTCTTGGGTCACTTTGAGGAAGTTTAAGCTCGATATCCTTTAAATCTTAAAATGAAAAAGCAGCCTAAGTGGCTGCTTTTTGGTTCGTAACGCTCTAGCTGTTCAATTAGCTATTTGGCTAGCTTAGCTTCGACTTGCCCAAGCGCTTGCTGATACATAAACCATGCACAAGTGCCGGCAAGTACATTACCTACCATGGCACCCCAGAATAGGCCTTCAATGCCAGCAAGCTGCGAACCAACCCATAAACAAGGTAAGAAGAAAGCGAACAGGCGCAGTGCAGAAATCGCTAATGCGGTATAAGACTTGCCAAGCGCATTAGAGATAGAAACCATCAGCATACAGATGCCCAAAGGCCCTAAACTGATAGGAACGATAAGTAAGTGGTAGTTCAAAATGGTCGAGACTTCGTCTTCGCTGGTCATGAGATTTGCCAACCCACCAGAGAACACCCAAGTGACTAGTGCGATCACCAATTGGAACCCTAATACGAACATCACGGCAATCTTGACGAGCTTGCGTATGTTTTCTAGGTTCTTTTCTCCCAACATTCGGCCAATCATAGGTGGCATTGACATAGTAAGAGCAAGCACTGCAACAATCGAAAAGAATTCAAAACGTGAACCTAGCGCCCAAGCCGCAACGGCTGCAGTACCGTAGCCAGCAAGCAGTTTGGTGGCGAGCATCGAAGAGACTGGTGGCAGCAGTTGACTGATCATCGCAGGCCCCATGATGTTTCCAATAGAGCGAACACTTTTGCCGATATCAAGATCGTGCCAGTCGAATGTCATCCAATGCTTCTTCGTCACCTTAGGAGCAACGATAAAAATACCGGCACCGAACGCCAAGATGGTCGCAATCGCGGCTCCGTTGATGCCCATGTCGAGCGTGAAGATGAAAATCGGGTCCAATATCAAGTTGATGATGCTGGTGGCGATCATCATCGAACCGGGCAGCATGGTATTGCCATTGGCACGACACACGCTGTAGAAAAAGTAGAGCAGTGCGCCTGTCCAAGAGCTTACCAGCCAATAGATCCAGTAAGAATCAATGATCGGCAATACCGTTGGTGGTGCATCGAGCAGTTGTAAAATAGGACCACGCAACAGATAGATGATGACTGAGAACAGCGCGACACTCACACTGCCCATCGCAACCACTAATCCGCCGAGCTGTTTGGCATAGCGTATCTCGTTGGCGCCAATCGCTCTCGCGATCACAGCCGTTGTCGCGATGCCTAGTCCGACTTGAATCCCGATAATGATCATTTGAATTGGCAGTGTGAAGCCTTGAACCGCGAGCGGCAGCACGCCTAGCTGGCCAATAAAAGCACTGTCTACAAGCTGGAAGCTCATCAGGGAGAGTACCCCAAACAGCATTGGCCATGTCATTGTATAGAGTTGTCGGCCAAGAGAAGGCGAGGGAGTTGCGGTCGTAGAATTCATAACACTCTTATCAGTCTTGAAGGTCGGTTTGTCGTAGTGACAATCCACTCAATGAAGAATTGCGTAAAGGATAACGTAACGTCAGCTCGATACCAATAAATGTTACCCGATCTAAACATATTACCTATGCGTGTTTTCAGTAGGTTCGGTGCATTCTGCACTGTGACTTTATGGAAGCACCTCTCAAACCTTATTTATTTTATAGACTTATCGAAGTTGGCTAATGTAATTATCAAACCCATAAACTAATATCGTTGGAGAGAAAAGGAATTGCGACTCAGCAAGCACATTTTTAAATGCATATTGGAGAGGGAGCCAAAATATGCCAGGGACAGAAGAAATTCAGATCAGCCAAGAACAAGTGAGAAAGAACAAAGCCAAGGTTCTGGCGAAGATAAACCAGCAAGGGATTATGTCTCAGGGCTTTCGTTTGGTTAATGTCAAAGATTACCAACAGAAGTTACAAGCTCTAAAACAGAAAGTCGAAAACTTCGATTACATGAATGACGCCAATAAGCAGCAAGATCAGGTCATTCTCGACATCATGACTCAGAAAGAGAAAATTCATAATTACTTGGATGAATCGTCGAGCCAGAAGTTAGGGAGCGGTAACCTAGATTTTGGTTCTCGAAATCAGGTCGCGAATGCCACGCTCAAGAAAAAGCAGCTGTTCATGATGTTTATGGAAACGGTTGAGGCGCAAGAAGCGCTCAGAGAGTTTGCTGTTAAAGTCGCTTCAGTATGTAACGGCACACTCAAACAGCCTCCGGGTGCTTATCTAGGCGTAAAAGATTTCCACGGCGCGCTGGATAAAATTACCAATCGAAAACGTCACTACGATATTGGCGATCTCAAAGATGCCGCTCGTATGACCATCGTATTCGAGAATATGGACGATATGATCGTAGCCAAGGCGATGATCATTTTGACCAAAGAGTTTATTGAGCTAAAACACCACCAGTCTGCGATGAAAGATCGCTACGGTACAAGCCAAGGCGACAATGCAAAATTCAACTGCGGAGCAACAGACGCCGGTTACAAAGACATTAAGTTCTTCTTAAAAATGGCCAACGGACATATCGGTGAATTGCAGCTCAATACCAAGAATATGATGGTGGCGAAAAAGAACGGTCACATCATCTATGACATCCTTCGAGATGGAGGCAATCTTGATAAGGCATTCACCATTACCAATACTGAGGTACTTGCCAAGATAAGTCGTAATATGAGTGAAAAATGGTTCAACTTTATGAACACTCGAGTACCTAAAGCGAGAGATGATTTGATGGCTGTACAGCAGTTGGTTGATCGTTTGAGAGCGAACCTTGGAAGGGGGCAGAACTCACTTCAAGTCAGCTTAGAAGAGATAACGATATTGTCTCGTGTCAGCCTCTATATCTATGAGCAAGGTGATAACGCCAGAGCTTTATTAGAGTAGTAAACCTGCATTGAGAGCTACTATGAGTCCGGTTACTTGACCGGACTTTTTGGTTTTAATCACCTCTTTTATTGCTTCGATAGCTCGGAGGTGTGACTCCAACCCAACCTTTGAATGCACGATTGAAATTACTTAAGTCGCTGTAACCCACTTGCCAACTGATGTCTTGAACAGAAAGGTTGGTCTCTTCAAGTAGCTGTTTTGCTTTAGCTTCCCGAACCTGTTCTTTGGCTTCTTTAAAGAGAATGTTTTTGCTTTTCAGGTTTCTCTGCAGCGTTCGTTTTGTCATGCCGAGCATGGTCGCAAACCACTCAATATTGAACCAAGGTAGAGTCGCATAGGTGTCTATTAATATCTCGACGGCGTGATGCCAATCATGGGTACTATTTTGTTCTGAAATGGCACGATAATCATCGGGCAGCGGAATCGAGAACGCACCATATTGCTGCTCAAACCGAATATCAGAATCAAAGAAATGCTTAGGTAACTTACGTGCGCTGTTGTGCTTAGAGACCAACTTGGCGTGTGATGGTTGCCAATGACTGTCAATGAACTTACGACAGAGGCTAATCACGGTCAGGGCGCGAAACCATTCGGTTTGTTCAAAACCTAAGGTCGATGGGTGATAGCAACTTCGATGACACAGCCACCACAATCCATCGCTTTTTTCCGTCCATATGGTGACGTGATTACTTAAGGTCGATATTTCAGTAATCAAGCAACGTACCGCTTGCTCTAGTGACGTGCATTGATCAATTTTTCGGTCTAGCTCAGGTGACAATTGCTCTAGAGAAGCCCTACGTCCAACCTCAATCCCTATCGAATAACCAAACTTTCGCTCAAGGCCATGAATGAAGCGAATCACGTCTTGTGTAGGAAGCCATTGATTGGATTGTGTTAGCTCAATGGGTAGACCGCACGCATCGGCGACAGTGCGCCAATCCAGTCTATGTTTGTCACAATACTGAATATATGGAGCAATGTTACTGGTCGAAGTGAGCAATATGCTAGTGGTGTTCGATGATGCTTTCATTGTTTTGTGCTTACCATTAAATGTCACCAAATGACCTAATTAAGTGTAGCGCATCTCCTTATACTTTTCCTAACCCAAACAGGAGACCAATTATGAAACTTAAACACATTGCCGTTCTAGTATCGTTAGCGACCGCATCGTCATTTGCTCTTGCAGCAAACCCAGTTGAAGAAGCTCTGAAAGTTGAAGGTGCCCAAGTTACCTTGACCGTGAAAGAGGCGAGCACAGCATTTACCCCAAGTTTTACTGACTCAGCTCGTGAGTTATTCAATAACTTTCATTGGCAGATGGGCGGCGACCACAGCGTTTACTACAACATGCACATGAGTGAGTTTCTACCAACGGCACTGGCGGCTCCAAACGAAGAGTACAAGCCTTTAGTTAAAAATATCGACCCACGACTCGCTGCACTCAAAGTTGATACTGAAAGCAAAGGTCAGTTGACAATGGATCAGTACTTGGCGGATGAACAGTTCCGTACTCAAGGCTTTATGCTAATTCACAAAGGGGAGATCGTTTACGAAGCTTACCCGGGTATGAAGCCGACAGATACGCATGTTTGGGCATCTACAGCGAAAACCACGGTTGGTACTGTGATTGCGATGTTAGTGGAAGAGGGCAAAGTCGACCCTGAAAAAGAGATCGCTGAGTATGTTTCTGAATTGAAAGGAACGAACTGGGATGGCATCACAGTACACCAAGTTCTGAACATGTCGACCGCGCTAGACAATGAAGAGACATTAGAGTCTATCTTGAACCCAGATTCTGATGTGGTGCGTTTCTTTGCGGCATCGTTTAACTCACCAAGAGCAAAAACGGGTGAGATGGAAACTTGGATGGAAGTGGCTCAAGGTGCACAGAAACTGGAAGGTGAACAAGCAGGTGACCATTTCCGTTACGCATCTATCAACACCATGGTACTGACTAAGTTAGTTGAAAACGTTGAAAACAAAACCTGGACTCAAGTATTCGAAGATCGTGTTTGGTCAAAAGTGCACGCACGTCAACCAATGCAATTCAACTTGACGCCAGATGGTATGGCGATCGCGGTTGGCTTGGTTTCATCAACGGTAGAAGACATGGCGCGCTGGGGAACACTATTTACACCTAGTTGGAAAGCGGTGGCTGATGAGCCAGTGGTGTCACAAGCTGTGATTGATCGTATCCGCAACGGCGGTGATCCAAAAGCATTCGTAGGTACTAGCAAAGAGAGCAGTTCACTGCACGCGTACAACGAAAAAGCGGACTACAACGCATACCAGTTTGATTTCATCTTCAACGATGGTGCGATGTCGAAAAGCGGCAACCTAGGCCAATTTATTTACATCGACCCTGCGCGTGACTTTGTGGGTGTGATGTTCTCAACCAACCCATACCACTCAGGTTTTGGTGAGAACAAAGGCCCAGCACTAATGCGCTCTGCGGCTAAGTTGTTGAATGACAAGTAATGTCCGTGGCTGAGCAAGGTAGAAACTAGAAACAACAGCCAATAAAGAAAAAGCCAGTCGCAATGACTGGCTTTGTTGACTCTACTTTTCGGTGTTTCTATTTGAGTGGTTAAACGTTACTTGTTGGCAACGTTACCTAGCTTCAACCACGTATCGATAACCGTATCCGGGTTTAGTGAAACAGAGCTGATGCCTTGCTCCATTAACCACTCTGCTAGGTCGTCATGGTCAGATGGGCCTTGGCCACAAATACCCACGTATTTACCCGCTTTGGTTGCCGCATCGATCGCCATTTTCAGCATTGCTTTCACGGCTGGGTTACGCTCATCGAATAGGTGTGCCACATCACCTGAATCTCGGTCTAGGCCAAGTGTCAGTTGTGTCATGTCGTTTGAACCGATAGAGAAGCCATCGAAGTACTTCAAGAACTCATCAGCCAAGATTGCGTTCGATGGTAGCTCACACATCATGATGACTTTCAGACCTTGGTCGCCACGGCGTAGGTCGAACTTAGCCAGAATGTCGATAACCGATGCCGCTTCACTTGGTGTACGAACGAATGGAATCATAATTTCAACGTTCTTAAGGCCCATCTCATTACGAACACGTTTGATTGCTTGAGTTTCTAGCTCGAAACAGTCTTCGAATACTGGTGAGATGTAACGAGATGCACCACGGAAGCCAAGCATTGGGTTCTCTTCATGTGGTTCAAACGTTTTGCCGCCTACAAGGTTGCTGTACTCATTCGACTTAAAGTCAGACATACGTACGATCACACGCTTAGGCCAGAATGCAGAAGCGATAGTCGCGATGCCTTCTGTTAATTTGCTTACGTAGAAATCGATAGGATCTTTGTAGCCGCGAATACGTTCGTTGATTTCCGCTTTTAGCTCATCCGTTTGCGCATCGAAGTTAAGCAGTGCTTTAGGGTGAATACCGATCATCTTGTTGATGATGAATTCAAGACGAGCAAGGCCAACACCTTCGTTTGGAATCTGCGCGAAATCGAAGGCACGATCTGGGTTACCCACGTTCATCATTACTTTGGTTGGCAGCATTGGTAGCTCATCAACCTCAGAGCGTTTGATTTCAAAGTCGAGTTCGCCGTTGTAAACGTAGCCTGTTTCGCCTTCTGAACATGACACTGTCACGGTATCGCCATCGTTTAGGCTGCTTGTTGCTGTACCACAACCAACAATCGCTGGGATACCAAGCTCACGAGCGATGATTGCAGCGTGACAAGTACGGCCGCCACGGTTAGTGACAATCGCAGACGCCTTCTTCATCACAGGTTCCCAATCTGGGTCTGTCATGTCTGTTACCAGTACATCGCCTTCTTGAACCAGTGACATTTGGTCTAGTGAATCAACCAAGCGAACTGGGCCTGAACCGATGCGTTGACCGATAGCACGACCTTCAACCAAGACGTCCGCCTTGTTGTTTAGCTCGTAACGCTCGATAACGTTTTGGTCGCTTTGAGAACATACGGTTTCTGGGCGAGCCTGAACGATGTAAAGCTTGCCGTCGATGCCATCTTTCGCCCACTCAATGTCCATTGGACGTTGGTAGTGCTTCTCGATGATCATCGCTTGTTTTGCTAGCTCTTTGATCTCTTCATCGTTCAATGAAAACTCGTTACGCTCTTGAGTGTCGGTGTCGATGATATCAACTTGCTTGCCGATCTCTTGATTGGTCGAGTAGATCATCTTGATCAACTTAGAACCAAACGTCTTCTTAACGATTGGGTAGTGACCCGCTTCTAGCATTGGTTTGTGAACGTAGAACTCGTCTGGGTTCACAGCACCTTGTACAACCATTTCACCCAAGCCCCAAGAGGAGGTGATGAATACCACTTGGTCGAAGCCAGACTCAGTATCAAGCGTGAACATCACACCTGAAGAAGCTTTGTCTGAACGAACCATGCGCTGGATACCCGCAGACAATGAAATGCCACGGTGGTCAAAGCCTTGGTGTACACGGTAAGAGATAGCGCGATCGTTAAAGAGTGACGCGTAAACGTGCTTAGTTGCTTCGAGTACCGCATCGATACCTTTCACGTTAAGGAATGTCTCTTGCTGGCCTGCGAAAGAAGCATCTGGAAGATCTTCTGCCGTTGCCGATGAACGAACCGCTACAGACAATTCTTCGTTGTCTTCAATTAGCTCGCGGTAGTTATCACGGATGTCTTGCTCTAGTGATTCTGGGAAGGGTGCATCTAGAACCCATTGTCGAATCGTTGCACCTGTCTTACGCAGTGCGTCAACGTCTTCAACATCAAGTTCATCAAGTAGTTGGTGAATACGCTCATCAAGACCTTTGTAATCAAGAAAGTCGTTAAACGCATAAGAGGTGGTAGCAAAACCATTAGGTACAGAAACACCAGCATTGGACAGGTTAGAAACCATCTCGCCCAGTGAGGCGTTCTTACCGCCGACTTTGTCGACATCTTCCATGGATAGGCCATTGAACCATAGGGTATTATTTTGCATTTATTTCTCCAGAAACATAGCAAGCATTGTAGGGATTTAAAGGCAAACGATTACGTATCAGTTTAAAAAAATGTAAATTATTTTTTAAAGCTGTGGGGGACGTAATAGTCAGCAGGGTTTCGTTATATATATTATGGTTCCCATCCTACTCAAAATAATTTTAAACATTAAATAAAAAATGCAAATTGATATTCAAAGTCGTGATGTATTCTATGTTTCTGATGGAACGGCCATAACATGTGAGACTTTAGGGCATGTTGTTCTAGGTCAATTCCCTTTTAAAGCCAATGAAAAAACCTTTCCGTTTGTGGAAAGTGAGGACAAACTTTCTGATTTATTGAAAGAGATTGAAATTTCGTATCGTGATACCGGGTTAGAACCGCTGGTGTTCTTTTCGATTGTGATACCTGATATCAAGGATAAATTGCTAGAAGCGCCCGCGCACTGTTATGACGTGTTAGAGAGCATCGTGCAGAAAGTACAGGATGACATTCAGATGGCGCCTGTTCCTAAGTTGCAGCGCTCACGCAGTGTAAACAAGGACTCGGTGAAGTATTTCGACCGTATTGCTGCGATTGAGTACACGCTCGCGCATGATGATGGCATCACGCTAAAAGGGCTGGAAGAAGCCGACATCATCTTGTTAGGGGTTTCTCGAAGTGGCAAAACACCAACAAGTTTGTATATGGCGATGCAGTTTGGCTTACGCGTAGCAAACTACCCATTTATCCACGATGACTTGGCGCGCTTAAAGTTGTTGCCAGAGTTTGAGATCTACCGACATAAGTTGTTTGGTTTAACCATTGATGCAGAAAGGCTCACTGAAATTCGTGAGAACCGTTTAGCAGGCAGCGAATACGCCAGTGACTCACAATGTTTGTATGAATTGCAAACGGTAGAGGCGATGTTCCGCAGAGAGGCTGTGCCGTACATCAATACCTCTTCGCTATCGGTTGAAGAAATTTCGACACGAATCTTGGAGCGAACGGGCTTAAGACGTCGCTTGCTATAGTGGGTGGTTGATCAAACCTATGTTTTGATTTCGTTGCTCCTGATATAAGGAGCAACGAGGTTAACTTTCCCGTATTCATACACTTCTGCACCCTATATTCCTCTCTCCTCGTTAGAGTTTTTACCTACAAAGCTTATGAAAAATGTCGCTTAATTCTTTGCCTGTTTGTCGGATGTATACCTATTGTTTAAGGAACGGTTAACTAAATAACCGATAATTATTAAAAATACATGTGTCAGTTCATCAACAGGTTAGGGAAAACAGTTTATGAAGATATCAGAGCTTACTATTCGCAGTAGGTTACTTTTTGGCAATTTCATTACGATCAGTATCTTAGTCGTACTATGTGTTGTGGTGTGGAACTCAATTAAAACTTTGAATAGTACCGATGCTATGGTTACGCATACCTACCAGGTGATTGATCAATCGAACCGCCTAGTTAATTCGATGGTCGACCAAGAGACGGGTTTACGAGGTTATGCGATCGGTGGCCAAGAAGAGTATCTAGAACCTTACCATGCAGGTAAACAAGCCTTTGAGCAAAGCTTATCCATAGTAAAGAACCTAACCAGTGATAACCCTGCTCAACAGCAACGATTTGATGAAGTCAATCGAGCTGCTAAGGAATGGCAGGTGTATGCTCAAGAGGTTATTGTTTTACGTAAGAGCATTCATGACGGGGAAGCATACGTGAATGAACTCAAAGCACTGATCGCGAGTGGTATTGGTAAAGAGAAGATGGATAACCTACGAGCTGAAATTGCTACAGGGCGCTATCTTAATGGCGAGTCTCTTATCAACAACATGGTGAATATGGAAACGGGCTTGCGCGGTTTTATGCTAAATCGCGAAGAAGCTTTTTTAGAGCCTTATCACGAAGGGAAATCGAAGGTAGCTAAGCAGTTAGCTTCGATGGGAGACAGTCAATTATCGCGCGACATTCAATCTTGGATTGATGATTACGCATCAACCGCGATTGCATTAGTACGTGAATCCAACCGCTTTAGCTCCATTGACGACCTTTACACAAAGCTTGCTCAAAAGCAGGGTAAACAATACATGGATGGCTTGCGTAATAAAGTTGCTGAAATTATTAACGTCGAGCAAGTGCTTATGGTCGAAAGAAAAGAGGCAGCAAACTCAGCCTCTGATTTGGCACTGATGGCACTTGCAGTTGGTGGCGTCTCTTCGGTCGTTTTCTGTTTTGGTTTTGGTGCGTTCATTTCTCGAAGTATCACTTCACAGATCAATTACGTTATTGGCATCGCTAAGCAATTAGCTAAAGGTGATTTGACGGTCAATATTGAAAAAGGTGCTAAGAACGAAATTGGAGAGTTAACCAACTCGTTGAAAGCAACGGCAGAAAGCTTGAAAACCATCATTGGTAACATGATGGTGGCAAGTGAACGATTGAGCAGTTCATCGACTCAATTAACGAATATTACGGTGAGTACGAACAACGGTGCGAATGAACAGATGTTGATGACAGATCAAGTCGCTGTTGCGATGAACCAGATGTCTATCTCTGTTCAAGAAGTTGCGAGAAATGCAGTCGATACCGCTCAATCTGCAAGTGAAGCGAGTGATGAAGCGATGCAAGGTTTGACAGTAGTACAAGAGACAACCACGAGTATTAACTCCCTAGAATCTGAGATCGAGAGTACAATGGCTCGCCTCGAAGATCTTTCCCGTGAAGCTACCAATATAGGCGGTATTCTTGATGTGATATTAGACATTGCGGCTCAAACTAACTTGCTAGCATTGAATGCGGCTATTGAAGCTGCAAGAGCGGGAGAACAAGGAAAAGGTTTTGCTGTGGTGGCTGATGAAGTGCGGAGCCTTGCTCAACGAACACAAGATTCGACCTCGGAGATTCAAGGTTTAATTGAACGTTTGCAGCTCGGGACGAAAGATGTGGTGAGTAGCATGCAGAAAAGCAGTGATATTGCCAAGAGGAGCGTAGAAAATGCCGAGAAATCAGGGCAAGCTTTTGATGTTATTACTCGTTCAATCAACAATATCTCTGATATCAGTACACAAAGTGCGAGCGCCTCTGAAGAGCAAAGTGTGACGGTTGAGCAGATCAATCAAAATGTGGTGAACGTTAATCGTATTACCAAAGAGAGCGTTGCCGGGGCTGAACAAACAGTAGAATCAAGCCAAGAGTTGGTGAGTTTAGCGGAACAACTACAGAAAATTGTTGGTCAGTTTAAAGTGAAAAATGTTAGCTGAGAAAGTACGGAGTCGTTTGGCAATTTAAGCAAAGGCTACAGCTGTCATGCCGAGCCTCTATTGAAATAGTGGGACTCTATTTTTATTGCTCAAAAAATTAAAGCAGCCTCGATGCAGATTAGTATCGAGGCTGCTTTGTTTATACAGTGCGTGGTTCGTTGTGCGTTAAATGGCCATAATCCAGTAAGTAGTTATAGTCCAATAAGTAACTATAGTTCAGTAAATCAGCATAGTTCAGCAAGCAAACTTAGCTCAGTCAACGCTTCACGCAATAATTAGTTTAGCGCAGTAAACTGATACCAAGTTCTTGGCTTTTTGTTTCCATCCAGCGGTTCAAATCATTTGGCCACTCAATTGTTGCCTCTACGCAAAAGCCGCGAAGCATCGAGAAATACACTGCTTGATCGATTAGAGGCAGTGATGACTCACCATTCTCTAGGTCCAGTAATAGCTCGGCATCTTTCAGTAATGGGTTAATCAGTTGAACGAACTGAGGCGTCTTTTCTAACAGTTCTTCAAAGTTAAAACCTTCAGTCTCTTTACTGGCACGCCAAGCTTCTTTAGCTCCAGCAGAGCGATATTCAGCCAAGTCGAGGTTCCACCAACGTGGGCGACCAATCTGTTGAGTAAGAGGGAATGCGCGAGTTTGGAACGCCGTCACTTGCTCTGATGGCACACGCTGCTCATCGCTTGATTTCAAGTCCAGGAAGTACGCGATGATATCTAGGCTCTCAGCCATGATAGAGCCGTCGTCTTTTTGTAAGACGGGTACCATTTTTTTACCGATCAGATCGATAAGGGTTTGGGCATCATCATAATCGACAGAAACAAGCTCAATGTTCAAGCCTAGTGATTGAGCAATGTAGGAGACTCTTGCACAGAAAGGGCAGTGGTCGTAAATGTAAAGCTTCATAGCTTCCCTCGTTCGGGTCTTTCTTAGTATAAGATGATGCTAATGTACCAGAAACTTTCGCAGACAATAAGCCTTTGTTAACAAGAACTATTCACTGCGATTAAGTGCTCGGGGATATCAAGAGAACGATGGGAATAAGTACTGAATGTAGAAAGTCGTTGCCTAATTCTATTGTCAGTTGACTGCGGTTTTATTGTAACGAGTAAGCGAATGAGAAAGCTGGTGGGTAAATGACGGGCATAAAAAAGGCTCTGGCTGCTCACTCTAATGCAGAAGAGTGAAGTCAGCCAAAGCCTCAATTTTGTTACCTTTAGTAGAGTGACTACTAAAAGGGCAGAGTGGTTAAACTATGCTTTTTTAAGATCTTGCGCTGGGTAAGTAAGCGTCATTGCGCCTTCTACCGTTGTAACGTGAACGTAGCCGCCACCAGCACTTAGGCCAGTTACTACCATTTCACCTAGTTCAACACCTTTTGTTGCTACAACGCGATCATCAACTGAAAACACTTTACACACCTTCAATAAATTAAATAAATACGATAGATATCGAACGCGGATTTAAACAGATGGCACCCCAATCAACTAATCCAGTTATTTGTCGTAAAGATTAAATTTAGTTATGTATAAATCAGTATGTCTTAAAAATCAGTTTGTTAACTTACGCTGTGACGTTATTTATCCGCTGGATAAACGACACCAACTTGTTGGCGCATCTCTGTAATTAACTTAGCAACCGTTAAAGCGCGCAGTTGGGCCTGCGCTTGTGTTGCGTTGTCGCCAGCAATGCAGCTAGCAAAGGCCTGCGCTTCGTAACTCATGGAGTTTTCGCTTTGTGCTTGAGTAAGGTTTTCTACCGTGCCATCGCGGTAGCGGATCTTAACGTCAGTACATTCAGCGATGTGATCGATGATGATCGCCCCTAATTCACCTTGGATCTCGCTTGGTGCATAAGAGTCGCTGACTTTGGAGTGAGCAAGGGTCACGTCAAACTCAGGATACTGGAAGATCGCACAGCCATGAGCATCGACACCTGAATCAAGTAGCTTTGCAGAAGCCTGTGCATTTTCAGGTTTGCCAAATAGCGCGACTGTCGCGGCAACACAGTAAAAGCCAATATCGACCAATGAGCCGTTAGAAAAAGCTGGGTTGAAGGTATTTGGGTTCTCGCCGTTTAGGTACTTTTGGTAGCGTGATGAATACTGGCAGTAGTTGATGTGTGCCTTATGTACCTTACCAATCTTTTCTAACCCAAGTTGAACTTGCTTAAAGTTCGGTAGGAATTGAGATTTATACGCCTCAAACAGCACCACACCGTTCTGCTTAGCGACCTCAAACATTCGTGTTGCTTCTTCAATATTCGATGCGACAGGCTTTTCACAGATGACATGCTTGCCGTGTTCCATCATGAAGATAGATTGCTCGCAATGCAGTGAGTTCGGTGAAGCGATGTACACGGCTTCAACAGTGTTGTCATTGGCCAATGCGTCGAGTGAGTCATACGTGGTTTCAACGTCAAATTCTTGGGCGAACTGTGCCGCGCTGTCTAGATTTCGAGAGTAAACCGCAGCAAGTTGCATTGATTGAGATTCGTGAGCAGCTTGAACAAACTTTTGTGTAATCCAATTGGTTCCAATTACAGCAAACTTAATCATATGGGTATCCAGTCGTTAGTCGTCGTTAGTATATTGATTCTGCAGAGATAGTAGCACTCAACGGCTGGCAATGTGCCTGAGATTTGCGGAACAATTTCCCTAAACATAGTGCCTAATATTAATAATCAGCCTTCACAGAGCGTCTGAGTTGACCAGTGTAACGGTGCACAACTAAGCCATTTTTGCTAAGGTGTTATTGAATTCAAACAAGGTGATGATATGCAAATCCGGACGGCCAAGGTAACTGATATTAACGCGATCTTAGCGCTCTCTGAGCAGATAAACCGTCAACATCATCTTGGTGCGCCTATGGTATTTGCGCCAGCGTCACAAGGTTTGGCCGACAGTGAAGAGTATTGGTTAGGCTTGATGCTTGACCCACTTGGCGCTTTCTTTGTTGCAGTCGATGACAAGCAAGTCGTTGGTTTTTTAGCGGGTAAGGTAACGCAGAATAAAGGCGTCAGTTTTATTCAGCCACACAAGGTGGCAAGGGTGAATACGATTGTGGTGAACGATCAGGTTCAGAGCAAAGGTGCTGGTCGAGCGTTAATGAAGTCGTTTAATCAATGGGCGCAGGCGAGAGGGGCGATAGAACTTAGGTTAGAGGTGATGGAGTTTAATCAACAAGCTCAGGGTTTTTATGAGTCGTTAGGAATGGAAACTCAGTCACGAACCATGTCCATGCGTTTTGAGGAGATCTAAAGGTGCGTCTGTTTTTGCCATTATCATTGTGTTTACTGTTTGTGGCTTCGAACGCGAATGCTGAGCAAGTCGTGGTCGAGAAAATAGTCTCTGATGCGACCGCTATCGAAACCATCGTATTCGAGTCTGCACCTGCTCATTCTCAACGTGTCTCAACGTCTTCATCTAATTCAACCTCTTCCACCAGCTCAAACTCCAAGCATGTGATTATTGTGGATGATGTTCTTAACAGTCGTTCTGATGAAAAGGTTGCTCAGCTTTCTCAAGGGTCATCGAAACGTCCACCTCAAAGTTCCTCACGACAGTTTTACAACCTACCAGGTAGCGCTTCTGAGATAGATTCGCTGGCGCAAGTGGTTACTTTAGTTAAAGTCGATAAATCGAAACGTAGGATGTATCTGCTAAAAGGTGAAGAGGTGATTCAGGAGTTTCGTATTGCGCTAGGCAAACAACCGAAAGGGCATAAACGCTTTGAAGGGGACAACCGAACGCCTGAAGGGGAGTACCAGCTCGATTATGTGATGGAAGAGTCGGACTTTTATCGCTCAGTACATATTAACTATCCGCAACCTTCTGATATGCAATGGGCAGAGCAAAATGACGTAGACCCCGGAGGAAACATCAAAATCCATGGCATCAAAAATGGTGAGCGTCGTTCGCCGAGCTTTATCCAAAGCTTTGATTGGACGGATGGCTGTATCGCATTAACCAATCAAGATATGGATGAGTTTCTCCTACTTGTAAAAATGGGTACCCCTATCCATATCGAATGGTAGTCATTGGTACCCACTTTTCTTAATCACTTTCCGCAGTCAATTAGCGCAATCAATTCGCGAAACCAACTTCTGAAATCAACTTCCAAAATTAACCGCTAAAGCCAGTTACAGTAAGACTCGACCAGCACTGAAGATTGCAATCACAATCAGCAATGCAATGGTGACTGGCTTGAACTTCGCTCCACCAAATCTCTCGAACAGTTTAGAACCCACATAACCGCCAAACATGCTGCTTGGTAGAAGCGCGAGAGTCAGCCAAACTACATCGCGGTCGACTAACCCAGCGATAGATGCCGAAACAAATGCAGTAGAATCCGCCAATACAAAGAAGGCTATCAAGCCAGCTCTGGCTATGTGCGGAGCGACTGGGCTTGCCAATGCATGAGTGCCAATTGGAGGCCCTGACATCGAAGCCGCGCCGTTCATTACACCCGCAAGGCTGCCTAGAATATAGGGAGCAAATCTAGGTTCGCTTTTGTACTGGAAGCCTTTGTAGATCATAAGTGCAGACGCAAAAATGAAGGCACTGATGATCAAGATGATCGTGTCTTGGCTAACGGATTTAAGCAGAAGTAAGCCGACTGGTGTGAAGGCAAAACAAGGGATAAATACCTTTAAAACCCAGCGCCAGTTAACATGCTTTCGAACTTTAGGCAGTAATTGAACATTGCCTAGGAGATCGATCAACATGAAGACGGGAACCAGTTCGATAACAGGCACGAATAACGCACTTAATGGCAATGCTACTAAGGTGAAACCGAAACCTGAGAAGCCACGAACAATAGCGGCGAAAATGAAGATTGCACCCAAAATTGGGAAGGTTGGACTAAAAATGAGATCCATAAATTAAGTAACCAATGAAGCTGTCTGTATAGAGCGAGCTAATGAAACCAAGTGAGTAGCGGAATGTACTCCTACTCACTTGTGTTTGCTACCTAATTTTAAGGTTTCCCGAGAGTTAATTTTAAAGTCTCTCGGGGTTATTTTTGCGGTATTTGTTTGGTCAATTTATAGGGGTGAATTGATTTGGAAAATCAGTGAATACGGCATCTACTTTTGAGATGAATTTGAAGTGAGACGGATCGTTTACTGTGTAGCACCAAGTTTGAATGTTTGCTTCACTGAGTGTATCAAGATCGCTCTGATTCACATGCTCGTAGTTCATGTGACAGCTGAACGCTTTAACCTCGTCAATCAACATCAAGTCGGCTTGAGTCAGTTGCTCTGTGATCACACCTACGCGGTATCTCGGCAGGTGACGAGCCATTTCAGAAACGACTTGATGACTGAAACTTGAAAGCAGCACTCTGTCGGTGTCTAGATTTGAACGAATCAACTCGGTATGCAGCAAATCAACGACATGAGGCGCTTGATGTCGACTGTCTACTTTGATTTCTAAGTTCACGCTGAGATCATGCTGCTCAACAAGCGCGAGCAACTCTTCCAACGTCAATATTCTTTCACCAGCGAACTGCTCAGACTTCCAACTGCCAAAATCGAGCTGACGCAGTTCTGCAAGGGTATGCTCGTCGACACGACCCTTGCCATCACTGCAGCGCTCAAGGGTGTGGTCGTGACAAACCACAAGTTGATCATCCTGAGTTGGCTGAATATCTACTTCGATCCATTTCAAGCCGAGTTTAGCGGCTTGTTCAATGCTTGATTTGGTATTTTCTGGGTGAGTACCTGCTACACCCCGATGACCTACGATGATAGACGACATAATTAATCCTTCTTAAAGACGCACCGTAAAAACGCATTAAATATCAGTGTACTCGATTAAGCGAGAGCCGTCGTTATGCTTGTCGCCTCTTCGCGTGACTCTTGTGAAGTAAAGTTATTCGGCTGAATACGCTTGCCACGACTGTCAAAAATATGCAGGTTGGATTTATCAATGCTTAATCCGAGTGGCAGTACTTGGCATAGTGTCGTTTCTGGCGTGACGGCGATAAAGGGTTGGTCGTTCACCAGGCCATGAACCAATTGATTCGGCCCCAACGGCTCAACCACATTGATACGCAGTTCGAGAGGCAAGGTGTTCATCTTTAATTCGGAACAAACCTCAGAGTGTTCAGGGCGAATGCCAAGCGTGATAGTCGCGTCCTTAACGTGCGCATACTCTGGCAGATACATTTGTTGATCGCCGATTTCAAGATAGCCATCATCGAGCGTGGCAGTTAAGAAGTTCATCGCGGGGCTGCCAATAAAGCTTGCTACAAAGGTGCTGGCAGGCTGGTGGTAGACCTCTTTTGGTGTGCCGACTTGTTCAATTTGGCCTTTGTTGAGAACCACAATTCTATCAGCCAGTGTCATGGCTTCGACTTGGTCATGAGTCACGTAAACACTGGTTACGCCTAGCTCGCGTTGCAGCTTTTTGATTTCTAATCTCATGTGAGCGCGCAATGAGGCATCTAGGTTAGACAAAGGCTCATCAAACAAGAACAGTTGAGGGTCGCGTACGATCGCTCGCCCCATGGCAACCCGCTGGCGCTGACCACCCGAAAGCTTGGCTGGCTTGCGGTCTAGGTACTCTTCGATTTTCAGTGTCTTGGCGACTTTCTCAATCTTCTCTTCAATTACGTGTTGGCTGACACCTCGGTTCTTTAAACCATAAGCGAGGTTTTTGTATACCGTCATGTGAGGGTAGAGTGCGTAATTTTGAAAGACCATTGCGATATCTCGTTGAGCTGGCTTTTCGTTATCAACACGACGGCCACCCAAGTGAATCTCTCCGCCAGAGATGCTTTCCAACCCTGCTATTGAACGCAGGATAGAAGACTTGCCGCAGCCCGATGGGCCAACCAACACAAGAAATTCACCCTTTTCGATATCAAGCGAGACATCTTTCACTGCACGATGACCGTTCTCATAAGTCTTTACCAAGTTTTTGATGCCCAACATGGTAGGTGCTTTGTGCGTATGGTTTTGAGTGGCTTGGGTGTGCCCTAACGTTTGCTTTAACTTTGGCATCGGGGTGTCCTCTGATTTTTGCGGAGAAGCCGGGTGAGACATCTTGTACTCAGCGAGTGATTGAATGCGGTGATCGTTCATTTGATTTTTGTCGTTATTATTTTTCACTTTCTACTAGCCCTTTTACAAACCAACGCTGAAATACAACCACCACTAAAACGGGTGGCAACATAGCTAAAATCACCATGGCAAAAACATAGTCGTAGCGCGGTAAACTGGTTTCATTGATGTTTTTGAGTACTTGTTTGATGCCCATCACGATGGTGTTGTAGCCTTCGTCTGTGGTCATCATGATTGGCCACAGATATTGGTTCCAACCCACCACAAACATGATGATGAAGATTGCGGCGATCATGGTTTTAGACAGTGGCAATAAGATGTCGACAAAGAATCGAAACGGACCTGCGTTATCTAGCTGAGCGGCTTCTAACAATTCATCGGGGATGGTTTTGAAGAACTGCCTAAAAAAGAACGTAGCGGTTGCTGAGGCGATCAAAGGCAGAATTAAACCGGTGTAGCTATTAAGCAGCCCAAGCCCAGCGACAACTTCATAGGAAGGGATAATGCGCACTTCTAATGGCAGCAAAAGCGTCACGAAGATCAACCAGAACCAAGCTGTAGCATAAGGCAACCTGAAGTAGACCAAAGCATACGCGGTCATCATCGAAATGATGATCTTACCGATCGCAAAGCCTAGCCCCATGATCATCGAGTTGGCGATCATTTTGCTGGCGGTGACTTCGCCACTGAATCCCATGCTTTTGTTCCAAGCTTCGCTATAAATGGCCGTAAAGTTATCGCCTGGAAGCCATTGCAGGCCTTCGCTGACAATGGTGTTTGGGTTATGCGTCGAGCTAGCAAAGATGAGCCAGATAGGGACCAACATAAACAGCATCCCAGTAATTAAAATTAGGTGGTCAGAGACCTTATTACTTTTCATAAATAACTCCTGCCGCGTTAAAACCTAGCTGTCGTGGGCTAGTAATGAACACGTTTTTCTACAACGCGAAACTGGATAAATGTAAGAGTGAGTACCAGTAGCAACAACACAACTGATTGCGCAGAGCTGCCGCCTAAATCTGCGCCAACAAACCCGTCTCGATACACCTTGTACACCAACGACGTTGTGCCGCCACCCGGGCCGCCATTGGTCATGGTGTCGATCACGCCAAAGGTTTCAAAGAACGAGTAGGTGAGGTTGATGACCAGAAGAAAGAAGCCTGTAGGTGCGAGTAGCGGGAAAGTAATGGTCCAGAAACGTTTTGAGTCGCTGACGCAATCCAGCATCGCCGCTTCTTTTACGGCGTAAGAGATCGATTGAAGCCCAGCCAGAAAGTAGATGAAATTCACCGAAACCTGTTTCCACACTGAGACCAAAATCAGAGCAAACGTGGCATCTAAAGGGTCGGTCTGGAAGCTAAAGTCCCAACCTATAACCGCAAATATCTCGGTAAACACGCCAATATGTGGGTTAAACAAGAAAGCACCGATTACGCCTGCAATCGCAGGAGCAACCGCGTAAACCCAAGTGAGAGTGACCTTGTAAGCCCCTTGTCCGTGAATGATGTTGTCGGCTTTTACGGCGAGCAGCAGCGCTAAGGCAAGCGATAAGAAAGAGACCACGATTGCGAACATTAATGTGAAGCCAATCGAGTTCAGATACTCGCTCGATTCGAACAGCATTTGATAGTTCTCGAACCACACGAATATCGATGAGGTGCCCCAAGGGTCTTCTAGCATGAAGGACAGGTAAACTGCCTTTGCTGCTGGGTAGATAAAGAAAACCGCAATGATGAGTATCTGAGGCGCCAAAAATAGGTAAGGCAACGGAGAGTGAAAGAATTGCTGACGTCGTTCCACAGGGTAATCCCCAAAAATTAGTGACTGTTATCACTGTTAGTTACGGTGAGCACTAGCGCTATAGCAAAGGAATGCATCCAGTTGAGTTGTAGTTTTTGGAGCAAGAAATGGCGCTAGTGAAGAATCTCCTCACTCCTTGCCATTGCGTTTTTAATGACGCAGTGACAAGTGGTGAGGAGCAATGAACGGCTTTCGGTTGTTAAGCCTTTAGCTCAGTAATCTGCTTTGGTTAAAAAGCCAAATTAGTTCATCGTACGAGCGAAGCGTTTCAGCAGTTTGCTGCTCTCATCTTCGACTTTATCTAGGCTGTTCTCGACGCTAGAGCGCTCGGCGAAGATATTGTCGAATTCACGATGCATCACTTCACGAATTTGAGGGTAGTAACCTAAGCGGTAGCCCTTAGTCCACTCGCCCGATTTTAGGCTTAGCTGCTTTACGCCCACTTCTGCGTCTGGTTGTTCGTTGTAGTAGCCAGACTCTTTCGCTAGCTCATAGGCAGCCGTTGTTACAGGTACATAGCCAGTGGTTTTGTGCCAATAAACTTGAGTTTCAGGCTTAGTCAGGTAATCAAAGAACGCCGCTACACCTTTGTCTTGCTGTTGGTCATGGCCATTGAGTGCAAACAGAGCTGCGCCGCCAATGAAGGTTAAGCCTGCGTCTGGGTTAACCGATTTCCAGTATGGAAGGTATGTGGTGCCGAGTTCGAAAGGTACGCGGTTACGTAAGCCGCCGAATGAGCCTGAAGAACCCATCCACATCGCCACTTCTTGGCGCTCGAAAGGGGTTTGGTTTGCATCCCAGTCGCTGCCGTAATACTTGTAGTAACCGAGATCTGACCACTCTTTCATCTTGCTAACGTGCATCATCATGTCTTTGGTGTTGAACATGATCTTAGTGGACAAGCCGTCGTAGCCGTTGTTTTGGTCCGCGACCGGTAGATTGTGGCGAGACTTAAAGTTCTCGAACATGATCCACGGTGTTAGAGATTGAGAAAATGCGATGTGTCCTTCTGCCTTCAGCTTCTTAGCGACCACTTCTAGTTCTTCATAAGTTTTAGGCGCGTCTGCACCGACTTCCGCGAGAAGATCTTTGTTGTAGTAAAGAACCGGTGTCGAACTGTTGAAAGGCATACCAACCATCTTGCCTTGGTTGTCGGCATAGAAGTTACGAACGCCGGCTAGGTAATCGTTTGAATTAAAGTTGTAGCCCGACTCAACCAGAATATCCTGTACCGGTTTCGCGACGCCTTTCGCGTTCATGATGGTTGCTGCACCTGCATCGAAGACTTGCAGAATATTGGGTGCTTCACCTGCTCGGTATGCCGCGATACCCGCTGTTAAGGTCTCTGTGTATGAACCCTTGTAGATTGGCGTGATCTGGTAATCATCTTGTGATGCATTAAAGTCGGTCGCAATTTTGTTTACTGTTTCTCCAAGTTGGCCGCCCATTGCGTGCCACCAAGTGACTTGAGTCGTTGCGAACGCTGGCATTGCCGCTGTCGCAGAAAGAACGCCTGCCAAAATTAGCTTATTCATCTTCGTTTCCTTTTGGATGAAATCGATGTCGAGGTATTGGATTAGAGTGTTAACGAGACGGTAGGGGTGTCGTTTGAAGCTATCTTGAACAGGGCGTATTTCACTTAAGTGGCTAAACCGTTTCACTGATATGAAAGATTCATTTCGATTTGGTTTAAGAGAAAAGTTATTGATGATTTTGATATTTATTGCGTGCGGTTTTTAAGAGGTTTGTTGACCAATATTTGATCGGCATTTGTTCAACAAAAAAGCCTCTCGAAGTGAAGTGACCCCGTAAAGTTGGACATTTCTGTTAAGCGGCTTTCAAGGCCTGAGTTCGATATTCTATCGGAGTCAGGCCTTTTAGTTTCACTTTTATACGTTTGGTATTGTAGTACTCGATGTATTCTTTAATCTGCTCTATCAGAGCATCTGCATCTTCAAAGCTTTGGTTGTGATACATCTCGGTTTTGAGTAAAGCAAAAAAGTTTTCAGCAACAGCATTATCCAAGCAGTTACCTTTTCTCGACATGCTTTGCGTTAACCCACTCTCCGCTACCTTTTTCTGATACTGTCGATGGCGATATTGCCAACCTTGATCGCTATGTATAATTGGCTTTGAGTTGGGTTTAAGCGTTGATATAGCTTCCGTCAGCATATCTGTGACAAGCGGCAAGCAGGCATTTTTGGCCACTCTATAAGCAACCACCTCCTGAGTAAACAAGTCGACAACGGGAGATAAGTATACTTTCTGCTCTTTGACTTTGAACTCCGTGACATCAGTTACCCACTTTTCATCGGGTTGAGTCGCACTAAAATCTCTTTCAAGAACGTTGGGAGCAGCTTTTCCTGACTCTCCTCGGTATGAACGATACTTTTTAATCCTGACCGTCGATTTAAGGTTGAGCTGAGCCATAAGCCTTTGAACCGTTTTGTGATTAAGCACGAACCCCTGATTCTTTAGTTCCAAGTGAATACGGCGGTAGCCGTATCGCCCCTTATGTTCATGATAAATTGACTTTATCAACCGCAGCTCACGTTCGTAGCTATTTTGGCGCTTGCTCGTTTGAGCCTGATAATAAAAGACACTTTTTGCCAACTGTAGAGTGTGCAGTAAGTGCTTTAATGGGTACTTGCCTTTAAGAGTTAGAGCTATGACCGCTTTTTCTTTGTTCGACGGTTTTTTTTCTGCTCCAACTCTTCCAACTTTTTTAGAACGGCATTCTCGGTTCGTAAGTAGACCAACTCCTCTTTTAGCTCCTCAAGTGTCATTTCATTATCAGGCTTAGTGGTACGTTGAGGTTGCTGTTTCATTGAGGGTCTTCCTTTCTGGCGCATTTCGAGCCCCTTGATACCGAGCTCATTAAATCGTTTAAGCCAGACAGAGAGTATTCCAGGGGATGAGAGGTTTAATACAGCGCTAGTGTGCGTGAGAGACCATTCATTCGTCCACATTAAATTCAATGCTTTTCGTTTTGTTTGAGCAGTCGCGGCATGATTAGTTGGTAAAAATGAATCAGTACCATGGATGGCAAAGACTTGAGCCCAATACCGTATCTGCCTTGAAGAAATTGAATATTGTTTTGCTAAGTAGAGAGATGACGTGCCATCTAAGTATTGCTTAGCAATGATACATTTTAGCTCTCGGCTATATTTGGACATAAAAAGACCCCCAATAATTGGTGTCCAACTATTGGGGGTCAGTTCAAAGGAGAGGCTTTGAATAAGCTAGAGCTTGTAACAATCGGCTTTGTTCTAGTGAGCGATATCGAGTTGGTTGTCTTTCACGCCGTTAATACGGAACCAACCTGCAATACTGAATCGCTCTGTGTTGGTCGGCAGTACCTCGTGTGGGAACTGTTCAGATAAGAACACAAACAAACGGCCTGACTTTGGTGGAATGGTCGCGATGTGGTTGTCTTTTAGATCGTAAACCACAAGCTCACCTGCGTCGTCTTCTGTCCACTCGTCGTTCATGTAGAACACGGTAGTCAGACGGCGGTTCTCATTGCCCTTGAAGCAGTCTAAGTGCTTCTGGTAGAAGTCGCCTTTTTCGTATTTAGCAAAGTGCGCTTCGTACTCGAACAGACCCAAAAAGAACGCTTGGTTTGCCGCTAAACGAATTTGTTCCATCTTATCTAAAAACAGAGATGCTGGCTGACCCATATCGCGGCGCACCCATTGAATCTTGTCGCTACGGATGGTCGACTCTCGCGTTACTTCATCGTTACGGCCAATCCTAGCCTTTTTCCAGTTCTCTGGAATGCAATCCCTCAATGCCACCACTTCTTCTTGAGTTAAGAAGTCATCCCAAACGAAATAACCTTGGGTAGAAAGAGCATCGATTAATTGGTTCATGTATAGCACTCAGACAATAAATTAGAGGCGCATATATAGTCCTAATAACTCAGGTCAACAAATCACATGCTTTGTCGTCACGATAAATGGAGTTGGCAGCTTGAATCGTAAGGCCTATAGAGCAAGGTTTACGGCAATGCGGGCATTCGATAATGCTGAAAATATCGGATGAAATTGATGGCAATCTTTGGAATCTGTTCTCATTGTTCTGAGTTGAATTGGATTTGAGTAACATTGGATTTGAGTAACATTGGATTTGAGCAATTTAGTGGATTCCAATCGAAATCTTGATTCGAGTTCTCTATCCGGTTTTAGATTATTGCTTTTAACAAAATGATCACAATTGAAGTCGAGTTTGCTATTGTATAGGTCTGACCAGTTGTTTTATCACAAGGAGCGGTTTTGCAGCTGCATACCATCAAAGGCTATATCCAAGACATGTATCTCGTAGAGTACCCAGACAGGTTGCTGTTACTTGATGGCGCGTGCCGTGCGGATATACCCCATCTTAAAGCTTTCATTGAAGATGATCTTGGCCGTGAATTTAGCGACCTACACACTGTGGTTGTTACACACATGCACCCAGATCATGCAGGCGCTGCGCATACGCTCAGAAAACTGACTAATTGTCATTTGGTGGCAGCAAACCGAGATAAAGACTGGTATCACGGCATTGATGGCATTTTGATGCACCTGACCGATCTAGCATTAGCAAGATGGATGGCGAACCGCTTAGGAAAACCCAAAGCGAACTTATGGTACTCAAGGAAGTTAAAGCCTGATTACAAGCTGTCGGATGGTGAGAGCATTCCGGGGTTTGATGATTGGTTGGTTCTAGAAACGCCGGGCCATACCGACAGAGATCTTTCTGTTTATTGCCCATCACACAGCGTGGCTTATGTGGCTGATTTAATGGTCGAGGTTAAGAAGAAGCTGATTCCGCCGTTTCCTATCTTTCACCCTAATAAGTATCGAGCGTCTGTATCGCGCATTTATGACATGCAGCTCGATACCTTGCTGGTGGCGCATGGTGGCCAAGTCGATTTCAGTCAGAAAGCTTTTGAACATCTGTTGATGAGTGCGCCAAGAAGACCTGTGACACATTGGCGGGTAACCAAAATCAAAACCAAGAAATTACTGTTATCGATTTGGCGATTTGGTTTTCAATCTCATGGTAAGTCGAAGAAATAGATCAGAAGTCTGAATGCAAAGTCGTGTATTCAGAGCTGAAAGTAGAAATTGAAAAATAGATAGCAATAAGGCCAGTCATGAGACTGGCCTTATTTAGTTATAACCTGTGGAGCGGTTACGATGACTCTGATTAGTGAGTCAGCAGGAATTCACCCGCTGGATCAACAATCACTTTGTCACTCATGCCTTGACGACCAAGCAGCATCATATAAGTCATATCTTGACGGTTGCTTAGCGTGATATCGATAGGCCATTCCTGACCGCCGATTTTTAGCATGGTTTCAATCACACAACGGTGTTCAACTTCGCCGTTCGATGATTTGATTCTTTTACTTGTTTTCAGCTTCGCTTTACAGCGTACTGTCTCTTCTAGGTGGTAAACGTCTGGGTGAAGATCGAATTCAACGAAGTTCTCACCGTCTGTTTTTACACATAGTAGATTGTCTACGTGTAGAGAAGAGGTTTTAGCCCCTGTATCAACACGTGTATGTAGTCCAGTTATCCCTAACTCTGGTAAGCAAAGTGCTTCTGTATTCCCTATGATCATTTTATTGTTCATGTCATTTCCAATCATGAGTTAACGGCGTTAAATCAGCCTTTGCCACGAGTACGGTTAGCGTTTGGTTTTGCATTTTTTTCGATGAATTCGAAAATCATGTCTGCTACATCTTTGCCCGTCGCTTTCTCAATACCTTCTAGACCAGGAGAAGAGTTAACTTCCATTACAACAGGGCCATTCTTAGATTGTAGAATATCAACACCACATAGGTTTAAACCCATGATTTTCGCAGCATTGATTGCTGTAGCGCGCTCTTCTTTGGTTAGTTTAACCAGTTGAGCTGTACCGCCACGGTGCAGGTTAGAGCGGAATTCACCCTCACCAGCTTGACGCTTCATCGCTGCAATTACTTTGTTGCCAACAACAAAACAACGGATGTCTGCGCCATTTGCTTCTTCAATGAACTCTTGAACCAAGATGTTCGCTTTTAGGCCCATGAATGCTTCGATAACGCTTTCTGCTGCTTTGTTTGTTTCAGCTAGAACCACGCCGATACCTTGAGTACCTTCAAGAAGCTTGATAACCAGTGGCGCGCCACCTACGTTTTTGATCAAGTCTTGAATCTTGTCTGGGCGGCTAGCGAAACCTGTTTTTGGTAAGCCAATACCTTTGCGAGACAACAGTTGTAGTGAGCGCAGTTTGTCGCGAGAACGACTGATTGCAACTGACTCATTGATACAAAAAGTGCCCATCATTTCGAATTGGCGAACAACCGCAGTTCCGTAAAAGGTAATGGAAGCGCCAATACGTGGAATAACAGCATCGTATTGAGGTAGCTCTTCACCCATGTAGCGAATCTTCGGATTGTTACTCGCGATATCTATATCACAGTGCAGCGTGTCGATAACATCGACCTGGTGACCACGTGCTTCTCCAGCCGCTTTTAAGCGAGAAGTAGAGTATAGATTTTC
This sequence comes from Vibrio coralliirubri, assembly GCF_024347375.1. NCBI lineage: Bacteria > Pseudomonadati > Pseudomonadota > Gammaproteobacteria > Vibrionales > Vibrionaceae > Vibrio > Vibrio coralliirubri. The sequence goes on along the minus strand of NZ_AP025471.1, from coordinate 1,301,727 downwards.
GTTGCGAGAAAGAATTGCGATACGCATGGCGTTTCCTTAGTTAATACCTGATTGGTAACTGCAAATAAATTAGTTGTTAGCTGAGCTTTCAGTTTTTCTGAGGCTCCTTGCTTGCTTCGGGGCGAACCTTAAGGCTTTTCGTTTAACTAAGAAAGCGAATTAAATTTGTCGAGTCGACAACAGAAATTTATCGAATGCGTGAGCTATTGGTACAACTGGGTTAAAAGGGGATTTGGAATGGAAAAGCGAGTTGAGACCTAACTCATATTGGGGGTAGGAGCATATTAGGTTGTACTCAACTCGCGTTAACTCGGTGCTCAAAAGTGTACTAATAACGCCAGTTACATAGCTCTATAAGTGTTCGTAGTGCTTCTCTTTCGAGCTTGCTACAGGTGCTTTTTAGCTTATTAAGATAGTATTTTCTCATGATGATTACTTCTCTTGTATTAGGCTTTGGTGGGTACTCAAAGTTCCTTGCTGACCCATTAATTATGGTTATTTAATAGGAAGTAATAAACAGATGGATTTTTAGTGGGTTGTTCCTGTTTTTGTCTTTTATCGTCACTTAAAGACAAATGTGTTTTATAATCGGCTTTATGAGGAAGGGTTGTTTCTAAAAGGTTCATTATTTGTCTGATCTAAACATGATGCGTTACTACACTCGGCTGGATTCGTTCGAGCCTAACATCTCACATTCGGTCACTTTGACTGAGGTGGCAGACAAGCTGTTTACCAGTTTGCGCCATGCTCGAACCTTACTCGGCAAGATGCATCAGGCTGAATGGGTGGTGTGGGAGCCAAAAGTTGGCAGGAATCAACGTTCTAACCTGACATTGCGCTTTAGCAATCAACAACTGACTCAACATGTTGCCAGCAAGCTTATAGAGCAGGGTAAGTACGAAAAAGCGCTCTCTATTCTGGATAATGACCGCACAGTGTTTGGCTCTCTTCTCCAAGAAACATCCGGTGCGACTATGCGAGAAGGGCTACTGCACGTCCAATTAACCTACAAACGTAAGTTCGAAGACCTGTTCCCGCATCATATTCATCGTAGTAGTGAGCGATTTTTGATCAGGCAAGTGTTCAGTTGTTTAGTGACTTGTAATGGCAAAGGCGAGTTGAAGCCTGAGCTGGCGCATCATTGGCAATATGACGCTGAAAAGCTCGTTTGGACTTTCTATCTGCGCCCGGGACTTACTTTCCATGACGGACAGCCTGTGGATGCTAAGCAATTAGTTTCGATGTTTTCTGCGTTGCAAACCTTACCTTTCTATCAGACAGAGCTCTCCCATGTCGCTTCGGTTTACAGTGAACAACCATTGAGGATCAGCTTCCAACTCACCAAAGCAGATACCGGCTTTGCTGGTTTACTTGCTGGCGTTAAATACTCGATTCAACCCGCAGCGCAAGTTACCCGTGAACCGTCTCCATTAAGTTCTGTGTCCCATGCTGTTATTGGTACTGGTCCATTTAAAGTGGTTGAGACCAACAATGAACGAATCAAGCTCGCCGCATTTGAGCACTATTATGGTTGTCGTTCGTTAACCGATGAGGTGACCATCTGGCAGTTTGAGGAATCAATGACGGGCACTGCTCGCTTCGATGACAGCCAAATGCACGTATCGCCTTATGAAGATTCATCTTGCTTCCATCAATTAGGGAAAAGCGATGCGGACCTTGTTTCAGCAGACACAGACGGCCTTCGTAGCCGAGTCGAGGATGGATGCTTGTTTATCCTGTTCAATCAGAACTCAGCGGCTAGCCCACTAAATAATGAGCAGCGAAAATACCTTTCAGAACTGACCAACCCACAAGCGATTTTGTCTCAGCTTGAACACAACAAGGGTTTGTTTAGTGTCTCTTTAGCTCAAAATATACTGCCAAGTTGGCAGAAATTGTATCGAACGCCTTCGAAAGAGACACAACTGCCGAAAAAGATGAGCATTGCGGTTTACGACTATTATGCGTTGTATCGATGTGCTATTTGCGTATCCGACATACTCAAACGATATGGCGTGGACGTTGAGGTGAACACCTACAGTTTTCGAGAGTTGGCGCAGTTCTCTCAGAGTGGCGAGTTAAAGGAGGACTTGGTGTTGTGTAACCTCAACCTCGATGACAATGCCCCGTCTTCACTGTTCTCGTGGATGATGAACGATCCTGTTTTGCACTCTGCTTTAGGAGAGGTGAACAGTGACTGGCTCAAGCAGCGCTTGGATAGTCATAAAGCATCCGTGGAACTGCCTAATTACTTGGCAGAGCTAGAACCTATCGCGTCTACTCTGATCTCAGATTATTGGTTAGTGCCTATGTTCCACCACTTACAGACCGTTCGTTTCCAAGGGATTCTGAAAAACGTGGCCATCACCAACTGGGGATGGCCAGATTTCAAGAATGTATGGTCTGCTGATTAATCTTTCTTACTAGCTAAATAACTAAGTTAACTCGTTGCCAAAGTTGGTTTTTCCAAAATCGACTTTGACACGCTTACGTCTAGATAAATTAAAAATTACACTCATTGGTTTACTTTTTGTTTTTGGTATGTAAACTAGTCGGTGTAGTTTATGTGTTGGGCCTATCCCAACTGATGAAGAGATACCAATGAAAAAATATCTATTACCGATTTTAGGAGTACTTGCCGTGGTCGCTATCGTAAGCACAGGTTCACAATCAAACGACAATCTAGATAAGCTTCCAAAGAAGTTTGCTAACAGTGAGTTGGAATACAAATCGGGTATGTCTGATATTTTTTCAATCTTGAAAGCATACGTGACTGTGGAAAGAAACGAGCCAGTGCCGCGCGCTGCATTGCCTTTGATTCCAATGACAGCTGAGCAATTGCTCGAAGAACAAGACGACGTTGCTTACCGCTTAGGTCACTCCAGTGTGATGATGAAACTGGATGGGAAGCTAGTGATGACCGATCCTGTGTTCAGTGATCGTGCATCACCCGTGCAATGGATGGGACCAAAGCGTTTTCATCCAACACCAATTACGCTGCAAGACCTACCCGATATTGATGTGGTGGTGATCAGCCACGATCACTACGACCATTTGGACAAAGGTGCCGTTAAGGTGCTCGCTGACAAAGTGGGAACGTTCTTAGTGCCATTAAGAGTGGGCGCTCTATTGGAAAAGTGGGGCGTGGATAAAGAGAAGATCATCGAATTGAACTGGTGGGAATCGGCAACGGCCTCAGACATTGAGTTCACGTTGACGCCGACACAGCATTTCTCTGGTCGTGGCTTGCTTGATCGTGACCAAACACTGTGGGGTAGCTGGGTTATTAACGCTTCAGACAAGAAAGTCTTCTTTAGCGGTGACTCTGGTTACTTCAGCGGCTTTAAAGAGATTGGTGAGCGCTATGGGCCGTTTGATTTAACTATGGTTGAAACGGGCGCGTATAACTCACTTTGGGCGGATATTCATATGTTCCCAGAACAGAGTGTTCAGGCGCACATTGATCTGCAAGGTAAGGTGATGATGCCAATCCACAACAGTACCTTCGACCTTTCTATGCATGATTGGCAAGACCCAATGGAACAAGCACTGGCGATAAGCAAAGAGCGAGATGTACAAATGGTAAGCCCAGTGATGGGTGAACGTTTGGTGATCTCAGATCCGGTACCTGTTCAGGCGTGGTGGAAACTAACATCGAATTAGAGCTGTCATCCAAATAGGCATAGCTAAACCACTAAGCTGTACAACCCAACTTATACAAAAACGCCACCGAACATTCGATTCGGTGGCGTTTTTTTTGTTTTATTTTGAAGATCAGCTTTCTAAGTTCTGTGCCATTTTCTTCGCAATTTTTCTGAATTGCTCTAACTCGTCTTCGGCCATGCCTTTGGTCATTTTCTTCAGCATGTCTCGATCGATATCCGAGACCTTACTCATGATCTCTTGACCCTTATCAGTCAGAACCAATAACTGGCTGCGCTTGTCTTCCGGGTTCGGAGATTTCTTTACAAGTTCCTGATTGATCAAGGCATTAATGAGCCGAGTGACCTGTGCTTTATCACGATCTAGGAAGTGTGCGATATCGATAGCGGTACATGGAGACTTCTTGGTAATGATCTTCATGACACGAATGTTCATAGGTGCGATCTCTGAGTCTAAGCTCTCAATCTGTTCGCTCATTTGACGTTTCAAAGAGTGCACTAAACGAAAGATAGACTCTAGCGATGTGTTATCAGACATAAACGATCCTTAGAAATGTAGTTGACACTGTCAACTACTTTGTTTATGGTTGACATTATCAACTTAATTGTTCGTAAATTCAAGACAGGAAATAGATATGACGATTCAAGCAACACTTACGCCAACTCTTCCTGAGCAAAAAGGCACACCCGTTTTATACAAAATTTTGGTCATGATGAGCTTAATGCTAACCATTGGGGGCAGCTTAACGGCCGTGATGACCTACATGAATGTCGGATTCGGCGAGGCATTTATTGGCAACTGGCTTTCTTCGTTAGCCCTTGTTGTCGTGATCATGATGCCAATGGGCGCGGTGATGATGGCTTTAGTCACTAAAGCCGTTGCTAGAGTGTTCACAACTTATGGCGAGAAAGTTCGCAACCTGATCGTAGGACTGATCATGGCATTCATTATGGAGTCCATGATGGCATTTGTAACAGCGGCAAATAATATTGGATTTTCGGATACATCGGCGTTTACCAGTGGATGGTTTAATGGATTTATTGCCGCGCTTCCTGTTGGCCTTACGATCATGGTCGTAATGTCGATGACGGTTTAACCCAAGCTAGAACGATTCATGAAGAGCTAGCCAAAACATTTCACAGTATTGTAGGAGATCCACATGAAAGCATTTACAGGCAAACACAATAACTACCGCATTACTATTGAAGAAGTGAGCGTTAAAGAAGACCGCGAACTTCAAACCATGCAGTTTGAAATTGAAGACAGAGAAAACATGTTCGCGATTGTTGAGAAGATCAAACAAGACAGCGGCTTAGATGAGCAATCAGCAACGCGACTAGGCGTGAGTATCCGCTTACTCGGTCCATTGATGATGCAAGATCGCAAGCATCCTCTGTTTGTGAATTTTATGCCTCACTTCAGAGACTTCATGCAAAACCTTAAGAAGACCTTGAAAGGGCAGTAAAGCCTAACCATCAGCAACACATCGAAAAGCCAGTAACGAACTTCAACTTACTGGCTTTTGTTGTCTTTAAATCAAAATAATTTCAGTTGTTTGAGTCTAGAATATGCGAAAATTGATGGCTGAATTTTCGGTGTAGCACCGTTGTTGAATTGTCTATTCAAGCTTTAAGAAATCCGATATTATACTGGTCATAAAACTAAAGGTGATATTATATGACAAATGTATTTAAACAAGCAGCTGAAGAACTATTGAGTCGTCGCGTTGCTGGCACTAAAGCACCAAGATTGGACGAACAGTACCGTCCGAATAACTTGGAAGATGCGCTAAAGATCCAATCTTCAATGATCGATTTGAAAAGCGATAAAGTCGGCGGTTGGAAGTGCTTACTTCCTCTGGCTGAAGACAAGTTTGTTGTTGCGCCAATCTTCTCGGGCAGCGTTCAGCAAGGCGAAGTTTGTGAACTGTTTGCTGACAACGACGTAGTACGTGTTGAGCCTGAAATTGCATTTACGCTTGCTAAGAGCCTGCCTGCAAGCCAAGAAGGCTATAGCGAAGAGCAAATCAACGAAGCGATTGGTTCTTGCCACATGGCACTTGAGTTAATGCAGTCTCGTTTTGCGGATGACAGCGGCGCTGAGTTCTATGAAAAGCTGGCCGATGGCCTAGTAAATCAAGGTCTATTTATTGGCCCTGAGATTGATCGCGAAAAAGCGTTCACTTCTGCAGAGATCAGTATTGAAGTGACTCAAGGCGAGCAAGTTCAAGCATTCGACGGTAAGCACCCGAATACACTGCCACCAAGCCCAATTTACTGGCTGATTAACTACATGACGCGTCGTGGTGTTGATTTCCAAGCGGGTGAAGCCATTATCACGGGCTCTTACTGCGGTATCGTGGAAATGGAATTCGATAAGCCAACGATCTTCCACTATGAAGGCATTGGTGAATACCAAGTGACGTTCAAGCAGAAACGCTAACTTCTAGCGGCGTACTATTTGTTATCGAAAGGCTGTTTACTGATGAGTAAATAGCCTTTTTTATTACGTGATGCTCAATAGGGTTCTTATTACTTTGCATTAAATTAGGCGTTTAGACGTCTAGACGTTGACAAGTTCCAAGTGTGACATTAGTCTGCTCACCTTCCTGTTCTATTGTGTTGTCGTTCCATGTCCAATTCAAAAAATTCTAACGCGGTAATTGCCCCTTCTGCAGTTGCGCTTATCCCTCTGATTGTTTTCCTTGCGCTGTTTATTGGCGTGGGTACATACCTGTCGCTACAAGGCGTCGATTTTGCTTTCTATCAGCTTCCAGCTCCGATTGCGGCTCTGCCTGCCGTGATGTTAGCGCTGCTATTGAGCAAAGATAAATTGAACCGTGCGATCGAGCAGTTCTTAGGTGGCGTGGGTCACAAAGACATTATTGCAATGTGTATGATCTACCTATTGGCGGGTGCTTTTGCTGCTGTGGCTAAAGCTTCTGGTGGCGTGGACGCGACGGTAAACCTTGGTCTATCGGCTATCCCAACGAGCATGATCCTACCGGGCATCTTCCTTATTTCGGCGTTCATTGCGACCGCAATGGGCACCTCTATGGGTACTATCGCTGCGGTAGCCCCTGTTGCACTAGGCATTGCTGACTCAGCTGGCATGAGTATTCCTCTGACTGCTGGTGTGGTGCTAAGTGGCGCTATGTTTGGTGACAACCTTTCAATCATCTCTGATACCACGATTGCCGCGACTCGCTCGCAAGGCTGTGAGATGAGAGACAAATTTAAAGAGAACATCCGTATTGCACTGCCTGCTGCACTTATCGCGATTGTTATCTTTGCTTTCAACAGCACAGCGACTCAGGTACCTGAAACAGGTCCAATTGAATGGCTGAAAGTCCTTCCGTACATCACTATCCTAATCCTTGCGGTATCGGGTATGAATGTATTCGTTGTGTTAACGATCGGTATCTTGCTAGCGGGTGGAGTGAGCCTAGGTTCAGTTGAGAACTACGGCTTGACGGATTACGCTCAAGATATCTACGCAGGCTTTGGCAACATGCAAGAGATCTTCTTACTGTCGATGCTGATTGGTGGTTTGAGTGAGCTGATGCGTCGCCAAGGTGGATTAGCGTTTCTGACTAACTTAGTGAGCGGTTTGATTCGTGCATTTGGTTCTTCTCACTCTAAGCAAGCGAATGGCCGCGCAAGTGAGCTAGGCATTGCAGGCTTGGTATCAATGGTGAACCTATGTACGGCAAACAACACGGTAGCAATCATTGTGTCTGGTAGTGTTGCTCGCCAATTAGCAGAAGAGAACGATGTGTCTCCACGCCGCTCTGCAAGCTTATTGGATATCTTCTCGTGTGTGATTCAAGGCGTATTGCCTTACGGTGCTCAGGTATTGCTATTGGGCTCTGTGTTTAACCTATCGCCTCTAGAGATCGTGTCTAACTCTTACTACTGTTTCGCACTTGCAATCGTGGCTGTAGTCGCTGTATTTATTAAACACCCAGCGCGTCAAGTGGCTAATGCTTAGTAACAATTGACTAAACTGAGTGATCACTGGCTCTGATAAGAAGGCTCCTCAATAGGGGCCTTTTTTGCGCCTGAAAGAATTGTTTGGAAGCTGACTCTGATTTGAAAATAGACAAAACCGCCCATGTGGACGGTTTTGAGCCTTACTAAAGTTGGCTTTCAAGCTCGCTAGCGGTCGCGACATTGCCGTAACCAAAGCTCAGTGCGGCCATAAATGCCGCATGGACCTGCGCAGCGGGAACCTTAACACCGTTGAACTCCATGTCTAAGGTTGTGCAAGCATCATGCGCTACGTGGCATTCGTAGCCTAAATCGGTAGCTGCACGAGTCACAGCATCGATACACATGTGGCTCATTGCGCCGACAATGATCAGTTTCTCAATGCTTTGATCTTTTAGCACCTTGTTCAGTTCCGTATCTCTAAAGCTATTGATTTGATGCTTTACGACAACAGGTTCACCCTCTAGCGGAGTCACGCTGTTGTGGATTTGAGCGCCGTCTGAATCCGGCAAGAAGAAGGGTGCTTCGTTGGTCGGAAATTCATGGCGTACATGAACCACAGGAAGTTGCTTGTCTCTGAAAGCCTTTAATAACTGTACCCCTTTTTCGGCTGCCTTTTCTGTTTCAGACAGTGCCCACTTTGAACCCTCGTATGAAGGGAAATAATCATTTTGAAAGTCGATAAGTAGTAATGCAGTGTTCTTCATAGTCTATACCTTTGTATTTGGTGTATTGCGGTGTAGGGATATTATGAATACTCTGTAGTTTTTATCGCACGTCAAAAATGACAGACTCTATGGCAATAGTGACAAAATCAGTTGTGGTCGAAATCATCGACTATCCAGGCTCTTTGCAAAGTGCCGTGTTCGGAGTGAAAGAGTTTCTTCAGTTGGCGAATAGCATTGAGTCTTCCAATGAGCAGGTTCAGTTTCATGTTGAAATTAAGCCTCACGACGACTTGTCTATGTCGACCAACGGACCACTTGAGGACTCAAAGGCCGACATCATTCTAGTGCCGCCAAACTTAGATGGCAGATATTACCTAGAGCCAGATGAAGGGCTGTTAGACTACCTTGTGCAGTCTCATCAACGTGGGGCGATCCTGTGTTCTGCTTGCGCAGGCGTGTTTATTTTGGCGGGAACGGGTTTGTTGCAAGGACGAACCGTGACAACGCATTGGCAAGCCCAGCAACAATTTTCGGAGCAGTATGCTGAGGTCGATGTTGATGTCGACAAAATCTTGATCGATGACGCTGACATTATCACCGCAGGTGGTTTGATGTCGTGGATGGATCTGGCTCTGTTTATCCTGACCAAATACACGACGCCGACCAATACTCGTAATCTCGGTAAATACCTAGTGCTTGATACGGGCTTGAGAGAGCAGCGCTACTATCAGAGTTTTGTACCGAATTATGCTCACGGCAATGACAAGATTGTATCGGTGCAGCGTTTTATTCAGAAGCATCATCATCTCCCTTTGTCGCTCGATCAATTGGCAGAAGAAGCCTTCATGACTCGAAGAACCTTTATCCGACAATTTACTAAAGCGACCAGTTTTACGCCTATCAATTATATCCAACACGTGCGTATTCAAAGCGCATGCGAGCTATTGGAAAGCTCCCACAAATCGGTAGATCAGATCAGCTACCTGGTTGGCTATGAGGACGTAAACAGCTTCCGAAAAGTCTTCATGAAAATCATTGGCTTAACACCATCAAGGTTTCGCTCTAGATTTCTATCAGAGGAATGATTTTTATTAGTCACCATTCCTCTGGCTTATCGACTGGTACTGTCAGCGACTATCGTGGAAGGGCCTAATTCAGCTTCGTCGTCACGAACTCTTTGTTTCTGACCATTAGCCACATCAGACCGCCTAGCGTACCGATGGATAACTGAATAAAGCCTAGGTTTTCAATCAGTGACTCTGGGCGTATTGAAACTAATACCATGCCAAGCGAGCCACAAATCATGCTGAAGAACTGTATCAGTGCGACGGCAGAACCCGTGTCATGATCTTGTTGATTCAACATTAAGTTGGTGCCCGGTACTCGCATGATGATCGCCATCAGTGTCGCTGGTGCAGCGATGAACATAAAGAACCAAGGGGACAGGTCGCCAATGGTTAGGGTGAAGATGCCCGCAAGTGCCAATAAAGCAAAACATCCTGAGATGACCTTTTGAACCGGCATTCGGTAGGACAACTTCATGTAAATTGTTGGACCAAATGAGGCGCACAATGCATTGAATGCGAACGCGTAACTAAACTGTTGTTCGGTCAAGCCAAAGTGATCGATGTAGATATAAGAACCCGCCGCAAGAAAGCCCATTAATGCCATCGGTATGATAGAGAAAATGACCAGTAGCTTGAGGAACGAGCGGTTTTTCATGACCACGCCCATTCTTCCCCATGAACGGAACATAGAACCTTGGTATTTGGTTTCGAGCGTTTCTCGATAGCAGCAAGCTAAAACTGACGCAAATGCACCAAAAATGGCGAGGGTGACGAACATCATTCGCCAAGACGCAATTTTCAGTAAGAAGGCACCAAATACAGGCGCAACCATCGGCGCGATGATCACCAGTGACATGATAGTCGCCATGATCTTTTCACGTTCTCGGCCATCATAAAGATCTTTTACGATGGCAGTAGCGATAACGGTGATAGCACTACCAGCAAAGGCTTGGAATACACGAGCGCCAATTAACTGTTCGATGCTATTGGTCATCGCACACAATATGCTCGCGACCATATAACCCGCTAATCCAATCAATAGGATCGGCTTACGACCAAATTTTTCGCTGAGCGGCCCCCAGAACAAAAGACCGATGGCGTAAGTAACGAAGTAGCTGCTCAGGGTTAGGTTGACCATTGATCGGTCAGTATTAAACACCTCGACCATCTGCGGAAGCGCAGGTAAGTAAAGGTCGATGGTCAATGGAGGGAAAGCACTTATTATGACGAGAAAAAATAGCATACCGGTCTTTCCCAGTACTGGTTGTGGTCTCTTCAAGGTGGCTCTCCATTGTCCAAGATAGGTTTGTAATTGATGTGATATCGATATACAGAAGGCTAAGGCACGTCAGACAAGAAGGATAGAGTCGTTCAAGAATATGCTGAAAATATCGATGAACTTATCTCTATGAGTTCGAATCTATGAAGTCGGTCTGCGTACTAAATTGTATTACAAAACATTATTGCTTTTATAGCTAACGAGTTCAATCAGTTAGTAGCAGTGTAGCTTGTAATCGCCAGCGACACATTGTAATGATTATCGACTTGGCTTGTTATCTTTTCTTTGGGCGTTTTTCGACTAAACCGTTACGCTCTAAACCACGTCGAACGCTGCTGCAGAGTTTACCAAAGCGGCGCAGTTCTTCGAAGTTAGGGCCTTGGCCAATGGAAATACTGTGCTCCCAATACATTAACTCGCTGTCGACCATCTCAAGTAGTTTCTTAGAGCAACCCGAGCAGTTTCCTTTTGGACCACAGATAAACGTCTCCGACTCGTAAAGTGGGAGTTCGTTTTTAACTTCTTCAATTAAGTTAAGCATTGCCGAGTTTAAGTCTGGCTTTTTGGATGTCAGTGGCTTCAAGCTTGGTGCTTGAGTCGCAATTAATGGGGAAGTCAGTTTGTTAGGTTGTAAATTCAAAGCAGCTGATGACATATCAAAGGCCTCAAGGAGAGAAGAAGGTGGGCATGCTACTCTTCACGACAAAGTGAATCTTGATGTAGTGCAATAAGCGTGGAGATATACCCAAAAGAGGTAGGAGCCACAAGTGGTTGTGACTCCTTATCAAAGCTCGGTACTAAAGAGAAATTTTAGAATTCAGCGTCGAACTGGAATTCCATCCACTCTTTGGTCACAGGGTGGTGCAGCGCAAGTCTTTCTGCGTGTAGGTGCAGTCGGTCGGCTTTATTGCCATATAGGCCATCACCGACGATAGGCATGTTAAGGCCTTCTTCGTGTGAACAGTGAACACGCAACTGGTGTGTACGCCCTGTTTTAGGATGCAGGTAAACCTTAGTGGTTTGCTCGTTTCGTTCAATCACTTCCCATTTGGTTTCTGCAGGCTTGCCGTGTTCGAAGCAGACAATCTGACGAGGGCGGTCATACAAATCACCACGCAATGGCAGTCGAACATAGCCTTCATCTTCTGCTAGAACGCCTTCAATCATTGCCACGTATCGCTTCTCGACTTCACGAGTAATGAACTGCTTCTGCAAGCTCTTGTTCGCACGTCGAGTTAGAGCGAAGATTAGAATGCCAGAGGTCGCCATGTCTAAGCGATGAATAACAAATGGGCCTTCAACATCGGGATGCATTTCTTGAACACGTGTGTAGGCGGAATCTTTGATGGTTTTACCCGGCACAGATAGAAAACCTGCTGGCTTGTGGACTACAACGATGTGCTCATCTTGGAACAGAATATCCAGCTCTTTGCCTTCTGCTGGGTTCTCTAATAGTGGGTTTGGATCGACTTCAAGGCCTTTCATCATATGGCCAAGGATTGGTACACATTTGCTTTGGCAAGAGGCGTAGTATTTCTTGTGCTTACGGATTTCCGACTTTGGAGAGCGACCCCACCAAAACTCAGCTAATGCCAACGGTGTGTAGCCATTCAAGTACGCGTATTGCAGCAATTTAGGCGCAGCGCATTCGCCTGAGCCAGCTGGTGGTATCTTGTTTGGCGTGTTTTCAAAGATCTGGTTAAGGTCTTCAACGTTTCCTTCCGCATTTTGGAAAGCGTATTGTGAAAACAACTTGTGTTGAAGCTGATGAGAAATATGTGCTCTTTGCTCTTTTAGCTCAGCCAGTTGAGTGGTGAACACATCAACTTTAGCCTGCAACACTTGCAGAGTCTGTTCCCAGTTAAGTTTTAGGTACTTCTGCTGGTTCTTGTCAGCAACACTGGCCTTGTTTAGCTCGTTATTTAGCTGTTCGAAAGCTTGCTCATCAAGGCTTTCTTTACCTTGTTCACGTTGTTCTTTACGCGTTTTTCGGCCTTCAATAATCAATAGGCGCTGAGCTTCAATCTCTTGCTCCGCTTGCGCTTTCTGCTGCGCCAGTTGCTCGCACAATTCAAGGTATTCAGTATTTGCTTGCAGCGCTTTAAACTCAGCGTTGACAGCCATCATGTCGGCTGTGTCTTGATGGAAAAAGCTATCGCTGCTCAGCATGTCGAACACGGGTGGCACAAAGTGAGGCAGTAGGTTTTGGTCGGCGATTTTTCCAGAGAAAGCCGAGAAGTAACCCAATTCACCTTCTGGGCTTTTCACCAGTAACACACCAAACATTTTGCCGCGACCAGCGTCAGAATCCAGTCCGAAGTCATGCTGCCAATCGGTTTGAGTTTCTAGATACTGTTGAAGCTGATGAGAAGCGATTTCACACAATGGGTGTGGTTCGTAGTAGAACGGGAATGTGAAACGCTCAGGCAACGAATATGACTCGATCGGCTGTTGAAAACGAGTGAAGCAATGCTCAGGTGTGTGGCTGTTTTCTGAGTCGTGCGTTGGTTTTGATGAGTGCATAGTCGTATTAATACTTATATCGTGGTGATAAATGGTTGTGAGTCTACTGTGTATATTTAGAGACGTTAAACACAGTACAAGGCGGCGATTCTACTCTTTATCGAAAAGCGCCTCAAATAAGAAATGGTTCTATTGTTAGATAGCCAAGCGACGAACCTATGAGTTATGGCTTGAACGTCATTAATTGATGAGTAACTTCTCGTTTTTAATCATGGAAGACAATTTAACAAACCAAGGGTGATAGCCTTGCCGCCCTGTTATGAAAACTAAGGTAACGTTATGATTCCAATCAATACTTCGATTGTTTCCGGTGTCGCTATTTCAGAGATCGACGGACAAATGAAAATGCTACTAATGAAGCGTGTGAAGGGCGAATTTTGGTGCCATGTCGCAGGCTCGATTGAAGCGGGAGAAACAGGCTGGCAGGCTATCGTGCGCGAGTTTGAAGAAGAGACCCAAATTAAAGTGGAAGCTTTGTATAACGCGCAGTTTCTGGAGCAGTTTTACGAGGCGCACGTGAATGTAATTCAGCTAATCCCTGTCTTTGCAGTGCTATGCCCGCCCAACCAAGCGATTGAACTGAATGACGAACACACCGAGTACCGCTGGTGTAATTTAGAAGAAGCAAAAGCGTTAGCGCCGTTCCCCAACCAACATGCCGTCTACGATCATATTTGGTCGTATTTTGTCGATAAGCCAGTCAATCCGCTTTATCGAGTGAAATTGAACTAATACTGGCTGTTTAAGATCTAGGACTTACCAAGGTAAGGGGTTAAAAAGGCGCTCACTTGTGCTTGGCATAACCCCACATCCACCTTCACGCCGTGCGATTCAAGGATCGCAACACCACGACCATTATTACGAGGGTCTGGGTCTAGCATCGCCACGACTACGTGTTTTACACCTGCTTTAACCAATGTATTGGCGCAAGCGGGTGTTCTGCCAACAAATGAACATGGCTCTAAAGTCACGTAAGCGGTAACCCCTTCCATTTCTCCGTCCTTTCCGTTGTCATAGCTATTGAGCGCTTCAACCTCGGCGTGGTTTCCGCCGACTTTTTGCGTGTATCCAACAGACACCACCTTATCGTTCTTCACCAAAACGCAGCCTACTGGCGGGTTTGGTTGGCAATCGGGTAGGGCTTGGCGCGAAGCTTCAAGTGCTTGCAGCATGTATTGTTGGTTCATGGTCGTTACTCAGTATGACGAGGGCGCAGCAGTTGGTGAAGTGCGCGTTTGATTTGAGAAGTGGGGCATGTTCGATCTGATTGGACTTTTAGTCAATGGTTTTAGCGTTTGAATTCGACTGCTAGTTAACGGTGACTAATCGTTAACTTGGGCCATTGGGTTAGCCAATCTTTGGATTGCACTCTTTGAGCAAAGATATCTCGGCTACGCTTTGGGTTGGGTGTAATTTTCAAATCAAACAAGCTCTCTAAACCAAAAGATGCAAGACACTCGATGTCTCCATTGAGGCTTTGTTTTACAGCGACGGCGGTTTCTTTCTCTGGCCAATAACTCATCGCATCCAATGAGCCTTGGTAAGATTCATCCCCATTTCTGGTGTGCATGCAGGCTTGATTGCGAACTTGCCAATTCAGGTCGGGTAACCGTTGTTTAAGCAGAGCCTCGTATCTAAGATCCGACTCGTAAGAGGTATCCATGGGATCAAAGTAGATCACATCAATATCATTGAGTGGGGTCGGGGAGGCATAACCATGCAGGTGATCCCAAACGAGGTTTCTCACAAAGCCCGCAGCGACGTAACATTGCGGTAAATCCAACTGAGCGACACAGTCTAAAACCTGCATTCGTAAGGGATCTTTTTTGATCAATGTGACGATGCGTTTGGCTAGCGGATGTATCATTATGATGTCGGAACATCAGTGACTTGGTAATGACGTGTCACGTTCTGGGAGATTTCACCCCATTCAGACGCTTTTACTCGCTGTTGGTGGGCTTTGAATGCTTCTCGGCTAGTGAATTCTTCATACACTTCAAAGCGATTAGGTTGAAGGGTGCTTTGACTGACTCGAAACACAATACAACCAGGTTCTTCCAGTGTCAGTTCTTTGTGTACAACCAAGGCTTGTGTGACGGCTTCTAGATCGTTGTCTGGCACTAGAATATGCCCTTGCAGAATTACTTTACTCATAATTACGTCCATTTAATTACGTCTATTTAATTTGGTCCATTACGGTTTTTTTCTATCAAAAGCTCTATCCGTTACAAACATAATCCCATTTTGATGTTGTGACGTATAGGCTAATGTGGCGATTATTTGCTCACATCGAATGTATTTATAGTTACGCTGTAACTTTAAGGGCGATGTAATCAATAAATGATAAGATACTGGAACTAAATCAGCGTTGGTCCGGTCTATTAAATTAGTATCATTGAACTGTATTGATACTGAAATGAATTTGTCATCTGAGAGAACTAACCTTAATTTTGAACAGCGGCTCATAGGATTGAATTGAGCCATAGTTGATATCTAGGTCATACTTTGATGTAAATGGTACTCAAAACTCTATATATTTTGTGATTTGTATCATTGATCTGGGCATCAAACACCGTTAGATTCGAATGGTTGGCAATAAAAATAGCTCATGAAGAGCAGTTAAAGAAAAGGAAATATCCCTTATGAAAAAAATGAGAAGAGCACAGCTTCATCGCGTTCGTATCCAATACTGGAAAGACACGTCAAAAGAAGCATCAAAGAAATAAGCTTTAAATCGTAAAGCTTTAAAAGCTGAAAAGCTTAATCAAATGTAAAACGCAACAAACCGATTTCATTAGCACTCTCAAGGACCTTCATCTGGTCGGCGACTAACGAAATCATCCCCAAAGAGCTGGCAGGCATTAACAACAATGCAATTCAATGTCAGCTCATTAATACCTCCTCTAAGTTTATCTTCGTTTGTTAAATCCGTTCTCCAAATTAAAACTTGTTTGTTCCTCGTTCTCGCATCCCTGTATTCGTTAACGTCCTGATAATAAAAAAGCTCCCGATTTTGAACTGACCCCCAATAGTTGGACACCAATTATTGGGGGTCTTTTTATGTCCAAATATAGCCGAGAGCTAAAATGTATCATTGCTAAGCAATACTTAGATGGCACGTCATCTCTCTACTTAGCAAAACAATATTCAATTTCTTCAAGGCAGATACGGTATTGGGCTCAAGTCTTTGCCATCCATGGTACTGATTCATTTTTACCAACTAATCATGCCGCGACTGCTCAAACAAAACGAAAAGCATTGAATTTAATGTGGACGAATGAATGGTCTCTCACGCACACTAGCGCTGTATTAAACCTCTCATCCCCTGGAATACTCTCTGTCTGGCTTAAACGATTTAATGAGCTCGGTATCAAGGGGCTCGAAATGCGCCAGAAAGGAAGACCCTCAATGAAACAGCAACCTCAACGTACCACTAAGCCTGATAATGAAATGACACTTGAGGAGCTAAAAGAGGAGTTGGTCTACTTACGAACCGAGAATGCCGTTCTAAAAAAGTTGGAAGAGTTGGAGCAGAAAAAAAACCGTCGAACAAAGAAAAAGCGGTCATAGCTCTAACTCTTAAAGGCAAGTACCCATTAAAGCACTTACTGCACACTCTACAGTTGGCAAAAAGTGTCTTTTATTATCAGGCTCAAACGAGCAAGCGCCAAAATAGCTACGAACGTGAGCTGCGGTTGATAAAGTCAATTTATCATGAACATAAGGGGCGATACGGCTACCGCCGTATTCACTTGGAACTAAAGAATCAGGGGTTCGTGCTTAATCACAAAACGGTTCAAAGGCTTATGGCTCAGCTCAACCTTAAATCGACGGTCAGGATTAAAAAGTATCGTTCATACCGAGGAGAGTCAGGAAAAGCTGCTCCCAACGTTCTTGAAAGAGATTTTAGTGCGACTCAACCCGATGAAAAGTGGGTAACTGATGTCACGGAGTTCAAAGTCAAAGAGCAGAAAGTATACTTATCTCCCGTTGTCGACTTGTTTACTCAGGAGGTGGTTGCTTATAGAGTGGCCAAAAATGCCTGCTTGCCGCTTGTCACAGATATGCTGACGGAAGCTATATCAACGCTTAAACCCAACTCAAAGCCAATTATACATAGCGATCAAGGTTGGCAATATCGCCATCGACAGTATCAGAAAAAGGTAGCGGAGAGTGGGTTAACGCAAAGCATGTCGAGAAAAGGTAACTGCTTGGATAATGCTGTTGCTGAAAACTTTTTTGCTTTACTCAAAACCGAGATGTATCACAACCAAAGCTTTGAAGATGCAGATGCTCTGATAGAGCAGATTAAAGAATACATCGAGTACTACAATACCAAACGTATAAAAGTGAAACTAAAAGGCCTGACTCCGATAGAATATCGAACTCAGGCCTTGAAAGCCGCTTAACAGAAATGTCCAACTTTACGGGGTCACTTCATTTCTTGGAAGCTTTGATTTAGATTTTGGTACCTGATGTGACTGCCCGATAAAGACTCGTGCTTAGGATAGACTCTAGCGTTGGAACAGTGTCTTTAAGCTCACATCGTCAGTTCTATTTAGCTTTAGGCTTAGCAGATAACCGCCAACGCCAATCAGTACGTAAATACTTAACGATAAAACCGGCGCTTCTGCAATTGCGCTGAATGGGTTGCTTGCTGTCAGTACCTTCATTGGCAGTGATGCGATGAGAGATAGGAAATCGTTGATGCCATAGAACCCAAATACAGCGACAGAGAGGAACTTAATCGCATAGCTTGAGATAAAAATGACAAGCAATGGAGAGTTCACCAACTGCGAAATCGCTAGGGTCACAGTTGCCAGTGGTAGTAAAACCAGTGCAACTAACAACATTCTCCCGAAGAATACGAGCCAGTTGCTCAGCACGTACATTAGGGATTGCTGCTCAACCAGTAGCGCCAGTTGTTGCTCGCTAGACACGTTCAATATCCAGAATAGGAAATCGGCGAACAGCACGAGCAACGCACAGATTGCCGGAATAACCACTAAACCGAAGCCGAGTTTCACACCGTGAGTCATTGCGTTAGATACTGGCATACTTCTCCAAAACATCGAACTGCCTTCTTGGCGCTCTTTACGCAGCGTTTTAGGGATGTAAAGCGTCGACAGGATCAGTGAAATAAGGCCCGCGCCAAAGTAGATCACTGAGTTGAGGTCTTGTGCGAACTCTCTGTGGATGTCGCTCACGTCGCCGTTCACTTGCATTTCGAAGAAAAACTCATGCTGCGCTGCGCCATTAAAGAACAGACTAACGAACAGTAAGAAACCACATAACGCGACAAACAGAGGCAATCGAGTGTTAATTTTGTGCTCGATGAGTTCTTTTTCTAGCATGTAAAAACTTGGATGCATTATGCCTTCTCCGTCTGTGTTGCAAGGAATAGATCTGCGAGACCAACGTTATAGATGTTACCCAGTGATTCAACCTGCGCTTTGTACTGACCTTCCAACAACCACTTGGTGGTGCCCAGGCCTGATTGCGAGGTCAGTGGGTTGAGTTTCTGTATCTCGCTTGAATGGTTATTTGCGACTTCGATAATGAAATAGTCGTTTTCGATGTCTTCCATGCTCTTTTGCAGCACACAATGGCCTTGTTTTAAAATAAGCACATCCGTTAATAGGTGTTCAATCTCTGAAACCTCATGGCTTGCAATGATCATGGCGCGTTCGCCGTCGTGGAACCACTCGAGTAGGTGGCGATAAAAAGTATCGCGGTACAGTAAATCTAGGCCAAGTGTAGGCTCATCTAAGATCAACACTTGGGTGTCAGTCGCGATGATGATCGCAAGGTGAAGTTGTACCTTCATTCCCTTAGAAAGTTGCTTGATAGTCGAGGAGATCTTGATGTTGGTGCTGCTTAATGTCTGCTCAGCTTTTTGTTTATTGAAGCTAGGGTGTACACCTTGGGTATATCGGAGCAGTTGTTTAACGGTCATCCACTCGGGTAACACGTTAACGTCTGAGATGTACGACAAGTGCAGCATGAGTTCTGCATGCTGGTGGATAGGGTGGTAGCCATTAACCTCTATCTCACCTTGATAGCTGTGTCCGCCAAGCAGTGATTTGATCAGCGTCGATTTACCCGCACCATTGTGGCCGAGCAGACCAAGTACTTGCCCCGGTTTTAACTCAAAGCTGATGTTCTCGACACCCACTTGATTTGAATAGGTTTTGGTTACGTTTTTCACGGAAAGTAAAGTACTCATGACTTGTCCTTTATATGTTGTGCTAGCTGTTTCACGAGTTCTTCGACACTCATATCAATGATGCTTAGCGTCTCAGCGATGGCTGGGATTTGTGTGTTGATGAATGATTGGTGTGCAGACTCTTTCAATTTTTGAAGTGCCCCTTCGGCCACATACATGCCTTGGCCGCGTTTTTTCTCTACCAAGCCTTCATCCACCAGTAACTGGTAGCTTTTCATGACAGTAAGGTGGTTGATCTTGAGATCGGCGGCAACCGCACGTACAGAGGGCAGTGCTTGTAGCTCTAGCCAAACACCCTGAAGAATTTGGTCACTGATCTTGGCGGCAAGCTGCCTAAAGATCGGCTGGTCGTCTTTCCATTCGGTCATAATTAAAACTGCATGGTGATATACATGTGTATAACACTAACCTTTTTTACAAGATAGACAAGCTTTTTCTATAAATTATCTGAATGTTAACTTTTATGGTTGGATGTTCAGTAAAATAATGAGATTATATGGAATACTGTTCTGTAGTGTTGAGTTTGTATGTTGCACATTAATGATAAAAAGTTGGTCTGGTTTACTAAGTATTTGCCGATCACCATCATCATCTTTTCTGCAATCGTCTTGAACGTGGCGATGTTTACGAGCGTAGACCAGAAGGTCAAGGCATTGGTAGACCTCATCAGAACAGACTACATCTCCGCCCAAAAGGACTCTATTGAGACGCAAGTTCTGCAAGTGTCGCAACAGATAAAGCACACTCAACGTCTTGTCGAAATCGAGGTGAAAAAGCGTATTACTCGTCGGTTAGATAGAGCCTATACCGCCGCACAGAATATCTACTCCTCGAATCAACACCTGCCGGAAGAAGAGCTTAAATTACTCATTCTTAACGAGATCAGAAAGCTGAGCTACGCGGACAAAAAAGACTATATTTACGCCTACGATATGCAGGGCACAGTGCTGGTTCATCCTCGCGCTCCTGAGTTAGAAAATACCAATCAACTTGAAACGACTGATAGCCGTGGTGTGGCGGTCATCAAACAACAAATAGCGCTTCTTAAACAGAATAATGGGGCTTATTCCCGCTATTTTGTGCCTCGCCCTGGCTTTGATGGACAAGATTTTGAAAAGCCACACATCGACAATACGCACTTCGAAAAACTCAGCTACATTCGTCGGTTCGAACCCTTTGATTGGTATTTCGGTACTGGCATTTCTCTCGATGATGTTAAACGAGTCAGTTACCAAAGAATTCTTGAGATATTGTCGAAGGTAACGGTCGGTGATAATGGATACTTGTTCGTTTTTGAACAGAATGGTGACAGCCTACTTCACGCCCACCAAATTCATACCGGGCAAGATCTTAATGTTTACGACGACCTTGGAAACAACTTCAAGCAAGACGTGTTAGCACAGGCTGAGTCGGGTGGGTTTGTTGACTACATCACCGTTGATAAACAAGGTTTCATTGGACCTAAGAGTAGCTACGTAAAAAAGGTCGGAGATTGGGATTGGATAGTGGGTACAGGCGTGTACTTGAACAATATTAATGCTTCCATTGAACACAGAAAAAACCAGCTACTCTTGGACTCACGTAATGAGTTTGGACTGATTCTTATATTAAGTGTGCTGGCGACCTTACTCTGTATTTTTATCAGCGCTCTGGTTAGTCGAAGGGTATCACTGCGCTTTGATCAAATGGAGCAGAGGATTTCTGACGACTTCAATCGAATCCAAAATAGCCGTCGCCGTCTACAACATATGGCAAGACACGACTCACTGACCGCACTCCCTAATCGCTCTGAGCTTGAACTGCAAGTGAGTCGAGCTATCGCTCATTCGAAATTGGAAGGCAAATTGGTGGCGTTGGTGTTCGTTGACTTAGATAACTTTAAACGCATCAATGACCAATATGGCCATGCGAGTGGAGATGAACTCCTTAAACAGATAGGTTTGCGATTTGAGCGAATTTTAGGGGCTAACGATATTGTTTCACGTTTCGGAGGCGATGAGTTCGTCTTCTGCCTACCGGGTATTCACGACCTTGTGGAAGCGGAGCAGAAAGTCCAACAAATCCAAGATGTCTTCAAACCCTTATTTAATATTCATGGTGCTTCGGTCTCGACACAATGCTCGGCTGGCGTGTCGATGTATCCCTATGATGGAACAGAGGTAGAGGAACTGCTAACCAAAGCCGATATTGTGTTGTACAAGGCCAAGGAGCTGAATAAAGGCGATGCGATTTTCTATGACGATGTGATCAATCAGAAAGTGAAGTACGGATTTTCAGTCGAAGAACAGCTCAAAACTGCATTAGAGAAGGGCGAGTTCAGTGTGCTTTACCAACCTCAAGTGGATTCCCATACCGAGCAGCTAAAAGGCGTTGAAGCGCTATGTCGTTGGCATAATAGCTTGCTTGGCTTTGTGTCTCCGTTGGATTTTATTCCCGCAGCAGAGCGAATCGGCAAGATTCATGAGATTGGTGAGTTTGTATTAAGGAAAGCGTGTGAAGATACCTTACGTTTGATGCCAAACGGTCCTGAGGCGGTCTGTGTTTCCGTGAACGTGTCACCTAAACAAGTGTTTGAGCTAGGGTTCGACGATAAAGTCATCCGCCTCATTGAAGAAGTCGGCATCGACCCTTGCCGAGTGACGTTAGAACTGACCGAAAACATCCTCATCAAAGACCTGCATATTGTCGAGCCAATATTGAAAAGGCTAAGAGAATATGGATTTGGCATCTCACTCGATGACTTTGGTACAGGCTTTTCATCACTGAATTACCTAAATACTTTGCCGATCACCGAGATAAAGATAGACCGCTCTTTCATTGGCAAACTGAATTCCAGCCAACACAGTGAAACCTTGGTGAAAGCCATTATTGATATTGGTGCATCTTGCCAGATGAAGGTTGTGGCTGAAGGGGTAGAAACCCCAGAACAGATGGCGAAGTTACAGCAATACCATTGTGATTTACTACAAGGTTATTACTTTGATAAGCCGCTTTCTGCCCAAGGGTTGATTGACGCCTACTTTCCAGTGGAGCCAGAAGCTTGTGTGAGAGCGACCATTCGCCCTACACCACATCCACTTGACTCAGCAGAGCACGCAGTTGCTTGAACCACAGGATGTGATATTGGCTAGGCTATGCGTCGGTTGTACTTTGAGGCCTGCTATACAGGTAACCTTGATGTAAGTTATAGCCTAACTGACACAAGATATATTGCTGCCTACGCGTCTCGACACCTTCATAAATCATTGTGATATTTGATAGGCGTCCAATCTCCGAGATATTAAGCAATACACCCTGATGGTGCTCTCCTGACTCGATATCTTTAACAAAGCAGCGATCCAGTTTTAGATAGGTAGGAGAGATGACATTGATGATTTCGATGTTGTTATTGCCCGTACCGAAGTCATCTAGAGCGATGGTGATACCAAGCTTTTTGATATCCTTAATGTTATCGATAACCTCACATCCATAGCCAATATTCGAATATTCAGTAATCTCGACGACAAACTCATTCGCTTCCATCGCGGCTAAATGCTCTCTGAGCCTTGCGAAGTTCGACCCTACCAAAGCGCTCGGGCACACGTTGACACCATAGATCTCATGGCTGTTGTTTAACTTCGCTTTTCTGACTGTCTCGATGAGCAAGATGGTATGAAAGGTGAGTAAATTGGTGCGTCTCATGGTGTTGATGAAGCTTAAGACACCGACGTTACGCACACGAGATAATAACTCGTAGTAGAGAACGCTGTTATCTTCGGTGTTGATGATCGGCTCTTCTTCAAAGGAGATGTGTTTCCAACGAAACAGGTAGATCACAAAGCCCAGAATATAGGAGCGATAAAGCAGGGTGGCGAGTATCAGAGAAAGCGCAATCCACAGCGCAACAATGTCGTCACTGTAGAAGGTGATGGTCGCACCGGTTGGCAGGGATGTTTGATAGATAGATTTACTTTCTTCGCCAAGGTTTAGGATGTAGTAACCATTCTTCTGGATGGAGATAGAATCGACTAACAGAGGCAATAGTGAGTTCTTGTATCGAGCTTCGATAGAGCGTTTAGATATTCGAACAATCATCTCGATGTCGTGTTCGGTATCTATGAAGCGTGAATAGGCAAAATCAGCGCTATCGTAGAAGTCGTCTACCTGATCGAGCTCTATCATCTTAGAGCGTGTTTTAGAGATATAGCATGAGCCATAAGGTGTGGTCATGACGACAGAATCAAGGTTGAGCGAGTGCCTTAGCGAGTGCACAGCCCCGTGGCTATCGCAACCGTAGTCCATGAGTTCTGCTGCTATATGTTTGGTGTTCTCACTGTATTCATTCGCAATCTTCGTCGTATAAAGGATTTGGAAAAAGTAGACAACGAATAGGAAAAAGGAAGAGATGGTGAACACGGCTATCAGAGCCTTGATCAGGCTTTGTTGCGTAATTCAATGGAACTAAATCAAGAACCTACGATCTGATCAGCTACCTCCACTCTATCTCGTAGTCCTATGCCTAAGCCTCGTTATAAAACAACCAACTGGAAGCAATACAACCGATCACTCATTAACCGTGGTTCTCTGACTTTTTGGATTGATGAAGAAGCAATAAGCGGATGGGCGCAAAGCAAACAGAATAAGCGCGGTAGGCCGCGTCGGTTCAGTGATTTAGCTATCACGACAGCACTCATGGTCAAACGAGTTTTTTCTATGCCATTGAGAGCGCTGCAAGGATTTATCGACTCGATATTTAGGTTAGCCCATGTACCGTTAAGTTGTCCGCAT
The DNA here is from genome assembly GCF_024347375.1 of Vibrio coralliirubri. NCBI lineage: Bacteria > Pseudomonadati > Pseudomonadota > Gammaproteobacteria > Vibrionales > Vibrionaceae > Vibrio > Vibrio coralliirubri. The sequence continues at coordinate 1,277,545 of NZ_AP025471.1, read as the reverse complement.
TACACCTGCATCAGTCGTAGAGCCAAGCAAGTTGAGGTTTCATTTAAGACTAAAACGAGAGGAGCGATACAGCACCTAGCCATTGATGCTACTGGCCTTAAGGTTTATGGCGAAGGTGAATGGAAAGTCAAAAAACATGGGACGGATGGCAAGCGTAGAGTCTGGCGAAAGCTGCATATTGCAGTCGATACCAACACTCATGAGATCATTGCCGCCGAGCTAAGTTTATCGACGGTTACAGATGGAGAAGTACTCCCGAACTTACTGAAACAAACACGCCGAAGTATCCTTGAGGTGTCTGGTGATGGCGCTTACGACACGAGAGCGTGTCACGCTGCTATTAAGATTAAGGGAGCTATTGCGCTTATTCCCCCAAGAGAAGGGGCTGCCTTCTGGGAGCGTGGTCACCCTCGAAATTTCGCCGTGGGTTGCCAGAAATTATACGACTCAAATAAGTATTGGAAAGAGCGGTATGGATACCACAAACGTTCACTCTCAGAAACAGCGATGTATCGAGTTAAACAGTTGCTAGGAGGGAAACTGAGCTTAAGAAATTACAATGCCCAGGTGGGTGAAACTTACGCGATGATAAAAGCGTTGAACAAGCTTACTGGGTTAGGTATGCCTGAAACTTGTCGTATTGACTAAGAAACAAGCGAAACGGGTTGGCTCTATCTCTAAATTTAATTACGCAACAAAGCCCCTTGATCAGCTCTCGATGATAGGTGTTGAACATCAGTTTCAGCATCTCGATCTGGCTGGGCTTGAACTGGTTGATGTCGTACTTTGGTGCGATACGGTTGGTTGAGCTTTTATCGAGATCGATAAAGTAACCTACCTTATAAAGGTTAGAGATAAGTTCGCTATTATTATCAACCTTCGCTTTTTTGCATAAGCTTCGATATTTCTTTCTTATAGAAGCAATAATGTTTTTTAACGCGTATAAGCTAAACTCTTCGTCAAAATGTAATTTAAAAGATTCTTCAACATCTCGTGCAGATTGAGGGTTTGATATTGACGAGTGTTCAATAAGGTATTTGAAAACAAAACTCTCTTTACTATTAAGAGTTTCCTCTGATATCTTATTACTGTTTCTTTTTATGTATATTTTTTCTTGATTGTAGATTAGTTGCAAGCTCTCATTATTGTTATTTATATTGAAAGAACAGTGCATAGCTCAACTCCTAAGCGATAGTTATTATATTTGTGTGATGGATATGTGATGGCTGGGATTTTCATTCAACACAAGAGTTCGATCTAAATAATATAACCAAAATGTCACCATTTTCTCTCAAGATGTTGATACTAATCGCAGAATTTGGGCTTTAATGAAAGGTTATGGAGATGTTCACCCAAAAGTTGAATTTATAAATGAAAGCCAATGATTTACAAGGGGTAAAGGGGATTTATCCATTTGTTTTGGTATTTATCCATTTCACAGCTTCTACGCGGTAGGTTTAGCGACTGGATTTAGAGGTTTCTAACGTAGCTTCTGGTGGTATTCATTCAGCTTATCGATATGTCAGATTTATCAGAATTTTTCAGGATAAAATTAAATTATGTCAATTTATGTGATATTAATATAATTTAATTTTCTTATTGGTTTGGTAATTAAATTAAATTAAATTGGTCAATGATAGAATTGATTATATTTGTTGAATAATTGACTTTGATTTATTCTGTTACATATTTTAAATGATGAAGCTTTAAGGTGGGATATTTAAAATAGGGAAAGTATGATGTTTATCATGAGGCGTTGATTAAAGGATTTTAATAGGATTATTATTGACATATGTATCAAACGTGTACCCATGTAAATATCCATCGGCTAGTGATGAAAATAAGATATAAATGAGGTTGGTGTTATACCATGAGCACTGCCTAAAAGTGTAATCAGCAACAAGTTAGATCAATTAGTGTTATTTTTGAGCAACTATTAGCGTAACCACATGATATTCAAAGATCTGTTGCGGTGGCTTTGTGTTAACTATAGAAAGCGTGCAATCGTTGAGTATTTAACATGCACCATCAAGCACCACGATTTGTGGTTCTTTTTCTGGCTGATAAAGCACCTGGCAAAAGTCTCCTTCTGGCGAATAGGTGTAGTTTTCGGTGTCGAAAGAGATGGCGGCTACTCTTTCTGCATTGCTGCCAGAGTCTACTTCTTTGTTGATAACATGAAGCTCTGTTGCGTCGATATTGAGCAGTCTTCTTAGCGAATCAACATAGGCGATTGGATAGCCGTGGCAGACGTAGTAGGTTTCAATCTCCGTCTTTTCAACATAGTTGCACTCATCCTCAACGCCAGCAATTGCTGACTTCGCGTAGATCATATCGATACCCGTGCGAAGGTTACCAGCCACATCGTGTATTTTGCTCGCCCGAGCACTTCCTTGAACGTCTAAGAACTTGACCATAGCTGTCGCCGAAACGACCGCTAAAATTAATACAGAGATGATGAGCTCTAAGAGAGTGAAGCCGTTTTGTCTGTTCATGGTTACCGATTATTTGCTCTGCTAAAGGGACGGAATGAGGGTAATCTAAATACCAAAGTCATTACAGTTAGTGGGTATAATGGTTTGGTGTTTTATTGTGTGAGTCTCTAAGGAAATTTCTTTATAAACAATAGCTTAGTCATTTTGCTTACTGTTAAACGCTATGTAAGCATACGTAAGCGTGCACACCCACAGCAGCCGATTGTTTACGAAGTATTCAAACTACTTAATTTATTGATAAATAAGTCTTTAATTGTGGATTTGTCGACCGTTCAAAAACTGACTTTCGACTTCATTTGAGGGAATTGGCTTACTAAATAAAAATCCCTGAAGATACTCGTATCCACAATCGATTAAGAACGCTTTTTGCGTTTCGGTTTCGACACCTTCAGCAACCACTTTCAACCCCAATTTTTCACAGATAGCATGGGTGGCTTGGACAATCGCTTTGCTCCCTTTGTGTGAACCGTGGACGAAGCTTTTATCGAGTTTCACGGTGCTAATCGGTAAGTCATGCAACATCGACAAGTAGCCTGTACCAAAATCATCAAGGTGTAGCTCTACGCCCAATTTAGAAATATCGCTTAACGCTTGTCTGACTTCACCATGCTTGAAGATCATGGAAGATTCGGTGATCTCAAGGGCGATGCTTTGAGGTTGGATATTATAGAAGTTCAACATTGCTAATAGCTGCTCGGCAAAGGTGGCGTGCATCTGAATACTCGAAATATTGATACTCATCATCAATTCACTATCAAACTCACGTTGCCATATAGATAGCTGTTTGAGTGCAGAGTTAAGAACCCATTTCCCGAGCGGCACAATCTGTCCTGTCTCCTCCGCTAAGCTAATAAACTCATCAGGGCCGATGTTACCTAGCTCTTTGTCCGACCATCGAAGCAAGGCTTCAAACCCTTTTACCTTGTCGCTGTTGGTGTTCATGATCGGTTGGTAGTGAAGGTTGAGATCGTCGTTTTCGATGGCGCGTGCCAGTCGGTGGCGGATCTCCACTTTGCGATGTAGGGTTTGTGCTAAGTCTGGGGTAAACGTTTGGAAGCGGTTTCGACCATTCGCTTTAGCAAGATGCATCGCCATACCTGCTTGTTTTAGCAATGTTTCTTGGTCAACCGCGTTATCAGGGAAATGTGCGGTACCTATGCTGCAACCGACAGACAAACTGCCGATGCCTCTGATATGGAAACTTCGGTTTAATGCATCAATGATACGAGAGCAGAGTAATGGGATATTTTGATTTCGACAGGTGTGGGCAATAACAATGAATTCGTCGCCACCAAATCGCCCGATCATGCATTTCTCATCAACCAACTCTTTAAGGCGTTCACCAACCTGTTTGAGTAGTTGGTCTCCGACAGTGTGCCCATAAGTGTCATTAACTAATTTGAAGCCATCAAGGTCGACAAACATCAATTCAAACGGTGAGCGATAGGCAATGCTGGTTTCTAGAAGTTTGGTGATCCCACGGCGATTATAAAGCTCCGTTAAACAGTCGTGTTCAGCGTTGTACCTGGCTTTTATCAGTTTCTCTTTTTGCTTAGTTGTACAGGTTAGGTTTAACAGCAGTTCGCTTTTATCGAAGAGCCACTTTCCTTGCACATCAAAATGGTGTGTCTTGCCATCTATTTCGCAGCTGACTTCTTCTAATATCTCTCGGCCTTTACGCACGGTAAACAGCCATTGTGCTGCTGTCTCTTCACTTGAAACGAAGTCGGATAGGGTGCTAAACGGTGAGCCGTAGTTGTGAAAAAATTCGGAGTTAGCACTCACTACGCTTCCCGACTTATTAAACAGAAGGGAGAGGTTTGCACCATCAGAGCAAGCGAGGTCGTGCCTTAAGCTTCCTTCTTCAGCGACGACTTGTACCAACATACCCGTTCGACCATCGTGCAGTGGGATCCCAGAAAACAGACACAATGCACGCTTCGAAATGTAGTTGGGAGTGAAGTTCCACCATGTCTTGATGCTTTCGTTGCGTAGAAATTGCCTTTGGTACTCTTCCAATGTCGCTTCGATTGCTTTTGACATCTCGACACTAAAGTCGCGAGATGTCAGCTCAAATAGAGATTCAGACTCCCACAGAGGCAGGGCGCTGCTGTTTGCCCAAGTTATTCTTTTATTATCAATGTCGTATATCCAAATTGGACACTGGAGATGCTCGAAGGGTTGATAACTGGTCATCATATTGAACTCGGTGAACTGATATTTTTGTCGAACAGCGACCACCGAAATCATATGTTCGGTCGTCGCGTATCAAATTGAATTCTGGCCTTTAATCGCTGTTAAGAAGCTGTTTTAAAGAACAGGAAAGAGCTTAAGAACAATAAAGAACTTAAGCACAGCAAAGTGCCACAGAAGAAACAGCGTGTTAAAGGTTCAGTGAGCGGATGATTTTGTTCACTTTACCTTCAGGGGTAATTTCGACGACATAGCCTTTCTTATCATCAAAAATCTCTCCGTCGATGAAGTGCCAACCATTTGGTTGTTGGATGATCTCTTTAGGAAAGTTCTCATCAAACATAGAGTGGTTTGGATAGACCGTTTCGATAGCTTCAAATAATAGCTGTGCTTCATCTTGGTTGGTCACCACGAACTCTTCTTTCAGGCACATCGTCAATTCAGGCAGAGGTTGAGTGGTGAAGGGTTCTGTCATCGAGCCCAATACACCGTTATGTGCGTAAAAGCGGTATGAGCCAGAACTGCTCTCGCTTCCGTCTGGTGACTTAATGTAAGGCGTTGCACTGTAGAACTCACAGTTGAAGACCATCTTTTGAATAATGCTGTTTTGTGGCGTGACCTGAATGTCTATCCAAGAACTGACTTGCGATTGAATCTGATTCACCATTTCTTGTTTATTGGTGCCAGCCATGAGTGGTGTTGAAACTAAAGCGGTGGTGGTCAGTAACAATGAAAGCGTTTTATTCATCTCAAAATGGGCCCTGTGAAAGTGATTATTGCGTAATATTGAATCTATTCATTAATTGGATGAATGTTACTTTAAGAAGGTATTGCTTAACAGGATCTACCTCACTATGAAGAATGGAAAGCTCTGAGTATGGGGTTAAGTAATCGATTACCTTTGCTTGCAAGCCTATTTATTTGAATTTTCTAGCCAATAAGTTGGGGTTTTTCAGTATTATTAACTGTTATATCATTGGTGCATGGATAGTTGATTTGATTGGGTTTTGTAAACGCCTCAAATGTAAGTGCGCGTAAGAAAATAAAGCAAATGTAAGCGGGTGGTAGGCGATTAAAACACAGCAAATAATGTGCTCTGAAGGAGGAAACCTTGATAAACCAAGGCGCACTGGCTGTTGCTTCTCTATTTTGTAAACGTGTATGTACAAAAGTGATTACTATGTTTTGCGTACGGTAAATGTAGGGCTATGATCGCAACATTGATGATCTATGACCAGTATATATACTGCCCTCGCTTTTAATAAATACTGGTGATAGGAATGTCGAAAACCAAAGTGCTCATTGTTGAAGATGACCAAGAGATAGCTCGTTTAACGACGCTTTACCTCGAAGCCGAAGGTTACAATGTTAGCGTTGTTCATGAAGGGAACTTGGCACTTGAAGCGATTCGCAGTATTGAACCTGATTTAGTCCTGTTGGACTTGATGCTTCCAGGGATGAGCGGCGCGCAGATTTGCCGTCAAGCCCGTGAGTTTTACAATGGAATGATTTTAGTGCTAACGGCCTCTGCCGATGAAATGAGTGAGGTCAGCTTATTTAAGTTTGGCGCGGACGATTACGTTGCCAAGCCGATTCGTGGCCATGCTTTGTTAGCGCGAATTGAAGCGTTATTGCGTCGAGCCACTCCCGTAACAACTACCCAAGAAACCACGGCTGAAAAACAGTGCGATATTGTGATCAACAGCTCTGCTCAAAGTGCCACACTCTATGGCCAAAACCTCAAGCTTACTTCTGCTGAATTTGAAATCTTAAACCTTCTTGTTAATAACATCTGTCAGGTCGTGACTCGAGACCAGTGTTGTCAGCTATTCAGAGGGATTGATTACGCGTTTAATGATCGCTCGATTGATATGCGCGTGTCTGGGTTACGGCGAAAGCTGCGCATTCACGCAAAAGACAAACAGTTGATTCGTACGGTTCGCAACAAGGGGTACATGCTGGTTGCGTAAGTTCATTGCTACGAAGCTTCGCTCGGTTTCGATGTTTGCTCGCTTATACCTTGGGATTGTGACTGGGATGTCGGCAACGATATTTTTGTTTTTGAACCTTGGTGAAGGGCACATGCGACGCACCGAGATCGAAACCTTCCTCAATGATGGCATCTACTTTGCGGAGCAGTATGTTCGTCAACACAATCAAGAAAACTCACTCTATAAAGAGCTCGATAGAACAGGCTACCAACAATTTTATATCTTCAATTTACGCCTGTTGGAGAATTGGTCGGGCGAGGCGCCTTGCCAACAATGTGAGTTATACACAACCTTAAACGGTGTGCCGATATATCTAAGTGATGACAACCTCTATTCGGCCGTGTTTCAGCTACCAAACTCTAAATTTAGTTTTGGGTTCAGTGAGGTAGGGGACTTTTTCTCTCCTGACATTGAATGGTACGAAGATTCAGAACGACACTTTTTGTTAGGGCTGTTGTTGGCTGTGATTGTGGCGATTGGAGCAAGTGTTTACTTACCTGTGAGGCGTTTTCAAGAAAGAATAGAGTTGCTCGTCGAGAAGCAGAAGCAATTTGGTAAGGGCAAGCTTAGTACTCGATCTGACATGGACGACATCCATCCTGTTTCTGATTTGGCCAGCAGTTTTAACTTCATGGCTGAAGAGATCGAAAGCAAAGTAAAACAAAGTCATATCTTCGCTCAAGCTATCCCACACGAAGTGCGAACTCCGCTAAGTCGTATTCAACTGGCGACCGATATATTAAGAAGGGGAGCGCCCGATAATCATCAGGTTCTTTTCGATGACATTGATACCTACATTGAGGATATCAACGAGCTCACGTCAGAAATCATCATGCTGTCGAAGTTGAATGTCATGGATAACTCTTTCTTTGAGCTCGTTAAAGTGACCTCCGATCTTCGTGAGTATTGCCTAGACCGAATTCGTTACTCGAAACTAGAGAATGTCACCTTTGAATCTAAGGTACATCTAGAGTGCAAGATTAAATGTGACTGTTCAATGGCGCGCTTGGTGTTCGATAACGTTCTCAAGAATGCGGGGAATTACACGAAAGACAAAGTGTGGATAACGTTAGATGAAAACTCAGAAAACTGGCTGGTGGTGATTGAAGACAATGGTTCTGGAATACCCGAAAATAAGCGTGATGAGGTATTCCTTCCGTTCTCTCGACTAGACTCAAGCAGAACGTCGACCACAGGTGGATTGGGATTAGGCCTCGCGATTGCTCTATCGGCGGCTAAAAAGCTTTCTTGGGATATCAAAATCGACGACAGCAACTATGGTGGCGCCAAGTTCAGTATCGTGATTCCTAAGATCGCATAAGCTGTAGCTTTAAGAGCTGTTCAGGCTCGTCAAATAACAAAGCCACGGACTAATACCGTGGCTTTTTCATATTCTGATTTACAAGCTAGTGACTTCTTAGTTACTACTGCTTAGAGCTTAGAGCTTAGAGCTTAGAGCTTAGAGCTTAGAGCGATGAAGGCCATAAATAGCGTGGTCAACGATGCGACCATTCAAGTTTTCGTTACGTGTGATGATACCTTCTAACGTGAAATGTAAGCGCTCACAAACCTTACGGCTGCTTTGGTTACCGGTTGCGGCTGATATCTCGACCTTTTCCATATCTAACTCATTGAAAGCAATATCAATCAGCTTCTGGACAACGCGAGTCACAATCCCCTTTCCTTGGTAGGCCTCAGATAACCAATAACCTATGGTCACCTTTCGCTTATCATGGTCAATGGTATTGAAACTACAGTTACCGACGACCTTGTCTTGATACACGATCGCACAAGTCATGCTTTTCCCTTCCGCATAATCGTGTAGCGAGCGTTGGATGAAGATCCTAAAGTCTTGTTCGGTTTTACAATGTGGCGGCCACACGAGCCATTGGCTTAGGTACTCATTCTGGCTTTGTGAGATTTCCGCGTAGTGAGAAGCGAAGCTCTCTTCAACCAATGCGATGGAGAGTTCGTTGTCGATAACCGTTTTAAACATGTCTTTCCTTTTCTTATGGCTGCTTATTTAAGCGAATCTTAGTCGGCAGGCTATAATGTCGCATGATTTTTAATATGCAACCACTTGTAGCACGGATTTTTCGTGATACGTTAGTTCTATCACGAAACTCATTAAACCTTACAATAGTTGTGTATATAATCATTAGCTATGCATTAGTATTAGCGGCCTAAATATATAAAAACTATAAAAATGCTAGGCTTAAATAATGAATCAACATTGCCAGGACGTGACCGTGGACCTAAGGAAGGCTCTATTCGGTATTGCTAAGGCGCTTGATAACGTCGGTTTCGAAAGTAAAAATCATGGACAGAGAGTGGGCTACATCGCGTATCGATGTGCTCTGAGTGTGGGGTGGGAAGAAGAGCAAGCGCAGCTCGCGTTTTCGTTAGGCTTGATTCACGATTGTGGTGTCTCGCAAATTGATGAACAGCTCAGCTTAACGTCTGGGTTTGTACCCGACTCGAGCTATCACCATTGTCAAAAGGGCTATCAAATTTTAAAAGAGTGCCCGGTTCTTTCTATATTCGCTAAGCCGGTGCTTTATCATCACACTCCGTGGTCTGAACTAAAGGCTATTCATATCAGCGAGTTAGAAAAAGAACTGGCCGCCATCGTGATGCTTGCCGACAGAGTCGATTATCTATACGGTATAACCTCTTCTGATCGTTATGGAAACCTCACACCAGATGGTAAAGCGAGCATCATTGAACGTTTGACTGAACAAGCCGATGAGATGTTCGAAACCAACCTTGTTCAACACATGTGTGAGTTGGTCGATCTGGATGATTTTTGGTTCTCGATGGAAATCCCTTACATCGAGAACATGAGGGATAATTTTGAGCCTGTGCCATTCTTTTCTCAACAGATGTCGTTGGATGAAACAGTGGCCTTTGCCGAATTTATTGCCAACGTCGTTGATACCAAAAGTTCGTTTACCTTTAAGCACTCTTTGAAGGTTGGGCAGCTTTCAGAATACCTCGCCAAACAGCTGGGTTATTCATACACCACTCAGCGTAAACTCTATTTAGCAGGGCTAGTTCATGATATCGGCAAACTGCAAACACCTAATGACATTCTGCATAAGCCGGATTTGCTGACCGAAGAAGAGTATTGCTGTATTAAACGCCATGCAACGGACACTCGATTCGCACTGCAGGAGTTGTTCAGTTCACCTCAGGTTTGTCAGTGGGCATCTAATCATCATGAAAGGTTAGATGGCTCGGGTTACCCAATGGGCAAAACGGCGGAAGAGTTGGATCAACCCAGTCGAATTGTTGCTGTGGTGGATGTGTTTCAAGCGCTAACTCAGTCTCGCCCTTATCGTGCAGGTATGACACTAGAAGAAACACTCGCTATTTTGACGGACTATGTTGATAACTTTAAGTTAGATCGAGAAGTGTTTGAGTGCCTTAATAAACACGCGCAATATTGCTTTGAATTATCGACAGATAAACGAATGTACGCGTTTTAGTGCAAGTGAGTCCTTTTGAGGTGTGATGCCTTCACTCATATTCGATGAGATATGACCAAGCACCAGAAACAGAAAAGCGATAGCCGAGGCTATCGCTTTTTTAATGGGGGCTTATCAGGATCTTTATATCGAGATTAGTATCGCTTTAAGATCTCGATGATCGCTTGCTCAGTTTCCGCTGCGATGATGGCATCAATGTCATCATCATTTTGGAACAACTCTGATAACGCCATAATCGTATGGATGTGGCTATCTGAGTCCATCGCTGCCAGAGTAATCGAAAGGTAAACGTCACCGTTGTCTTCTGACTCTAAATCAACACCCTTCTTGAATACCGTTACTTGCAGTGATGCTTCGTTCACACCATCTTCAGGGCGAGCATGAGGCATCGCAATCTTTGGTGCTAGAACATAGTACGCGCCAATGTCCTTGTGTTTTTGCTTGATAGCTTCAACATAGCTTGCTTCGATTTTGTTGCTCGCTAGCAGTGTTGAACAGGTCACATCTATCGCAGCATCAACCGTTAGGTTTTCTTCAGAGTTGATGATAACACCTTGGTTACCAATTAAATCGAATAAGCTCATGAAACAATCCACCCTAGGATAAGACCAACAACACCGAAGTCGAAGTCAGCAAATGTTGTCGCTTCAAGACCAAGGCCACCCAGTACTGGAAGCAGTAGCATTGGTAGGAAAGAGATACACAGACCTTGCGTGAATGAACCAAGAATTGCACCGCGTAGACCGCCTGTCGCATTACCGTAAACGCCTGCTGCACCACCTACGAAGAAGTGTGGAACGACGCCAGCTACAATGATTGTCCAGCCTAGCGCACCTTGAACTGCCATTGCTAGTAGGCCAGCAGCGAAAGAACAAAGGAAACCGATAAGTACCGCGTTTGGTGCTACAGGGAATACCATAGGGCAGTCTAGAGCAGGTTTTGCACCCGGTACGAGTTTGTCAGAGATACCTTTGAATGCAGGAACGATTTCAGCTATCAGCATCTTCACACCTTGCAGTACGATGTAAACACCACCGGCAAACACAAGAGACTGCATGAAGGTGAATACTACCCAGTTCTGACCGTTTGATACTGTTTCAACAAAGTCACCGCCAGCAACAATTGAAGCAAACATAAAGAAGATGGCCATTGTTGTTGCTACAGCAACGGGCGTATCACGCAAGAACATTAGACTCTTAGGTACGTTGATGTCTTCTGTTGATTTTGAAGTGTCACCAAACTTGCTACCAATGTAACCAGATACTAAGTATGAGAACGTTGAGAAGTGACCCATCGCCAACTGATCAGTACCCATCACTTTCTCTGTGTATTTTTGAGCAAGTGCAGGCATGATAACCATCAGTGAACCCACAATGATCGAGCCGATTGCAACTAGAGCAGTGCCTTCGATGTTAGCTGTAGACAGGATTACCGCTACCAGCATAGACATGAACATTGTGTGGTGACCCGTTAAGAAAATATATTTTAAAGGAGTAATACGAGCCAATAAAATATTCACAACGAATGCGAAGAACATAATTAGAGCCATTTCATAACCGAATGCTTCTTGTGCTAGTGCAACAATTGCTTCGTTATTTGGAATAACACCACTTACGCCGAATGCTTCAGTAAATACAATTGAGAAGTTATTTAGTGCGCCAACAAGAGCGCCAGCACCAAAACCTAAAATTAGGAAACCCATTACGGTTTTAATTGTGCCTTTTAGAATGGTAGAAACATCTGCTTTTTGTGCAACCAGGCCAATAAAAGCAATTAAACCTACCATGATCGCTGGCTCTTTTAATAAGCCGAGCATGAACTCGAAAAAGTTTTGCATAATTTTGACCTTACATGAAAGTTTTTAGTTGTTCTTCAATAGATGCTTTGTCAAAAATATTTTTAAGGCTGATGATGTTCTCTTTACCAGCGTCTTTTAGTTGGTTTGCAACGTCTGTTGCTGCAACCCAAATATCCGCATTGCTTGATGCTGCAGATGATAGATCTTCGTGATCAACTTCTGCTTCGAAACCGATTTTTTTAGCGACTTCTTTTACTGCCATTTCCATCATTAGAGAAGTACCAAGGCCGTTACCGCAAACTACAAGAATCTTTTTCATAATATTTGTCTCAATTGGATTTTAGGGGTTGAGAAACTTCGTTCTCTTATTGTGTGAGAGCATAGTAATGGAAATATTCAGATTTCAATAAGATCTCCATCACAAAGCTAAAATGAGATTGTGACGGAGATCTCGTTAATTTGTAGTAAAGATCCAGAGTGAGACTTTGATCAAATTTAACTTTTCACTCGAATATGCAACGTATTTTATTGAGAAAGGCGGGCTTAATTAATTTTTATATCAGAATATAAATCTAAAGAGGCTTTATTGTAGAAAATAGAGAATTAATCGTATCGACCGTAGTCAGTAAGCATTTTCTTAAGCATGCTATTAACGTCTTTGGTCTTTTTATTTCTTTTAGTCAGTTGGCTAAGAGAGGTTGGTTTTGGGGAGGTAATATTTTCACTGTCGACTTCTTCAGTTTTATCTTTCATTTTCTGTACGGCTGGCAATAACATTCTAATTTCTTCGTTATTGGCATTGGTCAGTACCACAATATTTTCAGATTCAACTTGGGTAATGGTTAATATCCCGTGTTTAACCGATTCAACCTTTTCACCAATCATAATTGATTCAGGCGCAACAGAACGATCGGTGAGTTGACCTGTACGTAATTTCGCCGCACTAATAGCGCGGATATTTCCGGTATTTTCAAACGCGACAATAACAGTATAGGTATTATAATATTCAACTACTGTCACATAGCCGTGTCTATTTGTTTTGAATCTAGCTCCATTGTTCATGTCGTGCGGAGCTTCCATTTTCTTCACGTGTTTCCTCTCTTAGTCTCGATGGCTGTTATATCTAATCAGCTCTATTGGTATTTTATAGATAATTATTTGGTGAGATCACACAAAGTATATACGCATCTAAACTTAAGATGAATCTTGAAGTCTCTGGAAATGAGGCAGAGCACAGAAAAGTAGTAAGAATCACACAGAATTAACCGAGTGATTACGCTCACACACTTAAAGACTTAACATTACAAATTCAACTCCCTACAGATTGTTTACAGTTTTGAAGCACGAAAACGACGATAAACAATACGTTTTGGCTAATCCTTGACCGCGCGATCGTTTGCGTTAAAAAATGTGATGAAAGTCTCACTTAACTGTTTATACTTCTCTTCCGGTTTTAAGCCGGTGCTTAGCCAATACAAGCCGTCACATGGATATGTGAATGACCCCACGGACCGGACCAGCTACGTTCCACTGCTTGTATAAGGTGATTTTTTACATGAACAACTCGTTGTTACATTCGCTAACCCTGTTAGCTCCTTCATCGCGTAGCGTTTTGCTTGCGGTTCTTTGTCCTGTTCCTTTGATGTCATTTGCTTGGCTCATGTTCACTCTTTAAGGATTACTAGGACACATTATGAATATTCTATTTGGTTTTGTCGGTGTTCTTGCACTGATTGCTTGCGCGTACCTGTTATCTGAAAGTCGTTCTTCAATTAACTGGAAAACGGTCTCTCGTGCACTATTACTTCAAATCGGTTTTGCAGCCTTAGTATTGTATTTCCCATGGGGACAATTGGCGCTAACAAGCCTAAGTAATGGTGTTTCTAGCCTGCTTGGTTTTGCAGACGTTGGTATCGCATTCCTTTTCGGTGACCTTGCTACTGAAGGCTTCATTTTCGCGGTTCGCGTGCTTCCAATCATTATCTTCTTCAGTGCTTTGATTTCTGCGCTTTATTACTTAGGCGTCATGCAAAAAGTGATTCAAATCTTGGGCGGAGCGGTGCAAAAACTGCTAGGTACAAGTAAAGCTGAATCTCTGGTTGCTACAGGTAATATCTTCCTTTCTCAGGGTGAGTCTCCTCTTCTTATTCGTCCCTTTTTAAAGTCTATGACTCGTTCGGAACTGTTTGCTGTAATGGCAGGTGGTATGGCGTCGGTAGCGGGTAGTGTACTTGGTGGTTATGCTGGCCTTGGTGTTGAGCTTAAATACCTTATCGCTGCAAGCTTTATGGCGGCTCCGGGCAGCCTGTTAATGGCGAAGATCATCGTTCCTGAGCGCAGCACACCAAGTGATTACGACCATATCGAACTAGATAAAGCTGACCAAAGCAACGTGATTGATGCATTGGCAAGCGGTGCGATGAACGGTATGAAGGTTGCGGTAGCGGTTGGTACTATGTTGGTTGCCTTCGTGAGTGTGATTGCGATGGTCAACACTGGCCTAGAAAGCCTAGGTGAAACGTTTGGTTTTGCGGGCATTACGTTGCAAGCTATCTTCGGTTACCTGTTCTCGCCACTTGCATGGCTGATCGGTATCCCGAGTGATGAAGTATTGATGGCAGGCTCTTACATCGGTCAGAAGATCGTTATGAACGAGTTTGTTGCTTTCATCGACTTCGTTGAGAACAAAGCGCTACTTTCTGAACACAGCCAAGTAATCGTGACTTTTGCTCTATGTGGCTTTGCTAACATTGGTTCTATCGCGATTCAGTTAGGTTCAATCGGTGTTATGGCACCAGAGCGCCGTGCTGAAGTGGCAAACTTAGGTTTGAAAGCGGTAGCTGCTGGTACGCTAGCAAACCTAATGAGTGCATGCTTAGCGGGTATTTTCATCCTGCTTTAAGCTAGATTCAGTTAAAGCGCCTAAATTGAGTAAAAGCGGATATCTTGCTTACGGAGTTAACGTAAGGAGGGTGTCCGCTTTTTTGTGCCTGTTAATCAGGCGAAATCAGGTTTTGGCCGTCGACTGTGATTTGTCTATAGTGAGTAAAAGCTCACTCGGAAGAGTAATAGAGCCAGTTCCTTTTATCCGATATACTTGAATATCATCAGGTTGCGATTAATAACATTCGGCTTCGATTAAGAATATCCGCTTTCGACTAGGAACAATGGCAACCAAGCTAAATTAATCAAGGGTCTCTCCATGAACATTCGCGTTCTCATCGGTCTTATTGTTACCTTCATTGGCTTGTTTGCGATGGTTTACCTAATTGCCGGCGGCGCTCAGTTTCCTATCTACCAGTGGCCAAAAGAGGCTTATCTCGGTTTGGTGTTCAGCGTCGTGTGGGGGGCTGGTGTCGCAGCGTCTGTAGCGTATTTCTTCTCGGCATTGGTGTTTGTCACTGTCGCCGTGGTTTGCTATGCGATCGGTTATAAAATCGGTGGGCTCTTTTCTTCAAGTTCTAAAGCTTAATCTTATCAAGGTGTGCTGATGTTCATTGAAGTAGGGCTGATTTGAATGCACTGGCTCGATCGTTGGAAGGTGTATCGCTATCATCGAAAACAAACTAACCGCTCGAATGGCGACAAGGCTAAAGCTTTAGGTTGGACTAGCGAAGAGAGCCAATTATGTCGCTTTGAAGTGATCGCTCGTGCGGCGGACTTCGAAAAGAAGAGTGTTTTAGATTTGGGTTGTGGCTATGGCGAGCTATTTGAACTGCTCGACAGCATCTATCGTATTCAATCTTATACCGGCGTTGACCAACACGCAGGCTTTCTTAAGAAGGCGAAGCAAAACTACACAGAAGGTCGTTGTCAGTTTTTGGCGGGTGATATGAGCAAGATGAACCTTGAGGCGCACGACATTGTCATCGCGAGTGGTTCACTGAACTATATCTCTCGTGATTCTGATTATCTGACAAACATGATTACTCGCATGTATGAATTGGCGAATCAGACGGTGATTTTTAATCTTCTCAACTCAAGCCAATATCCTTCACGTAATACCTTGATGAGTTATCACCCTCAGGGCGTGTATCGCTTCTGTAAAACGCTTTGTGAGGATGTTTCTTTAATAGAAGGTTACGCAGAAGGGGATTTTACGATAGTGATGAACAAAGTCTGCCTCTGAACTCAAACCTACGCCAGAACGAAGTGATGGTGTCGTTAGAATTAAAAAAGCCGCAGGCCTTGAATGAAGTGACCCCGTAAAGTTGGACATTTCTGTTAAGCGGCTTTCAAGGCCTGAGTTCGATATTCTATCGGAGTCAGGCCTTTTAGTTTCACTTTTATACGTTTGGTATTGTAGTACTCGATGTATTCTTTAATCTGCTCTATCAGAGCATCTGCATCTTCAAAGCTTTGGTTGTGATACATCTCGGTTTTGAGTAAAGCAAAAAAGTTTTCAGCAACAGCATTATCCAAGCAGTTACCTTTTCTCGACATGCTTTGCGTTAACCCACTCTCCGCTACCTTTTTCTGATACTGTCGATGGCGATATTGCCAACCTTGATCGCTATGTATAATTGGCTTTGAGTTGGGTTTAAGCGTTGATATAGCTTCCGTCAGCATATCTGTGACAAGCGGCAAGCAGGCATTTTTGGCCACTCTATAAGCAACCACCTCCTGAGTAAACAAGTCGACAACGGGAGATAAGTATACTTTCTGCTCTTTGACTTTGAACTCCGTGACATCAGTTACCCACTTTTCATCGGGTTGAGTCGCACTAAAATCTCTTTCAAGAACGTTGGGAGCAGCTTTTCCTGACTCTCCTCGGTATGAACGATACTTTTTAATCCTGACCGTCGATTTAAGGTTGAGCTGAGCCATAAGCCTTTGAACCGTTTTGTGATTAAGCACGAACCCCTGATTCTTTAGTTCCAAGTGAATACGGCGGTAGCCGTATCGCCCCTTATGTTCATGATAAATTGACTTTATCAACCGCAGCTCACGTTCGTAGCTATTTTGGCGCTTGCTCGTTTGAGCCTGATAATAAAAGACACTTTTTGCCAACTGTAGAGTGTGCAGTAAGTGCTTTAATGGGTACTTGCCTTTAAGAGTTAGAGCTATGACCGCTTTTTCTTTGTTCGACGGTTTTTTTTCTGCTCCAACTCTTCCAACTTTTTTAGAACGGCATTCTCGGTTCGTAAGTAGACCAACTCCTCTTTTAGCTCCTCAAGTGTCATTTCATTATCAGGCTTAGTGGTACGTTGAGGTTGCTGTTTCATTGAGGGTCTTCCTTTCTGGCGCATTTCGAGCCCCTTGATACCGAGCTCATTAAATCGTTTAAGCCAGACAGAGAGTATTCCAGGGGATGAGAGGTTTAATACAGCGCTAGTGTGCGTGAGAGACCATTCATTCGTCCACATTAAATTCAATGCTTTTCGTTTTGTTTGAGCAGTCGCGGCATGATTAGTTGGTAAAAATGAATCAGTACCATGGATGGCAAAGACTTGAGCCCAATACCGTATCTGCCTTGAAGAAATTGAATATTGTTTTGCTAAGTAGAGAGATGACGTGCCATCTAAGTATTGCTTAGCAATGATACATTTTAGCTCTCGGCTATATTTGGACATAAAAAGACCCCCAATAATTGGTGTCCAACTATTGGGGGTCAGTTCAGAAAGGCATGCGGCTTTTTGGGTTCTTAGACTAACCTAAGTATCTAAGACCAGCCTAGGTATGTTGCTAGTTCTTCTGCGGCTGGCTTTTAATGAGTCCGTAAGGGATGTTAGTAAACACCTTAGGGTTGCCTTCATAAGTCGGCGCTTCATTCACTTGTTGCCAATCGAGTAGCATGATTGCTAGCACGTTGCGGTGTTCACCGTACTCAAGGTCAAAATCGCCGGTAATTGAAGGGATCATGCCTTGTTTCTCATCGATTGAAGCTTGAATCGCGAGTCGAGTTTTCTCTACAACTGGGTCATCTTCTAAACCTGCCAATAAGAAAGTTAATCCAACCTCAGCAATCACATCTTCTTTTGCACGAAGCAAAATCGTATCGATGTTTTCTCTGAAGTAATCGTAGATCCATTGATGATCTTGTTCGCTGACTTGATGCTGATAGTACTCGGAGTCGCCAAAGATCACATGCGTCATACCATAGATCTTATTGCCGTATTGCTGGCTTGAAAGCTTTCTGTCTTTATCGTCTGGGTATGCTTTTTTGAAGGTATCTACGAACTCATCAACGACATCCTGCTCACCCAGTTGGCGCAACCAGTAAACCTGATTCGCTAATTGAGCGGCCCACGCTTTCACCATGTCTTCATTGGTCACGTATCGTGAGAAGTCATAGCGACGAATGATTTCGCGCAGCTTAGCATCGTTCTTGTGTTCTAAACCGTATTCATTAGCACGAGCCATCGAGCCTAGAAGGTCAACACCAAGGTAAAGGTATTCAGGCATGTGCTTGGTGATGTTGTAGCGTCGAACACTGCGCTCATCGTTATCACCAATATAAGATGCAACTCGCTTCTCTGAGTAGAGTACGATTTGCTCCATCGTTTGAACGTCATTCGACAGGGTACTGAGCTTGCTTGCCACTCGTGCCATGTCGCTCCACACCGCAGCCGAATACTTATCGTCTAATGTTTGGCGATACATGCGCAGCCCGTAGTGACCTTCTTTGAATGCAGGCAGAGTGTAAAGTTGGCTTTCGTAGGTGGTGCGAATGAGGTCAGCAGATTGCTTGAAAGATTGTTCTTGAGAATTGAGCGAATCTGCTTGGGATTGAACGCTCGCTGCGGTTGGCGCTTGAACGTTTTCTTGTGCGTGAACGGCAACGGCAACCGAGGCTGATAGCAATGTACACAGTGTGATAGTTTTTAACTTCATGTCGTGAGATACCAAGCTGATTATTAGTCTATGTAAAATAACATTGATGAATCCTTTAATGTAAGCATTGAGTCAATACAATGTAAGCTTTATAAGGTTCACTAACCCTTTTTGATTAAACCATTCGTTTAGTAAAGAATTTTGAAGTGATGGATCACTCAATATTTGATAGATAGTCGACGTTAGTATGGATTTTTAATGACTTAGCGGCATACTGGAGCAATAAGCCAGAAATGAGCCGTTATAAGGCAGTATATAGAACAATAGTGTTAGAGGTTCGTAAATGCCAAGTGGTTCTAGCAAGCAGTGGTCTGCCAGAGTAGTAGCTTTTCTTTTTTTCCTTGCGATAGTAAGCGCAATTGAGTTCTTCCATGCCAAGCAATTAACTTTTCTTAAAAACGAATCGTATTCAGAGGCAAAAAAGCAACTATCCATTATTCGTTCTCGGATTGAAGCCGCGATCGTGTCAGATATGTATATCCTCAATAACTTCTCGACCTTAGTGACCATCAACCCCGATGGTGAGGTGAAAAATTGGGACAAGATTGCTGAGAATATCATTCAAGATGGCTTCCATATTCGACTTATCGGACTCGCCAAAGACGACATTCTAAACTTTGTTTACCCGCTGGAAGGTAATGAGCAGATTCTCGGTATTAATTATCGTGATCACCCAAATCAATGGGAGTCTGTTGAGATAGCCCGTAATCTTGGCAACACCTTTATTGCTGGTCCCTTTGAGTTGTTCCAAGGTGGGCAAGCCCTCATTACGCGCACTCCGATCTTCCGAGACCCGCCTTTCAATCAAGATTACTGGGGTGTCTCCAGTGCTGTTATCGGTTTAGATGAGCTGTTTGAAGATGTTGGCATCGGCAAGATAGAGAACAAGTATGAATTAGCAATTCGTGGTGCAAACAGTTCAGGTAAAGATGGCGCTGTCTTTTATGGTACTCAGGATGTGTTCGATAATGCGTTTGCCACTGAACAGGTGAGTTTCCCATACGGGGGGTGGTACCTTGCTCTCTCCGGTAACGAACATGTATTGATGGATGAGCCTTGGTATCGAATCCAAGCGGTAAGGCTGGTGGGCTACTCCATAATATTAGTGCTGGCGTTTGCCTTCTTTACTATTTATCGCCTGTACCGGATTGCAGATAGCCGCTCTATGCATGATGAGCTAACGATGTTACCGAATCGTCGATACTTCATGTATAGCCTCAAGCAGGCCTTCAAAACCACTCAAAAACAGAGAGCGAGAACCTTTGCCGTTGTAAATATCGACCTCGATGGGTTTAAAGCAATCAACGACACTTATGGTCACGCGGCAGGCGATCAGGTATTGATCGAGTGTGCTAACCGCATCAGAAGTGAGCTGCGTGTTTCAGATATCGTCGCAAGGATAGGCGGTGATGAGTTCTTGGTCTTGTTGCCACGCATCATCGATGATCAACACGTATCGTCGATCGTGACTAAACTACGAAAGGCGATATGCTCGGCACCAGTTGTGTACGAGGCGCACTCTATTTATCTCAGAATCAGTGTGGGTTGGGTTATTCAAAATAACAACTACAATGATGTCGATGCGCTCTTAAAAGCCGCTGATGAAAAAATGTACGAACAGAAGCGACAAGTTATCTAGGTTGAATTTGAGCTGCGATTAGAATTTAGTTGCTGAATGTGGGGAAAAGCCTCAGAATACCGCGCTTTGCTCCGTATCAATGTATTTGATGAGCAAAAGCTGAAGCAACGCACTTTTAACGTGTTGCTCATACTAAATGTTATTCAACTGAGAAAATAATCTATGAGTTTTACCTCCCTTGGCCTTTCTGAACCGATCCTTAAAGCTATTGAAGCACAAGGTTACGATAAGCCATCACCAATACAAGAGAAAGCCGTGCCAGCTGTCCTAACGGGCAAAGATGTTATGGCCGCTGCTCAAACAGGTACAGGTAAAACTGCAGGCTTCACGCTACCTATTCTTGAAATGCTATCGAAAGGTACTCGCGTACGTCAGAACCAAGTTCGTGCGCTCGTGCTAACACCAACTCGTGAGCTTGCTGCGCAAGTGAATGGCAGCGTAGTGAAGTACGGTATTAACTTACCGCTGACTTCGACGGTAGTGTTTGGTGGTGTGAAGATTAACCCTCAGATGCAAAAACTGCGTAAAGGCAGTGACGTGTTGGTGGCAACACCTGGTCGTCTACTTGACCTATACAACCAAAATGCAGTGCGTTTTGACCAACTAGAAATCCTAGTGTTAGATGAAGCGGACCGCATGCTAGACATGGGTTTCATCCGCGATATCCGTAAGATCTTAGCTTTCTTGCCTAAGAAGCGTCAGAACCTACTGTTCTCAGCGACGTTCTCTGATGATATCCGCAGCTTAGCGAAAGGCTTGGTGAACAATCCTGTTGAGATTTCAGTAAGCCCTGCAAACTCAACGGCAAAAACGGTTGAGCAAAGCATCTACCCTGTAGACAAAAAGAAAAAGAGCGCAATGCTAGCGAAGCTAATCAAAGATAACGATTGGCGACAAGTGTTGGTGTTCAGCAAGACGAAACACGGTGCTAACAAGCTTGCTCGCTTCCTTGAAGAGCAAGACATCACTGCTGCACCTATTCATGGTAACAAGAGCCAAGGTGCACGTACTAAAGCCTTAGAAAACTTCAAAACAGGTAAGGTACGAGTACTTGTTGCAACTGATATCGCCGCTCGTGGTATCGATATCCCGCAACTGCCTCAAGTAGTTAACTTCGATCTTCCTCATGTATCAGAAGACTATGTACACCGTATCGGTCGTACTGGCCGTGCTGGTGAAGTAGGTAAAGCGATTTCATTGGTTTGTGCTGATGAAGTGGGTGAGCTGTTCGGTATTGAACGCCTTATTCAACAAGTGTTAGAGCGTCGTGAACTGGAAGGTTTCTCTCCAGTAAATAAGTTACCTGAGTCTCGCTTGGATTCACGTCCAATCAAGCCTAAGAAACCGAAGAAAGCAAAACAGCCACGTGAGCATGCTGATGGTCAACGCTCTGGTGATAACGCTCGCGGGCACAAGCCAGCAGGTAAGAACAAGCGTCACGTACCGGGTACAGGTTCTGCGCCAAAGCGTAAGCCGACATCTGGTAAGAAACCTGCCGAAAATAACGCAGCAGCGGGCGAAGATAAGTCTGTAAGAAACAACGGCAGCAACTTCAAGCGCGGCAGTGCAGGCAATAAGCCTTCTGCGAACAAAGCAGGTAACCAAAATACTTTAAGCAAACCAAGTGGTGCGGGTAAAGCAAACGGTTCTGGCAAGCCAAAAAGCTCAGGTCAGTCAAACAATACAGGCAAGCCAGCAGGCAAACCTAAGAAGTCGGGTTACGGTGGCAGCTATGGCCCAAGCAAGTCATCGAACAAGCCAGCAGGAAGCAAGCCTTCGACAAACAAACCGTCTCGAAGCCGCTCTAAGCCAGCTCCTCAGAAGTCGAGTCTATTAGATAGACCATAGAGGTCTAATAACGAGAATGTCTCACAGGAGAGTTCTCGTTGATTAGTGACTTTTTACTGTCTAACTCAAATAAGCGCGAATATTGGATCTCAATGTTCGCGTTTTTTTATGGGCGTTGTTTATGTTGAGTAACCTAGGGAGAGGTTTATTGCTGTTTAAAGTGATTGAATCTAAGGGAAATATAGCATTTTGGGGAAGGGTAATGAATCTTTAATGATTCATTAATAACAACATAATCACTAGCGTTTTTGTTGATTTTCGCAATTTGCAATTCCAGTTTGCAAAACAAACAAGGATATCCGGCCAATACGTGTCCAGATGCGTAGTAAATACGTGTTTTAAAAGTTGGCACGTATGCTGCACTAGTAATGGTGACCCTTCTTAAGCCGAGGGTCACCTAGCCAACTGACGTTGTTAGTGAACCTTTTTTGTTCACACAAAATATATGACCAATCACCCTTATTGTGATTGGTTTTTTTTGCCTGAATTTTAGGTTCTATTTTTTGTTATTACTTTTTTACTCACCACACTTCGAGTAACAGCTTGGCTGGCGTGGGCATTCTCCACCTCTGGAGCAGATAAGCCTCGCTTCTGTCTCAATCCCACGTTCAATCCAATTTATATTTAGAATCTTGGCTATTGTCGTGAGATCTTTCTTGATGTTACGCGGAATTGCCACAGAGCCACCATTGTTAACGCATGACGCTTTTAGCTGCTCTGCTATGTCTCTTGAATTACCGCCTTGAGCATCAATCGCAGGGTTGAGATCTATACCAGCACACAACACACGATTGTTACCCGCAGGATCCGTCATATTGATGGATTCACAGCAGTAGATCCTTGGCTCATCACCCACATTCAAAATGGAGATTTGAGCCGAGCTTCCCGCTCGAGGTTCTGATAATCGACGGAACACAGCCCAATGTTGACATGGGTCAGCGACCGTTCTCATATTTCCCCAAGGTAGTGGAATCCCGTTCCCGCGATATACCGCCTTGAGTTTCCCCGGCCCATAAGCATCAAAGTAGTGCCAGTGAGGGTAGGGCGATACTACAGTCATTCGGCGCATCGCAACAGAGGGGGAAACCCCTGCTCTTTTGTGAACGTCGATTTCGTAACCAGTGCGGTCGAGTAGCTGTCTAAATGGGACTTTCGGACACAGAAGGGCGCCAGCAAAGAAGCTGGATTCAAAGTCTCGCCATGCTTGAAGAATATCTTGGGAGTTGAGCTGCGAAGAGCCTGATATCTGGTTGTCATCCCATGTGTTGTTGTTACCGACCGACAACACACTCTTTAGGCCTTCTTTGCTGTGCAGAATGCAATGGCCGATATAAACCGAAAGGTCGTATTTCAGACGAGTTGGGTATTCTTTAAGAATCTCGTTTAAGAAGATAGTACCGGGAGGCTCAAAGAAGGAGGTCACTAACTGCTTAGCGTTAATTCCGAGCTCATCGACGACGTCTTGCGGCGTGCGCGTCACCCAGCGGATGTTGATTCCTAGGCTTCTAGCGATGTCTATCAGGTCTTCTACGCTGAGGTTAAGACGTTTTAAGCCTACCTCTTCCGCAGCGCGCTCAAGGTCAGGGAAGTGGTTCTGGTTGCTCTCTTGGTGTGCTCGAATCAAGAGGTGCGCAAACTGGCGGCCTGAAATGCCCGTTTGTGACAGCATCTCAGGAATCGCAATTTGCAGGATGTCGTTTGAGAATAGGAAGCTCGGCTCGAGCGCCATGCCACTTATCCCACCACGATTCCCCTTATCAGGAGCAATGGCTTGTTGTTCAGATTCGTCGTCGAGGAACCACGTCGGATTCTTCTGAAAGACCTGTGCAATCACTTCCAGCATATCGATGCTCGGAACCCGCTTTCCACGTTCAATCATTGAAAGGTAAGAAACGGAAGGTGCATATTCTGGGTTGATTCTAATACAACGCGCAGACAGATCTTCCATCGTTAAATGGTTACGTTTTCTTAGGTTACGTATTTTCGTACCTAGGAAATGTGACTGACGAACTAAACTTTTTGACAAGGCCATATTTGTAAAATTCACATTGTAAAATTTTTGTTGTGAAATTGTATGTAAAAAAGCGCTAATCTACAAACTAAGCAATTCACAAAATGACAAATAAATTAAACGTTAGTTTGGAATAATTGCTCTAGGACACATTTTTGCTGTAGAAATCGGTGGTTATCACCGGACTGGTCAAGAGGGAAAGACTATGAATATGCTTACATTCGATAAAACAGAAATCCAAAAACAATCAAAGCCATTTATCGCTGAAGCTGTCTTTGCCGTGGAGACAATCAGTGCCAATCAGCAAACAGAAAAGCAAGTGAAAGCAAAGCAGCTGCTTGATCGACTATTCCCACTAGAGAATGGCTCACATCAAGACGTAACCAGCTACGTAGTCGATTACCGTCATATTATGGCTTACTTTAAAGATGGTCAGCACAGTGGTCTGAAGCACCCTAAGCAGTTTGTAGCTTACATGGGTGAGAAGAACGACCCTGACTCTATCTTGTTCCGAGATGGTAGTGGCAGTCACCTAGAGGTGATGTTTGGCTGCCATAAAGGGACAGGTTGTATTGAGCTAGTAGAAATTGATGATATTCAGTTGGAATCATGCACCACCTTTGGCCAATCATCAATGGAAGCAACAACTACAATGCGTGAAGAGACCATTGCAGCGATGCGCCACTGGATCAGTTTGATTCAAGGTGACGCAAAGGGTAAACCAAAGGCGTGCAGTGAAGATAAAGAGTTCAGAGCAAAGAGTGGTGAAGACTACTGTCTGAATTACTGCTTCCAGATCTAACGGTGAACCCTAGGTAGCTAAATCAATTGACACAGCTAAAGAAAAAGCCCCGAAGATAATTTCTTTGGGGCTTTCTAGTTTAAAGACGAGCCGACTAATATGTCGATAAGAGCATTGTTGGTTTGTCTTACAAAGGCATGACTCGGTTACGGCCAAGTGATTTCGCTTCGTAAAGTAGTTTATCAGCACGTTCGATCAGCGATTGAGCTGATTCGCAGGGTTCAAGTTCAGCGACACCAAACGATGCCGTGATACTGCCGACTTGTTCACCACTGCGGCGATCTTTAATCGACAGCTTTTCTAAAGAGCGACGATTGGTATCCGCGAGTTGACGAGCAATACGCAAAGACTTGTTAGGCACAATTAGCGCGAACTCTTCACCACCAAATCGATAAGCAGAAATACCTTCACGGCAACTTAATTTCAGCTTACGAGCGATCCCTTTAAGAACCATATCACCAAACAAGTGGCCATAGGTGTCGTTGAAATTTTTAAAGTGGTCGATATCAAGAAGAATCAGACACAAAGACTGTTGTGCTTCACACAAGGTTTCTATGTCACGGTCGAAAGAGCGACGGTTATAGAGTGTGGTTGTACTATCGAAGAGCGCATCTTTCTGCACTTCTACCAATTGAGTTTTGAGCTTGGTGATCTCTGAGGTTGCAGAGTTTAGCTGAGAGTTTAAAAACTGAGTAGAGTGACGAATATGACGAGATTCAGACACCAGCTGTCGAACCAAGGACATGACTTCATCAATAGATAAGCTTTCATTATCAACACGAGCCAAGTCCTCGAAGCTTTTATCGATCATGTCAGAAAAAGCGGAGGTGTCGGTCAGGGTGTCATTCATTGAATTGGAAACTTCAGAAACTAACAGTTCCAAATTAGCGCGAAGGTCATTGATATTGGTTTCGGATTTGCTGGCAACATAATTGTTGTATAGCTGCTCACCCACGGCAGGAGGACAAATACCGTAGTGTTCTAAAACACCATCCATGTCTTGAGTCAGCTGGGGAATAGCGTTATCGACATAGGTGTACCAAAGTGCGTAATTTGCAGGTGTCGTTGACACCCTGTTCTTCATCATAAGAGGCACCGCTTTTTTTAGATTTGCGGTGGATTTCTGAAATTCGTCTTTGTTCATTATTTTTACTGCAGATACCAAAACAACTAAGCCACTTGCGAACAAGGTTAGCGGATTTCGAAGGTCTTTGCTTTAAAAATTATATGATTAATGGATGAGGATTGGATAAATAACTCATTTTTATTATGAATATCGATTGCGTATTCATAAGTGCAATCTAATGGATTGTTCTTTAACCATATTTGGGCTTATCAAACTTTCAGCATAGAGTGAGTTCGTATCAAAACATTAGTGAGAAATGAGTGTTGTTGTCTAGGGAAGTGCATACAAAAAGTGAAGTAGATTGATCGTAGAGCTTTAACTGCGAGAGGTTAGATTGAGGGGGCTTTGCAGGTGATTTTCAGTTGTTCAGAGTTAACGGGGGAAGCTTGTATCGAGAGGGGAAATGTTTATGAGCAGGCATAAAAAAGCGCCGATAAAAATCAGCGCTTTAAAATTCTTTTTAGCTAAGAGCTAATTATTGAGCAACAACGTTTGCTGCTTGTAGGCCTTTTTGACCGTTTTCAACTTCGAAAGAAACCTTTTGGCCTTCTTTCAGAGTCTTGAAGCCTTCAGAAACGATTGCACGGAAGTGTACGAATACGTCAGCGCCGCCGTTGTCTTGAGAAATGAAGCCGAAACCTTTCTCTTCGTTAAACCATTTTACAGTGCCAGTATTTGTGTTAGACATAATTTGTCCCTTATTCATAAATTTTCTAAGTTGTTGATTGCATTTAATGCAATGCGCTGATAATTGAATTATTTAATATTGCTAAGAAATAAGGAAAAACTACTTACAAAAACGGGTAACGATTTTACATGTCAATTTTTTACTATTCATCTAACTTAAATAACTCCGGCTAACAGAGCGAGAGCATGTTAACACAGTCTTTTGAGATGTACACGCATTGCTTAAGAAATTTGTGCTTTTTTTGTCATACCGTGCGAATGTACAAGATTTACACTGATTTAGTGATAGTTTTGTCGCTTCGTCCAACACAACAAAAGGAAGCATCTCAGCTTCCTTTTGATCATTAGTATAGACGATATTAACGCTTGAAGTTGATATCTTCAGTTTGATCTAAATTTATTTTTGTTTTCGCTGGTTGAGTCTCTGCAATCACCTTACCGTGGCGTATTGAGTACTGCACTGGTACTTGGCGGCGCACTGCATCAAAGCCATTGTCAGCAGGAAGAATCAGCAAGCTACCTGGCTTACCTTCTTCGATGCCGAAGTTGTCTTGGATGTTCAATGTGCGAGCAGAGTTCTTGCTGATCAAATCAAGTGAGTTGTTGATTTGGTCGTAGCCCATAACCTGTGTCACATGCAGTCCCATGTGCAGAACTTGAAGCATGTTCGCTGTGCCCAGTGGGTACCATGGGTCAAACACATCATCGTGGCCAAAACAAACGTTGATGTTTGCTGCTAGCATCTCTTTAACGCGCGTTACACCGCGGCGTTTCGGGTAATCGTCGAAACGGCCCTGTAAGTGAATGTTCACTAACGGGTTTGCCACGAAGTTGATACCAGACATCTTCAATAGACGGAACAAGCGAGATGCGTAAGCACCGTTGTAAGAGCCCATTGCAGTGGTGTGGCTAGCGGTTACTTTTTCGCCCATTTCAAACTTATGAGCAAGGGCTGCTAATGTTTCCACAAAGCGAGACTGTTCGTCGTCGATTTCATCACAGTGAACGTCGATCAGACAGTCGTACTTGCGTGCAAGCTCGAACACGTAATGCAAAGATTCAACCCCGTATTCACGAGTGAATTCGAAGTGAGGGATAGCACCGATAACGTCAGCGCCGATCTTCACTGCTTCTTCAAGCAACTCTTTGCCGTTAGGGTATGAAAGAATGCCTTCTTGAGGGAATGCAACGATCTGGATGTCGACCCACTCTTTCATTTCTTCACGAACTTCAACCATCGCTCTTAACGCAACGAGTGTTGGGTCTGACACATCAACGTGTGTACGAACGTGTTGAACACCGTTAGCTATCTGCCATTTCAGTGTTTGCTTGGCACGAGACTTTACGTCTTCGATTGATAGCAGTTCTTTACGCTCAGCCCAACGCTCAATACCTTCAAACAAAGTGCCAGAGATGTTCCAATTAGGCTCACCAGCAGTTTGAGTCGTATCTAGGTGGATGTGCGGTTCACAGAAAGGAGTAACTGCAATGCCACCTTCAGCATCGAGGATGTCGCCTTGATGATTGATTTGCGCGTCATTATCGAGAATGCGAGAAAATTGACCATTTTCAATCAGAATCTGTTTCAAGCCCTCTTGGTCTTGAAGTTTCGCGTTCTTGATTAATAAGGTTGTCATAGTGTGTCCTTAAGCGGCCTGAGATTTCAGAGCTTTTTTATTCAATAGAGGATTAAGCACGAGGTAGCTGATTGCACCACCTAACACTGCGTTCAAAGGAACAACGCCAGGTAGGAAGTGACCAGCGGCTACGCCTGTTGCTACCGCGATAATGCCAGCCCAGTTAACGGTTTGGAACTCTGCATTTGCAAAATCTTTGTAACGTTTACGGTTCGCGAAGAAGTCGGCGATGATTACGCCACCAATTGGTGGAATCGCCAGCGAAAGGAAGGTTAACCAACCAACGAAGTTGTTGTATAACCAAAGCGCGAAAATCGTACCGATAATACCGTTAATGATAGACATTGTAGTACTTGAGCGACCAGTGATGTTAGATAAACCCAGACCCGATGCATAAAGTGCATTTTCATTGGTTGTCCAGATGTTCAAGCCAAGCACGATGATGGCTGGAAGCAGTAGACCTTGCGCGATCATCACATCTGAAATATCAGCCTGACCTGTTGCTGCTGCGCCAGCAGCGCCGAAGATAAACATCAGCGAGTTACCGATGAAGAACGCAACCATAGTAATCAATACTGCGCTTGCTGGCTTTTTACCAAAGCGAACGAAATCGGCTGTCAACGTACCCGCACTTACAAACGAACCAACAACCATTGCAAGCGCCATTGAGAAGTCCATTGGCGTCTCTGGTTTAATAAGTTGCAGTTGCTCTAATCCACCAACACTGTCTACGGCTGTTAGCACTGAGTAACCACCCAAAATCGCAATCGCAGGTACTGCAATCGCTGAAAGCACCATTAGCGCTTTAATGCCGAAGTACACCGTACCCGTCATCAACAAGCCAGATACGATAATCAAGGTGTTGGTATCAATACCCGTTGCTTTTTGTACTGGAATAGCAAACATCGCAACACCCACACCAAACCAACCGACTTGTGTACCACCAAGTAGCGCAGAAGGAAGCCATGAGCCTTTAGTACCGAAAGAGAAACGAGCAAGAAGGTGAGTAGAGAGGCCAGTAGATGAGCCGATGTAGCCAAGAAAAGAAGTGTAAATACCGAGGATTAGGTTACCGATGAGAACGGCGAGGAAGAAATCGTTGAATGAAAGACCTGTCCCGAGTGAACCACCTGTCCACATACTTGCAGAGAAGAAAGTGAGTCCAAGCATTACCATGGTGAGTGAAGCTACTCCTTTCCTAGCCGATGTAGGAACCGGCCCTAGACTGTAGTTATTATCAGCAGCCATTTTTTACCTCCGCAAATGATCAAAATTAAAATTAACGGTCGCCGTATTGCAGGCAAACGTGCGCATTATGGTGATATAAATCACATAGTCAATGCTAATTTTGTCAATAAGGGCGACTTAAAATCAGTTATTACAGTAATTATCTTGTAAAACATAAGGTTATTTTCTGCATTTATTTCAAAAAAATAAATAGAAAACGTTTTCTATAACGCGTTGGTTATCTGCTGTTCTTGGTTGGCTATGAATGTTGATTATTATACGTTTGAATGGGTGTCTGTATCGAAGAGGAGGGCGGTCGGCCAAACTGCAGGCAAAAAAATAGCCAATCGCAATAATCGCAATTGGCTTATATATTTTGTGAACAAGAATAGGTTCACTAACAACGTCAGTTGGCTAGGTGACCCTCGGCTTAAGAAGGGTCAATATATACATTGCAGTTAGTGTGCCAACTTTTAAAACCACGTAAAACGGCAGTTTTATAGCAATCTGGTGCGTATTTGAGCGTTTGATTTGCGTTTTTGCAATGCCTAGTTGCAAAGTGCAATTGCGATTTGCAACTTTAGAGTGTTTATTCGTTTTTCGGGTTTGTGTTCTTTCTGGCGACGAATAGTGAAATAAACAAAAAGCCCGTGCGATCTAAGAGCGCACGGGCTTGGGTATTGCTTCACCAATAGGAAGTATTAGATGGAGTAGAAGAAGTACAGTTGAGACTTCATTCTAATGATGATCCCGCGTATTACGTCTAGGAACGCCATAAAGCTGATAGGCTTCTCACCGCTTACCCACGCTAATCCGACAGAGCCAACAGGAATATCGTAACCCTCTGCCTCATCAATTTTTAAACGAACAAAGTGGTGCTTGTTCTGAAGGTTTTTGCCTGTGGTAACACGAACCTGCTCATCGATACCCAGCAAACTTGCTTGCGCTTCACCAGTGGCTTCTACAATGCCTTCTACAGTTGCAGAGAACACTTTCCCTGGGTATACCGCTGTCGCAAATTCCGCAGGTTGACCGACCTTAATATTACGAATCGCTTGGTGGTTAACGCGCATCAGTACGTACTTCTCTTCGGTATACATCTGGATACGAGGCATCATTGAAACGCGCTGACCTTCACGAAGAATAAAGTTCGTTACAAAGCCGTCAGTCGGTGCCGTGACTTTGGTGCTGTTCAAGTCCCATTGTGCTTGTGCCAGTGTTCCCTTTGCTGAATCGACCTCCGTCTGTTTCTTGCTCACATTGGTTTCAGCTTTGTGGATGTTTAATTTCGCATTCTCGGCATCGACTTCTTTCTTGCTTAGCTGAGATTCCAGCGTCGTAACGTTATACGTCGCTAAGTCTACCTTTGCTGTTTGTTGGTCGATGTCAGTTTCAGTGATCGTATGCTCTACCACTTTGTTTTGCTTCTGGTAACGATCAAGCGTCTTTGATTGCAGTACCAAGTCTGTTTTAGCCGAATCTATTTGTGCAACTGAAGCTTTGATGTCTTCAAGCGCCGATTGATAGCTGACTTTTGCAATGCTCACTTCTTGGCGAGCTGTGTCTAAAGCGACTTCTGCAGACTCAAGTTGAACGCTGGCTTTGTCTCTTGCGATGACATATTTGGTGTCATCAATTTCGTAAATTAGCTGTCCTTCAGTCACATTCTGGTTCGGGTGGATGTGGACTTTGGAAGTTTTTCCCGACACATTAGTTGAGTCTGGACGCAACTGAATATGTGGAGACTGAACCACTGAGCCTCCGGATAGATCCATCGGAGTAAAGTTGAGTAGGCCAACCCATACAAACAGCAACCAAGATGTACCCCCTAGGTACGCAAACGTCTTTGTGCCTTTGTTCCAAGGCATACCAACAAGTCTGAGTAGGTAAATGAACAGTGCCCAAATTGCCAAGCCTTCTAACATGTTTGGCTCTCCTCATCTTGCTTGTCGGAAGTTGTTTGCTCCTTGGTTGTGGTCGGTGACTTCCATGTGTCTCTTAGATTGATGATGGCTTTTTCCATATCAACGAAGGCCAAAATTACTGCTAGTACCCATACCCAGTGCCATACAAAACCAATCCATGTTAATGCGGTGATCAAACCGAGTTGCTGATGCTCTTTACTGTGAGCCTTGTTGATTGGTAATTCATGCACACGCCAGAAGCCGTAACATGCAGCAGCGATGGTTGCGACCAACACTACGCCTGCAACTACGTGTAGTGCGGTATCTGCGCCGGTTCCGACAAATGGGACACTAACTAAACTCATTGATATACCCTAGGTTAAATTGAGCGCCGAGTGTGATTGATATCAGATTTAGAGGTTGAAAATTTACCAATTACTTTAATAATGATGTCATTATGATTTGATCTGTAATAGTGACTTGTAAGTATGGTGGCTAATGAACAATTGTAACTTCTTAAGAGCATTGGGTATTTTGGGTATTTACCAATACGCAACGACCAATAAGGCAGTGAATACTGAGCAATTAGGTATTCCTAAATCGGTGTTTAATAACCCGATGAACCTTATTCCCGTAAGTGAAGTGGACAAATGGTATGGCTTGCTTGAACAGCAAGCCGGTGACCCCGATATTATCTTGAAGTTGGCTGATAGGGTCGATATTGAAAGGCTAGGTCCTCTCTCTAACTGGTTTTTCTCGGGGCACGATCTGGCGTCGTCCATACGCCGAGTGAACATCGGGTTGCACTGTTTGCAGTCTGGGGCTTTCCTGTATGGTGCCCAAGTCGGTAATTTCATCAAGTGGTGCTACGACAATCCTGCGTATTCTGAGACTGGTAAGGTTCATGACTCGATCCGAGTTGCCATATTTATGATGAAGATATTAAGACGTTACTTGGGAGACGACTTTACTCCCGCAGCCGTCTCTATCGCAGGTTATCGCGAGAACACTCAACTCTATCAAGAGTATTTTGGGTGCAATATTCAGTGGGGCCAGCCACGAACTGAAATCTGGATACCAAGCCAGTTGAGGTTATCGAGTAATCAAGCCCCTTCGATCGGCAAGATGAGCTTGGCAATGAACTTTCATGACTTAGATAATTACCTCAATATGCCGGATGCCGCGGATGAGCATAAGGTGACCTATGAGATGATCAATTACAGTCGCCATTTCGGCCTGCCAACACTGCATAAAGTGTCGAGTTTGCTTGGGTTATCTGAACAGCAATTTCAACGTCGATTGCATAACTTAGGCATCAACTTTTCTACCATTATGGGCTATGCGTTAAGTAACGTGGCCGTGGAGTTGTTGATGTATTCAGTGCCAATAGGTGAAGTCGCGACGAGGCTCGGCTATACCAATGTCGCGAGTTTTAATCGGATGTTTAAGAAACATCGAGGTTTGACACCCAAGCAATATGTTGAGCGCTTAAAAACCGGCCTGTAACTATACTGAGCTAACTTATGGTTCGCTTATGGAGTAGGCTGGACAAGTAAACCATAGCCCAAGTACTCAAAATGAAAGGGGCGGTGAGTGGCAGTAGTGACAGTTCATGAAAACCAAGTGTGATGAGACAGCTTAACAGCATGCCTAATAGGGTTAACGGCCAAGGGATTCGCGGATAGATCACAAGTGCTAGAGTGGCAAGGATGGCGTTGTACCCGTAAAGTCCTTGCGCTACCAGTTCGTTAGAAGCGCCAATCAAATCGCTAAATACGGTGCTAATTATTATTGCGAGCATAATCCAAATGGCATGCTTGATATTGTTGAGTGCGATGGCGACTAAGATAACGAGCCCCGACAACGCATTTTCGATGAAGCTGACTTGGCTTATCCCTTTTAACAACGGGATCACCATTGTCGGTAGGTTGAACCATGAGCTAGCCTCAATACTGATGAGTGGTATCAGTGCGGAATCAGATGTCGAAAATGCTGACAGCTCAAAGGTTGATTGGATAATATAAATCAACCAAGTGGTGAGGATAAAGGCGCTAGTGTAACCGCGATATTTCTTAAAACTGAATACGATGTGGGCAACCGGCACTGTGAGTAATGCACCTAACACAGTCACTAAAGCCAATAATGGTGTCACACCAAAAAAGTTACCGATAAATAAGCCAATTAAAGCGCCATTTAGCGCGTACATTCCACTATCAATGTCGTCAACTGATTTGTTGGTGTTGGTGTTGGTGTTGGTGTTGGTGTTGGTGTACATATAGCCATAGAAGGCCAATGCAAAGCTGCAACTGGCGCCAAGTAAGGTAAGAAAAGCTAGTGCAAGTGACTCAATAGAAATGGCAAGCAACAGCAAAGTCGACGTCATAACAGACGGTGTAAAATAGACTTGCCCAATGCCATTGAGCAAGCCTTGAAGTGGCAGAATACCCTTGTTCGTTTTCATCGTCTGATTACATTATTGAGTCATGTTAAATTTTTGTAAGTCAGATTGTATACAATTTTATCAAGTTCACCATCTTCGCGTGTTAATTCTGATACCAGCGTTCACCATAAGCTTGTTGGTAATCTGGTGTTTCAATGATGCCTTCTTGTTCTGGAACGGTTTCTAATGGCCCAACGACGGTTCGATACGGTAATACGCCAACCCATACTGGGA
The DNA here is from genome assembly GCF_024347375.1 of Vibrio coralliirubri. Lineage (NCBI taxonomy): Bacteria > Pseudomonadati > Pseudomonadota > Gammaproteobacteria > Vibrionales > Vibrionaceae > Vibrio > Vibrio coralliirubri. The sequence goes on along the minus strand of NZ_AP025471.1, from coordinate 1,243,191 downwards.
TATCCATATCAGCTTTATCATCATTCACTCCATGTTTACCAATCTTCACAGAGGCTTCCGTTAAAGGGATCGCTAATAACTCGGTTGCGGTGAGTTCTTTTTCATTACTGAGCCTGACCTCATCGGTTCTGCCCGGTGCTATTTGCTCAATAAAGATATTCAACAAGCGATCCTTTTCTTGGTTGTCATCGATGACTGAAAATGACCCCAACACCACAGCAGAACGATAATGCGCGCTGTGATGAAATGCCGAACGAGCCAACACCCAACCATCGAACAAGGTGAACGTTAAACAGGTTGGTTCTCCCTTTTTTAGCCCTTTTAGTAGGCGACTGTTTTTAGCCCCATGAATGTAGACCATATCATCCACTCGCCACGCGAGCATCGGGATAACCATTGGACCTTGTTCACCCTGCAATGCAATGTGTGCGATTAAGCTCTCATCAATAATTTGGTGCAGTTTCTCTTGTTCAAATACGGCTTTGTGAGCCCCTTTTTTAATCGTGGTTCTTTTCGTGTTAGATAACATAATCGCTCCTTAATCATTGCCTTTTGATTAATGTAGCGATTAACTGGTCTATTAAATAGAGCCACTTTTAAACACTATTTGGATCCAGTTATGCAGCCTATCGATGTCGGTGATCTACAGTTAGACGAACAACACGACACGCGTCAAACCGCCTTGTTCCACGCGATAAGAGAGAAAATCGTTCAAGATTTATGGAGCAAGGGCAGTAAGTTACCTTCAACACGTAAGTTGGCCGTCGAGTTATCGGTGAGTCGAAATACGGTGATTTATGCGTACGAACAACTGGTCACTGAAGGCTATATCGAGAGTAAGCAAGGCTCAGGGTTTTATGTCTCGGTTGAACAACCAGAACACTTTCTAAGTTTGTCTAAGCCAGACAGTGTTCTGGATCCGAAGGTCAAACAAACAGTCAGTCAACCGAGTACAAACATAGCGACACCTAACGACATTAACCGCAGCTTTGCCCCCGGAGTCCCTGACTTAGATGCGTTCCCTTTTGCGAAATGGCAGAGGCTGCTGCAACGTCACTCTACACGTCAGAACATTGCAGGCAATCAAGAGGTTCAGGGAAGTTTAGCCTTGAGAGAAGCATTGAGTGGGTATCTCGCAAGCAGTCGTTCAGTTCATTGCAGTACGGATAGAGTCATCATCACCGCAGGTGCTCAGCAAGCCATCTCAATTGGTTTGATGGCAACGTTAGAGATGGGCGACAAAATCCTCGTGGAAGAACCCGGTTATCGACAAGTGCATAAAATTATCGATCTGTTGAGACTTGAGTTAGACGGTGTAAGTGTGCGTGAAAAGGTGGGGCTAGATATTGAGAAAGTGTTGGCCAGTAATGCTAAGGCTCTGTATGTCACACCGAGTAACCAATACCCAATGGGCACGACTTTAAATACTGAGCAACGCCTTAAACTGATCGATTGGGCCAATCAACATCAGTCATGGATCATTGAAGATGACTACGACAGTGAGTTCCAGTTTGCTCATCGCCCTTATACCAGCATGCAAGGGTTGGCGGGAAAGTTAGGATTCGATGATCGCATCATCTATGTTGGCTCTCTGAGTAAGGTGATGTTCAATGGCCTTCGATTAGGGTACTTAGTGGTGCCAGAAAGTTTGGTGGCGAAGTGTCTTGAGATCAAAGACGCACTCACTGGAGACACGGCATCCCACACACAGGAAGCTTTGGCGGATTTTGTTCGAGAAGGCGATTTGCTGCGTCATATTAGAAAGATGCGTCGGTCATACAAACTCAAGTATGAAGCCATGATAGAAGCGATTGAAAGCGAGTTTAACGGTGATCTTGAAGTGATCAGTCAGGCGGCAGGGCTACATGTGACCGTGAAGTGGTATCAAGGTATATCTGAACATGAGTGGAGCCGACGAGCTGAGCTTGAAAATATCATTATTCGTCCGTTTGATTTTTATGAGTACGGTTCGAGTGATGCTCGTGATTGGAGTGGGGCGGTGCTGGGGTTTGGAAATATCCGTTTGGCTGAGATAAAGCCGAAGATCAAACAGATCGCACGGCTTTTTTATCAGTGATATTGGTAGGTATCGTTTACAGCTTGTCGACAGAAATGGTGGGTTTACCCAACCACTTTCGCCAAGGGAGTGACAATGTCACAAAAATAGTCACGGCATAGAGCATCGACCAACTTAAACAGATAAACACCAAGGTACAGATGACTAGCGAGAGCATGGCTGTGTATCTAGATGCGCCTGTCAGTAATCGGCAAGCGGCTAACATCGCGAGCAGATAAACCAGAACAAAAATACCGTTGGCGAGCTTGAGAAAGAACTCAAGGTCTAAATTAGACAGCTCACCAATCACACACGAAATAAGCACGACAAAACCAATTGCTAACGTTGGGTAAAGCGGTACGCCGTGGCTGTTCAGTTGAGCCATTCGACTTGAAGGACTGTGTTGGCGAGCTTGAGCCCAGATCATTCGTGATAGGCTTTGTGTATAAAGGTTGAGGCTAGCAAAGCAAGCAAAGAACCCCAGCACGCTTATGACGGTTTTGAAGCCATTGCCAAACAGTTGTTCTGTTACCCAAGGGATGGATGCTGCATCGAATTCAGGTGAACCGAAAGCACCCAGTTTAAGAATCACCACTGAACAAGCCCAGTACACTAACCCCGCAACAAAACAGCCTGCAATGATGGCGATTGGGAAGTCACGTTGTGGATTTTTAAACTCCTCTCCCATGTGGGCAAAAGCTTCTATTCCGACAAAGCACCAAAACATGACAGCCAACGCAGCGCCGATAGACCACATCGAATCGGATGAGATGGTAGGAAGAGCAACATCGGCTACCGTGATGTCGGCTTTCCAAACAAAAGCGCTAACCAAGGCGAAAATCGACAATGCGATGACGGTTTGTAGGCGACCAGAAGATTTACTGCCCATCAAATTGACGGCAATAAGCAGGGCGACGGTAAAGGATTGAGCACCAAGTGGTGTATCGAGAGGTGCAGGTAACAACTGTTGAGCAAAACCTCCTGCCAGTGCAATGGCCGCTGGAATACCGACAGGAATAACACTTACAAACAACCACGCCACGCTTGTTTCTAATCGCTCGCTAAACGCCTGACGCACAAAGTAGGCTGTACCACCTGCATTCGGGTAGCGTTTTCCTAATGCTGCGAAGGTCAGTGCAATGGGGCAAATAGCGATAAACAGGATTAACCACGCGAGTAGTGACAACTGCCCCGCAATGCCTGCTGCGATCGCAGGGATCATAAATAATCCCGTGCCTAGCAAGGTCGTCGAGAGCTGTCCGACTCCTGAAATAAGCGTGATTTCTTGTTTGAGTTGTGTCATTCGCTCTCCTAGCTATTTAATTCTGGTCACGGTCTTCCAGTAACTTTCTTCTGGTGTGTGTGAAGTTATGATTGAGAGCATACATTGTCGATATCAATAATACAGCTAGCGAAACGTCGTAAGACACCGTCATTTTAACGGTATTAATCCGATTAAGCGTGAAAGTGTCGGCTGTTAGAATGGCTGTTATAAGTCGGAAAGTTGTGTCAAATTAGGCGTTATAAATAGAACAATAAATGGAAAGAATCAGAAGCATGGATAAATTTGATCGCCAGATTTTGGATATTCTCAAAACCAATGCACGATGCTCAGTGAGCGATATCGCCCGAGATGTCAGCCTCTCGCGCTCGGCAGTGAACGCCAGAATCAAGAAAGTGGAAAGCGACAAAGTGATTACGGGCTACTGCGCTCAAGTGGCAGAACCCAACCAAACGAAGAATGTGTGCGCTTATATCTTGTTGAAGTTCGACATGTCGAGTAGTGACCATAGCTGTGAGTCTTACGCGAAACAAATCCAGAGTATTGATGAGGTGCAATGGTGCCACTCGATTAGCGGTGAGACAGATATGATGCTTTATGTTGAAGTGGAAAGTATGGAGAGCTTGAACCGAGTTCGCGATCAGCTGCAAAGCTACCCAGATCTGCGTCACTTAATGACTCATACGGTTTTGACCGAATTTTTCAACAAACAGAATGCGACGGTGCGTTCATGTTAGGCAATATCAACTTAAACCTACTGCGTTCATTGCATGTACTTCTTGAAGAGTGTCACGTAAGCCGTGCCGCCCAACGTTTGCATATCACACAATCCGCGGTGAGCCGTCAGCTCAGCCAGTTACGAGATTTGTGTGGTGACCCTTTGCTGGTTCGTGACGGCAACAAACTGGTGCCGACCAACCGCGCACTTCTGCTTAAAGGCAAACTCGACGACCTGCTTGGCGAGTTTGACCACCTGTTAGATGATAAACCCTTCGAACCGCAAGACTGGCAGGGTGAATTGGTGTTGTCTTCGAGTGATTATGTGGCTCAGTATATTCTTCCTGTGATTGTGGCAGAGGTTTCCGCTGAAGCGCCGAACATTAATTTGGCTTATCGATTGTGGCAGCCAAACTACCTTGAAGCACTGAACGAGTCGGGGATTCATTTGGCTTCCAGTATGTTTCCCACAAAACCTGAACATGTCTCAAGCATCAAACTTGGCGAAGATAAGTCGGTGTGTTTGATGCGCAAGTCGCACCCATTGGCTCAGCAAGCGGTGTTGAGTGCAGAAGATATTGTTCACTACTCTCACATCAAAGTGACGGGGGGTGGAGATAAAGACAGCTACGCGGACATAGCATTGAAGAAGCAAGGGCTGAAGCGAAGAGTGGCTTTACAGGTCCCGTTTTTTTCATCCGCTGGCACTGTGCTAATGCAAGACGACTATCTGATGATCGTGCCAGAACATATCGCCTACAACCTAGGTCGACACCTCGATACTACCTACTTTTCGTTGCCATTTGATACGGAAATGCATACCTATTGGTTAATGTGGCACCCTAAATATGACAACGACTCTGCCCACAAATGGGCGCGAGAAAAAGCATTCCAAGCCATGCAAAAGTCGAGTTACAATATCAGTATGACTTGAAATCATAGGTGTGATGATTATCTTTGATTTCAAATAATACCTCCTGCGAATTATGGTAAGTGACAAGTATTGAGTATTAAGCGTAGAGCGTTCAGCTGGAACGCTTTATTTTATTAGGAATGGAATGATGACAGTAACAATTTGGTTTTCTTTATTAGCGATTTGCTTGTTGGGTGCAATGTCTCCGGGCCCAAGCTTGGCGATGATCGCTAAACACAGTTTGGCTGGTGGCCGTATGAACGGGCTTATCGCAGCTTGGTCACACGCTGCTGGCATCGGTATTTATGCGTTCGCAACCATTGTCGGTTTAGCCGTTGTGCTTGAGCAATCCCCAATGTTGTTCAAAGGTATTAGCTTAGCGGGTGCTGCTTATCTGCTTTATCTTGGCGTTAATGCGTTGCGTTCGAAAGGTGGTGTTGCCGCGAAATTAGAAGCGGGTGAAAAGATGAGTTACATGCAGTCTGCTCGTGAGGCTTTCTTGATCTCTATCTTGAGTCCAAAGATCGCGTTGTTCTTCATCGCTCTGTTTAGCCAATTTGTTGCATTGGGTAATGAGCTGACCAATCAAGTGATTATTGTTTCAACACCGCTGATTGTTGACGGCCTTTGGTACACCTTTATCACCTTGGTATTGTCTAGCCCGTTGATTGTTGAACGTATTCGCTCGAAAGCTCAGTTGATTGATCGACTATCTGGCGTGGTGCTGATCCTTCTTGCTGTTCGTGTGGTGTGGACGATATAGCAGTGCGCGATAAGAATAAGTAACTAGGGTCTGTTAACTTTTAGTGGTTAAATTTTGTTCGAGATAGAATCGTTTTAGGCGCGGCAAGGAGTATGTAGCCTAGTCATTCTAAGTTAATACTTCTTAACAAAGCATAAAACGATTCTAGCCGAACCCTTCGGGCAGCCTTTGTGGTTCATTTCTACTGCGTTATCGGCTTCTCATGTAGGCTAGCTACACTTCAAAGCCTCTGCCTTGTAGAAATTTCCCACAAAGTGCTGCAAAAATCAGCTCTAAAGGTCAACAGACCCTAGACGTTCACCAGAAACGACACTTATTAAAAAAGGCTCACTAGACGTTATCTAGTGAGCCTTTTTGAGTTCTATGGATTGGTTTCGAAAGGCTTTAGCTTGTTAACCTTCAGAGTTCAGCACGGCATCTAACTTCGCCATCGAGTCTGAGAAGTAGGGGTTGTAGGTCAAACGCGCATGGTTCTTCCCTTCTTCACGATAGCCCCAAGCTGAGTACCAAACTTCACTGGTTGCATTGCATTGTTCTTCAAACCCTTCTGCCTGACCATTGGAGCAAATCTTCTCGCTACCATTGATTCCGTAATAAGGGTTGTTTGGTGAGAACAGTAAGCCCATGTGAGAGCCGTTCGAGATGCGTTGCTCTGGAATTTTCATGCTGTACTGAACAGCGCGAGGATCCTCGAGAGTCGTCTCTCCTTGCCAAACCAACACATTATTTGGATTCGGCATCGATTCAGTAAAGGCTTGCTGAACGTAGTTGGTGTCAATCACGCTGTCGCCTTCACTCATCATAATAAACACTGGTTTGTCGAAGTGGTTATCTTGTAAGTCATCACGTACGACTTCTGATGTTTCGTAGTAAACCGAGGCACCGTTCATTGGCAATGAGTTGTAACGCAACACATTGTCTTCAGGATCTTGATCAGCCCAAGTGACAAAGTAGCTTGCTAGCCCTGCGTATTGAACAGCAGACGAGCTTGGTTGAAACGCAGGAGAAAACAGCAGTAACCCAGAGATCTTTGGATCGTTCATCGCCTGTGAAGTCACGAGGTTCGCACCGGTTGAATAGCCGCCTAGCCAAACCGAATCATATTCTTGCTCAAGTAACTTCGTATGATGAGCCACCACACCTTGCCAATCTTCTAGGCTCGGCTGCATTAAGTCACCCACGCGACTGCCGTGACCCGGAAGTAATACGGTTCTCACTAAGTAACCTTGCTCTGCTAAATGGGTAGCGATGTCTTTAAATGAGTAAGGTGAGTCGCCTAGTCCATGAACCAATAGCACCGCCTTGCCGTTTGGCGAGGTTGGTTGATACTCGGTTGGTGAATTGAGTTGGATCTCGAGTTGCTTGTCTTCTGTCATGAACACACGGTTTTTCAATAACCAATCTTGGGTGTCATTGACGTAGGCATCAAAGCTGTCTTGCTGATAGCTAGGCAAGTCTGGAGATGTTTCGTAAGCGGGTATCGGTGTCTCGTTGGAACAACCAACGAGACTTAAAGTCGTTAAGGCCAGCAGTGCTAGGAGGGGCTTTCTTTGCATTATGTAATCTTGTCTCTGTTGTGCATTCACTATATCTGAAACTAAAGTTTAGGTTACTTTTTGCTTGAAAGGTCTTCGTATTCACCTTCTATAACACCAGCATCATTGGTTGATGACTGACGAGTGTTCATATGAGCTGCGAAACCTTGTTTCTTCATTTGATTCTGAATGCGCTTGCCAGTAATTAAAGCTGCAATAGCTAAAGGAATAGCAAGGATCAAGCTTGTGAATAAAGCCAAAAGGCCAGTAAACAATGCAACAATCGTAACTAATATATTTTTCATATTCATTCCTCTTTTTTTATGTTGTTACTTTATCGCTTCTATTCTGAACGAAACATGAACGCCGTTAATAAATCTCTGAGAGTCACTATGACACGGATGTGTGCTGTTAGGGAGCTTATATGTAGTCATAATCACGCACTAAAAATATGGAATAAAACTAAGTTTAATAAAATCAATAAGTTAAAAGTTGGCACGCTTGATGCTCTATAGGGTTTGGAATAAGTCACTGTAAGCAAAGTACTTACAGTTAATAAAAATTACTGGAGCCCTTATATGTTCTGTATTCAATGTGAACAAACAATTCAAACCCCAACCGTAAAAGGCTGTTCTTTCGCACAAGGTATGTGTGGTAAAACTTCGGAAGTATCCGACCTTCAAGACGTGTTGGTGCATTCTCTTCAAGGTGTTTCTTTTTGGGCCAATTTAGGCCGTGCTTGTGATGTTATTGATACTGAAATCGACGAGTGGGCGCCAAAAGCGTTTTTCGCAACATTAACCAACGTTAACTTCGATCCTGCTCGTATCATTGAATTTGCACAGCAATCTCATGAGTTTAAGCAGCGTTTAGAGCAACAGGTTCGCGCGGCAGCGACATTGATTGGTTTTGAGATCCCAGCGCTTTCTGCTGCTGCTCAATTCGACCTTCCAACGGACTCTTCAGAGTTATTGGCACTAGCTCCTCAAGCGGCGGTAAACCGTGGTCACGATTCTCAACACGAAGATGTGATTGGTCTTCGCCTTCTTTGCCTATATGGCTTAAAAGGTGCGGCAGCATACATGGAGCACGCTCGTGTTCTTGGTCAAACTGACAATGCTATCTTTGCTGAATACCATGAAATCATGGCTTTCTTGGGTACGGATCCATCAGACCTAAAACAACTGTTAGATACGTCTATGCAGATTGGCTTAATGAACTACAAAGTCATGGAAATGTTGGATAAAGGCGAGACAGATACATTTGGTCACCCTCAACCAACAACCGTGAATGTGAAGACAAAGCAAGGTCACTGTATCCTTGTTTCTGGTCACGACCTGCATGATCTAGAAAAGATCCTTCAACAAACGGAAGGTAAGGGCATTAACGTTTACACCAACGGTGAGATGCTACCTGCACACGGCTACCCTGAACTAAACAAATATCCACACCTTGCGGGTAACTACGGTAGTGCTTGGCAGAACCAGCAAAAAGAATTTGCGAACTTCCCTGGTGCGATCGTAATGACATCGAACTGTCTGCTTAATCCTGATGTGGGCTCATACGCTGACCGCCTATTTACGCGTAGCATCGTAGGCTGGCCGGGTGTTGCTCACCTTGAAGGTGACGATTTCAGTGCTGTGATCGATTGTGCTCTTGCGCAAGAAGGCTTCAAGCATGACGAGATCGAGCAAATGATCACTGTCGGCTTTGGTCGTAATGCCTTGATGGAAGCTGCGCCTGCGGTTGTTGAACAAGTGAAAGAAGGCAACATCAAGCACTTCTTCCTAGTGGGTGGTTGTGACGGAGACAAATCTGAGCGTAGCTACTACACAGATTTCACAGCTCAAGCACCAGAAGATTCAGTAATCCTGACATTGGCGTGTGGTAAATTCCGTTTCAACAAAAACCAATTTGGTGACATTAACGGTATTCCACGTCTGTTAGATGTTGGTCAATGTAACGATGCATACTCTGCGATTCAGCTGGCTCTTGCGCTGTCGAAAGAGTTTGATTGTGGCATCAACGAACTACCGCTAACACTGGTTCTTTCTTGGTTCGAGCAAAAAGCGATCGTTATCCTGCTTACTCTGTTTGCTCTTGGTGTGAAAGGCATCTACACCGGCCCAACAGCACCGGCTTTCCTAACAGAGAACCTACTAAAGATTATTCAAGACGAGTTCGACATGCGTTCTATCTCAACGCCAGAGCAAGATCTTAAAACAATCTTAGCGGCTTAATATAAGCCCACTCCCAAGCCCCGTTGTTGCTGTTCTCTAGGAACGTGCAGCGGCGGGGCTTTTTAGATTTAATTCTTTAGTATCAGTAAGGTGTGTGAACTATGTATGCATGGTCGGATAGCGATTCAATCAATTTAGTGTGTTTAAAGAAATGGCATGAGACGCCAGATACGGTCAGCTTTGAGCTTGGCAGTATTCCACAAGACTTACATTTCAATTTTAAGCCCGGTCAGTTCATCACCTTGGGTTTAGATATGCCGACGAAAACCGATTACCGTGCTTATTCAGTAGCGTCTTGCCCCGAAGAAAACCGCCTGAAGTTGACGGTCAAGCGTGTGGAAGGTGGCTTGGTTTCTAACTTTATTGTTGATGAGCTTGATGAAGGTGACGAGGTTTCTGTGTTGAAGCCGGCAGGCTCGTTTAACTGTATTGATTGCATGCCAACGGCAACAAAGAAAGTAACTCTAGTGAGTGCAGGCTGTGGCATTACACCAGTCATGGCGATGGTAAAGTATTGGCTGTCTCAAGACAGTGACATCGAGATTGATTTCGTCCACATGGCACGCAACAAGCTTGAGACTATCTACTTTCAAGAACTTCATCAGCTCGATGAATTACATGCGAATTTCAACTTAAAACTGCTGCTGAAAGACAATGAAGGAACAATGGCTCCTCGAGGCCGTTTAGATAAAAACTGGTTGGTGAAACTGAGCCCAGATATCTTAGACAGAACGGTTTACCTATGTGGGCCTGTCGGCTTCATGCAAGATATTGAGAGTTATCTGAAAGAACTTGAGTTCAACATGGATAACTTCTATCAAGAAAGCTTTACTCCTGCTACTCAGAATGCTCAATCAGAAGCGTCAAAAGCCGAAGTTGCTGACGATACGAATAGTGCTGTTAAGGTATTTGTGCCTGCGTTCGGCGCTGAAGTTGAAGCGGAAACTGGTACAGCATTGGCGGATTCATTAGAAAAAGCAGGCGTTCCAATTATTATCGCTTGTCGTAGTGGGATTTGTGGTTCGTGTAAATGCAAAGTGACCAAAGGATCTGTGGAATCAAGCAGCCAAGAAACATTGACGCCAGACCAGATTGAACAGGGGTACGTGCTTGCATGTTCAAGTTCGATTAAGTCGGATGTTGAGGTTGAGTTATAACAGAAGTGAAGCTGTGCAAGAGTGATGAAGACAAGGTCTTGTCATAGCGATAAAAGTTAGGGCGCTAGATATAAAAAGGCCACCTAGATCAGTTAGAGAGAGCAGATCTAAGTGGCAACCCTCTTATTTATACGGGGGAGTAAAACAAAAGGGGTTGCGAAGCCCATACAGACTTCGCAGATATAGTTATTATGTTGTGGAGCTTGTTGCGATAGACGTATCTACAAGAGCGAAGTTGATTAAACTTCTGGGTATGTCTTGTAGCGTACACCCATCATCTGTTCCATACAGTGAACAACTTGGCAGCTGTAGCCAAACTCGTTATCGTACCAAATGTACAGCACGGCACGGTTGTCTTGTGCGATAGTCGCCACACCGTCAACCACACCTGGGTGACGAGAGCCAACCAAGTCCGTAGATACAATTTCAGTCGAGTCTGTGTAATCGATTTGTGCAGACAAAGCAGAAGACAGCGCCATTTCACGCAGGTACTCGTTCAACTCTTCTTTGTTTGTGCCTTTCTCAAGGTTTAGGTTCGCAACTGCCATTGAAACGTTTGGCGTAGGTACGCGAATCGCATTACCTGTTAGCTTACCTTCCATTTCCGGCATCGCTTTTGATACTGCTTTAGCAGCGCCAGTCGATGTCAGAACCATGTTCAGTGACGCAGCACGACCACGACGATCACCCGAGTGGAAGTTATCGATTAGGTTTTGATCATTGGTAAATGAGTGCACCGTTTCGATGTGACCAGACAGCACGCCAAACTTGTCGTGAACCGCTTTCAATACTGGTGTGATTGCGTTAGTAGTACAGCTTGCTGCAGAGATGATGGTGTCTTCTGGCTGAATAACATTTTCATTTACACCAAATACCACGTTCTTGATGTCGCCTTTACCTGGCGCAGTCAGTAGAACTTTCTTCGCACCGTTACACGCAACGTGTTGGCTCAGGCCTTCCGCGTCACGCCATACGCCTGTGTTATCAACCACAAGTGCGTTTTCAATACCGTAAGCCGTGTAATCCACTTCTTCTGGTTTGTTTGCGTAGATAACTTGGATGAAGTTACCGTTAACGATGATCGCTTTGCGTTCTTGGTCTACAACAATGCTGCCGTTGAATTGGCCGTGTACAGAGTCACGACGAAGCAGGCTTGCACGTTTTTCTAGGTCGCCATCTTTGCCGCCACGTACAACGATTGCACGTAAACGCAGTGGGTAACCCGGGCCACTTTTCTCGATCAACAGACGAGTGAGCAGTCGGCCAATACGACCAAAACCGTACAATACAACGTCACGAGGTTCTGTCATTGCATCGCCTTCAAGCGATTCAATGAGTGCAGTTTGTAGGAAATCATCCAACCCGTGTGTGTCTTCGCGATCTTGCCAGAATGAATGCGCAAGGCGACCAACATCAATACGACATGGAGATAGGTCCATAGAGAGAAGGTGTTGAATAATAGGTTGAGTCTGTTCTGCTGTAAGAGGAGAACCAGTGTAACGTTTTGCGATGCGGTGAGCTTTGATGATGTCGATAGTTGTCGCGTTAACTAGGGTCTTACCAAAGAGGATAACTTCTACACCTTTTTGGCGGTATAACTGACCTAAAGTTGGAGCGATGGATTCAGCAATGGTTTGACTAGTTTGCCAATCTAGGAGGTGCTTTTCGGGACTCATCTTTACTCGGGACCTTTCACGTTAAGTTTCTGCATTCATGGCGGTTGTAGGGAAGCCAATCAGCATAGGGGATTTGAGGCATCAGGCTGTGGTCTTTATTGCCACTTAAATGTGCTGATATACCTTGTGTGTAACTTGTAATTTTTATGTGGCAGGATTGTAAGGTACGACGGGTTATTCTGCTAGGAAAAATAAATGCAGACAAAATATCTGTAAATTGGCGTTATATTAGCCATAAGTCAAGATTTGAACGACGATAAAGGCTATTGACTTTAACAATCTGTAGCACTTATTTTTCGTCAAAAAATACTCAATTCAAAAGATAATATGTAATGCATGTCATAATAAACATTAAAGGTGTGATCGCTAACTCAAGTTACACGTAAACAGTAAACGACAAATAAGGGAATTAACGAGTATTGTTGTTCGACCTTTGAATAAGCCTAGCTTGAGTGTGAAAAGTGCATCACGCAAACGATTGGATGTCACAATTTTAACCTAACTATCCGCTTTGTTAGCGCGCAGAGTCATTATTCACAGTCTAGTTGAGCCGTAGAATGTGGATGTTCACTTGTTATGCGGGTGATAATAACTGGAGAAAACGTCTTTTGTTTACATTTTGCTCACTGAAACCTCGCTTGTTTAAACCAGTCTTAATAAAAGCACGCCTTTCCGCTTTAAAGCACTTTTCTGGATACCAGTTGGCTCTAATTTTTCGTTCTGGGCTCAGAGTATCGTTTGTTCATATCCAATTTGATCAATAACCCCCTGTTAATGTCCTATTCTTAATTTGGGCTAGGTAAATTACTTTCGGGAAGGGAGTAGTTATAAAAATGATAAACATGTCAATTAGATGGCGTCTTATTTTTCTTTCCACGGTTTCTGTACTCATTATGTTTGGGTTTACAGTGAATGAAGTGCTTAAGAACGATGAGAAGATGAATCACCTTGAAACAACGCGTATTAAGGTCGAAGCGCTTCAATCTTTTAATACGGTTTCAAGTGATGCTTATCGATGGTTGGTGCTGTCTAATGACTCCCCTGAGAAAGGTCAGTTGCTTTTAACGTTGCAATCAGAACTGGATAGACTCACTCAGTACGGAATGCGACTTCAACAGTTCGACAGCAATTGGAGTATTGATCCTCAGTTAACTGAATTGAAAAAGCTGTTGATGAGCCTTGCTAGTACAACTGAAACAACAGACAGCAGACAATTGACAGAGCGCGCTTTCGACTTATTAAAAGACGTGTTAATAGAGCTGTCTGAATATCGTATGGCCTTAGTCGATGAAAATATCGGTCAAGCGGACGCGATGTTTATCAATCTTACGCATTACGTGTTTTGGACTCAGAGAGAAGCGTGGTTAAGCTTCAGCTTGTATCGCTCCCCAGAGTTGAAAAACCAATACTTGCTTAGCTATGTCGGTGCTCTAGAGAGGCAGCAACAGCTATTAGATACCTTTTTCCGTTCGGATACGCGTTCTCCAAACATTAGACAGTTGCTAAACGCTGTCGCCAAAGATGAATTCCAAGACAAGTTCACATCTCGAATCCTCAAAGGGGACTTTTCATCACCCGAAATATATCAACACTTGAAAAGCTTAGAGGTTAAAAAACGCGCTATTTCAAACGCGATTGGCGCTTACACTAATCAAATACAGTTTGAACTGACCAAGAATATCGCGTTGCAGAAAAGGCAAACCTTGGTCATGACGTTGCTTATACTCATCGCTTCTGGGGTTCTGATGTGGCTTGGGGTCGCGACGTCTCTACGTTTAAACAAAAACCTGTCGATTATTTTGAAAGGCGTGTCGGAATGCGCTGATAGCTACGGTCAGCCAAAGGTGATCCATATCCAAGGGAACGATGAGCTTACCGAATTCACTGAAACCCTAAACCGAGTGATGGAGCGTAACTATCTTCACAACAAAGAGTTGATAACAGCAAAAGAAGATGCGATTTCGGCTAACAAAGCCAAAAGCGCATTCTTAGCCAATATGTCACATGAAATACGCACGCCACTTAACGGGATTATTGGCATGGCTGAGATCTTATCTCAAAGCCAACTGAGCCCAAATCAACAAGAAGTACTGGGAGATATCGAATCGTCTTCTCACTCTTTACTGGTGCTGCTTAACGACATCCTCGACCTGTCTAAAATCGAGTCGGGTAACTTGATGTTGTCACCACACAATGCTGATTTGCGAGAAGCGGTCTATGATTCTGTAAGCGTGATTCAGTCGAAAGCGATAAGTAAGGACATCGAGCTCGACATCAATATCGACTATCAAACGCCGTCACAACTGTTTTTCGATGAGTACCGCGTGAGACAGGTGCTGACCAATCTGCTTTCTAATGCGATCAAGTTTACGTCCAAGGGCACAATTACCACTGACATTGCTTACACACCCATGTCTATGGGCAGGGGCAAGCTTGAATGCAGCGTGTCTGATACCGGGATTGGGATTGAACCAGAGAAGTTAGAATCCATATTTGAACCTTTCACCCAAGAAGATGGCAGCATTACCCGCCAATTTGGTGGTACGGGACTAGGGCTTGCAATTTGTCGACAACTTGTTGATTTGATGGGGGGCTACATTACCGCGCGTTCAGTGAAAGGAGAGGGCTCTACATTCACGTTTTGTCTGTATGTCGATGTTGTAGAAGCGCCTGTTCAAACTTTTGATAACCTGAGCCGAGCGACCATCATATCGAACTCTTTCAATTACCTTGATCAACTTGTTAAAGAGTGTGAGCGTTTGAATGTTCGAGCCAATGTGGTGTCATCCATTGCAGCCCTTAGTGAAAGTGTAAAAGAAAGCGACTTCATACTTTATTGTCATACCTTGCATCACTCTATGGAGAAAGATCTTGCGACGTTGAAGGCGATATATCCTCTTGCTCGCGTCATCGTGTGTCAGCATCACCTATTTAAAACCAACCTAATCACAGAAACGGTCCACTCGACTCATACCTTGCCATTCTTGGGCCGACGTTTCTTAACTAGCTTACAATCTCTCGATGTCGGCGAAGAGCAAACTCCTCAAGTGGCAGCAAAAGATGAAGAGGTTCGCTCTCTGAATCGACGCATTTTGATCGTTGAAGACAATCTGATGAATCAAAAAATAGCGAGCTTCTTCCTTGAGCAAGCGGGTTATGAATATTTGATTGCCAGTAATGGCCAAGAAGCGGTGGATGTCATTACTCAGGGAGCTCAGTTTGATGCGGTCTTAATGGACTGCATGATGCCTGTTATGGACGGTATAACGGCGACTCGTGCGATTCGTCAGTGGGAAGCCGATCAACAAGTCACACCATTACCCATCATTGCTTTAACCGCCAGTGTTCTGGAAGAAGACATCAAAGACTGTTTTGAAGCCGGTATGAACGCCTACTTACCGAAACCCTATAAATCTCATCAGCTGTACGATCTTTTCAGTAGCCTTGATATTGTCTAAGGGCACTCGTATCAAGGCTAGCGTGGCGCTACTTAACGAACTTCTAATCCAAGGTTGTATTGTGCAAGGCAACGACCGACA
Organism: Vibrio coralliirubri; assembly: GCF_024347375.1. NCBI lineage: Bacteria > Pseudomonadati > Pseudomonadota > Gammaproteobacteria > Vibrionales > Vibrionaceae > Vibrio > Vibrio coralliirubri. Next base: position 1,227,313 of record NZ_AP025471.1, on the reverse strand, counting down.
TAGCTGATTTTCAGCAAGGCTGCGACTAAGATGGTGCTGATATGGGCGACTATTTGAATTGGCAGTGAGAAGTGATCGGCCATTGGATAAGCAACGATAATACTGAGAAGCATAAGTAAAGTTGTGATAGCTAGACTGAAGTTTGAAACAGAAAGCAGAGTTTGAAAGCGTTGAGTCATCGTCTTCATATTGAATTCCTAATTGCTATTAATAATTATGATACTTGTTATTAATAGCAATTAGCGTTCCAGTTTTAATTTACATTTTAAATCATAATCTTATGTAATTTCAATTATTTTTAGAGTCTAAATGACACGCACTAGTTGTAAGTCTTTATGACTCAATCGTGTTTCTTTACCATTGTCTAAACCCACACGTATCGATGTGGAATCGAACACCAGAATATAAACCCAGCCCAACGTTATTTTTTTGCCCGAATTCCGAATGAATCTTCTTAAGTTTCACGTGTAGATCTTCACGAGTAATGTCATTTGCAGGCACCAGGTCTAAGGCACAGAACTCTAAGTGCTTGCTTCGCAGTGCACCGCCAGCTTGTTGGTTATAGAGCTTAGAACGTTCACCAGATACGGGGATCACGACGCCAATCTCAGGTTCAATGTATTGTTGTATGTAATTCAACGTCTTGATCATGTTGGGTACGTTTTTGTTATCGGGCAGGGTAAACAAGGTGGTGTTGCTCATCGCCCAGTCTGTCCCTTGCAGCAGAACGAGATGCAAAGGCATACTCTGCGTAATGCCGGCGTCTTTGAGTTGCTGGCCGATCTCTCTTACTTGGTCTTCTGCGTGATTTAGAAGCATCCAACCTCTAAACGCTGAACGAGTCGGGACTTTGTAGCCATGAACATCGACCACGAGATCGTCATAAGTAATTTCCGTCTCTTCGGTATACAGTCGTTCAAATTCTTCAGGGTAGGGTTGTGCGGTTGATAAGGCTAAGGTAATCAGAATACTTGCGTACATACGGTCTCTCCATCGCTGATGTTCACCTAGTTATTTTTCTTCCTACGGTTGCTCTGTTTTCTCTAATGGTTCAGTGTTCTATAGTTGTTCAGTTCATGCGGTTACTTAGCTACGCTTAAGTATAGACGCTAGAATTTAGGTACAAAAAAACCCACTACAAAGAGTGGGTTACTAACATTATTACAAGTTAATCAACTAGGTGAGATTATTTCTTACCTTGGATTTGCTTGTCTTCTTCTGTCAGTTCACGAATGCGACGGCTGATGTCACGGCGAGCTTTAGAAATCTCGGCGCTCTTGATGATGTGGTCATCAACACGGTCTTCGTAGTCAGCTTTCATATTTTTGATAATGCCTAGGATCTCGTCGTGAGTCATCTCTGGCTTGATGTAATCAAGTAGGTTATCAAGAAGGTCGACACGCTTGCGGTTGTCACGAACTTTCTTTTCGTTGTCTAAAAGTTCACGCTTAAGTTTGTTCTTACGTCGTGCTTGGTTAACAATTTCAAATACGCTGCTCATAGATTCCTTTTCCTATTCGTCAAATACGTTGTCTGGTTCTGATTAAAGCACATCAATTGATGATGTAACAGTCTTTAGATCAAAGCAAAAGTAAGGTTGTTTAATTATTCGTCACTCTCGCTGATGTGTGATTGTTTTTATCTTACCGTTCAAGTTAGTATCCCATTTAGATACTGCATTGATACGAAATGTGAAATGAATCAACAACAATTGGAAAACGAAGAATTGGACGACAATGTCACTGAATCTTCAGCAGAACAAAACAAGCTTCGTGATGCGTATGTACAAGAGCGTACTTATTTGGAAGTCGTGGAAATAGAGCTAAACCGTTCTAAGATCATAATGATTGATGAACAGGGCAGAAAGAAACGAGTACCAATTTTGTCTGAACACTAGTTACTGCATTGTTAGGTGTTGAGATGGAATTATCAAAATAATAAAAAGGAAAAACGATGAACACAGTACTTTCCCCAATTGAAGCGAGAATTATCGGTTGTTTGATCGAGAAAGAAGTCACTACTCCCGATCATTACCCACTGACACTGAACAGTTTAACCACGGCATGTAATCAAAAGAGTAACCGTGAACCTGTTCTCTCTCTTTCTGAGTCAGATGTTTTAGATGCGGTTGATGGTTTAATCGGACGTCGCATGGTGAGCGATGAGAGCAGCTTCAATAGCCGTGTTAATAAGTATCAGCATCGTTTCTGCAACACTGAGTTCGGTGATCTGCAATTTACAGAGCAAGAGCGTGCAATCATCTGTTGTATGTTACTGCGCGGCGCGCAAACACCGGGTGAACTTCGTACTCGAACGGGTCGCCTTGCAAACTTTAGTGATGTGAAAGAAGTAGAAGCAACATTAGATAAGCTAGCTGCAAGAGAAGCTGGTGCCTTAGTGGTTAAGCTGCCACGTGAAGCGGGTAAACGTGAATCACGCTACCAGCACTTGTTGAGCGGTGAAGTGGATGTTGAAGCGTTTGCGACGGCATCAGTAAGCGCGACTGCCCCCTCTGCAACGAGTGAAAAGTTTGAAGAACTTGAGTCTGAAGTTGCAAGCCTAAGAGCAGAAGTGGCAGAGCTTAAAGCTCTGGTTGAATCACTGCTTTAAATGTCAGACGTTGAGAAAAATGCGGATTGGGTCGTGTATTTGATCCGCAATCGCCACAATGCCCTTTATTGTGGCGTAACGAACAATCTAGAACGTCGATTTGAACAACATCAAACCGGTAAAGGCGCCAAAGCTTTAAAAGGTAAAGGCCCGCTTAAGCTGGTTTGGAGTTTTGATGTTGGCTCAAAAAGTGAAGCATTGAAAACCGAATACGCGATCAAGCAATTGCCTAAATCCCGCAAAGAAAAACTGGTATCACTCAAACTGATTATTGAGTGGCAAAAAGACAAAATTCAATATATCGAAGTCTCATAATTCATAGCCAAAATGTTTGTTATTGATTAAATCTTAATAATGTAAGTGGCTATAATAATTCTAGCTAAGCTTATGAATTTAAATGGTAATTACTCTTACCGTGAATGGGCTGAAATTATGAATGAACACGTTGTTGTTAATCTCCATTCCAAATTAACATATTGCTCATTTAGAATGTCGTTCTAATTAGTGTTAGGCGCTATCATTTATCATCGTTGTCCTACATAATATCCATTAGCCATACAAAGAGATGGTGTCATGCTAGGTTAAAAAATGAGCCAAAGTAGCTCATATAAAACGAGAAAAATATGAAACGTTTACTGATGTTGTTTGGACTTGCCGTATTTTCTGCGTCCGCTCTCTCCCATGGTACTCATGTCCTCAATGGGTACTGGGAATACCAAGATTATCTTTCCACTTTTCCAGAACAAAGAGCATTGACCGATAAAATGGTCGAGGCTGTACAAAATCACCCTGTGCCATTGAGAAGAATCCAAGACGAGCCGATCACGATTTCCGTGGTGTATCCGGGTCAGCAGATCTCGGATTACTGGGTTCGTAATATTCAAGCTTTTGAGAAGCGTCTCGATAGGCTGAAGATCCGCTATCAAATAAATCAAGTGTTTACCCGTATTAATGCCGATCTCGCGCAACAGAGCATTTCATTGCAAGAAGCGATTGAAAACAAGACGGATTATTTGATTTTCACGTTAGATACCACGCGCCACCGCAAGTTTATTGAGCACGTGTTGACCTCTACAGATACTAAGTTGATCCTTCAAAATATCACGACGCCAGTGCGAGCTTGGGCGGATAGACAGCCATTTATGTATGTGGGCTTTGACCATGCGACAGGCAGCTTAAAACTGGCGGACTATTTTAAACAAGTAAGTCCACCAGACAGTAAGTATTCTGTTTTGTATTACTCCCAAGGCTATATCAGTGATGCGCGTGGGGATACTTTTATCCACGAAGTGAATACGGATACCAACTTTACCCTTAAGTCTTCGTTTTACACAAAATCAAACAAAGACAGTGGCTACCAAGCGGCTAAAATCAGCATAGAGAACGATAAGGATCTAGACTTTATCTATGCATGCTCAACGGACGTCGCTCTTGGTGCAATGGAAGCGATTCGTGAATCGGGGCAAGACATCTTAGTGAATGGCTGGGGAGGCGGCTCTGCTGAACTTGAAGCCATTGCAAGGGGTGACCTAGATGTTACTGTCATGCGTATGAACGACGATACGGGCATTGCGATGGCAGAGGCTATCAAGTGGGATCTAGCCGGTTTGGAAGTGCCTACCGTTTACTCTGGTGAATTTGAAATTGTGACCAAGGAAGATTCCCCAGAACGTATTTCAGAACTTAAACAGCGAGCATTTAGGTACTCAGGTCAATAATGAAAAAAAGCTACGCCAGTACACCTAGAAACACTTTAGCTAGACTCATTACGCGTATCGTTATTTTGGTGATAGGCGTGATGGCACTTGGCGTACTTATTCATAATTATGAAACCAGCAGTAACATCGTACAGCAAGAGACGAATCGAACAGTTCAGCAAACCTCTAGCCTGATCCAAAACATGTTTGATTATCGTTTGTCGGTGCTGCAAATCCACCAAGACAGCAGCTCACACAGTGAAACTCTCAGAGAGTATTTTGATACGGGTAATGACGAGATTCTGAGCTACTTTTTCTTTGGTGTTGACCAACGTGAACCTGATCATGCGCCAGATTTGCGCTTTGTCTCTACCCACGATGGTTTGGCTTGGGAAGACGGCAACAGTCAATTTTATGGTTTGGATGAGTCCAACTTAAAGCATATTTCTGATGAGGTTTCGTTCAGCAGTAATTGGCATTTTATTAAACTGAGGACAGATATAGGTAAGCGTCACTTGTTGGCTCGCCGTACTCCTATCGTTGATAATGCTACCGGGGAAGTGCTTGGTCAGCTCTATATCGCCATTGTGCTTGATAATAACTTCTCTTTGGCTGAGTCAATCCAACAAGGTAGTAACTGCGAAAATATCGTTATTGAAGCGCACGGTACACCGGTGACATCGACATTCAGTGGTGATGAAAGCTACACCATTACTGACATCCTCAATTACCAAATGTACGAACAGTTGCCGCGTCATTTCGTCACCATCGCAACCATTAAGATCAACGCGGTTGAAACCCCTTTAATCATTCGAGCCGTTCAAAAGAACAATAACTTCATTGCGTTAGAAGAGAATTATCAGCGCGCGATCATCGTGGTGATTGTGGTGATTATATTGATGTCTTTCTTTGCGCGAACTTGGATTCAAAGAAGGGTTGCTGCTGAGCTAGATAAGCTAATGGATTTCACTCGCTCTGCAAGTGATGGTGAAGAGTACAACAAGTTTGATGGCTCTAACATTTTCGAATTCCACCATATTGGTTGCACCCTTGAAGACACCTTTGAGCGCTTATCGGAACAGAATCAAAAGTTCCAAGATCTCTTTAACTTTGCTCATTCACCTATCTTGGTTTGGTCTGAAAAAGGCGACTTGATTCAGATGAACCCCGCCGCACGTATGGCGCTGTTCGATGCTGATGACAACTATGGTCCAATTGCTCAAGAGTTTGAGCATCGTATGCTGCCTAATATTCAAATGGTGGTTCAAGGCTCTAAACTCACGGGTATCAACGTACCCATTGGTGAAAAGGTGTTTCGTTGGAACATGTCTGCTATTCGCGTAGAACACGGCATCACAGGTGTGGTGGTACAAGGGCAAGATATTACTAAGCTTATCGAGGCGGAAAGACAGGCTGATCGAGCAAGAGAAGAAGCTGAGCATCTTGCGAATGTGCGAGCAGACTTCCTAGCTAAGATGAGTCACGAGATTCGCACGCCGCTCAACGGTATTCTCGGTGTGTCTCAGTTGCTCAAGCGCTCTATGCACAATGAAGATAATCGCGAGCAGGTGGATGTACTGTGTAATAGTGCGGAACATTTACTGGCGGTACTTAACGATATCTTGGACTTCTCAAAAATTGAGCAAGGGCAGTTTAATATTCAAAAGAAAGACTTCCGTTTAGGGGAGTTAGTTAATACCTTAGACAGCATCTATCGCCCGCTGTGTGAAGATAAATCCGTCGAATTTACCATTGTGAACCACTTGGTTGATGACATCGAAATCAACACCGACCAAGTGCGCCTCAACCAGATCATGTTTAACCTGCTGAGCAACGCTCTTAAATTCACTCATCAAGGCGGTATCTCCGTCAGCTTTGAACTCGAAAGTATCTTTAACTCTGATCACGCGAGCTTAATCGTTCGAGTGAAAGATTCCGGTATTGGTATTGATGAAAGCAAGATTGATGCTGTTTTTGAACCTTTTGTTCAAGCCGAAGAGACCACCACTCGTGAATATGGTGGTACTGGTCTAGGGCTTACGATTGTAAAAAATTTGGTCGATATGCTGGAAGGGGACATTCAAGTCCGCAGCGTGATAGGTCAAGGCTCAGAGTTCACGATAGAAATTCCAGTGGTTGTACACGCCAAGCCGTTATTAGTCGATGCTAAGCAACAGGCTGAAGTTGAGCCAGAGGCGTTGTTTAGTCGACCTTTGAATGTGTTGCTGGTGGAAGACAATCACACCAACGCCTTTATTGCGCAGGCTTTCTGTAAGAAATATGGCATGGTCGTCACTTGGGCAAAAGATGGTTTAGAAGCGATTGAGATGGCTAAGACGATAACCTATGACCTGATCTTGATGGATAACCAACTCCCTAATCTCGGAGGTGTTGAAACCACTCAGCAACTAAGAGGTGAGATTGGTGTGTCAGCCCCAATTTATGCGTGTACCGCTGATGCTCAAGAGTCGACAAGAGACAGCTTTATGGCCGCAGGGGCGAATTACGTGATTGTAAAACCGATTAAAGAAGATTCACTACACCAAGCATTTGTTCATTTCAAAAACTCATACTGGAATGACACAGAGCACTAGGCTTTAACTTAGTGCTCTTAAATGGGCTCTATTGAAGAGAAGTAACTAATTTGCTGCCTTTATATCGAGCCAGCGACAAAGGCTTGTTCCAACAGTAGCGTTTTCAACTCATCACTCATATCTAGGTGTTCAGGGAATTGGATACCTAACAGCCAGCCTTGTCTTTGCCTTTTCTTACTCACCACCTTGTAGACCAGATCGTCATCTAAGTACTCATTTAAGTCAGAATTAACTTTTATCTTCCAGCCGACATCGATATCTGATTGCTGGGTAAGATAGATACCGCAGCCTGACGCTGAAAAATCGACCAGTGTGGCATCCAGCGACAAGGTATCAAAGGTGACTTCACAGCTGAGACGTACCTTATACCTTTCGTGTTCACGAATAGGCTTGGTTGCAAAGTTTGAGGGTGGGCGAAGGAAGATAAGATGTGCCGGTGAGGTGATATGAGCCAGTACATTGGTTTTGAAGGCGACAATGTGCCCAAGTTCGGTGTCGGTAATCGCACGAACAATAATATCAACGTTTGAGAGCTTTCTCAGCGTCAGTGCTTCTGTCGCTTTTTGCGTAAGCTCTAGGATAAGGTACTGATCTTCTTTGTGTCCGATATAAAGTGTACTGATCTGGATTGAGTCGTCTGGGCCAAATTCCAATACACCTGCTGTTTTTGTACCTGGCTTTAGGTATCTGAACAGTTCTAAGTTTTTATCTTTATGCATATTCGTTACTGAACAATGTTAATCGTTTGATAAAATAATATAACGTCCTGATAAAACTATGTCATTAGTTTCATTGAAGTAATTAGCAGCCTACAACAAAAAAAGTGAATCGCTGTCTTAAGTAAACAACGGCTTACTCTTGTCGTAAAACAAGATACACTGCTGTCAGATATATACTTGATGGAGAAATAGTAAATGGAACTGGAAACCTTATTGAATACTCTGGCTGAAACCCCAGAAGCCGTGCAATTTGAAGATACAATGCAAGTAATTGAAGCTCACTATGATTTTTCTGAAAGCGAATTTCGCAATGGTGAGGTAGTGAACGCTGCAGGGCAGAATAATGGTTCGTGTAAGATTTTTGCTTTTGGTTTAGAGCAAGGTTTATCAGCGGAGCAAACACTTGCTTGTTTTGGTCAATTTTATCGTAACGACGTGTTAGGTTTTCCTGATAACAGCGACCATCAAAATATTCGTAACTTTATGGTTCATGGCTGGAATGGTATCCAGTTTTCTCAGCCTGCGCTGGTTGCAAAAGCGAAGTAGACACTAACGAGGTAGCGATCAGGTCGAAACTTAATCTCAGTATTTTGAAGCGAGAAAACAACCTCTCGCTTTTTTGTCTATGTTGAACCAGCTCGTAACTTGTTAACTAGTAACTGGCTGAATAGGATCTAAACTACTGAACAGGCAGGGCAGATAAGCACTTACGACACATACAAACTCCAGCCTTTGGAATATCGCTAGTATCTCGTTTTTCTAGCTCAAAACACCAACACGTCTCTTTGCCCGCACTGATATCGCATTGAGCAGGCTCATTACACTGTGGACATTGGTGAGTCGAACTCGCGCCACTAAGATTATCCATGACAGAGACTCGCTCATCTTCAGACAAGCCTTTCCAGCCTATAATCTCATCCATTGTTCGAAAGCAGCCACTACACATTCCGCCATTATTTTTACAAGCCGCTCGGCAAGGTGTTTTCATTTATCTAACCTGTGATTCATTTGGGCTGAAATGTAGCATATTTGTTTAGTCTTGAAGAGCCGTTAGGCTAATAAATTACTCAGTTAAATTTAGAAATGACCTCGTAATTTTTAGGCTTTTCATGTAGCATCTCGCCCCTTTTGTTGAGTGGGGGATATTATGTTTATTGGATTTGATTATGGAACAGCGAACTGTTCTGTCGCGGCGATGGTTAATGGAGAGCCAAGCCTGTTACCGCTCGAAGGTAACAACCACTATATTCCCTCAACCGTGTTTGCGCCTACTCGTGAGAGTGTTTCTGAACACCTATTCCGTCATTTGAATATCAAGCCGAGTGATGCGATTGGTGAGCAAGTTTTACGACGTGCGATTGCGCTGAACAGAGAAGAGAGTATCGACTTAGTGCCAGAAGACATGGCATTTGGTCAGGCTGCGTTGGACTTATATTTAGAAGACCCTCGCGATGTTTATTACGTTAAGTCTCCTAAGTCTTTCCTTGGCGCGAGTGGACTGCATGATGTGCAGGTGAGTTTCTTCGAAGATTTAGTGTGTGCCATGATGGCAAATATCAAGCATCAAGCCGAACTCACGACTCAAGAACAGATCAAGCAAGCTGTTATCGGCCGACCAATTAACTTCCACGGTCGAGGTGGTGAAGAGGCGAACAGACAAGCTGAAGATATCCTCACTCGAGCAGCTAAGCGTGCCGGTTTCCTTGATATCGCTTTTCAATTTGAGCCCGTAGCCGCAGGTCTTGATTACGAAAGCACATTAACTGAAAACCAAACGGTATTGGTTGTCGATATTGGCGGTGGTACCACCGATTGCTCATTATTAGAAATGGGACCAACTTGGTCTGGTAAGGCAGATCGTACCCAGAGTTTGCTCGCACACAGTGGGCAAAGGGTTGGGGGTAATGACCTCGATATCTATCTCGCGTTCAAACAACTAATGTCACCTTTTGGTATGGGCAGCAAAGGTATTTCGGGTATCGATATGCCATTGACGCAATTCTGGAATCCAATTGCGATTAATAATGTTGAAGCTCAAAAGAATTTCTATTCAAGAGAAAACTTAGCAGCATTGAAATTACTTCGTAAAGAAGCGTCAGAGCCTCAAAAGCTAGAACGTTTGATGAAGGTTTATCACGACACCTTGGGCTACGGTATTGTGCGTAGAGCGGAAGAAGCCAAGATTGCGCTGGCAGAATCCTCTCAATATCGTGCTGCGATTAATGTTGCCTCTGAACTGGTCGAGGTAGATATCTCAGTCGAACAGATGGTTGAAGCGATTGAAACACCAAAGTCTAAGATGGTTGAGTTGGTTAAAGAAGCGATTCAACAAGGCCAGAAAAAGCCAGACGTAATCTACATGACGGGTGGTTCCGCTCGTTCACCGATACTTCGTGAAGCCGTACAACAATCTGTGCCGAACGTACCGATTGTGAGTGGTAATTACTTCGGTTCAGTAACTGCAGGTTTAGCTCGTTGGGCCGAGGTTTGCTTCAAATAAGAGGCCAATGATGAGTTATGAAGGGCAACCAGTCGCTGATTGGTTGCCCTTTTTTTTGTTTTTTCTCTAATGAACTTTCTATTGAGCGATTTTTCCTAGCTCAAATTGGGATTTGTTTCACAAAGCTAAATATTTCAGTTGAGTTCTGTATGTTACAAAATGTTTCAAGGTTAAAGGTTAACCTCTAGATGGTCTGATGAGTTATCATGGGTTTAGATTTTTAATGCTTTTTTAGTGATTATAAAATCAAAAATAATCAAAGTGTTCATCTCAAAGAATGAAAAGAACCACCAGTGCTTTATGAGTTACTCCCTTGTTTTTAAATGATTTTTTGTTTTTTATGGTGCAATTTTTTTTATTTTATATATTTTAATGCAACTTTCTTGTCATTCGTATATTAGTGTTTCGCTACTTGTTAAATGCAGGTAACAACTTCTCCGTAAGCACGAGGTTGTTAGTGAATAACTCACCCAGTTACATAATGGATATGACAATGAATAAGAAACTTTTAGCGCTAGCAATTTCTGGTGCAGTATTTGGTACACAGGCAGTTGCAGTAGAACTTTACAACGAAGACGGCACAACATTCTCTGTTGGTGGTCACGTTTCAGTTGCAGTTGGTGACGTAAACAGCGATGACCGTCAAAGCAGCGATGACATCGGTGTAGAGTCTGTTTCTCCACGTATCAACTTCGGTGCAACTCACGAGCTTGGCAACGGCTTTACTGCTGACGCTAAAGGTGAATGGGCGCTAAACATGCTTGACGGTGGTGAAGAGTCATTCACAACTCGTCTTGGCTACGTTGGTCTTTCTCACGACGATTACGGTCGTGCTGCAGTTGGTACTCAATGGGCACCTTACTACAACGTTGCTGGCGTTGCAGATATGCCAATCGCATTCGCGAACGACTTCATCTACGAAGATCATGGTAACCTAGGTACTGGTCGTGGTGAAGAGATGGTTAGCTACGGCAACGCTATCGATTTCGGCAACGCAGGTTCTCTAAGCGCAGCTGTTGCATGGCAAGGTCGTAAGATTGATGACGTAACTACATACGGTAACCGTGGTCAAGTTGCATTGAACTACGCAATTGCTGATTTCACTGCAAACTACGCATACAACACTGGTGATGTGGATTACGTAGGCGTTGCTGGTTCAAAAACTGCTGATTCTCACGTAGTAAGTGCAACTTACGGTTCATACGGCGCTGAAGGTCTATACCTTGCTGGTGTTTACGCAATGAACAACTACATGAACACTGGTAACAATCGAATTCTTGAAGAGTCAGTTGCTATTGAATTACTAGCGTCTTACGCTCTTTCTAACAGCCTTAACCTAAGCGTTAACTACGAAGCTGTAGAAGACGACAAGAAGAGCGAAACTGTGTACAGCACAACCGCTCTACAAGCTGAATACAACTTCACGTCTCAGTTCGTAGGCTTCGCAGGTTACCAATTCGACCTACAAGGTTCTGGTGAGTACAAAGAAAAAGCTGACGACCAATGGCTACTTGGTGCTCGTTACTACCTATAAGTCGCAGACTGATTTAGCATAGTGTTTACTCCTTAAGTTTACCTTTTAGGATACTGTCCTAGACACCATGCTAAGCCCTCTCAAGCCTTTTGGTTAGAGAGGGCTTTTTTCGTTTTGGACTTTTGTCTCGAATTGTTATTTCGCACTGTCGCGACCTTCGTATAAACGCTTTCAAATCATCGAATTGAGCTAAAGATCAGAATTTAGATATTGGTAACCATCTTGTCGAAGACTCTCATTTTATGATGCGTTAAACTCTTCATTCCAAAAAATAGTTCAGGGATAAACTATGAGCAGTGTTGTCGATCAGGAACAGTTGATGAATTCGAAACGAACAGCAACCCCAACTAAGGTGCTGTGTGTTGGGCGTAACTATGTCGATCACATCGAAGAACTCAATAACGCAATCCCAGACTCAATGGTGGTTTTCAATAAACCAAGTACCAGTGTTACTTCATCTCTGTCTTCTTTTCATCAAGAAGCGCTGCACTACGAAGCAGAAATCTGTTTTATCGTTGAAAATGGCCATTACTCAGCTGTGGGTTTAGGGCTAGATCTCACCAAACGTGAATTACAAAGTAGCTTAAAAGCGAAAGGCCTACCTTGGGAGCGCGCCAAGGCGTTTGATGGTTCCGCTGTCTTGAGCCGTTTTGTACCCATTGATAACTTAGATCTCTCTGACTTAAATCTAGAGCTATTTATTAACTGTGTTCGCGTTCAAAAAGGGCATGTAGAGCAGATGCTTTACTCTCCACAAACTATTCTCGAAGAGTTATCTTCTTACACGACTTTGCTCGATGGTGATGTTGTAATGACAGGCACACCTAAAGGTGTTGGTGAGGTCCATCGAGGTGATATCTTCCTTGGCCGTCTAAAGTGCGGTGAAACGACATTGATTGAGATTGAGTGGGTAGCGAGTTAATTAATACTCTATGTTTAGTTAATAAATTGGTTTGAATGGTTAAAGTTAGTTTTTAATTCGTACAATTTACCACCTTACAACTAATTGCATCTGGAATGGTGTTGGTAATTGATATAAAATCCGCCTCCGTTTTTATCAATACTGAAACCCATGATCGACTTAGCCATCTTACCTGTTTACCTGACAGCCGTTGTTGCACTTCTTCTTTTACCTGGCCCTGATATGTTACTCATCGCGAGCTCAAGTATGAGTTATGGCCGCAAAGTCGGTGTGTTCGCAAGTTTAGGTAATGCAACTTCCGGAATCATCCTGACAGTATTGGCAGCGATGGGTGTTTCAGCATTGATCGCAATGAGCCCCGTCGCTCTAAAAGCCCTTCACCTCTTAGGCGGAACCTACTTATTGAAAATGGGGTGGGATTGCCTTCGAACAGAACAGGGTAACGCGCCTGAGTTAAGCGATAACTTTGCAGCAAAAGCCTACTATCAAAGAGCGCTAATCAGTAACCTGCTTAACCCTAAAGCGTTGGTTTTCTTTGTGATGTTTCTGCCTCAGTTCGTGTCGACGAACATTGAAGCGACTTCCGGTGAGCAGATGCTGGTTCTGGGTTTATTGCTGAATGTTCTCGGCTTAACGTTTAACTTTTTGCTGGTGGCTTTAGTGGGTACGATTGGTAAGTCTCTGGTAGAAAATGCTAAGTTTCGTACCTATCAACAGAAAGTGATGGGCGGAGTCTTCATCGTGTTGGCTATCTGGATGTTGTCTTCTTTCTTTACTTCGTAGACGAATCAAATCAGACATCTTCTCGTGGTTAGCCGCTGAGACAAAAATGGACGCTTCGAGCGTCCATTTTTATATTTAACCGTTACATGTTGAACGCGCTAAATCGCTATGAATTCAACTCTTGTTGGTGCTGTTCAATCAGTTTCTCCATGTACTTCTCACCGCGCAGGCGAGTGTCTTCATAGGTTTCTGTCCCTTCAAACTCTGTCACTGTTTCATAATAGACTTTCACTTTTGGCTCAGTGCCTGAAGGTCTTACGATAATGCGTGAACCATCTTCGAGGTGATAGGTGAGTACGTCACTTGCAGGTAGGTTAATCGCTTCCGTATTGCCTCCAATGACGAAGCGCAGAGAAGACTGCAGATCTTCAATCACAGAGATAGCGACACCGTTGATTGCTTTAGGCTGTGCTGATCTAAGTTTAGAACCAATCGATGGTGAATCTGGGTCCAGGGCAATACTTCGTTGAGCGTTGGTGTGTACACCATGTTCAAATGAAATCTGAGCGAGAAGATCCCAAACGGTTCGGCCTTGAGATTTTAACTCCTCAACCAATTGAGCAAACACGACGATAGCAGACAGCCCATCTTTGTCTCGTACTTGAGTACCAATTGTGTAGCCTAACGCTTCTTCATAGGCGAACAAGAACTCGTTCTGATCATCTTCCAATTGCATGCCAATATTCGCTAACCATTTAAAACCTGTCAGCGTTTGGAAATAAGTCGCACCATGAGATTGAGCCACTTTTTCAAGTAAGGTTGAAGATACGATACTGTTACCAACTAATTGGTTTTTGGTGTGACGTTTTGATAACAAGTAATGCGCGAATAGTACACCAACTTGGTCACCTGTTAGCATTTTGTATGAGCCATCATCTGTTCTCACTGCAACCGCAAATCGGTCTGCATCTGGATCGTTGGCACAAGCAATGTCGGCATCGACACTTTTTGCTAAGTTAACCACCAGGTCCATCGCGCCTTTTTCTTCCGGATTCGGGAAGTTGACTGTTGGGAAGTTACCATCGGGCTCTCTTTGCTCGGCGACGCTGAACACCTTATGGAAACCAGAATCGTGAAGTAGATCCTCAGCCATTTGTGCGCCGACACCATGCATTGCGGTATAGGTGATGGTGGTTTTCGCCGATTCGATCTCTTTACTCACGTATGGGCTCTGATTGATCGCAGCGCGGTACGTTTGATAATAGCCTTCAGTTAACCACACCAACTTACCTTGTGTTTCAGCATCACTTAAGCTCATTAAAGGGAGCGGCTTAGTTGACGCGGTCTCGATTTCAGCGGCAATGCCCGCATCATGAGGTGGAATGATTTGAGCGCCATTCTCCCAGTACACTTTGAAACCATTGTATTCCGGTGGGTTGTGGCTGGCCGTCACCACAACGGCAGCGGCGGCGTTGAAGTGCTCAATACCAAAGGCAACGATAGGGGTTGCCGCGACGTTCGAGGTTAGATAAACCTTAACGCCTAAAGCCGTGAGTACGGAAGCGGTATCAATCGCGAACTGCTTTGAATCTAAACGGCCGTCATAACCGATGACCACACCGCGAATGGTCGCATTAGCGACATGTTCGATTAAGTAGTGGCCGAGTCCGGTTGCTGTTTCCTGTATGACTAAACGGTTCATTCGATTTGGGCCGCATCCAACTTTGCCCCTTAACCCTGCGGTTCCGAACTCTAATCGTTGAGTAAAGCGGTCTTCTAGTTCGTCGTGCATTCCCTCATCAATGAGGTGTTGAAGTTCTTCACGAGTTCTTGGGTCTGGGTCTCTCGCTAACCAATTCATTGCATCTTGCATAATCACTAAACCTTTTAATGTCTGTATGACTTACTGTTGATTTAATTTAAGTGATATTGATTATCATTTCCATGAAAGCAATCGTAAAACTCGATATAAAATAAATTCCAACGGCAAGAGGGCACGTAGATTAAGCCACTTCAAATAATTGACTGTTTAGTAAGTAAACTTACCTTGAACAATTGGATATCACTAACTAGCCTTTTACATAAATATAACAAAATTTAACAAATTCGCCGTTTTTGAATCTTTCATGGAAACCTCCAACGCTTTTGAACCGTATTAGTTCTTAGGTTATATGAGGTCAGTAGCCTGCTCACAGGCTAGTTCCATGTGAGTTGTAGATTGAGATTCAGCCTTTTCATGTGTAGCCGGAATAACAATGAATGTTGTCCAGCTCTGAATGACAAATAGCTCGCAACGACATTTAGGTCGCAAGTATCCAATTAGGAAGGATAAGGAGAGATCTTTTGAAAAGATTACTGGTTAGGCTAACGTGGCTTTTGAAGAGTTTTGTTGTGCTTTTAGTATCGCCTTTAGTGCACGCAAGCAGTGATTACAACATGACTCAAGGCGTCACTGAGATCAGTGGTAAGGTGTATGAACTTCATATGCTGATCTTCTACATCTGTTGTGCGATTGCCTTTGTGGTTTTTGGTGTGATGTTTTATTCGATTTTGAGGCACAGGAAATCGAAGGGCGCAGTTGCTGCCCATTTTCACGAAAGCACGAAAGTCGAAATTCTTTGGACCATCATCCCTATCATCATCCTCATCGCTATGGCGATACCCGCCACCAAAACTTTGATAGCGATGGAAGATACCTCCCAATCAGATCTGACCGTTAAAATCACAGGTTCACAATGGAAATGGCATTACAGCTATTTTGGTGAAGACGTCGAATTTTTCAGCCTTCTAGCGACCAGTGATAAAGAGATTGAAGGCATTGAAGTGAAAGGCGCGCATTACTTGCTAGAAGTTGATAAGCCGCTTGTACTGCCTGTTGATCGTAAAGTCCGTTTCTTAATGACTTCCGACGATGTGATTCACTCATGGTGGGTGCCAGCATTCGCCGTTAAGAAAGATACCATTCCGGGTTTTATTAATGAGGCTTGGACAAAGATAGATGAGCCCGGTGTCTACCGCGGGCAGTGTGCAGAGTTGTGTGGCCGCGCTCATGGTTTCATGCCGATCGTGGTGCATGCCATGGAAGAAGACGAGTTTGACGCATGGCTAGCGGAACAGAAAGAGTTGGCGATAGCCGAACAACAAGCCGCGAAAGATGCATTAGATGCGTCACTTTCCTTGGCGGAGTTGAATACCATCGGTGAAGAGGTTTACAAAACTCGATGTGCGGTTTGTCACCAAGCAAACGGTGAGGGCATTCCCGGAGCATTCCCTGCCATCAAAGGAAGTCCTATTGCCCTTGGTGATGTGGATGTTCACATCGACACCATTGTTTATGGTCGTGGCGGCACGGCGATGCAAGCATTCGATAATCAGTTAACTGAGAAAGAGATCGCAGCGGTAGTGACTTATCAACGAAACGCTTGGGGTAATGACACCGGCGATATTGTTCAGGCTTCAGATATCAACGCTTATAAGGCCAAGCAAGAAGGCAGTTCTGAAAGCTCAACGGATGATGCACAAAATGATGCTAAGGATCAGTTATGAGTTCACCAATCAATAAGCCGGTGAAATCGGCTCCAGCAGAAGACCAAGTACTGAGCCATTCTGCGGAAGGCACCTTGGGCAATAGTGATTTGCCTGTTGATGATCACGACTCACATGCGGCACCTAAAGGTTGGGCTCGTTGGCTGTATTCAACCAATCATAAAGACATCGGTACACTTTATCTGTGGTTCAGTTTTGCGATGTTCTTAACGGGTGGTGCCATGGCAATGGTGATCCGTGCTGAGCTATTCCAACCCGGGTTGCAACTTGTTGAGCCAGATTTTTTTAATCAGATGACCACTGTTCACGGCTTGATCATGGTATTCGGTGCCGTGATGCCAGCATTTACGGGCTTGGCTAACTGGATGATCCCGATGATGATCGGAGCTCCAGATATGGCGCTGCCGAGAATGAACAACCTCAGTTTCTGGATTCTGCCTTTTGCTTTTCTAATCTTAATCGGATCTTTGTTTACAGAAGGGGGCGGCCCGAGCTTTGGTTGGACCTTTTATGCGCCACTCTCGACAACTTATGGCCCAGACAGTACCGCGCTATTCGTATTTTCAGTCCATATTATGGGGATCAGTTCGATCATGGGGGCGATTAACGTGATCGTAACCATAGTGAACATGCGCGCGCCGGGTATGACTTGGTTCAAGCTACCGATGTTCGTATGGACTTGGTTAATTACCGCTTTCTTGCTGATAGCCGTGATGCCCGTACTCGCCGGCGCTGTGACCATGGTACTGACTGACAAATACTTTGGGACTAGCTTCTTTGATGCCGCTGGTGGTGGGGATCCGGTGATGTTCCAGCACATATTCTGGTTCTTTGGGCACCCCGAAGTGTACATCATGATCTTGCCGTCTTTTGGTATTGTCTCAGCTATCATCCCTGCATTCAGTGGCAAGCGTCTGTTCGGCTACCACTCGATGGTTTATGCGACCTGTAGTATCGCACTACTGTCATTCTTGGTTTGGGCGCACCACATGTTCACCACGGGTATGCCAGTATTTGCCGAACTGTTCTTCATGTATTGCACCATGTTGATAGCGGTGCCGACCGGTGTGAAAGTCTTCAACTGGGTGGCGACCATGTGGCGAGGGGCTTTGACCTTTGAAACCCCAATGCTGTTTGCTATCGCATTTATCGTTTTGTTTACGATTGGTGGGCTATCTGGATTGATGCTCGCTATCGTGCCAGCTGATTTCCAATACCACGATACCTACTTTGTTGTGGCGCACTTCCATTATGTTCTGGTGACCGGTGCCGTGTTCTCGATTATGGCTGCTGCCTATTATTGGCTGCCTAAGTGGACAGGACATATGTACGATCACAAGCTAAGCCTGTGGCATTTCTGGACGTCGGTGATTTCAGTCAATGTACTGTTCTTCCCTATGCACTTTTTAGGGTTAGCGGGTATGCCGCGTCGTATTCCTGATTATGCGATTCAGTTTGCTGATGTTAACCAAGTCGTGTCGATTGGTGGCTTTGCCTTTGGGTTGTCTCAGCTGATTTTCTTATGGTTGGCAATTAAGTGCGTAAGAGGGGGAGAGCCTGCACCAAGCAAGCCTTGGGATAGAGCTGAAGGTCTTGAATGGACAGTACCAAGCCCTGCGCCTCACCACACCTTTACTCATCCACCGAAAGTGGATTAGAGGACAGACCCATGAGTGATAAGCAAAGCGAGCCCAATCAAGATAAAAAACAACCAAAGCGCCTGTCTAATAAGCGATCGACCAAAAAGCTGACGGGCTACTTGGTGTTGAGCGTGGTTGCGATGTTTGGCTTCGGTTTCGCTTTGGTGCCGCTCTATGATGTGATGTGTGAGGCCTTAGGGATCAATGGCAAAACTAATACTGTTTCAGCGGTGCAACCTCAGGGAATGCAGCCAGACTACTCTCGTACGGTTCGAGTCGAATTCATGTCCCACATCAAGCCAGATATGCCATGGCAGTTTTCGCCTGAGGTTCGAGTGTTAGAGGTTCATCCTGGTGAGGTGGTTCAAACTAACTACATTGCCAAAAACCTTTCTGGATCTTCATTGGTTGGCCAAGCCGTACCATCGGTTTCTCCAGGTATGGGGGCTACTTACTTCAATAAGATGGAGTGCTTTTGCTTTAATCAGCAACCATTGGACGGGCACAAGAGCGCAGAAATGGGTTTGATATTTTACATTGAGCCAGATATTCCAGAATCGATACATACGCTTACGCTCTCTTATACGCTGTTTAACATCACGAGTCAGGTGAGTGGAGAGGCAAGTGAGCCTGAAGTGACTACATCAACATTGAGCACACTACAATCTGGTTCACCAAAAGCGAGCACACTCGCAAGTAACTAGGGATTTACAGAACCAGAATCAACAAAAGGAGTTGAGCGATGAGTTCTAAAAAGGAAGTTTATTTCGTTCCACACCAAAGCCACTGGCCATTGGTGGGTGCTGTAGCACTGTTTTTGGTCGCAGTTGGCGCTGGCTTGACGGTGCAAAACATGGGAACCGACGCCGCAGGTGGAGTATTTGGCAAAGCGGTGTTGTTAGTCGGGTTTGCAGTGCTGCTTTACATGCTCGCAGGTTGGTTTAGCAATGTGATCACAGAATCATTGAGTGGTCTCTATTCTGAGCAGATTTCTCGTTCTTTTAGACAAGGAATGAGTTGGTTTATTTTCTCCGAAATCATGTTCTTCGGCGCTTTCTTTGGCGCGCTTTTCTATGCTCGCATGATTTCTGTGCCTTGGATTGGTGGTGCGGGCAATAATGAAATGACCCATGAAGTATTGTGGCCGATGTTCCAATCAATATGGCCACTAACGACTACCCCTGATGGCGTAACGACACAAGCCATGCCTTGGCAAGGTATCCCTCTTAAGAACACCATTATTCTGCTGCTTTCCTCTGTGACGCTGCACATGGCACATATCAGTCTTGAGCAAAATAAGCGTATGGCTTTGATCGTCTGGTTGGAGATAACCATTGTTCTGGCTGGCTTCTTCCTGTTCTTCCAAGTTGAAGAGTATCTTCACGCTTATCAAGAGATGGGGCTGACACTTCAGTCAGGCATCTACGGTAATACCTTCTTTTTACTGACTGGGTTTCATGGCTTACATGTCTGTTTAGGGACGATCTTTTTGATTGTGTTGCTGGCAAGGGTTGCGAAAGACCACTTCACTCCGAAAGACCACTTTGCGTTCCAAGCGGGCAGCTGGTATTGGCACTTTGTTGATGTGGTTTGGTTTGGCCTGTTTGTATTTGTCTATGTGCTTTAACTGCTGAGCCTATAGGGGATTAATAGGGGCGAGGGTTGGGAGTTATCACTCCTGATCCCAAAGCAAGTAATAAAAGTAGCACGACAACGGCTGACCACATGACACGACGCCCCAAGAAGTGACTGAGCCTTTTTCCATCGTGCTTGCCCGAGGCGATTTGGATTAGGCCTTTCATCAAATTGAAAGCGATAAAAAACAACAAAGCGACCAATACGACTTTAAATAACAGAACAAAGGTAGATGACGCCATAGTGATAACTCCAAACCGATTGATTTATGATGAACACAAGTTCCGCAGTAAAGGTTTTTGGATAGCGGTTGTTTTAACTGTGGTTTCAGTCGGCGCTTTAATCAAGTTAGGTTTGTGGCAACTCGATCGTGGTAACGAGAAATTACGTTATGAACAGCAATTAGCTGATAGAGCACAGCTATCGTCACAACCTTTAGGTGTCGTTATTTCTGAGATGCGAGAGCTGGGTTTATCTGGCCAAGAGTCATTAAATCCTCAAACCTTAAACGGGTTAAAGGCTGATGTTGAATTAGTCAATACGAGTGGTTTGATGCTCTTGTTAGACAACCAGATAAACCAAGGAACGGTAGGGTATGTGATTTACATGTTGGGTAAGGTTCGTCTTGAAGATGAAAACAATGTCTTAGTAGCTAAAAAACAGTTGTTGATCGATCTTGGGTTTGTTCCGGCAAGTAATGACAGAAGAGAACTACCGCAACTAGGAAGTATCACTGTACCAACCAAAATGTCAGGGCGCTTGTATACACGCTCAGTTAACCCTTTAAGTCATGAGTTGGGTTTAGAAAATACGACACCGAATAGAATCCAAAACCTAAACATAGCAGCGTTATCACAGTATACAGGACAAGAAGTGCTGCCCTTTGTCTTCCAACCCCAGAGCTTAGATTCGTGGCCTTATGAGTTGTTATGGCGACCGACGGCAATGAAGTCTGAGAAGCACTTTGGTTACTCGTTTCAATGGTTTGTAATGGCTGCTGTACTTCTGTTTTTGATGTTGTTGATTGGGTTCCGATATTTTAAGAAAAATAGCCACATGAATAAGAAGTAGGCACTTGAAGTTTAAATAGCGACTTAAAGGCAGCGCCTATAACAAGGAAGAAAGATGGATAAATCTCAAGTACAAATCAGCAGGGAAAGTACCGATGCAAACATGGCCGAGCTTAAAAGTCGCCGAACTAAGGGGCGTCTGGTATTAATCGGATTAGTTTTGATTTTCGCTTTGCCTGCGATTATTGCCAAAACCGTTTTGGATCAGAATTGGTACACCTCAGGTGTCACTAACTCGGGTGAATTGGTCGAACCAAGAACCACACTAGCGGATTTCGGCGTAACGTTACCCATGGCTGGAGAGGGTTGGGTTGTGGGTTATATCGCACCGATGGAGTGCGAAAGCTTGTGTGAACAACAGCTTCATTATTTGAATCAAAGTTATTTAGCGTTAGGGAAAAACAAAGAGCGAGTGACCGCTGTTGTTTTTGTATCTGAGGGTAACTCGTTATCGGGTTCGTTCGATAAGCCGGATCTGTCTTTGTTAGCTGGTGGTGATCAGTTAAGTTCCGAGTTTGCGCCGGCTTCTATTATCATTATTGACCCGCTAGGACAGTTGGTTATGGAGTACATAAGCGTGTCGGAACCGTCGCAGTTAGTCGGGCAATCCAAAGGCATGATTCATGATTTAAGAAAGCTACTTAAGCTATCCCGAGTTGGCTAGTTGATGGCGCGAATGCTTGAGCTTAAGTAGCGAAAAGGGAATAAGTATAGGGAGATAAGTGATGCAGAATAAAGCCCCTGATTTACTGATGCTCGTGATGAGATTAACTATCTTGTTAACCCTTACCGTGATTGTTCTCGGCGCTTATACACGTTTGTCTGATGCTGGCCTTGGCTGTCCTGATTGGCCGGGGTGTTATGGGAAGATCACCGTTCCTTCTGATGCCCAAGCGGTGAATCAAGCCAATCTGCAATTCCCTGAGCGAGCTCTTGAAGCAGATAAAGCTTGGATAGAGATGATACATCGCTACTTTGCAGGAACATTAGGGCTGCTCATCTTTGTCGTTGTAGCTTGGTGTATTAAAAAGAACATCACACCAGTTGGTCTTCCATTACTTATCTCGGCTACTGTGATTTTTCAGGCTTTGCTTGGAATGTGGACGGTGACTCTTAAGTTGATGCCCGTTGTGGTTATGGCGCATTTGATGGGGGGCTTCACGTTGCTGTCACTGTTGTGTCTGCTCTACTGTCGTTTGTCTCAATTCCAAAGCCGTTTTGGCGAGGCTTCTTATTCTCCAACACTTAAAGCTTGGGCGCTCTTTGGGTTACTCATTGTGGTTGGGCAGATACTGCTTGGTGGTTGGACATCGTCAAACTATGCCGCTTTGGTGTGTACCCAACTGCCTATTTGTGAAGGTAACTGGATGAGCTACCTCGATTTCAAAAATGCGTTCGATTTTGCTCAACATGGACACGATAACTATGAGTTTGGCGTGTTGGAGTATCCCGCGAGGCTCACCATCCATGTCATGCACAGGTTCGGGGCTATTGTGGCGACATTAACGGTGCTGATGGTCGTGTACCAGTTATGGAAGTTTGGCCAAGCACCTCACCAAAAGCTGAGCGTGATTGTGGCAATAGTGTTGTTTACTCAAATCAGCCTTGGGATCAGTAATGTATGGTTTCACCTGCCAATCTCAGTTGCGGTTTTGCATAACCTAGTCGCAGCAATGTTGCTCATCAGCATGGTTGTAACCAATTTTGTGGTGTGGCAACGCAAACCGAGTGAGAGCTTGGTGAAGAACAGTGTATTACAAGGAGGTAATCATGGTCAGTAGAACGTCAACAGAGTATGAAGTGGTGGCTCAAGACGCAGCCTTAACCCATAAGATAACAGCCAACAATGACATAGCGTTAAGTAACGAAATGGCTGTAAAAAACAAAGCCACTTGGAAAGTTTATTTAACGCTGACCAAGCCTAAAGTGGTGGCTTTAATGTTGCTTACGGCATTGGTTGGGATGTGTTTGGCCATGCCGAATGGGTTGCCTTTGCAACAAACTCTGTTCGGAATGATTGGGATAGGGTTAATGGCAGGTTCGGCGGCTGCGTTTAACCATTTGATCGATAAAAAGATCGACGGCCAGATGACTCGAACAAATCGACGTCCTTTACCATCCGGTGAGCTCAGCAGTGTGCGCGTATTCAGCTTTGCAGCAGGTATCGGCTTACTTGGGTTTGCTACGTTAGTGGTGTGGGTCAATCAACTCACTGCTTGGTTAACCTTTGCAAGCTTATTGGGCTACGCGGTCATTTATACCATGTACTTGAAGCGAGCGACGCCACAGAACATCGTAATTGCAGGGATCGCAGGCGCTATGCCTCCGCTATTGGGCTGGACGGCAGTCACCAACGAGCTGCATTCAAACGCTTGGTTGTTGGTGATGATCATCTTCATTTGGACACCTCCTCACTTTTGGGCACTTGCGATTCATCGTCGTGACGAATATGCCAAGGTAGATATCCCGATGTTGCCTGTGACACATGGGATAACTTACACCAAGACTTCAATTCTGCTGTATACACTGTTGCTGAGCATCGTGTGTGTGCTGCCAGTATTGGTTGGAATGAGCAGTTGGATATACCTGAGCGCGTCTTTGCTGCTCAACGGTGGGTTTGTTTATCATGCCTGGGTATTGAAGTATCGCGATGAGCCGAACATGGCGATGAAGACCTTTAAGTTCTCAATCTATCATCTCATGATCTTGTTTGTCGCTTTGTTGGCAGACCATTATCTACTTTGATAACCGCATTTCCGCTGTTGCTGAATAAGAAAACGGATGCTCTGGGCATCCGTTTTTGTTTGGCTAATTACACAAGCTTACGTACTTGAAAGTAAGTACCTTACTAATAATTAGTCCACTTTGTTCCAAGCATCTTGCCAGTGTGAACCTACGCCAGGTTCGTATTGAGTTGCCGTTGGTGCCCATTGAACACAGTAACCAGAGTATGGGAACTCTTTACACTGATAAACACTACCATCGCTGCTTAGTACTTTCGTGCCCGCGGTGTAAGACTCAATGCTTTCAGGGAATACGAAGTCGTAATCGCCCGCTGGTGGCGGTGTTTGCTCGTCCATCAGGTGGAAATCAAGCGTGTTCTGATCCACTAAGTTACCTTGGTCATCTTTGGTCACAACTACAAGCATGTGGTGGCCAGCTTCAGATTTAGACAGAGTCAATTGAACATCTTCAACTTGTCCGTCTTTAAGTTCAGATTTCTGAGACGCCAGTGCTTCACGATGGTGGTTGTATACCGTGAGCTCTGCTTGAACGTCGCCCGTTGCCGCTAGAGTAAGATCAAGTTGAGTCGGTTGATTCTCGTCGATAATGTACTCTGACTCTAAACCTGTTACTTCAACTTCATGCTCTGGCTCTGGAGTATCAATCTTGTAGCCGATCTCTACGCTCTTAAAGCCTGAACCTGCTTTTAAGTAAACCGGGTTTGAGCCGTATACAGGAGCGAAATCACCTTGGTCATTCAATTGACCCGCTTTGATTTGCGTCTGCTCTTGGTTGATCTTTGATGCCAATGCATAAGACCAGTTATTCGCTTTACCTTGCTCGTTGTTCTCAATCACTAGCTCTGTGCTGTATGAAGCGTTCTCACCAGATTGGTCAAAGACACGAGTGTAAACTGCATCACCGATGTTTAGGTCGCGAGTTGGGTTGATTTGACCACCTTGATCCCAATCAGGAATGATCGGACCATCGCCATCAAATTTCACATCAATAACGTTGTAGAAAGCCATTGCAGTATCACCCACATCCCAAACAGCAAGAATCACTTGGTAGCCTTCACGCTCAGGGACATTACACAAGTGGCTTACTTGCATTGGTGGCTGTTCCATATTGCCTTCGACCACACAGAATGGGGTTAGATCAAAAGAACTGCGAGCCAAAGGCTGGTTTGGATTCCAGTCTGCTTTTGTAATGTAGTATTTCCAATCGTGAGTCACGTGGTTTGCTGTGAATGTCCACTCAAAGTATTGAGAGCCAGATTGGATAGGGCGTTTAACCCAACGGTCTGCCGTTTGCTCGTCTAGCGCAGCCGCTAAAGAAGATTGCGCACTCGCGATTTTTCCATCTGCAGGGCCAACCTCTGGGAAGCCTTCAGGACCTTCGACACTTTGCGGTTCGTATTGAATACCACCACAGTTAGTGTTCTTCTCTTGTGTATCACTCGCAGGGAACTTACACAGCGCTACACGGCTTTCAGCGACGCCATTATTGTATGCCGAGACATAACCGTGACCGAAGCTTGCACCACTAACGCTTAGTAGCGACAGAGCGATGAGTGATTTTTTGGGAGTTGTTTCATTATTTGTCCTTACTGTATTTGGCCGACAAAAAAGAGAACACTCCGGCACGCATTTGCACTTAAATCCTATTAAGTGGCAGCTCCGCTATCATAGATAGAATAATTGTCGACAGATCGGTGGCTTTGCGTCCTATTCTTTCAAATAGTTTGCCAGAAGTGCGTTTAAGCAAGCGAAATGTAGTCAACGCGTTTTATAAATGCGAATGAATAGATTGAAATGTGGAATGCTAATCTCGAACTTTTAATTCTTGTCACAAATTAACTTGCTAAATGTATTCTTTGCTCACCTATAAGTGATTGAAATAAATTAAGAAAGTATTTGCTCTAATTGTTTTTGTGAATGGTTTTGTCTTTTGATTTTTGCTTTGGATAACAATTGAGCGCATATCAAAACCAAACCTTTGGTTTCCACTAACCGAACCCTGACACGCCATGTATGAAAAACCGGACAATTGATTGGTATGAATTATATAAAGGAGTCGGTATGGAATTCACAGAACTAGACAGAGACGCGTTGTATCAAACGTGGATGTCACAAAAATCGAGAATGCGAATTACGCAGATGGAGTTTTCAAAAAAGTTAGGCATGAACCAGCTTGATTTCTCAAGAGTGCTAAGAGGGGAGACGCCATTAACCATGTCTTTCATTAGTCACTTTTGTCGTTTACTTCATTTGGAACCAAGGAATGTATTCCCTTCGCTAAAAGAGGGTAATGAATCGGGGCCTAAAGTGGTCTACCTGAAAAGTAGAATGAGTGTTGATGGTGAGATCCAAAATGCTTATATTGAAGGAAATCAGGTAATTGTAGAGTACGCACACACTGTTCAACATGATTAATTTTAGAGTTAGCTCTGAATTTTACCCCCTTTTTCTACAACCTTTTCACATAGGGTATGGCATACTTAGTTAGATTCCTTAATTTTAGCTAAGTGCGTTATGAACTCTTTAAAAGTCCTTTTGCTTGTTGCAACCAGCATTTTCTTGTTTGGTTGTGCAGGCGGCCCAATTAGAACCGCTACTAAATTTACCAGCTACGAAGATTTTCAGGCTGGGCCTGACGGAGGCGTCGACTTGGTTTGGGCAAGGGTTGGGCTACGTGACGCACAGCGTTTGAAATCCAAGTTAGATGATTACGACTCTGTAGTGATCGACCAAATTTTTGTTTTAACAGAAGAAGGTTCGTTGGATCAGGAAGAGATTCAGGAACTCACTGAGCACATGGTTGAACGCTTGGAAGAGAAAATATCGCCTCATAAAACGATTGTCGATGAACCGACAGGAAAAACGCTCCGCTTGAGTATCGCTCTGAGTAACGTTGAAACGCCTAATCCGATCTTAGCTGTAACGAGCAGCGTTCTGCCGTTTGGCCTTGCGATGTCAACCATTTCTAAGGTGACAACTGGTGAGCACACCAATGTTGGGAGTGCGAGTGTAGAGTTATTGGTCAGTGATGCTCAAGAGGGCACACCACTGTTTGCAGCCATCGATCGTGAAGCGGGTAATAAAGACTTTTCAACCATGATTGATTCGCTGGATGATGCCAAAGACGCGATCAACTATTGGGTTGAACGTTTAGGTGATACTCTACACAACATAGATGACGCATAGAAAGAGCGAATAATGCTAGAGAAAGAGAACCTGATTAAGTTGGCTCGAATGCAGATGCCATTTGGAAAGTACGCGGGTCGTACACTGATTGACTTACCTGAAGAATATTTGCTTTGGTTCGATAAAAAGGGATTCCCGTCTGGTGAACTAGGCGATTTATTAAAACTGTGTCTTGCTCTGAAGATTGAAGGACTTGATAGTGTCGTCAAACCATTGAAAAGAATGTAATTAAATAAAAGCTCACGCTGATCACGTGAGCTTTTGTGTTTTTAAGTTCGACACAATTTTACATGCATGATGAAGCTTGAAGGATGGATCTTCTTACCTTCCTATAAAATACGCAATCGATAGTGTGTAAATAATGGTATACAGGGTGTTTTAAATATAAAACACAAAAAAAATTGCGTTTATTTTTAATTAGTGATTGAAACTAGAGTTTTTACTAGTTAAGTTACAGGGAACAAGAAGATTAGTGCTGATAGAAAGTGACGTGAGACAACGTACATTCAGCTCAAGGATAGAAAAAAGGAAGAAGTAAGCAATGTTCCAGACTGATGATGTAAGAATTAACAAAGTAAAAGAGTTATTACCCCCTGTTGCTGTTTTAGAAAAGTTTCCAGCGACAGAAGTTGCTTCTTCTACAACCTTTGAAAGCCGCAAAGCGATCCACAATATTTTAGAAGAGAGCGATGACCGTTTGCTTGTTATTGTAGGTCCATGTTCTATTCATGACACAGAAGCTGCTCTTGAGTACGGTAAACGTTTGAAAGTGTTGCGCGACGAACTTGGTGATAACCTTGAAATCGTAATGCGTGTTTACTTTGAAAAGCCACGTACAACTGTTGGTTGGAAAGGTCTAATTAATGACCCCTACATGAACGATACGTTCAAGTTAAATGATGGTCTTCGTCTAGGTCGTAAGTTACTGCTGGATCTAACTGACATGGGCATGCCGACGGCAAGCGAATTCCTAGATATGATCACGCCTCAATACGTTGCTGACCTAATCAGCTGGGGTGCAATCGGCGCACGTACTACAGAATCTCAAGTTCACCGCGAACTGGCTTCTGGCCTATCTTGCCCAGTTGGATTTAAGAATGGTACTGATGGCAACATCAAGATTGCAACAGATGCTATTCGCTCTGCTAGCGCTTCTCACCACTTCTTATCGGTAACTAAGTACGGTCACTCAGCTATCGTTGAAACAGCAGGTAACCCTGATTGTCATATCATCCTACGTGGTGGTAAAGAGCCAAACTACAGCGCAGAACACGTTGGTAAGATTAAAGAAGAGCTAGCAGCTTCAGGTCTTCCACAAAAAGTGATGATCGATTTCAGCCACGCAAACAGCTCTAAGCAGTTTAAGCGTCAAATGAACGTATCTGATGACGTAAGCGCACAAATCTCTGGTGGCGACAAAGCTATCTTTGGTGTGATGATTGAATCTCACCTTGTTGAAGGTCGCCAAGACTTGGTTGACGGCAAAGCTGCAACTTACGGTCAATCTGTGACTGATGCATGTATTGGTTGGGAAGATACTGAAACAGTACTTCGCCAACTGGCAGGCGCTGTTGAAGCTCGCCGTAACAAGTAATCTAATTATTACAACCAGTCACTAAGCGGCTGAAAATTCAAAGCCCTTATTAGCAACAGCTAGTAAGGGCTTTTTTGTAATTCTTAGTTATAAACTGAAAGTATCAGTATTCTTAAATGAGAAAAGACAGTAACTCGTCGACTTTGAGTGACAGTAAAGTTCTATCTTGCTTGGTTTCCACGTTGAGGCGTATTAATGGCTCGGTATTGGACTTTCTTAAGTTGAAGCGCCATGTGCCCATATTGACGCTGATCCCGTCTGTGTGATCGATCTCAAAGGCATTATCTCGGTAGTGCGATAACACGCAAGCCATGACCTGCTTTGGGTCTGATACTCTTCGATTGATCTCCCCGGAAGAGGGGAATCTATCTATACTGGTACTCGTCAATTGGTGAAGCGATTGTTGAGTTTTCGACATTAGTTCGATAACCAATAGCCAAGGAATCATGCCTGAATCGCAATATCCAAAATCACGAAAATAATGGTGCGCACTCATTTCGCCCCCATAGACGGCATTTTTTTCACGCATCTTCTCTTTAATAAGTGCGTGCCCCGCTTTAATTCCAATCGCTTTTCCACCATGCGTGTTAGCGACTTCAATCGTGTTCCATGTCATGCGCATATCGTGCAATACAGTCGCGTTAGGTTGTTTGACCAAGAATGCTTCAGCAAGCAACCCGACAATGTAATAACCCTCGATGTAATTGCCTTTCTCATCAAAGAAAAAGCATCGGTCGAAGTCTCCATCCCATGCGATGCCAAGAGCTGCGGAGTGTGCCAAGACGGCATCGCGTGTCGCAATCTGGTTTTCTTTGATTAAGGGGTTTGGAATACCGTTTGGGAACTTTCCATCTGGAGAGTGATGAACCTTGATGAATGTGATTGGAGCATTGAGTTCGTTGAATCGCTTCTCTAAATCATCGATAACATGCCCTGCAACACCGTTCCCAGCATTAACCACAATCTTCATCGATGACAGCTTTGATGGGGTTATGTACGAGAGTAGGTGGTCTACATAAGTGGCGAGAATACTGGTCGATCTACGAGAATTACTTGGTTGTGCATGAACGAACGGTAAATTGCAGTTCAGCTCTTGATTAAGTTCTTCAATGCGTCGTTTGATTTCATCTAAACCACTGTTTTTACTGATAGGGCTAGCGTCTACACCGACCAATTTCATGCCGTTGTAATTGATTGGGTTGTGGCTAGCTGTAATTTGTATTCCGCCAATCGCTTTTAGGTGACGAGTCGCAAAGTAGACCTCTTCAGTGCCAGTCATACCTAGATCAATTACGGTAATCCCTGACTCGATCAAGCCTTTGGTCATGGCTTCTTGTAATGACAGGGACGTTTCGCGGTTATCACGACCAATCACTACCTGCGCCAAGCCATCGAATGGGGTTTCAGGCGTAGCGGATAGAACGTATTCGCCAAATGCCTTACCGAGCAGGTAGGCGAGTGGCTCATTGATTTGTTTACCAATGACGCCGCGGATATCGTTGTTCTTAAAGCAGCTCAGGTCTAATGTTGGTTTCATCGATTTGTCGCTGTTTTATTTCGTTTGGTTGTGCTTTGATGAGTGGACTTGTTGCTTGCGCACGTCTCGCCCATAGCTGTCTTGATATCGAATGATGTCGTCTTCACTTAAATGACTGCCTGTTTGCACTTCTATCATCTCGAGTGGGAGAACCCCTGGGTTCTCTAGGCAGTGAATATGGCCTAAAGGGATGTAAGTGGATTGATCTTCTTTAACCAGATAGGTTTTTTCATCGTTGGTCACTTTCGCAGTACCCGCCACGACTACCCAATGTTCCGCTCTATGGTGGTGCATTTGTAACGACAACTTGTGACCGGGTTTTACGGTGATACGTTTAACTTTGTCGCGTTTGCCTAGATCGATTACATCGTATTTACCCCAAGGTCTAAACACTTCGCGGTGATGAACATGTTCTGTGCGATCTGCTTGATTCAGCTGGCTGACAATCGATTTAACACCCTGAACCTTGTCTTTATTCGCAACCAATATAGCGTCTTTGGTTTCGACAATAATCAGGTTATCGACGCCTACCGTAGCAACCAGCTTATTTTCAGCATGGATGTAGTTGTGTTGAGAGTCGACGGTCAACACATCACCTTCAATGACGTTATTGTGCTCATCTTTTTCACTTACATCCCAAATAGCAGACCATGAGCCAATGTCGTTCCAACCGACATCCATCGGGATCACTGCGGCGTGTGAGGTCTTCTCCATCACGGCATAATCGATAGAATCACTCGGACTGCTTTTGAATGCTTCAGCGTCTATACGGATAAAGTCGAGGTCGGTATTTTGCTTTGCAAGAGCGAGTTTACAAGCCGCTAATATCTCAGGGTGGTGTTCGGCGAGTTCTTCAACATAGCGTGATGCCTTAAACATGAACATGCCACTGTTCCATAAGTATTGTTCTGAGCGGATGAACTCTTCTGCTGTTGCGGTATTTGGCTTTTCTACAAAACACTCTATGGCGTAGGCATGATTGAGTGGCTGCTCTGTCCCATTAGTATCAGTTTGAACACTGGAGGAAAGAGGCTCTCCCTGCTTGATATAGCCATAACCAGTCTCTGGGGCGTCAGGTGTTATGCCGAATGTTACCAGTTTGCCTTGTTTTGCATAATCAACACCACGACTAATCGCTTGTTGGAATTCAGAGGTTTTCGCGATGTGATGATCAGCAGCCAGCACTAACAAGATAGGGTCGGATGTGCTTTGTTCATTAAGCGCTGGTTTACTTAAAGTCTTTAGGGCGGCAAGCGCAATAGCTGGGGCTGTATTTCTACCGACTGGCTCTAGCAGAATACCACTATGTTGAATGTTAGCTGATCGAGCTTGTTCAGCGGCAATAAAGCGATGCTCTTCATTACAGATAATGAATGGGGCATCGCATTTACTATCCATCAAGTGCTCTTCAAGACCTTGCAGGCGTTGAAGCGTTTGCTGAAGCATTGACTGCTCACCGGCAATATTGAGAAATTGCTTAGGGTAAAGCTCGCGAGACAGTGGCCAGAGACGACTTCCGGAGCCGCCGGCTAGAATGACAGGTAAAATCATAGCGTGGTAATTAGGTGCATTTGAATACTTGCGCCATGTTACCACGCTTCACGCTGTTTATTTATCGATAACCAGTTTACTTATCATTAACCAACTTACTTCACGTCAACCAATAGGGGCTTGGTTATTGATGACCTTCTGGGGCGGAAGTGATCATACTTTGATCTTCACCAAAAGCATGAGTTTCACCAAAGCCCTGAGGATCGATTTTGAGTGTTTGTGTTGGGAAGGCGATATCTGCATTGTGCTTATGAATAATCGCTAACACTTGCAACAGGACATCTTGTTTAACTTCGTGGTATCTCACCCAGTTGACTGTTTTTGTGAAGGTGTAGATAAAGAAGTTGAGCGTTGATGGCCCAAACTTATCAAAGTTAACGATCAGCGTCTGTTTGGCATCAATGTCAGGGTGCGTTTCAAGCATGGCTTTTACGTCATCCACAATCAGAGCCAGTTTGTTTGCATCTTGGTAACGCAGACCAAAAGTCTCATTGATCCTGCGGTTCAACATTCTTGATGGGTTCTCGACCACAATGTTACTGAACACCGAATTCGGCACGTACAAAGGACGCTTATCAAAGGTGCGAATGATGGTCATACGCCAGCCTATGCGTTCGACAGTGCCTTCGATTTGACGATCGGGAGAGCGTATCCAGTCGCCGACTTTAAAAGGGCGATCGAAGTAAATCATCATGCCACCGAAGAAGTTCGACAGTAAGTCTTTAGCCGCTAAACCGACGATCAAGCCACCAACACCACCAAAGGTAAGTAAACCGGAAAGACTGAGCCCAAACGCCTGCATGATGGTTAGGCCGCCCATCACCATAAAGAACAAGCGAGCGACTTTCGCTATAGCTTGCACTGTGGTTTCGTCTCTGGTTTTTTGCTCTAAGACATACGCTTCAGTGTTAGTGATCATTCGTAACGTAAACCAAACGAAGGTACAGATAATCAATATGTGTTTAAGCGTTTTTAACCAGTTGATTTCATTGCCAAACTGGTCTTGAAGGATTAGCCCGACAGATACTGTAGCAGGCCAACACCAAAGTAACGTGCTGACAGGGGTTTTTAGTGCTTCTAGCAGTAGATCGTCCCAGTGAAATGGGGTTTTTTGAACCAGAATTTCTAAGCGATTATGGATAATTCGCCAAGCTACCCAAGCGAGAAAACTCGCAATAGTGATGAATAGGACGCTGTTTGCCCAATCACTATGGCTCTGGTTGATGTAGGTTTGTACTTGGGTTATGAATTCATTCATTGTGTGTGCTGCCGCAGAAATTATGAATTGGAAATTAGCAGAAACTCGAGTTGTTCTCTACCTTTATAAATCAAGCGATTATGACAATAGTATAACCTTATTCTTGCAGAACTAACTTTTTTTGAGATAGAAACTAATGTAGGTTTGGCTATCCCGTGTAATTAAAATTTCTAAACAGGATTTCAAATGAGCGACAAACAATATGCAGTTATCGGTTTAGGGCGATTTGGTTTATCTGTTTGCAAAGAGCTACAAAGTTCAGGCGCACAGGTACTCGCCGTCGATATTGATGAAGAGCGAGTGAAAGAAGCGGCGGCTTTTGTTTCACAAGCGATTGTTGCGAACTGTACAAGCGAGGAGACAGTTAAAGAGTTAAGACTCGACGATTACGACATGGTGATGGTGTCGATTGGCTCTGATGTTAACTCCAGTATTCTTACTACGCTAGTGGTCAAAGAATCAGGCGCAAAAGCTGTTTGGGTAAAGGCGAACGATAAGTTTCACGGCAAGATTCTCTCCAAGATTGGTGCCGACCATATCATCATGCCTGAACGAGATATGGGTATTCGTGTTGCGCGTAAAATGTTGGATAGACGCGTTCTTGAGTTTATCGATCTTGGCAGCGGTTTAGCGATGACGGAGATTGTTATTGGTTCTAATTTGTTGGGTAAGAAACTTGGCGACCTTAAGCTGTGTAAAGAAAATGGTGTTGAGGTACTTGGCTTCAAACGAGGACCGAACCTAACTAAAGCACCAGAACTGGATGTGAGTTTAGAAATTGGGGATGTGGTGATCATCGCTGGGCCGAAAGAGACCTTATCTAGAAAGCTACGCAATTGGTAATTGGCAATAAGGTAACAGTATGAATTCGTTAAAACGAAAAGGTACTTTCTACACGCTTAAGAGTGATAAAAAGCCACGTAAAGGCTCTGAACCTAAGATTATCCTTACGAGTTTCTTAGGCGTGCTTATCCCCTCTGCAATATTGTTGACGATGCCTGTATTCTCCGTGACAGGCCTAAGCTTTACGGATGCACTGTTTACAGCAACCTCGGCGATCAGTGTGACAGGATTAGGTGTTGTCGATACCGGTGAGCATTTCACCTTGGCGGGTAAAATCTTACTGATGTTCTTGATGCAAGTCGGCGGGTTAGGGCAGATGACTCTATCTGCGGTACTACTTTACATGTTCGGTGTTCGGTTAAGCCTTAAACAACAAGCACTAGCGAAAGAAGCGCTTGGCCAAGATCGTAAGATTAACCTTCGCAAATTAGTTAAGAAGATCATCATCTTTGCATTAGTGGCTGAATTTATCGGTTTTGTATTGCTCTGTTTCCGCTGGGTGCCTGAGATGGGATGGTCAACGGGTAGCTTTTATGCACTTTTTCATGCGATATCAGCATTCAATAACGCAGGTTTCGCACTGTTTTCAGACAGTATGATGAGTTTTGTTGATGATCCATTGGTGATCTTCACCTTAGCTGGCTTGTTTATTTTCGGTGGGCTAGGCTTCACAGTCGTCGGCGACCTATCGAGTAACTGGCGTAAAGGTTTTCGACATCTTCATTTACACACCAAGATTATGCTAACCGCCACTCCGACTCTATTGTTGGTAGGTACGGTATTGTTCTGGCTGTTGGAAAGAAATAACTCAGCAACCATGGAAGGGTTATCGACTCAAGGAAAGTGGCTAGCCGCATTTTTTCAGTCGGCAAGTGCTCGTACTGCTGGCTTTAATAGTGTGGATTTGTCCCAGTACACTCAGCCTGCATTATTGGTGATGATTGTACTGATGTTGATTGGTGCCGGTTCTACCTCAACGGGTGGTGGTATTAAGGTTTCGACCTTTGCCGTCGCCTTTGTCGCAACGTGGACGTTCCTCCGTCAGAAAAAGCATGTAGTGATGTTTAAGCGAACCGTAACTTGGCAAGCGGTAACAAAGTCATTGGCCATTATTGTGGTAAGTGGGGCGTTATTAACCACCGCGATGTTTTTGTTAATGCTTACTGAAAAGGCAGCGTTTGATCGAGTCATGTTTGAGGTGATTTCAGCCTTTGCAACGGTTGGCTTAACGGCTGGCTTAACCGCGAACCTGACTGAGACAGGTAAATACATCATGATTGTCGTTATGGTGATTGGACGCATCGGCCCCCTGACCTTGGCTTATATGTTAGCTCGCCCAGAACCTTCCTTGTTGAAATACCCAGAAGACACGGTGTTAACGGGTTAATAAGATGAACAGGCTAATAAATAAAGCTCTGTAAATGAAGCTCTGTAAATAAAAATAAAGCCAGCGATATGCTGGCTTTGTTGTCATAGGCTGATCGTTAATTGCTGAATGCTTAGCCCTTAAACATCTCAACGTATTCCTCATAGCCTTCTTCTGCTAATTTATCCGCTGGGATAAAGCGCATTGCGGCTGAGTTCATGCAGTAACGTAACCCTGTTGGTTTTGGACCATCTTTAAATACATGTCCCAGGTGAGAATCGCCAAACTTGCTGCGAACCTCTGTTCTTGGGTAAAGCAGTTTGTAGTCAGTAGTTGTGACTACATAAGCCTCGCTGATTGGCTGTGTAAAGCTCGGCCAACCTGTACCTGATTTGTATTTGTCTTTTGAAGAGAACAGTGGTTCCCCAGTTACGATATCAACGTAAATACCTTCTTGCTTGTTATCCCAGTACTTGTTGTCAAACGGGCGCTCTGTTGCATCGTCTTGTGTTACATCGTACTGCAGTGAAGTTAGCATCGCTTTGATCTCTGCATCAGACGGCTTGACGTAGGTCTTAGCGTTAGCTGTCGCATTTTTTCTGTCGATGATCTGACGGATAGTTTGTGGATTCTCTTTTCTATCGTCACCGAAGATCTTATCTAGGTACTGATCGCGGCCAGAAGCATAGCGGTAGTAGTTATAACGAACTTTACTCTTCTTGTAATAGTCTTGGTGATAGTCTTCCGCTGGCCAGAATTTTTCAAATTCAATCAGTTCAGTTTTTAGTGGTTCACCAAAGATATTAGCTTTGTCGATCTCCATCATGAAGTTCTGAGCAACATCTTTTTGTGCTTGGTTATGATAGAAAATAGCTGGTCGATAATGACGGCCTCGGTCTACAAAAGAGCCTTTGTCATCGGTTGGGTCGATGTGTCTGAAGAATTGGTCAAGAACCTGTTCATAGCTAACAACATCAGGGTTGTAAGTCACGTTGATCACTTCGATGTGACCAGACTTTCCTGAGGATACTTGTTTGTAGGTTGGGTTTTCTAGTTCACCACCAGAGTACCCAGAGATAACGTCGGTGACGCCTGTCAGCTTTTCTAGGTCGGATTCTGTACACCAAAAACAACCACCAGCCAGTGTCGCGATTTCACTTTTACCTGAATTAGCTGTTTTATCCATTGTATTGGCAGTGCCAGTCTGGCTTACAAACAGCGAAATCAGTGGTAGCGCAACCACGAGTGATACCAATATTTTAGATAATTTATTCATAGATACCTCATCTTGACGTTCTTCTCATTCGATTTTGAATGTACGAATAGAGACAGGTTTTAGATGGAAAAAATTGCATCATTCATGAAAAAAATATGTCATTGAGAAAATCTTGCTCATAAATGCCGCCAGTAGTAGGGTGTCGGTACTAACAATAAATAATAGACAGTGATGGCGGTTATCGGTCATCTAAGGAACAGTATGCAAGCAGAAGTTAAATGGGTCGAAGGCTTTAAATTCCTAGGTCAATCTCAATCAGGTCACTCTGTCGTGATGGATGGAAGTGGTGGTGCAACTGCGCCAAGCCCGATGGAAATGGTGTTAATGGCGGCTGGTGGTTGTAGCTCTGTTGATGTGGTTGATGGTTTGAAATCTGCAGGCCAGAACATCACAGGCTGTAATGCAAAACTTGAAACAACACGTCGTGAAACCGCACCAAAAATCTTTACCGTGATTAATATTCATTTTGAAGTATCGGGTGATAACCTTGATCCTGAGCTTGTTGCTAAAGTCTGTGCGGATTCATTAGAGAAATACTGTTCAGTATGTCTGATGCTCGGTGCTGGCGTAGAGATGACCCACAGCTGGGAAATAGTTTAGCCTTCTGATTGTATACCTTGGCGGTAGGCTATTTTTTACGGCTTACGGCTTACGGCGTATGAGTAGAGCCAGACAAAGAAAAGGGCGAAGCACTTTACAGTGTTCCGCCCTTAATTATTCTCGCTAGAGTAGAGTGCTATTATTCAGCCGTTTCTACGATAACTTCTTCCATTTGCGCTTCTTCTTGATATTCGAAGCTTGGGATTGTTGCGTCAACACGACGGTTTTGTGCACGACCCTCGGCTGTATCGTTTGTTGCTACTGGGTTTTCTTCACCTTCACCTGTAGCCGTAATGCGGTCTGCTTCAATACCTTGCTCTTCGATGTATGCAGCTACAGCGGCAGCACGTTTCTTAGAGATCATCATGTTGTACTCAGCTGCACCTGTTGAATCGGTGTGACCAACTACATTGACTGACGATTGAGGGTAAGTTTGCAGCACTTCTACTAGTGGCATTAGAGCAGTTTCACCCTCAGTAGACAGTTCAGTGCTGTTTGTCTCAAACATGCCTTGAGAGAAGCTTTCAGTTTGCGCTTTAATTACAACAGTCTCTTCTTCAACCACAACGGCTTCAGGTTCTGCAATTGGTTCAGCTGGAGCCTGTGTTACCGCTGCCGCAGTAGCTACTGTTGCGGCTGAAGCTGTCGTGTTACCTGTACCGAAATTGTAGCTTAGACCAATGGTAACAAGGTTAGAGTTAAGGTCTTGGATAATCTTATCGTCAAAATCATCGAAGTATTGGTATTCAACTCTAAGCGCCCAATCGTCTGAAAGCTGTTTCTCGGCACCGATACCTAAGGCCAAAACAACGTCGTCTTCGTCATCGTGCATGATGTAAGCAGGACCTGCTTTGAAGAAGATATCAAATTGTTGTTTAATCGCTAGTCGATACATTGGGCTCAAAGAAATGGCTACGATAGAATCGCTGTATCTTTGAGTCGCTCCGTTGTTGTTAAAGCTGGTGTCATAATCACCTAAGTAATCTGCATTCAATTCTAGAGCAATGTTATCGGTAAAGTTGTAGCCACCGTAAATACCGCCCGCAACTGAATCATCTTCACAATCAACGTTGTCGACACAAGCGCTATCTAGCCAACCCATGCCAACTTTTGCGCCAACGTATGTCGTTGCGGCAATTGATGGAGCAGCAGCGAAACCTGAAGCAGCTATTACTGCACACATGATTTTTGACAGTCTTTTCATAATCTTATCCTTGGATTAACTCTTATTGTTATCTGAATGAGCCTTTAAAGCGACGACTTACTGATTGGGACACTGCAGCAGTAAGTGGTTCAGGCGTAGATTCAGGTCGAACCTATCTTGGAACTGTTTTTACATTGTTAGTGTGGTTGCTTATTGGGGTCAATGAAGTTGTTAAAATTTATATATTTAAGGTGCTATTTACAGAGGTTTTTGTCAATTAATTGTTGTCTCAAATGTTGGAAACGAAGAAACCTCGTATCATTTTTAGGTGATACGAGGTTTCTTTTTATGTGTGCGGATTATTGGGCTATCGACCCTGATTTGCGGAAGTTACAGGAGTTATGGGCGCTCTCCGGCTAACAAACGTTTTTCAATGTCTGCAATGACACCTGGTAGGTCTGCAATGGTATCGATTAAGTAGTGTGGGTTTGATTTGTTTAGCTTAACGCTTGCTTTTTCACGTGCAGCCGCAAGTGTTGTCTCGTCTGCATCTAAATATTCTTGATACGTTAACCCTGCTTCGTTCCCCGATAATACAAGTCCAACTGTCCACATGCCTGCGTTGTGACCTTCATCGATCCCCGGTGCTGCGTCGTCTACTTTTACACACGCAGCAACGCTAGTTACACCTAGGTCGATTACGTTTTTCAGTGCCATAAATGGAGCAGGGCGACCACCTTGAGGTAAGTCGTCGGTCGCTACCACGTTATCTGGTCGGTAACCGTAATCTGCAGCAGCAGGAATTAAAACATCCATCACTTCACGTGGGTAACCTGAACAAGACCCGATCTTCACGTTCTTCTCTTTTAGGTTATTGACCACTTCTATCGCATTCAAAATAGGTGCTGCGTGATCGGCTACTTTCGCTTTTTGAAGAGGCATGAATGCCGCGTAGATCGCATCAACGTCTTCACTTATCATAGAGCGTCCGAACTGAGCCTTCCAACGAGCGTCAACAGCAGGAATTCGACCAACTGCTTGGATGTGGTCCCATTTGCCGATCCCCATAGGTTCACGCGCTTCTGCTAAGTCGATATCAAAGTCGAAACCTTGTCTGAATGCTTCAACGAAAATACTGGTTGGAGCAAATGATCCAAAATCAACGATAGTGCCAGCCCAGTCAAAGATAACCGCTTGGATAGGTGATGTTGTGTTCATAGTCGTGTCCTATTTCTGTTCTCTCCCAGCTCAAGTTGTTCTGGGAGATGAATGATTGTTTAAGTTATTGGTTAGATGATGGTTTAAAGGTATTCAAAGTCTTTGCAGACTTTTGCTATCGCTTTTTCGAATACAGATAGAGCGACTTCTAGTTCGCTGCGGCTGATGATCAATGGTGGGCTCAACTGAATCACATTACCTTGTGACACCTTGAAACTCAGGCCATCGTTTAGACATTGGTAAAGTACTGCTTCCGCTTCATCGAAAGCTCGGGTTTTGGTGATATGATCGGTGACCAATTCCACCCCCCAGAGCAGGCCGATGCCGCGAACGTCACCAATGACTGGGTACTTCTCTTTCATTTGAAGCAGTTGTTCACGCACGAATGCGCTGTCCGCTTGTACTTTTTCAAGTAGGTTTTCTTGCTCAATCACTTCCATGGTGGCGAGTGCTGCCGCGCAACCAATTGGGCTTTTTTCATGGGTGTAGTGCCCAAGAGAAACTTGCGCTGCCGTGTTGTATTTGTCTTTAGTGATCATGGCTGCGATTGGTACTAAGCCGCCGCCAAAACCTTTACCGATACAAAGAATATCAGGTTCTATATCAAAAGCTTGGTGAGTGAACCATTCGCCACTGCGACCCATACCGTTTGGAATGTCGTCGATGATCAACATGACGTTATGCTTATCGCAGATCTCACGGATGCGCTTCCAGTAAGCTTTGCTTGGTACTTGAACGTCTGTGTTACGCACTGCTTCGGCAATGAAGGCACCAATGCCACCTTCTTTTTCAATCACATACTCAAGGTAATCGGCGTAGTGCACATCACATGTAGCCTCACTTTCACCGCCTGCGCTTTGCCCGCGAAGCGGAAAAGCGCCACGATAGGAAACCGCTGGTGGAATGCGTTCTACGCCAGCCATTAATGGACCCATGCCTTCGCGGAAACAAGCTTCGCCACCTACTGAGATTGCATCGAGTGACGCGCCATGGAATGAGTCCCACAATGACACTACTTTGAAATTGTTGGTGACATGTCTAGCAAGTTTTAGCGCCATGCCGATCACTGATGTGCCACCGGGAGCAAACAACACGCGATTCAAATCACCACCGCAGATCTGTGTGAGTTTCTCAGCACACTGAACCGCAGTTTCATTGGTAAAGCGACGCGGTGAAAACGGCAATGACGCCATTTGCTGAGTCACTTTATTGATGATGTGGGGATGACCATAGCCTAGTTGATGAACATTGTTACCGTGAAAGTCCATGTACTTTTTGCCCGTCGCATCTTGAATGTAGATGCCTTCGGCTGCTTCAAGTGTGTCTAGGCAAGGCGTTGACATGGCTTGATGAAGAAACACGTCAGCATCACGCTTTAACATCGCTTGAGTCGCATCATCGTTTAGCGATTCGTTCCATTTTTCGCGTGCTGGCGTGGTGTTCACATCGCCTTCGCTTCGAAAGTGTGTCGCCTTTAGAATCGGCTCTTGATTGGTCGTCGTCATTATTTGATGTCCCAGTACATAGCGTTTTTCACGGCGCCAATGAGAGCTTCAATGTCTGACGGGTACACTTCACCGATGTTACCGATTCGGAAGCAGTCTGCGTTTGAAACCTTGCCCGGGTAAATCACAAAACCTTGTTCTTTCAAGCGGTCATAGAATTCCTTGAATTGGTAATCGCTATGAGTTGGAGAATAGAAAGAGGTAATGATAGGTGAATGAAGATCATCATTAAGCAACGGCTCAAAGCCAAGAGAGCGCATACCTGCAACCAATGTGGTTTGGTTGGTTTGGTAGCGACTATGACGAGCTTCGATGCCACCTTCTTGCTCCAATTCAAGTAGAGCTTGGTAGAAAGCACGCACTGTATGAGTTGGAGAGGTGAAGCGCCATTTACCATGGTTGCTTTCCATGCATTGCCATTGGTCAAACAGGTCAAGGGTTAATGAACGAGCTTGGCCTTTGCATTTTTCCAGTTCCGATTGCTTCGCAATAACAAAGCCGAATCCAGGTACACCTTGAATACACTTGTTTGCTGAGCTGATCATGTAATCGATACCTAAGTCAGCAATATCCATAGGGATGCCACCAAAACTCGACATCGCATCTAGAATGACGGTTTTGTTGTGCTGCTTTGCCAATTTGGCGATGTCTTCGATTGGATTCAACATACCCGTAGTGGTCTCACAGTGCACAATCGCAACGTGAGTAATGTCTGAACCCATAGCCAATGCCGTCTCCATTTCGTTCAAGTCAGGCTGTGATGTTTCACCTGGGGAAACGACATGGCATGGAATGTTTAAGTATTCTGCGATTTGAGCAATACGAGCACCATACGCACCGTTGTCAACAACAAGAAGCTTGCCGCTTTTAGAGATAACGCTACCGATTGTTGCTTCAACTGAAGCGGTGCCGCTACCTTGCATTAGTACGCTCGTATAACCCGTTTGCTTAGTCGCCAAAGTCACTAGCTTGCTACGAATCACTTCAACAACGTCTTTGTTGTATTCATCATCCCAAGTACACCAATCTTTTAGCATCGCTTGGCGAACGGTTTCAGAAGTAGATAGAGGACCCGGTGTCAGTAGTAGGTATTCGTTTCTCATGTTCAATTCTCGTGATTTGTATTTTGGACTATACCAGTATTTGCGGTTACTTTAACAACCAATTTAAACGGTCGTAAATAGCCCAAACGTTATTTTCACAAAAGCTTCATATTCAAATTTGTCACTTGTGTTGAGAAATTTTCCGATCTTTAAATT
This sequence comes from Vibrio coralliirubri, assembly GCF_024347375.1. Classification (NCBI taxonomy): domain Bacteria; kingdom Pseudomonadati; phylum Pseudomonadota; class Gammaproteobacteria; order Vibrionales; family Vibrionaceae; genus Vibrio; species Vibrio coralliirubri. Next base: position 1,185,042 of record NZ_AP025471.1, on the reverse strand, counting down.
GCCATTTTTTGTTCATTTAACCGTCATAAAAGTCGATTAGGTTAATACTCGTCATCTGGTACATACCAATGTAAAGGCATGTAATAACAACCTAAATGAATTTATGGGTATAGGTGCCTCTTGATGAGGCTTCTAACTTAAGAAACGTTAAACCTTGGTTGCTTCTAAACCTAGGCAGCTTTAAACCTCGATAACTTTTAATTTTGGCAACTTCTCATTTTAGAGTTGAGCCTGACTGGAGAAAATGATGAAAAACCGTTTTATGAAAGGATCACTTGCAGCTTTAGTAACTCTACTAGCTGGTAACGCTAATGCAGCACAGGAAGTGACGGTTTACACTGCTTTTGAAACTGACATTTTAGCTAAATACAAAAATGCTTTCGAAAGTGAAAACCCAGACATCAACATCAAGTGGGTGCGTGATTCAACAGGGATCATGACGGCAAAATTATTGGCTGAGAAAAACAACCCTCGTGCAGAGGTAGTTTGGGGTCTTGCGGGTTCTTCAATGGCATTGCTTAAAGAAGAGGGCATCCTGAAACCTTATACGCCTCAAGGTGTAGAAGCATTACGCGCTAACCTTAACGACCCACAGTCTACTCAAGCTTGGTATGGCAATGACGCATTCTTCAATGCAGTTTGCTTTAACGAAGTGGTGGCTAAGCAATTGAACCTACCGGCACCTAAGTCTTGGGATGACCTAACGAAGCCTATCTACAAGGGCCACATTGCTATGCCAAACCCAGCGTCTTCTGGTACAGGCTACATGCAGGTTTCGGCTTGGCTACAAAACATGGGTGAAGACCAAGGTTGGAACTACATGCAGAAGCTAGATCAAAACATTGCTCACTACACGCACTCAGGCTCTAAGCCATGTGTTCAAGCGGGCATGGGCGAAGTCGCTATCGGTATTTCTATGGCGAGCCGTGGCGCTAAGCTGAAAACTCAAGGCGCTCCACTTTCAGTGATTACGCCTGAAGGCATCGGCTGGGAATCTGAAGCGGTAGGCCTTGTTAAGCCTTCTGATGCAGCACAACGTGTTATCGATTGGTCTATTTCTAAAGCGGCGAATGAGCTTTACATCGAAATGTACCCAGTTGTTGGTCACAAAGATGTGACAGGCAAAGCAGAGAACTTCCCTAATGTAGAAAAGAACATGGCAAAAATGGACTTCGCTCGCATGGGCAGCGAACGTGCCGACGTTCTTAAAACATGGTCTGAGAAGTTTGACGCTAAATCAGAGCCAAAATCTTAATCTGACGACCTATTCAGTTACTTAACTATTTAACTATTTAACTATTTAGTTCATTAGAAGTTAGAAATCAGTAAAGGAAGGCTTCGGTCTTCCTTTTTTAGTTTTACGCCTTTAGGTTTTAAGTAAGGTACAACAAATGACAAAGCACTACTCATATTGGTTCAAGCAAGCGTTGGAACAAGAGTTTGGCAACATCAATGCGGGGCTAGATTCGGCTAAGCCGCTCCAAAAAGACGTCAACTGTGATATCGCCATTGTTGGCGGTGGCTATACGGGTTTATGGACGGCGATTTTAATCAAACAACAGCAACCCGAAAAGCATGTTGTCGTGATTGAAAAAGGCCTATGTGGTAGCGGTGCTTCTGGGGCGAACGGCGGTTGCATGCTGACGTGGTCGACTAAGTATCCGACGCTGAAAAAGCTCTATGGAAAAGAACAAGCGAAATGGTTGGTTAAGGAATCGGAAAAGGTTATATACGAGATCGAAGCCTTCTGTAACGAACACAAGATTGACGCGCATCTATATCGCAGCGGAACTTACTACACGGCGACCAATGAAGCTCAGAAGGGTGGAATGGAGCCAGTTGTTAATGAGCTGGTTAAGCAGGGTATCAATAGCTGGAAGAAGTGCGACAATTCTTTAGCTGATAAAGCGGGATCTGATCGCCATATTGAGGGTTACTACTCAGAAGCTGCGGGTAGTGTGCAGCCAGCGTTATTGGCTAGAGGTTTGCGCCGAGTGGCGCTCGAACTGGGTGTCGAAATTCACGAAAACACAGAAATGACATCACTCGACTATGGCTCTCCCGCTCGAATTCAAACCCAAGGCGGGTCAGTATTTGCGGATAAAGTGATCTTGGCACTCAATGCGTGGATGCTCGATCACTTTAAAGAGTTCAAACGCAGCATAGTGGTTGTCTCTTCCGATATGGTCGTGACCAAGCCTATTCCTGAAAAGCTCAAGCAGTTTGGCCCAGAGAAAGGGGCGGCGGTGGTGGATTCGCGTATCTTTGTCCATTACTACCGAGATACTCAGGACGGACGACTCATGTTGGGTAAAGGCGGTAATAAGTTCTCGTTTGCCAATCAAGTTGAAAGCATGTTTAACCAAACCACTAACTACCTACCGATTCTCAATCAATCGTTCCAAAAACTGTTCCCTAAATTGGAACAAAGTGAATTCGATTACAATTGGTCTGGCGGCTCAGATCGTTCGGTCACCGGATTGCCATTTTTCGGTAATCTAAAAGGCCAAAGCAACATCTATTATGGACTTGGTTATTCAGGCAATGGCGTTGCTCAAACCCGTATGGGCGGGAAGATTTTGTCAGCAATGGTACTCGATATCGACAATGCTTGGACACGAAGCGGTTTAACTAAAGGCCCATTAGGACGCTTCCCGCCAGAGCCATTTCGTTGGGTAGGTGCGATGATGGTGCGTGATGCGATACGAAGAAAAGAGAACGCGGAAGATTCGGGTAACACGCCATTGTGGCTAGATAAACAGTTATCCAAACTCGCAGGTGCGGCGGGCAAAGCCGACAAGGTTGAATCATAGATTAATCTGGCGTTTAAATTAGAAGTTTACATTTAGGCTCTCAGTGATTTATGGGCAAGTCACTGAGGGCTTTCAACGTTGGACTAACTTTTAATGTTGAACAAATAGCAATCTTTAACGCTTATTATATCTGCAATATAACTGTCATTTAGCTACTATAAATTTGTCACTCAACTGCAATATTCTCAGTTTAAATTTGGTATATACCATATAGAGAGTGCTGTAGTATGAGCAACCAAACTTATTTGAATATTGAAAACGTTGTAAAGCAATTTGGCCAATTTACAGCGTTAAAAGACATCTCCCTATCGATAGATAAAGGCGAGTTTGTCTGCTTCCTTGGCCCATCTGGCTGTGGAAAAACCACCTTATTACGTGCGATTGCAGGTCTAGACTTACCAACTTCAGGCTCTATTGAGCAGAACGGTAAGGATACGACCTTCTTGCCACCAGAAAAGCGCGACTTTGGCATCGTGTTCCAGTCTTACGCTTTGTTTCCAAATCTCACTGTGGAAGAAAACATTGCGATTGGTCTGAAAAACCAAGGCATGTCGACCAAAGAAGCCCTTGAGACGGTTGAGTCTTGGTTAGAAACCATCGGCTTACCAACGTCTGGTCAGAAATTCCCAAATCAGCTATCTGGTGGGCAGCAGCAGCGTGTTGCTCTGGCTCGCGCATTAGCTCTTTCTCCAGGCTTGTTGCTACTCGATGAACCGCTTTCTGCGTTGGACGCTAAGGTAAGAACACATCTACGTGATGAGATCTGCCAACTGCAACGTAAGTTGGGTATCACCACTATTATGGTGACGCACGACCAAGATGAAGCGTTAACGATGGCAGACCGCATTGTGGTGATGAATCATGGTGTTATCGAGCAGGTAGGTGCTCCTCAAGAGATCTACCAAAAACCCGTCAGTCGTTTTGTGGCTGAGTTTGTCGGCAGTATGAACTTCATTCAAGCTTCTGTTGCAGCTCAAGGCAAGATGCGCATTGCTGAGTCAATGCTGCCGTTACCTGGCTTAGATAATCTCACGCCAAATCTGGGTGATGTTTTCGATATTGCCGTTCGTCCAGAGCAAATCCAGTTTGTTGATCGTTTTAGTGAATCCTTGCCAGTGAGAATCGTATCAAGCGAATTCTTAGGGGCGTTTTATCGTGTTGAGTGTCAATTGCAACATGACTCAACGGCGAAAGAGATCATCGTTGATGTACCCGTCAAAGAGTTCAACCGATTGAAGCTGCGTCGCAGTGATATTCGTTACGTGGCGTTTGATCAAGAAGGCCTTAGAGCTTACCCATCGAAAAGCCTGCAAGTGATGAAAGACGAGGCGGCGTAAACAATCATGGAATCGACTCAAATGATGCAATCTAAGCTGCTAATTCAACGACGAGTACAACCTTTTCTGGCTCGGTTAAGCAAAGACAACGTAATTCTGTTTGGGCTGCTGGCCTTTTTGTCTGTGGTCATGACGCTGTTTATCCTGATGCCACTGTGGGCGATGTTGAAAAAGAGTGTTCAGAACGCAGATGGCGAATTTGTAGGCTTAGAGAATTTCGCAACGTATTTTGCGTCTCAAAGCTTATGGCAGTCGGTAGGCAATACCTTCACGCTTGGACTGCTAGTGACCGTTGTCGTGGGCGTCTTGGCGTTTGGTTATGCCTATGCGCTAACTCGTTCATGCATGCCTTTTAAAGGATTTTTTCAAGTGCTGGGTTCTGCGCCTATTCTTGCTCCGTCACTGCTTCCTGCAATCAGTCTTATCTTCTTATTTGGTAACCAAGGTATCGCTAAAGAAGTCTTGGGTGGCAACTCGGTTTATGGCTTGATTGGTATTTCACTGGGCTTGATATTCTGGACGTTTCCACACGCCTTGATGATTCTGACCACCTCATTAAGAACCTCTGACGCTCGCCTTTATGAGGCAGCACGTGCACTCAATACTTCATCGTTAAAAACCTTTTTTATGGTGACGTTACCTGCGGCAAAATACGGCTTGATCAGCACATTGATCGTTGTGTTTACGTTGGTGGTTTGTGACTTTGGTGTGCCAAAAGTGATAGGTGGTAGCTACAACGTGCTATCGACTGACATCTTTAAGCAGGTGGTAGGTCAACAGAACTTCTCTATGGGTGCGGTAACTAGTATCTTACTGCTATTGCCAGCGTTGCTTGCGTTTACCGTTGACCGCTGGGTTCAAAAGAAACAGAAGAGCTTGTTTGATACTCGTTCTGTCGCGTACCAACCAGAACCTAGCTCACTACGTGATGGCTTATGTTTCCTTTATTGCACCATTATCTCTGCTGCTGTGGTTATCGTGTTGGGCATGGCAATATATGGGTCTATGGTTACCTTCTGGCCTTGGAACAAAGCGCTAACGCTAAACAACTATAACTTCGCAGAAATGAGTACTTATGGTTGGGCGCCATTCTTCAACTCCTTAACGCTTGGTGCTTGGACTGCGATAATTGGTACTGTTCTGATTTTCCTAGGGGCATACTGCATTGAGAAAGGTCGCGCCTTCGGTCCTGTTCGTCAAGCGATGCAAATGCTCAGTGTTGTTCCGATGGCCGTTCCGGGTATGGTGCTGGGTTTGGGGTATATCTTCTACTTCAATGATTTGAGTAATCCACTCAACTTCTTGTATGGCACGATGGCGTTCTTGGTGATTAATACCGTGGTTCACTACTACACGGTAGGGCACATGACGGCGTTAACGGCATTGAAACAGCTGCCTTCTGAAATTGAGGCAACGGCGGCTTCGGTAAACTTACCGCAATACAAGCTGTTCTTTAAGGTGACGGTACCCGTTTGTCTGCCGGCGATTTTAGATATTGCGACATACCTGTTTATTAATGCACTTACCACGACATCTGCGGTAGTATTCTTGTATTCTACCAATACGATTCCAGCGTCAGTATCAGTACTGAATATGGACGATGCGGGTCAAACGGGTGCAGCAGCAGCCATGGCAGTGATGATCATGATATCAGCAGCGAGTGCGAAGTTGATTCATATGCTAATCAACAAGTTATTCGAGAAGCGCACCCAAGCTTGGCGTAAACGCTAGCGAACCATTTATATTGCAGTTGGCCAAGGAGTGGCTGACGACAAGAACAAGAATGAAAGGAAATGAAGTGCAGTACGTAAAAATCAAAGATGTCATCGTAGAGCAGATAGAGTCGGGGATGTTAACACCACGACAGAAGCTGCCTGCGGAACGTAAGCTGGCTGAATCGTTTGATACGACTCGAGTTACCCTACGTGAAGCCTTATCTTCACTTGAAGCGGAAGGGCGCATTTATCGAGAAGACCGACGTGGTTGGTTTATCTCTCCTGAGCCGCTTCGTTATGATCCAACACAAACGCTGAACTTCACCAATATGGCTCTATCGCAGAATCGTAAGCCGCAAACAGAATTGGTGGCGGCAAAAGGCATGTTAGCAACCAAGGAGGCGACTCGACTTCTTGAGTTACAACCTTTCTCGGACGTTTATCGAGTAGACAGAGTTCGTTATCTTGAAGATAGGCCAGTTGTGTATGTGACCAACTATATTCGACCAGAGTTGTTCCCTAACTTGCTTGATTATGACTTGTCTAAATCGTTGACGGACATCTACCGCGAACACTTTGGTGTGGTGTATCAGAAGATCCGTTACCGAGTGAGCACAACGTCTTTACTTGGCGAAACAGCACAAGCTCTGCGTGCGACTTCTGGCTCTCCTGCAATGGTCGTAGAGCGTGTGAACTACAACCAAAACGGCGATCTGATTGATTGCGATATTGAGTATTGGCGTCATGATGCGATCAGTATTGAGTCAATCGCGCAGCTAGAGCGCTAGTCATGCGTTAGAACACGTACATATCTGTAACTCTTTGGGCTTGCCCAATTGAATCGATCAAAGGTCTCTTACCAAGAGGCCTTTTTTATCACCCGTTTTCAGCGACGGCTTTTATAAGTCAGTTAATAAGTTAGGAATGAAATGGAATTTTCTGCCATCGTCATCGTGATAATTTCGGCTCTGCTTCATGCGGGGTGGAATGTTCTAGGTAAATCTAATCAAGGATCGGGGTCGTCTTTTTTCCTTGCTTCTGGCTTTGCCGCTGCCGCGATTTTGACTCCCTATTTGATCTGGTACGTCTACAGTGTCGGCTTTGCAAACATCACGCTCCTATTCTGGCAGCTACTTCTTTTAAGTGGCATTTGCCAAATCATCTATTTAATCGGCTTAGGCATAGCCTACAAGCAGGCCGATATTGGGGTGATTTACCCAATGGCACGAGCACTGCCCGTGTTGATGGTTGGCTTGGGTACGGTGTTAATAGGGTATGAGTTATCAATCAATCAATGGCTTGGTTTTGCATTGATCACACTGGGTTGTCTGTTTGTCCCGCTTAAGCAGTTTTCTGAATTAAGGCTCAAGGCCTACCTGAACCTTGGCGTACTGTGGGCGTTAATCGCGGCCATCGGTACCACGGGTTATTCGATTATTGATAAAGAGGCGCTTCTATTATTAGAGCCCTTAAGCACACCTAGCATTACCAATAAACACACGGCGATTTTCTATTTGGGTATTCAGTTTTGGGCAATTGTGCTTCCATTGAGCCTGTGGTTGCTCGTGTCGAATCAAAGAATAGAATTTCATAACGCTTGGTTACTACGTAAAAGAGCAACACTTGCTGGCATTATGATGGCTTCGACCTATGGCTTAGTGTTGTTTGCGATGACTATGACAGAGAACGTCAGTTTGGTTGTTGCACTTAGGCAAGTGAGTATCATTTTCGGCGTAGTGATGGGGATCTACTTTTTAAAGGAAAAGTGGCACGCGACTCGCGGTCTAGGCGTATCTCTAATTATTGCTGGCTTAGTTATCTCATTGACTTAAAAGATTTTTAAATCTCCCGTACTGCTTGAAATGTGACTTTTCAGTCACATTATCCTTATTGATAGCAAACGTTTTACTAATGTTAAAGATGTGATCCTTCTCATAGACAAGGTTGTAAAGTTACCGGTAACATCTCCCTCAACGTTACCGGTAACATATAATTACAAACCGGACTCTGTGAAACTCATAAGGATACCCAAATGAAAGCTCTGACTAAAACGCTGATTGCTGCTTCCCTCACTGGTCTATTTGCTACTTCAGCAATGGCTGCAGACTTTAAACTTAAGATTCAATCTTCAGATCCATCTGGCGATTTGAACTTCAAGGTTCAGCAAAAGTGGGCTGAGCGAGTAGAGACGATGTCTAACGGACGTATTGATATCGATCTATTGCCTGTTGGCGCTGTGGTTAAACACACAGAAACGCTTGGCGCGATCAAAATGGGCATCCTAGATGGTCACATCACAGCAACAGGTTACTTCTCTGGTAAAGATCCAGCATTCGGTCTTATCGGTAACATGGTGGGCGCGTGGTCTGATACAACACAACTGCTTCAGTACATGAACTACGGTGGCGGTAACGAGCTAATGACTGAACTGTACAAGCCTTACGGTGTTCAGTTCGTTGGTGCTTCTACAACGGGTGTTGAGTCTTTCATTTCTAAAAAGCCAATTGACGGTGTAGCAGATCTTAAAGGTCTTAAGCTTCGTGCGCCTGAAGGTTTAGTACAACAAGTGTTTGCAGCTGCGGGTGCGACTCCGGTAAACCTGCCAGGTTCTGAAGTATTTACCGGCTTAAGCAAGGGGGTAATTGATGCCGCGGACTACACGGTATTCTCTACCAACCAAAAAGCGGGCATGAACGATATTGCAACGCATCCAGTTCAACCGGGTTTCCACTCATTGCCGCTTATCGACATCTCTGTATCTCAGAAAAAATGGGACAAGATGCCAACTGATCTACAAACGATTCTACAAACATCAGTGCGTGACTTCTCTTACGACATGACAACTCAACTGAAAATGGCTGACCAAGCTGCAGTTAAAGAAGCACAAGCGAACCCAGAAATTACTATCCACGACTGGTCTCAAGAAGAGCGTAAGAAGTTCCGTGAAATCGCTAAAGGTCAGTGGAAAGTCTTCGCAGAGCGTTCTGATAACGCGCAAAAAGTTTATAACTCAGTGACTGTGTTCTTAGAAGAAAACGGCTTGCTGTAACTTAAACTTAGCTTACTGACGGGGGAGGGCATTGCTCTCCCGTATTCTCCCAGGAAATTTGGCCCATGACAGACAAAATCCCCCACGCCCCAGCTGAAAACGACGAACAGCCAAGAAACGTACTTGATCGTCTTATTATAAAGTTCAGTAATCTCGTTAGCTGGCTGTTTATCTTTACTGTATTGATTTCATTTTACGAAGTTGTGATGCGTTATGCATTTGATGCCCCGACCACATGGGTACATGAAACAGCTTCTTTCATCGGTGGTTCTTTATTCATTATTGGTGGCATCTACGCTTTTGCCGCGAATAAGCACGTACGTGTGGTTCTTATTTACGATTCAGTCTCTAACCAAACACGTAAATATCTTAATCTTGTTCACCACATTGTTGGTTTGGCTTTTGCTGGCATGCTTGCTTACGCGGCTTATTTCACTGCAGAAGAAGCGTGGTTTGCACCATGGGGCGAATTCCGCCTTGAAACATCAGGCTCAGTGTTAAACGCCCCTTATCCTGCGCTGTTGAAAGGCCTGATCTTTGTCGTTTTGTGTGTTCTTGTTATCCAGTTTGTATTGCACCTAATCCAAGAGTTGATGGGTCTAAGGAAGAATGACGATGTTTGATTTATCTTCTATTGGTATCGCATGGGGCAGTTTGCTCATGTTGGTTATGATGATTGGCTTGCTCCTGACGGGTATGCAGCTTGCCTTCGTAACTGGCTTTGTCGCGATTTTCTTCACTCTATGTTGGTTTGGTCCTGATGCTTTACCTTTGATTGCGAGCCGTACTTACAGCTTTGCTTCTGGTTATGTGTTCCTCGCAGTACCTATGTTTGTATTGATGGCCGCTTTACTAGACCGTTCGGGCATTGCTCGTGATTTGTTTGATGCAATGAAATCTGTCGGCCGTAAGGTTCGAGGTGGCGTTGCGGTACAAACGTTATTGGTAGCTGTGTTACTGGCTTCAATGTCAGGTGTTATCGGTGGTGAGACTGTACTACTAGGTATTCTTGCACTGCCTCAAATGCTTCGCTTAGGGTATGACCGTAAGCTTGCTATTGGTACAACCTGTGCGGGTGGCGCGCTCGGCACCATGCTGCCGCCAAGTATCGTACTGATCATCTATGGTATGACAGCGAGTGTGTCGATTGGCGACCTATTCAAGGCTTCTTTCTTACCAGCGTTTATCCTTGCGGGCTGTTACATCGGCTACGTATTGATTCGTTGTAAGCTGAACCCTTCTCTTGCTCCTCTTCCAAGTGATGATGAGACAGAAGAAGACTTAGCGAATCAACCTAGCTACTTCAAGGCTCTGTTCTTCCCTCTGCTTTCTGTAGCAACCGTTCTCGGTAGTATCTATACAGGTATTGCTTCAGTAACGGAAGCTTCGGCTTTGGGTGTCGTCGGTATCATGATCAGCGCGCTTATCCGCGGTGAATTGAACTTCAATATGCTGAAAGAGAGTGCCATCGCAACTATGCGCACCTGCGGCATGATCATGTGGATCGGCATTGGTGCAAGTGCTCTGGTTGGTATCTACAACCTAATGGGTGGCATCGACTTTGTTGAAGAAACGATCCTTGCACTCAGTGGCGGCAACGCAACAGTAACACTGCTAATCATGATGGCTATCTTGCTGGTTTTAGGCATGTTCCTTGACTGGGTAGGTGTGGCACTTCTAACAATGCCAATCTTCGTTCCAATCATCACTGGCCTTGGTTTCGACCCAGTTTGGTTTGGTGTTGTGTTCTGTCTAAATATGCAGGTGTCTTTCTTGTCACCACCATTTGGTCCCGCGGCGTTCTACTTGAAATCGGTAGCACCGAAAGACATCAGCTTAGGTGAGATTTTCTCTTCACTACTGCCATTCATTGCACTTCAAGTATTGGTTCTGGCACTGGTTATTATCTTCCCTCAGCTCGCGCTTTGGTGGCAATAACAACGAAGGTTCCAGAGTGAATTTAACGCTCAGGAACCGATCAGCAGCAACACAAGTTTAACTATTAGATTCGATTGTCAGCCCCAGTTTTGGTTGGGGCTTAGGGAAGGCTTGCCTTATGAAAAGCAAAAAAATACTCGTGATGGGCGTATCTGGATGCGGAAAAAGCCTGATTGGTAGCCGTATCGCACAGGCTTTAGATCTTCAATTCTTTGATGGCGATGACTTCCATCCGCAAAGCAATGTAGAAAAAATGCGCCAAGGTATTCCGCTGACTGACGAAGATCGTCAAGGATGGCTAGAAACACTTAACAAGCAATACATTGAACAACCAAGTGCTGTGATTGCTTGCTCTGCATTGAAACCACAATACCGCGACATTCTACGAAAGAACAATGAAGGCTTAGTTATCGTGTACTTACAAGGTAGCTTCGACACTATTTGGAACCGCCATAAAGCGCGTGAGAACCATTACTTCAATGGTCAAGAAATGTTGAAAAGCCAATTCGCAACCTTGGTTGAACCGAGTGAAGGCGAGGCGTTGTTTGTTGATATCTCACAAGATGTTGAACAGGTAGTAGAAAGTGCACTCAAACAAATTAAGCAGATAGGCTAAACCATGACTCAGACAAAAAATGACATTGCGATGATTGGTTTAGGAGTGATGGGTAAAAGCCTGGCACTCAACCTACTTGATAATGGCTTCAATGTCGCAGGCTTTGACCTCAATACAGACAACATTGAGCGTGCTAGCTCTGAAGCGAAGCAGCTCAATGAGACATTTGAAGGAAAAGGCCTCTTTACTAGTGGTGTTAATCTTGAAGACATTCTTCAGGGGTTAGCGAAACCACGAGTGATTGCATTGTCGGTTCCGGCAGGAAAACCGGTTGATATCGTGGTAAGTAACTTGCTAGAAGCCGGTTTAGAGCGCGATGATATTGTTATCGATACAGGCAATAGCTTATGGACTGATACCGAAGCCCGAGAAGTGAATTACAAAGGCAAGCTTCGCTTCTTCAGTACCGCTGTTTCTGGTGGTGAAGAAGGGGCTCGTGTTGGTCCTGCGTTGATGGCTAGTGGTGATCCATCGGCTTGGCAATATGTGAAGCCAATGTGGGAAGCGATTGCTGCGAAAGTTGATGTGAATGGTTTGCCTGTCGCTCAGTTTGAAGCCGGTGAAGCGTGCGCTGCGTATGTTGGCCCTTCGGGCACTGGGCACTATGTGAAAATGGTGCACAATGGTATTGAGTACGCTGACATGCAGCTTATTTGCGAAGTGTATCAGTTCATGCGTGATGTACTTGAAATGCCTGCTCAAGAGATCGGCAAAGTCTTTGACCAATGGAATAATGGCGTCCTTAATAGTTATTTGATGGAAATTAGCGCCGATATTCTTCAACAAGAAGATGTGGTGACAGGTAAGCCATTCGTTGATGTTGTGCTTGATAAGGCTGGTCAAAAAGGCACTGGCTTATGGACAGCAGTAAACAGTTTGCAAGAAGGTTGCCCAACGCCAACCATTGCACAGGCGGTCTATGCGCGTGCGATGAGTGGTCAAAAAGCACAGCGTGTTCAAGGTAGCAAACTGCTAAGGGGCAATATTACCGATGCGAGTCAGCTAGATAAAACTGAAGTCATCTCAGAACTTCATGATGCTCTGTATTGCGCCAAGCTGTCTGTTTATGCACAAGGTTTTGATTTACTGAAAACAGCGTCAGACAAAGAGGGTTGGAATCTCGATTTCACTCAAATAGCTAAGATCTGGCGTGCTGGTTGTATTATTCGCGCGGCCTTCTTACAAAGCATCACGTCGGCTTATCAACAAAATAGCGAACTTGCGAACCTGTTGTTTGATGAGGCTTTCATTAAACAAGTAGAAGAGCGCGAACTGGCTTGGCGTATCGCGGTAGCGAATTCAGCTTTGTATGGTGTACCGATGCCAGGAATCAGTTCTGCATTAAGCTACTTTGACTCATTGCGTTGTGAGGTGTTGCCAGCTAATTTACTGCAAGCACAACGTGATTACTTTGGTTCTCATACCTATTCACGAGTGGATAGAGAGGAAGCTGAAAAATTCCATGTCACTTGGAGTCAGTCCCCAAGAACAGAAGTAAAAGTTAACGCTTAAATAATCAATAACGCCCTCTACTGAGGGCGTTTGTATTTATGACGTTATATCAATATTTTACTAAATTAGACTTCAATTTCTACGTCAGTTGGATACACTGTTACCAGTAACATAATTCATAACTATAACAATTAAATACTATGTCGAATAAGAAAAAACGTCCCACATTACAAGATGTTGCCAACCTAGTTGGTGTCACCAAAATGACCGTCAGTCGCTGTCTGCGAGACTCTTCTCAAGTGTCTGAAGCACTGCGAGACAAGATCAACGCTGCCGTCGACGAGCTCGGTTATATCCCTAATCGAGCACCAGACATCCTTTCCAACGCTAAAAGTAACGCTATCGGTGTGCTTGTTCCCTCGTTAACTAACCAAGTTTTCGCCGAAGTTATCCGTGGTATTGAACAAGTTACCGCGCCTGCGGGCTACCAAACCATGATTGCCCACTATGGTTATAGCGCTGAACTGGAAGAACAAAGCATCGCTTCGCTGCTCTCGTACAATGTGGATGCGATTATTCTGTCTGAGAATGTTCACACCGATAGATCTCGAAAAATGCTGCAGACCGCTTCAATCCCAGTGATTGAGATTATGGACTCGGTATCGCCAAGAATTGAACAAGCTGTCGGCTTTGATAACTTCGAAGCGGCTAGAGCCATGACCAAAACCATGCTCGACAGAGGACGCACCAATATCGCTTACTTAGCGGCTCGTATGGATGAGCGAACTCGCTTAAAAATGGCGGGCTATGAACATGCGATGCAAGAAGCTGATAAAGTGCCCGTGACTCTGCAAACCGAAGACGCGTCCTCGTTTACTCTGGGTGCGAAACTGATTGGTGAGTTACTAGAGAAGCACCCTGAAGTGAATGGCATTTTCTGTACCAACGATGATTTGGCCATTGGTGCTTTTTACGAATGTGTACGTCGTGGTATTCAAGTACCAGAGCAGATGGCAATTGCAGGTTTCCACGGGCACGACATCACAGTGGCAATGACGCCTCGTTTAGCGACTGTAGTAACACCAAGGGAGCAGATTGGTAAAGTCGCTGCACAGCAAGTTGTAGCGCGTTTACAAGGCAATAAAGAATGGGTAGCGAAGCTGGATCTCGGTTACGAGATCGAAGTGGGTGAGAGTATTTAATTTTACATTTCAGCCTTGCTCTTCATCGGATTCAAACTAAAACGCCCTTAGCGATACGAACTTCGTTAAGGGCGTTTTCTCTTTATCTAGTATGGGGGTCTATGTAGTAAAAGACTTAACCAGCTAAAGCTTGAGCATCTTGTTGTTTCAACACTTTGTGACCATCTTCAGTGACGCCACGTTTCCAGTAGCTGCTGATATAGATGTTCTCTTTTGCAACTTCTTTTTCGTTGCGGAAGTATTGTCTTAGCTCACGCATGCTTTCAAACTCACACGCAGTCCATACTGAAACCTGACCTTCTAACCATGCTGTGTTGCGTACGGTTTGTGCAAGTGACTCTGAGGTTTCATCTTCAATCAACCAGGTTACTTTGATGCCTTGAGGGGTTTCAAGTGCTTGCTTATCTGCTGCTGAATTGATCTGAATGACAGCGTGACCCGTTGCTGTTTCTGGAAGCGTTTTTACTTTTGCAGAAAGCGCAGGTAGGGAAGTCATGTCTGCAACTAAGAAGAACCAGTCTGACTCTAGATTAAGACCTTGAATTAAACCTGGACCAGCCACTGAAACCGTGTCGCCCACTTTTGCATTCATTGCCCATCGAGCCGCAAAACCACATTGCAAATCTGTAGTGATATGGCGAACAAAATCAACTTCAATCCACTGTTCTACAGGGTTGTACTGACGAATGGTGTAAGTGCGCATGGTTGGGCGCTCACCTTCGTTTAGCTGGCTTAAATCAGTTGTGCCGAGTGGCGAGAATAAAAGCTTGATGTAGCCGCCGGCACATTCTGTTGGGTATTTACTTAATCCCTCACCGTTAAGCGTTATGCGCTGCATGTTTGGAGTAATTGTTGAGGTTTGAGTAACGGTTAATGTGATAGGGCTAGGCTTGCTCATATAAGGCTCTCTTAGATTTTGATTTCCACATCATAATCCTGAACCCAAAAACACTCAATACTAATAGTTATCATTTACTTTGATTTACACATGTACAACCTAACTGATGCGACAGATTCTATTAAGAAACAGAACCGACAAAAAAAGAGCCCTTTAGAAAACTAAAGAGCTCTTAGGATAGGTGTTATTAAGTGAACAGAATTAGCTGTTTGCTTGCTCTAGTTCAATCGTTTCGTCAGCGGCTTTCGCAGCTTCTAGCATCTTACGAATAATGAACGATGCTGCCATTGCGATACCTACCATCACGACTGCAAGAACAGTCAGCATTTGGAAGTAATCACCGTAAACCGTTTGCACGATCTCTTGTGTGATCTCTTGACCTTTCTCTAGTGCAATAGACGTTGAGAATACCGCGCCAACAATGCCTGATAGTGCGATAGCAACAGAGAACAAGCTTACTGAGAAGTTTTCAATGTGTTTAGGTGCAACAGACAGGATGAAGGCTACAACCATTGAGCCTACAATCACTTCACCGAATGCTAGGAAGAAGTGAATCGCAAGGAATACTTCTGGGCGGATCAGAACATCCTCACCCACTGTCGTTACTGCCATCGTTAGGATACCGAAAGCGATAGCCGTAAGGATGAAAGAGAAACCGACTTTGGTTGCAGTTGAGAAGTTAATGTTTTTCTTTTCTAGGTTAGAGAAGATACCCGCGATGATAGGGCCAGCAACCATACACCATAGTGGGTTCATTGCCATTGAAGCTTCAGGTGCAACAGGGATGAAGCCAAATAGATCGCCACGCATTGTGTTGATCGCTACCATTGTCATCGAAGTCATCATCTGACCGTAGTATACGAAGAAACATGTCGTCAGGAATGTGATGATTAAGATAGTGCCCATTTTCAGCATGTCTGACTTCTTCGATTTCATCATCAAAGAGACAAAGTAGATAATCGCTGCACCGCCAATTGCGTATACGATGTTTTGGCCAATATCCATGTTAGAGAACATGAAGAATACCAAGCCGATCATTGCTGCAGAAAGACCAAGGAACGCTGCCCAGTTTTTAGTGCTTACTGGTTTTTGGTCGATTTCAGCACTTGCTTCAACAAGGCCTTTGCGAACAAAGATCATCATTAGAAGCGCAGCACCGGCTAGAACCGCTGAAAGAAGGAAACCACCGTGGAAACCAACAACAAGCACTAGCATTGGGAACAGGTATTGGCCTAACAGAGCACCAATATTGTTTACTGAGTAGTTGATTGGGTAGCAGTTCTCAAAATCTTCTTGAGTTTTGAACGTGCGTTTGTAAAGACTTGGGTAAGAAGGGGACATCAAACCACGTGCATAACTTGCTAACGCAATACCACATAATGCCATCGGAACGTTGGTTGCTGCTGCACCAAGTACCAGTAAAACGTAACCACTTGCGAAGCCTAGGAAGGCAATGGTTAAAGATCGGTAAGCGCCTAAAAACTTGTCGGCGATAAAGCCACCTGCGATAGCAAATAGCGGTCCGATTGCAGAGAAAGCACCAAC
Source organism: Vibrio coralliirubri (assembly GCF_024347375.1). Lineage (NCBI taxonomy): Bacteria > Pseudomonadati > Pseudomonadota > Gammaproteobacteria > Vibrionales > Vibrionaceae > Vibrio > Vibrio coralliirubri. Next base: position 1,168,477 of record NZ_AP025471.1, on the reverse strand, counting down.
AACCATCATAGTGTCGGCTTCATTGTAGTTCAGATCTTCAAGGAAGAAACGAGTCAAGATCACCATGACGCCATAGAACGAAAGTCCGAACATCATTTGGCAGAACATCATTGATTTGTTTAATCTATTCCACATTATTTTATTCTCACATTTGTATTAATATGTAGTGTAATTACCCGATTATAATATCATTACTAGTAATACATAAACTGAAACATCTGTCCCAAACAGAACTTTACTCGATATATCTTTTCTTATGAGTGCATTCATATTTTTCATGAATGAAATTTGCAACGTTAGATTTTGCTAGTGGATGCATGGTGGTATGAAATTTAGCCATCATCATTTGTGGCTAAGTAATGAACTAATAAAGGGAAAGTTAGAGGTGAGCATTCTGTAAGTTATTTTGAGTGAGTATCACTTTCAATTAGCTGTTGGGCTTTAGCCAATAAAAAAGCCAGCTTGGTGAACTGACCCCCAATAGTTGGACACCAATTATTGGGGGTCTTTTTATGTCCAAATATAGCCGAGAGCTAAAATGTATCATTGCTAAGCAATACTTAGATGGCACGTCATCTCTCTACTTAGCAAAACAATATTCAATTTCTTCAAGGCAGATACGGTATTGGGCTCAAGTCTTTGCCATCCATGGTACTGATTCATTTTTACCAACTAATCATGCCGCGACTGCTCAAACAAAACGAAAAGCATTGAATTTAATGTGGACGAATGAATGGTCTCTCACGCACACTAGCGCTGTATTAAACCTCTCATCCCCTGGAATACTCTCTGTCTGGCTTAAACGATTTAATGAGCTCGGTATCAAGGGGCTCGAAATGCGCCAGAAAGGAAGACCCTCAATGAAACAGCAACCTCAACGTACCACTAAGCCTGATAATGAAATGACACTTGAGGAGCTAAAAGAGGAGTTGGTCTACTTACGAACCGAGAATGCCGTTCTAAAAAAGTTGGAAGAGTTGGAGCAGAAAAAAAACCGTCGAACAAAGAAAAAGCGGTCATAGCTCTAACTCTTAAAGGCAAGTACCCATTAAAGCACTTACTGCACACTCTACAGTTGGCAAAAAGTGTCTTTTATTATCAGGCTCAAACGAGCAAGCGCCAAAATAGCTACGAACGTGAGCTGCGGTTGATAAAGTCAATTTATCATGAACATAAGGGGCGATACGGCTACCGCCGTATTCACTTGGAACTAAAGAATCAGGGGTTCGTGCTTAATCACAAAACGGTTCAAAGGCTTATGGCTCAGCTCAACCTTAAATCGACGGTCAGGATTAAAAAGTATCGTTCATACCGAGGAGAGTCAGGAAAAGCTGCTCCCAACGTTCTTGAAAGAGATTTTAGTGCGACTCAACCCGATGAAAAGTGGGTAACTGATGTCACGGAGTTCAAAGTCAAAGAGCAGAAAGTATACTTATCTCCCGTTGTCGACTTGTTTACTCAGGAGGTGGTTGCTTATAGAGTGGCCAAAAATGCCTGCTTGCCGCTTGTCACAGATATGCTGACGGAAGCTATATCAACGCTTAAACCCAACTCAAAGCCAATTATACATAGCGATCAAGGTTGGCAATATCGCCATCGACAGTATCAGAAAAAGGTAGCGGAGAGTGGGTTAACGCAAAGCATGTCGAGAAAAGGTAACTGCTTGGATAATGCTGTTGCTGAAAACTTTTTTGCTTTACTCAAAACCGAGATGTATCACAACCAAAGCTTTGAAGATGCAGATGCTCTGATAGAGCAGATTAAAGAATACATCGAGTACTACAATACCAAACGTATAAAAGTGAAACTAAAAGGCCTGACTCCGATAGAATATCGAACTCAGGCCTTGAAAGCCGCTTAACAGAAATGTCCAACTTTACGGGGTCACTTCATGGTGGCTGGCTTTGTTGAGATATTGAAAACTAAGTTTACAAGAATGCCGTCTCTGTAGAGGGTTTCTTCACTCGTGTCCTTGTCTGTTATTCACACGGTGGTGCCATGTGGATCACGGCTAACCCACCTAAAGATGTTTCGCGGTACTTTTTGTTCATGTCTTTACCTGTTTGGTACATGGTCTCGATAACCTTGTCTAACGAGATAAGACATTTACTCGTACGTTTTAGTGCCATACGTGATGCGTTGATCGCCTTCATTGCGCCCATCGCGTTACGCTCAATGCATGGTACTTGAACCAGTCCGCCAATTGGGTCACAGGTCATACCCAGTGAGTGCTCCATCGCGATCTCAGCTGCGATACAGATTTGCTCGTTACTACCACCACGAAGGGCCGTTAAGCCTGCCGCTGCCATTGAAGAAGATACGCCAACTTCACCTTGGCAGCCTACCTCTGCACCTGAAATAGACGCATTGGTTTTGTATAGAATACCGATAGCGCCAGATACCGCTAAGAAGTCTTTGAGCTGCTTGGTATCAAGCTCTTTGATAAAGCGATGGTAGTACATTAAAACAGCAGGGATAACGCCAGCCGCACCGTTGGTTGGCGATGTGACCACCTGGCCACCTGCTGCATTCTCTTCACTTACAGCAAAGGCAAACAGGTTAATCCAATCCATGATCTCCATTGGATCGTTTTCAATCGAGGCATTCGCTTCAAGCTTTTTCAGCAGAGCAGGCGCTCGACGTGTTACTTCTAATCCGCCATCAAGGATGCCTTCGGTATCGAAGCCACGTTGCATACACAGAGACATCACTTTCCAGATTTGGTCGGCTTTTTGGTCAATCACATCCATACCTTGGAATGAGACTTCATTGCGCAGGATTAAGCCTCCAAGGCTAAGCCCTTGTTGTTCAGACAATTCAAGTAATTGATCGGCAGAAGTAAAAGGGAATTCAACTTGTGTTTCTGACTCTGACTTGCCGTTTTGTAGCTCATCAGCGGTTGCGATAAAGCCACCACCAATCGAGTAGTACGTTTCCATATCTAGAAGACTACCGCTTGCGTCAAAGGTAGAGATGGTCATGCCATTTTCATGAAGCGGAAGATTAGTTTTATGGAAGAGTAAATCGCTTTCTACATCGAAGTGAATTTCATGGTTACCGCTAACCAGTAGAGATTTATCTTCAATCGCTTTACGCATTGCTTGGTTAGCACTGGTAATCTTAATAGTGTCGGGGCGGTTACCGAGCAAACCTAACAAAGTTGCTCTGTCTGTGTGGTGACCAATACCCGTCAATGATAATGAGCCGTATAAGTCGATTTGAATACGCTTCACTTGCTTAAGATGAGCATCAATTTTTTGGGTAAAGTTAAACCCAGCGATCATTGGTCCATTTGTGTGGGAGCTGGACGGGCCAACCCCAATTTTGTAGATATCAAAAATAGACAGCATAGTAACTTCCTGTGAAGACGGTTCGATGAACGAACTCTGGTTAAAGTATATCTTTTGTTAACCTCACTTCTTTGAGTGAGCGTATTCTTTCAATGAGATTAATGTTAACAAGCGTATAGTTCGATGAAATACAAGACCGTGCTATTTTTGCTTTATATAGCTGCACGTTGATTCTTGTGTACCTTAAGATGTTGCTATCAATAGTGAGCATTATTGCGAGCTACATTTAGGAATTTAAAAATACTTTTGTTAAGAACTATTGTATACATAATTCACTCCATCTAATCACTAAAACGAGACTTGAACATAAAATGAGCATTAATCACCTCCTTATTGTGCTAGGTAAGCGACTTAATGGGAATAAATTGACTGATGAAGGCATCAGTCGAGTTGATGCTTTGGTGGAGTATCTGGTGGGGCCTTTGGCAGAAGAGTCTATTCAGAAAACGGGTGTTGCATTTTGTGGTGGGGTAACAAAAGGGCAAACACTGTCTGAAGCCGATGCGATGCACCAATATTTTAGGAAGCTTGAAAATAAGCTTGAACATCCGCTTTCCTTGGGGGCGATTTTACTCGAGCAGCATTCGACCAATACTGTCGAGAACATACAGAACTTGGCCTCAGAGATGATTAAAAGCGGGCTGTTTACTCGCGGGCAGAGTGTGAAGGTGACGTTCGTTTCGAATGACTACCATTTACAACGTATTTTCGAGATCCAATCACTAATGGACGAACAAGGCTTGCTTAAGGTTTTGGTCGAGAAGTGCTCTGCACTTGGGGTGGAACTACAAATCGATCCTCAGCTAGAAGCTCATGTTGCTGTGCCATATCCTCATCAAAATACTCAAGGGCAATTGTTTTTGTGGATGGATGTGCTGACAACCTATCGAGTTTATCTTGAAGGTGTTTCTGCGGGAACATTCAAGCGAGATTTGGAGTTAGTTAGGGGGGAGCCTGAAAGACTGTCGTTGGAGTCACTGATAGCCGTAAAGGAACTCGTTGGACGTTCATCTGACTTTGACATTGTGGAGAGTTTACTACCAGTATTGGAGCGCTGTATCCAGCAGACTTCAGTGGGTACAGACATAAAAAAAATCAGGGAATACCTAGCTCTACTAGATACTAACCTGACTTTATTGAATCGTTATTTAGATCCGGAATCGGATCACACACATTGCTGGTGGCGATAGGTGATTATTTCTTTCTCGTGATGCCAATAACGGTCTTTAAGCTCGCAAAGGCAATCAAACAGTAAGCTAGAAGCTCAGTGCCTTCTTCAGCGATGGTCTTAACATTACTTATATAATGTTCTCCCATTACGCCATGCCAAAAGCTACCCATGCCAAATAAGCGTGAGAAAACAAGTAAAAGCATAACACCAGTAACCAACATGTTCATGTGTGGGGATGCAAGAATAAGCGCGAGCTGATCAATGGTTCGTTTACCGTTTTTAATCGCATATAAAATTGCGCTACCAGCAACCAATAGGGCAGGGACAACCCAAGCGCCATGTACGATCATGTCAAACCAATAATCTAATTCTCGGACGAACATTACGGCGAAAAATGCGCTGATTAACATAGCGGCATGTTTTACCTCAGGACGTTTTTTAGCGAGGTAAGCAAATGCGCCAGAAGAGACGATTAAAAGAAATTGCTGTAGCATTTCAGTGACTGAATTTTCACCGATTCTTCCACTCAAGAAAACGAAATCAATGCGGATTGCAAGGTTGACTATAAAACCAATCGCTAAAACTACCAGTGCTGTTTGACAGCGTTTGTAGATTACCGCAGAGGTCGACTGAGATAGGTTGAACTCTGGTATCTCAAGTGACATTTGAGTTTGTTCTTTCGATTTTGTTTGTATTTTCATAATCAACACTACTTGTAAATATTTGTAACAGGCAGGCATTCTATCGGCCTAGATTAGGCTAATGTCAGAGTTGTGTTAGGAATAAAACGGTGTTCAATTGGTGTGTGTGTACGGTAAACCGCTGCCTTATGGCAGGCAGTTTACGTAACATAATTGAATTTTTAGGGGGAGGGTTTTAAAGCTTTGATATTGGAAACTTGTAATAGAAGTTATTACTTTTCAGTTTCTTGATCATGGTTATTGCGGTAGTACTCCCACTGTTCAATGCGCTCGCCGTCATCGAATACACAGTAAGTTGTACGCTGATTGTTTTCAGTAACCGTGTCTAATTCACCGTCCTGTTGAACACAATAAACCGCTGCTGGGTTAGCGACTGAAACACGTTGGCCTTCGCTATATTCTGCATAGTCGTTTGCACAACCGCCTAATACAACGGCACATACAGCCATCAAACCAATTTTCTTCATGTCTATCTCCTACGTGATAACTCTATAATCGAATGCGTTAAGTTCTACAGAACCAAATGAGAAGCTCTATGAAATTAGTATATTTTAGATTTCAGAAAAGGTTGTCCTAATTTGGTCAAGATATTGAAATAGGTTGATATTTCTTCATGTTTAACGACTTTTTGAGTGTTAGATCAAGCTAAGTGGATTCAAGTTACCGTTGGAGTATCCCCGTCCGATCAGTCCTGGTTGGCGGTTGTGAACCTCGAATCTATTGATGATTATGATATGATGCCGCCAAATTCAGTAGAGCAGTCAGAATCATGAGACACCTAAAAACAACCATCCACCCTGATATCGAGCATCTAGACAATAAAACGGTCTATAAGCGCAACGCTGCCCGTGCCATTGTGTTAGATGGTGAAGACATTCTGATGCTGTATACAGAGCGTTATCACGACTACACCATTCCTGGTGGTGGTTTGGATGAAGGGGAAGATGTGATCGCAGGTATGGTTCGTGAACTCGAAGAAGAGACTGGCGCGAAGAATATCCATAGCATCAAGCCGTTCGGCATTTTTGAAGAGTTTCGTCCTTGGTATAAAGACGATGCAGACATGATGCACATGATTTCTTACTGCTACTCATGCAAGATTGATCGTGAGCTTGGTGAAACGGCTTACGAAGATTATGAAGTGAAAAACGGGATGAAACCGGTTTGGATGAATATCCAGGAAGCGATCGCTCACAACGAAAAGACGATGGCAGAGAGCCCTAAGAAAGGCATGAGTATTGAACGTGAAACCTTTTTGCTGCATTTGATTGCCAAAGAGATGCTTTAGCCGTTATCAATACTTGGGGCTGTTGACCTTTCGAGCTGGGTTTTGCGGCATCTTGTGGGAAATTTATACAAGGAAGAGGTTTTGACGTGTAGTTGGCCTACATGAAAAGCCGATAACGCAGTAGAAATGAACCACAAGAGCTGCCCGAAGGGGTCGAGCTAGGCGCCCCTACAAAAATCGTTTTATGCTTTGTTGAAGAATATTTGCTTAGAATGACTAGGCTACATACTCTTCGCCGCGCCTAAAACGATTTTGACTAGGCGTCCCCATCCGAACAAAACTTAATCACGAAAGGTCAACAGCCCCAGGCCTGCTAAGCTATTTATTTGCCGCCACTTTTGGCGGCAAAGTTGTTTCTAGCAATGCTAAAATGTAATACCCGAAACTAACTATTGAATATGGTTGATATTGTCAACTAAGTGTTTTTGATGTATCTTTACCTCAGCGATGAACCTATCTAGCTTAACTGCCCGGTTATATCGTTAAATCTTGCTGTGAGCCTGCCCTAAACAAAGAATACTATGAATAAAAGACAGTTTATTGCCCATTATCTGCGCATGAATCGCACCTCGTACTTATTGGCGATTGTGTTCATCTTTCTCGTCAACTGGTTACAAGTAGAGATCCCTCGCTATATCCAATTGGCGATAGATTTGATTGATGATGCCTCTTCAACTGGCCACCAACAGCTTCAAACCTATGTTTGGATTGTGGTCGGTATGTCGGTTGCCATGGTGGTGGTGAGAATTTTGTCTCGTATCTATGCGCTTAATCCGGGGCGAATTACTGAAGCAGCACTAAAGAGTACACTTCTACAAAAGCTGAATCGCTTACCAAGCAGTTTCCATGAACGCTTTGCTTCGGGTCGACTGATCTCGATTATCAACAATGACCTTAGTGGTATTCGACTGCTGTTTGGCGTCGGCTTCTTGCAGTTCTTCAATGCGTTGCTTGCGTTGTCGCTGACGCCTCTTTACATGTGGCGCATATCGCCAGAACTCACACTGTATTCGATTATTCCTATCTCAATCGCTTTTGTGATTTTCCGTGTGGGCTTCAAGCGTATGAAAACACTGCATTTAGAACACATGAAGCGCCTACAAAACCTGTCTGCCCAGTTAATGAGTTATCTGTCTGGGATTGACTTGATTAAGAGCCAGCAGATGTCACCTTGGGTGAAAGCCGAAACTGAAAAGCTGAACCAGTTATTGCTTGAATGCCGCCTTAAAATTACACGCATTCAAGTCTTCTTTATGCCGGTACTCGACTACGCCAATGACCTGATGAAAATCATCATTCTTGGGCTAGGTGGCTACATGTTAATGAGACAAGGACTCACACTTGGTGAGATTACTGCTTTCCTAACTTACTCAGTTTTACTGGCTATGCCATTGATGCAGCTTGGCAGAATCGCAACCATTTATCAGCGTGGCATGGTAGGAATTCAGAGTACACAGACTATTCTTAATGCCAAAGTTCCCGAGCTTGATGAAGATAAGCTCACTGAGTTAGATGTTGAATCGCTAAGGGGAAAAACGTTTTCCGTTCGCAATCTCAGTTTCAGCTATTCGGGTGAAGAGCGTGTGATTCTTGATGACATCAGCTTTGATATTCCTGCTGGTAAGAAAGTGGGTGTGCTAGGTGGAATCGGAGCGGGTAAAACGACATTAGTGAACTGCTTGAACCATCACTTGGATGTACCAGAAAGTTCGGTTTTCCTTGGCGAAAGGGATATCACTAGCTTCTCACGCAGTGACTTGCGTCGTTACGTGAAAACCGTGACTCAAGACCCTTTCCTGTTTTCAGCAACCGTCGAGGACAATATCCGCTTTGGCAGCTTAGATACTGACTTGGCAAAGAGTCAGGTTGATGAAGTGCTGGAGCTCAGCCAGTTGGCGAGTGACGTTACTCGTTTTGAGCATGGTGACCAAACCTTAGTCGGTGAGAAAGGGATCATGCTGTCAGGCGGTCAGAAGCAGCGTTTAAGTATTGCTCGCGCTTTATTACAACCCACCGATCTGATCATCATGGACAACGTTCTATCGGCCGTCGACTATGAAACAGAACGAAAGATCTTGGAAGGCTTGTTTAAGCGCTTGGAAAATCAATCAGTACTTGTGGTTTCACACCGTGTTAATGCCCTTGAATATATGGATGAAATCATTGTGTTGAACGAAGGTAAAGTGATCGCGAAGGGCGACCATACCACGTTATTGAAAACGTGTGATTACTATTACGATACATGGCAGTTACAGCAGAATGAAACGGAGGCAGCAGCATGTTAAAAGGTGTTGATCTCAAGTACCTCAAGCACTTTTTTAAGTTTGCTAAGAAATACAAACGCTCTGCGATTCTGGGCATCGCTATGCTTCCGCTCTCTGTCATTACAAGCTTATTGTTTCCTTGGCTGATCATTCAAGTGATTGATGTACACCTGAGCCATGGGGATATGGATGGACTGCTCGAGTACGTTTTCTATCTAGTCGCAGTTCTGGTGGCGAGTTATGTGGTGGATACTATCTATTCGTATAACCTGCGAAAAACGGGTCAATATACGATAACCGACATGCGTTCAGTGTTGTTTGCTCGCGTGCTTAAACTGCCACGCAGCTATTTTGATAACACACCGATTGGCGTAACACTTTCACGATTAACCAGTGACTTGGAAACCATCGGCGAGACATTTGTTCAGTCGGTTGTAGGTCTAGTTAAAGACAGCATCAATACCATTGCTCTGTTGGTGATGATGTTCTTCATTGACTGGCAGTTAACGATGATTGTGTTGATTATCATGCCGCCAGTGATGTATTTGACGGTGTATGTGAGAAACCGACTTCGTGCTTTTTATAAGGTGACTCGTTCTTCGCTCGCTCGTGGTATTGGCTTTTTACAAGAAGTACTATTTGGTATGAAAACCGTTCAGATGTATCGAGCGGAAGAGCAAGTCGAACAACGCTACCAAGGCTATACTGATGAGTTTCTGAGAGCACAGAAGAAAATCAATAAATACGATGCGATTTTGTTCTCATTTATCTCTGGCATCACCTCAATCACCATCGCAATTATGATCTGGTATGGCTCTGAGCAAGTGATAGAAGGGGCACTCACCTTGGGTGTGCTTATTGCGTTCATCAACACCTTAGAGAAAGTGTTTGTTCCGATCCGTGACTTTACTTCGCAGATTGCTTCGATTCAGAGTTCATTCGCAGCGTTTGACCATATTGAAGAGCTGTTTGTTGAGCCGACTGAAGAGGAAGGGCGCAACCTGCTGCCATCTAACAAGGTTGAGAAACAGCTCGAACAGTTTGTGAGCCTTGAGTTTAAGAACGTGAGCTTCCGTTACAAAAACGACTCTCCCTACGTTCTAAAGAATGTCTCGTTTGTATTGGAGAAAGGGCATCAAATCGCGCTTGTGGGTTCTACGGGATCGGGCAAGTCGACGATTCTGCGTCTGATCTCTAAAACTTACCAAGACTATGAAGGTAGCATTCTACTGAATGGAATAGAGCTGTCGCAGATCTCTAGTGAAGACTCTGCTCATTTGTTCTCAATGATGATGCAAGACGTACACTTATTTGAAGAGACAATCCAATTCAATATCGCACTGGGCAAAACGCACCTATCTAGAACTGAGGTTGAACAAGCAGCACGCTATGTGTACGCCGATAAGTTTATTGAACAATTGCCACAAAGCTATGACTTCCACTTGGAAAAGAACGGCTCCAATTTGTCGGTGGGGCAAACGCAGCTTATTTCGTTTGCTAGAGCGGTTGCACAAGGTGGACAACTGATGATGCTTGATGAGGCGACCAGCTCGGTAGATTCAATCACCGAAGACCTCATCCAAAAAGCGATGCAGCGTCTGTTTAAGGAAAAAACCGTGATTGCGATTGCACACCGTTTGAGTACCGTTCGTCACTCGGATACGATTCTGGTATTGGAACAGGGTGAAATTGTTGAGCAAGGTAATCATCAACAGCTAGTCGCACACAATGGAATTTATGCTGGCTTGTTACAAGAGTCGATTGTCGAAACGAACGATTCCCAAGTTACGGTAGCCTGATTGCCTCAAATCAGGCTGTTGCTTTCGATGGGACGAACTGGCCTTGCCTATGCTTCTCCAGTTTCTATTGTTTTCTAATATTCCCAATAGGTTAGGGAAATTAAACATATTTTTCGATTATTAATATGTTATGATCTCCCTACTACTAAAGGGGTGTCTTCGGGCATCGGGATGTATGCGAGCAAAACGTAAGTGCTTGTGTCAGTCACTTTCTGGCGAATATGGAATCGAAGATGTTGTTGGAAGAAGTTGTAGAAATTATCGAATTAACCGACTCAGACCATTTATCTCAAGCAATGGAACTGTTTAACGAGCATGGTTTTGTTGATGCTGAGTCTTTACCTTTTATGAATGTTGTTTTTGAAACAGCACCGGATCACCTTGCGAAGAAGTTGTCGCAGATTGGTTTTAAAGGTTTAGTGCAAGTCGAAAAGAATGAAGATGCATCGGGCTTCACCATTATTAATGCTGACTGTGTTCTGCTGAAAGACTCTGCTTAACTGTAAGACTCTGCTTAACTGTAAGACTTTGCTTAGCTACAAGACTCTGCTTAACTGTAAGACTCTGCTTAACTGTAAGACTTTGCTTAGCTACAAGACTCAGCTTAACTGTAAGATTCTTCTTAATGACAAGAATAAGATTCAGCTTAGTGAAAAGACTCTATCCAGTTCAGTAACACCCGTTATGATTATTTGAGGTTAACACAGTGACAACAGCAACCGTTTCATCAACAGAGCAACACATTTCCAATGAACATGCGCTTTTAGGTGCATCGTTATTAGCGTCTCAAAAAGTTGAGTTGGCTCTGTTCAGTGTTATCTCTAAATTAGCTAAAGCACTGCCAAAGGAACAACAGCAGCAGTCGTTAGGTTTGGATTTGGATACCTTTTTAAGGGAAAAGCCAAATGAGCAAGCCTCTACGCTGAGCCTATACGAACAGACGTTTGGTGAGCAACTTCCTTTAAAGACAAATGAAATCAGCGATTTTATTTATCACCGAAACTTGGTAACTCGTGGCTTTTGGCGTGTGACTGGGGCTGATGTTAAAGGCGGTGAGAAGCTAGCGAACCCAGAGCTTTATTTAAAAGAGTTCTTGGCCAAGTGCGAATACTGGCAAGTGATGATTGATACTCAAACCAAGTAATCAAATTGAAATAAGAAAGCCATAGCGAATGAACTGACCCCCAATAGTTGGACACCAATTATTGGGGGTCTTTTTATGTCCAAATATAGCCGAGAGCTAAAATGTATCATTGCTAAGCAATACTTAGATGGCACGTCATCTCTCTACTTAGCAAAACAATATTCAATTTCTTCAAGGCAGATACGGTATTGGGCTCAAGTCTTTGCCATCCATGGTACTGATTCATTTTTACCAACTAATCATGCCGCGACTGCTCAAACAAAACGAAAAGCATTGAATTTAATGTGGACGAATGAATGGTCTCTCACGCACACTAGCGCTGTATTAAACCTCTCATCCCCTGGAATACTCTCTGTCTGGCTTAAACGATTTAATGAGCTCGGTATCAAGGGGCTCGAAATGCGCCAGAAAGGAAGACCCTCAATGAAACAGCAACCTCAACGTACCACTAAGCCTGATAATGAAATGACACTTGAGGAGCTAAAAGAGGAGTTGGTCTACTTACGAACCGAGAATGCCGTTCTAAAAAAGTTGGAAGAGTTGGAGCAGAAAAAAAACCGTCGAACAAAGAAAAAGCGGTCATAGCTCTAACTCTTAAAGGCAAGTACCCATTAAAGCACTTACTGCACACTCTACAGTTGGCAAAAAGTGTCTTTTATTATCAGGCTCAAACGAGCAAGCGCCAAAATAGCTACGAACGTGAGCTGCGGTTGATAAAGTCAATTTATCATGAACATAAGGGGCGATACGGCTACCGCCGTATTCACTTGGAACTAAAGAATCAGGGGTTCGTGCTTAATCACAAAACGGTTCAAAGGCTTATGGCTCAGCTCAACCTTAAATCGACGGTCAGGATTAAAAAGTATCGTTCATACCGAGGAGAGTCAGGAAAAGCTGCTCCCAACGTTCTTGAAAGAGATTTTAGTGCGACTCAACCCGATGAAAAGTGGGTAACTGATGTCACGGAGTTCAAAGTCAAAGAGCAGAAAGTATACTTATCTCCCGTTGTCGACTTGTTTACTCAGGAGGTGGTTGCTTATAGAGTGGCCAAAAATGCCTGCTTGCCGCTTGTCACAGATATGCTGACGGAAGCTATATCAACGCTTAAACCCAACTCAAAGCCAATTATACATAGCGATCAAGGTTGGCAATATCGCCATCGACAGTATCAGAAAAAGGTAGCGGAGAGTGGGTTAACGCAAAGCATGTCGAGAAAAGGTAACTGCTTGGATAATGCTGTTGCTGAAAACTTTTTTGCTTTACTCAAAACCGAGATGTATCACAACCAAAGCTTTGAAGATGCAGATGCTCTGATAGAGCAGATTAAAGAATACATCGAGTACTACAATACCAAACGTATAAAAGTGAAACTAAAAGGCCTGACTCCGATAGAATATCGAACTCAGGCCTTGAAAGCCGCTTAACAGAAATGTCCAACTTTACGGGGTCACTTCAGAACATGCTATGGCTTTTTTGTTTGTGTAAACCATGCTGTATTTTTTAAAGCAGATGATTACCACGAATACTGAGAACATCGCTGATATTACTTTAAATATCCCTCCAAAATTTAAAGCATCATCTTCAATACATAGTTCCTAGAGACAAAGTGGTGTTTAAGTGCAGCACAAACATGAAGAACAACTAAACAGGCTAGGGCAATACAACTGGCACGATGTAAATAGAAAAAGAAGCCGTTGATTGCAGGGTCGGTAATTGGGTTGTTCACGCTCACCAACCAGAATAACGAATAAGGTTCTTTTAGCATCAAATAACCGGTGGTGAAAACCATAAACATCACTAGATACATCAGGGAGTGAGCAAGTTTAGCAACGCATTTTTGCCCTTCAGGTACAGACAGTGGCATGGTTGGCGATGAGCGAAAGTGACTCCAGACATAACGAACTATGAATAATGGCGTCGCAATGGTCGCCAATGACATGTTGAGCACTGACAGAAAAGAAAACAGTTCTGGATGACTGGTGACATAGTGCATCACATACCCTGCGACTGTTGCATAGATGATGACAGATGCCATGACCCAGTGCAGCACCCGGCTCATTAAATCGTATCGTGGGTTGTTCAAATTAACCTCGCTCTGATCGTTATTAATATAAGATTCATCTCGATGCAATAAATCAACTTTTGGTATATTCGCATCGCGAATTAATTATATAGAACAGTATTACGCGGTATTTTTATAATTTAGAAATTAATGATGTTGCTTCAGGTATTTTATAATTATCAATGATGTTTTAGAGTGTTGATTCCAATAAGGAGAAGGCAGAATTGCCGACTTTCTAGCTTGTCTTGCGATTAAGAGATACAGTTAACAAAGATAAAATATATAAGGAATGTATAAATGCTTCGAATCCTATTGATTGCAGTGTTCTCACTGGTAACGACCATGAGCTTTGCAAGCGAGGAAGTTAAATACTCAGAGAAAGAGTATGTAGACCGACCATTGATGGAACGCTACATCTTAGATGAGCTGAAGCAGTTGCGAATGGAACAGCAAGATCTGGAAAGGCGCTTGACCATTCAGATGACCGATCGTGAGCTTACAGTCGCCGATAAGTCATTGAACTATGCCAATGTCACGGTCACGTATTTCTTCTACATTATTGCGGGTGTTGCTTCTCTTATTGCATTGGTTGGTTGGCAATCACTGAAAGATCTCAAACACACCACCAAGGAAATGGCTGACCAGCGACTTAATTCGATTGCTCAAGACTATGAGAAGAAGTTTAACCTTCTTGAAAGGGATCTTAAGCGCAAGACTCGAATCATCTCAGAGAACAACCGAGAAATAGAAATCATCAATGAGATTCACAACTTGTGGTTGAGGGCTCAGAATGTTCAAACTGCCGAGCAAAAAATTGAAATCTACGATGAGATCTTAAAAGTCCGCCCAGGTGATTTGGAAGCACTAACTTACAAAGCTGATGCCGCAATGGACATGCAGGAATACCACTGGGCGATGAGCTTATGTAATCGCGTGTTGGAAGTGGACGATCAAAACGCTCACGCCTTGTACCAACGTGCTTGTGCTTACGCAAGGTTAGGTGCTGAAGGCCAAGCGATCGATGACTTAGAGCGTTCTATTGAAGCGAGTGGTTCAATGAGAGAGTTGCTAACTGAAGAGCCAGACTTTGAGATGCTGCGCGGCTTAGATCGTTTTGAAGCGCTTTGTGAAGAGTAATGTCATTTAAGGTGGTGGGCTTCACACGCCCACCATATTTTGGCAACTTTTGTGGAACGGTTTCTTACATTACGTTTATTTTTTTGAATGAATTGTTATGTTATAACACTTGCCAAGTTCCTTGTTATAACCGCTAAGTATTTTATGAAGTTCCTCCCTATTGGCCTGATCGTTATCGCTATCAGTGCATTCTCGCTTTCCGTTTTGCTCCATTTTCAATCCGAAGCACCAGAAGAAATCTCAATTCAAGTCACCCCTTATAAAGATTTATTAACTCATCAAGAGGGGGCATCAAACTCATATACAGATTCAGAGGCAAGCTCAAGAACGTTGGTAAAAGTTCATTACTTCGTGAAGGTTGGAGATACGCTCAGCAACATCTTTTCGTCATGGAAACTGCCTTATGAGACAGTTCAAAAAGTGATGGAAGCGGATCTTGAGTCTTTGAAGCTCGATACAATAAAGCCTGGCGATCACCTAGAGTTGCTTTTGGATAGTGACTCTAAACAACTCGTAGAGCTGATTTTCCATGAAAGTCTCGTAGAGCAAGCTGTCTTCACTAAAAATGATGACGGAAGCTTTAATTACCAATTTCATGAAATGCCTGGCAAATGGAAAGAAAAGCTCTATAAGGGCACCGTTCATGGCAGTTTTTCAACGTCAGCATACAAAGCGGGATTAACAACCGCCCAGATCGCCAATATTACTCGAACGTTAAGAGACAAGATTAACTTCTCAAAGCAGTTAAGAGCGGGCGATGAGTTTAATGTGTTGGTCAATGAGCAATACACAGGCGACCATCTAACAGGAAAAACAGAGATCCAAGGCATATCGATTAGGTTACGAGGTAAGGAAGTTGCCGCGTTTCTTGCTTCAGATGGACGCTTCTACGACAGAGAGGGTAACAGCCTTGAGCAAGCGTTCAATCGCTACCCAATAGACAAACAATTCCGAAGAATTACTTCGCCATTTAACCCATACCGTAAGCACCCAGTGACCGGACGTATATCTCCGCATAATGGTACTGACTTCGCAACACCCGTAGGGTCGCCAGTTTATTCAACCGGTGATGGTCGAGTTATTGCTATTCGTAACCACCTGTATGCGGGGAAATACATAGTGATTGAACATAACAGTGTTTACAAAACTCGCTATCTGCACTTGAGCCGATTCTTGGTTAAGAAGGGGCAACAGGTTAAGCGTGGGCAGAAAATTGCGTTGTCTGGCACGACTGGTCGCGTAACCGGGCCGCATTTGCATTTTGAAGTACTGGTGCGTGGAAGAGCTGTGGATTCGATGAAAGCGAACTTACCTTTAGCGAGTTCTATCTTACCTGAAAATAAAGGTGCATTCTTGGCGAGAGTTGCCTCGTTTGATGACATGCTCTCCGGGCAAAAGGTTGCACGCGTAACATCAAGCTAAGTATCAGCTTATAACTGTTCTAACCCTTTGGCGGCTAATCATCAAAGGGTTGGAACGAGTTTTCATTAGGCTGCCTGATTGCTTAAAGCCTAATAGATTAAGCGACGACAACCGCCGTGCCGCTCGCTGATACCATCAACATGCCATTACCTGTTCCTAATACTTCATAATCTATATCGACACCTACCACCGCGTTGGCACCCGCTTCAATCGCTTTTTGCTCTAACTCTTTGAATGCGTAGTTGCGTGCTTTCTCCAGTTCCTTTTCGTAGGTGCCAGAACGTCCACCCACAAAGTCACGAATTCCTGAAAACATATCTTTGAAAACATTCACCCCTAGAATGGCTTCTCCGGCGATAACCCCTTTGTAATCGACAATGCGTTTGCCTTCAACAGATTGAGTGGTGGTAATAATCATAATGGCCTCTTGTAAGCTTGATGAGCTGTTACTCGCTGTATGGATTGATAGTTTGGTCTTACTCTTGAATAACATCGCTCAGTGATGTCTCTGAGCGTGTGAATTCATGCCTCAACCATGTTCTCAGTTTTAGCACACTTTCTTGTTTTAATTTGTTTTTTGGGCAAACAAAATAGAAATCTTGGTGTGGGTTAGCGACGGGTTCGCCCAACTCCACAAGCATCCCATGGTTGATGTCATCTTTCACAAACAAGCGGTGAGTGACTAAAACACCAAGCGAACGAATTGCAGCTTGCACGGCTTGAATCGAGACATCGAACGTCAAGTTACTGTGGAACGTCGGCATTGGTATTTGATAATGATCACACCACACCTGCCAGTCATGCTGTCGTCTTGGGTTAAACGCACCAATGGTTGGGTTTTGTTTCACAAGTTGCTGGACGTTTAATCCGGTCTGGTTTTTCAATAGAGCAGGGCTGCACACCAAGACTAGTTCATCGTCGCCGAGCTTTTCGCTGTAATATTGTTCCCATTCGTTTGGCTTGCCATGTACGAGGGCAATATCGACACCTTCTTGTTCGATATCGAAAGGGCCGGTTAATGTCGAAATACGGATATCAAGTGAGGGAGCAAATGCTTGAAATTCGGGGACTCGAGGGATCCACCAGTGCATTGCGAGCGAGTTGACCATGTTGAGGGTAATGCGGTGATCGTTAGGCGTTCTGGCAAGCTCTTCGGTGGCTTCTATCACTTGCTCAAGTGCAGGCGCGACCTTTCGATAATATCGCTTACCGGCGGCATTAAGAACAACACGACGACCTACTCGCTGAAATAGCGGTTTATTAACCAGTTGCTCTAGTGATTTGATGGCTTGGCTTACTGCCGAATGACTGACATACAACACTCGAGCAGCGTCGGTCATGCTGCCGGTTTCAGCAACAGCAATGAAAGCATAAACGGATTTAAGCGGAACGAGTTTCTTCATTGGTAAGTTTTCCTTACAGTTATGGTTAATATTACTCGCTATTTTTCATCACGTCACGCTTCTAAAATAGGTGTCATAGGAGGTGATAATTATGTCTGATATTACCAAGGCGACGACTTTCATGTTGTTGTCGACGTTCAGTTTGTCTTTGAGTGGCTTGATGGCCAAGTATCTATCTGAAGTGATGCCAGTCTCGTTACTCAGTTTTGTGCGTTTTTTGTTACCCAGTCTGTTCTTATTCTTATTCTTGATGTTTTACAAAATAACGAAACCTTCACTCGATATGTGGAAACCTTTAGTGATGAGAGCGATCTTTATGGTGGCGTGTCAGTGGTGTTTCCTTACTTCACTACAAACCTTAACGCTGGTTGAAGGTGTGGTGTTATTCAGTACGGGTCCGCTGTTTATTCCATTGTTAGAAAAATTAATATTCGGAACTAAGATTCATACAACGACTATCGCATGTTTAGCAATTACATTTTTCGGCGTAGTGATGATGGCAGGGGATTGGTCGCAGTTTGAGTTTGGTTCGGAGTTTTTTAGACCTGCGCTATTGCTCGGGCTTCTAGCGGGTGTGTTTAATTCTGGCTCGCAAGTGAGTCTGTACCGAGCATCTAAAACTAGCCTGACACCAGCAGAGCTTAACGCATGGACCTTTTTAGTCGCAGCAATACTTGTTATACCTATGCTCGTGTTGACTTCTGTTTCTGCTGTACCAGATGTATTTAAGGGGGATAGTGTGTATGGAGCTTTAACGACTTTGCTGTCGTTTGATGACTTGCGTTGGATTGGACTTGGTGCATTTGGACTCGCACTGTTTACCATCAATACTCAAATTTTCCGCTCCAAGGCTTATAAGCTTGCAGACAGCGGTTCCCAGTTGGCACCACTGATTTTTACTAACATGCTGTTTAGCGCTTTATGGCAGGGGTTGTTCTTTGATGATGTGTTTTCTACTCAGCAGATAATTGGCATTAACCTGATTGTTGTGGCGAGCATTACCAACACGCTATTAGCGAAGAGACACAGCAAAGCAAAAGCCAAGCAAACGCCGCGAGTCACAGTGGCTGTAGCGACTGTAGTGGACGTTGCGGTATTGGACTCGGCAGCTAAAAGCTAACCATTGAGCTTATGAAGCTTATGAAGGTTATGAAGGTTATGAAGCTTATGGTCTTTAGTCTGAATGGTTAGCTTAAAACAATGAGCGTATGTACTCTTTGACTCGGTCGATGTGTTCGTTTGGTTCAATCTCGCAACGCTGTTTAGTCTCTAGGAATCGCTCAGCGTATTTGTCGTAGATTTTGTTTTCTAAGAACAGCAAATACAGCTTGGGATCGATATGACCGCTGGTGGCCATGTCGGTCATGATGTTGAGTGATTCGCTTAGGAGTTTGCCTTTCTTATACGGGCGATCACTAGAGGTGAGCGCTTCAAAGACATCAGCAATGGCCATCGCTCTGGACGGTAGAGGTAATTGGTCTTCGCTTAAGCCTCTTGGGTAGCCCTTGCCGTCGATACGCTCGTGGTGTCCGCTGGCGATATCCGGAATATTCTGGAGGTAAGACGGATAAGGCAGCTTGTTAAGCATGGTGAAGGTTTGAATAATATGATCGTTGATCATGAAACGTTCTTCATCGTTTAACGTGCCACGACGAACTTTCAAGTTGTGCAGTTCACCTTGGTTGTATTTGACCTCTCCTGGCTTAAGCACAAACGCTTCTTGCCATACATCAGCAGGGCTAAAGCCATTATCCCACGGTATTTTATGTTCGGGTTTATCAGAAAGTAGCGGTTCCATCACCGGTAGTATTTGGTCTTTTCTTGCTGGCTCAGCTTCACTCTTCTCTGTCGTGTCTTGTTGTGCATTGAATCTCTCTTTTTCAGACCAAGATAACCCTAGCTGATCGTCGAGTGTTCGTTTCCATTGGCGCTTGGCTATTCGGTCTAAGCGTTCTAGTTGTTCGTCCGTCATCGACTCTCCACCAAGGTTACATTCAGCAACAAAGGCAAATTCTTCATCCAATTCTGACAAGCTTTGTTCGAGGATCTTAAGCTGATCCTCTTGAAGCGCTCCGTTCGCTATAGCTTTCCAGTAGTCGGTTTCAGCCTGTTGTTTTAACAGTTCGAAACGCATTCGCACTTCGTGGATTCGGTCGTAAATGGTTTCAAGTTTTGTTGCCTTGTCTACGACATACTCGGGTGTGGTTACCTTGCCGCAGTCATGAAGCCAAGCGGCGAGCATTAACTCTTCCCACTGTTTACTATCCAATGAGAATTGCGGGTAATAACGGTCATCATCAATGGTTGCTTGAGTCAGCCATTTGGTCAGTTCAGGCACGCGTTGGCAGTGCCCGCCCGTGTAAGGTGATTTTGTATCAATCGCTGATGCAATCAACTCGATAAAGGCATTAAGCATGTCTTTCTGTTGCTGCATTTGGTCGATGTTGTCTTTGGCTATTTCCGCAAAACTGAGCAGTTCTCGTAAGAAGGCGTGCTTGTCTGCCTGCATCTTGGTAATCGGTCTTTCATAGCCAATTGCGACGATACCCACCAACAACTTCTCACGGTTTAATAGTGGAAACAGGTACAGATCTGAATTGAAGATCGAATCTTGGTAATAGTTGAGAACATTGTCTTCTCGGTTTAAGTGGATGGTTTCTCCAGATTTAAGCTGGCACAGCAACCAAGGGGTGTGTTTGATGAAGTCATTGATGTCGGCCTTAAAGGGCAAAATGGCGAGGTTCGCGGCCGTATCAAACACATCTTTCTCTTTTGATTGAGTGAAGAGGACGATGGTTTCTGCTTTGGTAATTAAATAGCTTTGATGAGCAATATTTTTGGCTAATATCGAAAACTCCTGATTACCGGCCGTGTCTCGAAGTAGCGTAATAAGATCATGAAGTGTGTGTTCCATCAGCTCAATTGAGTGGGCGAGGTTAGCCACTTCTTGAATCATGCTTTTGGGATAATGAGTTCGCCTGAAGTCAAATCGTGCGATGTTGTCGGTGAGTTGCATCAGCGTATTGAGTGGCTGAGACAGTCTATTAGCAACAAACCATACGATAGCGAAGCAGATGAACAACATCCCAATCGCGACGGCGACTTGCTTGTCACGCATCGAGATAAGATCAGAGAGCAACTCATTGTGCGGCGTAGCCTCTGCCAAATATAAAGTGACATTCTGAGTGAGCTCAACAGGCGTTAGTGTTAATGCCCAAGTGTTTAGGTTGTACTCAACGTTTTTTAGGTTGAGGTTTAATTTCTCCTCGTCGGAGATAAGTGGTGCTATGACGGATGCTTTCAATGCTTCCATCTGTTCACGTTTGGGCACATTAAAGAAGCTTTGGTCTTGCTCACTGCCAGAGAGTTTCCCCGTCGTTTGGTTATTCGTTTTCTCAGTTTTACTTGTGTCGTTAGGCTGGGAGGTAAGCTTGGGAATCGATAGATCAAGTTGATGTTGGCCGAGAAGATTGAAATGTTGATCGAACAGAGCGAGTCGGGTTTGTGGAGAGTAGGCCAATTCACTGATCTGGGAAGAGAGAGATTTCAACGTGAAGTCGGCACCAACGACATGCTTGCCATCCAAAGAACGTCTAGAAAGCGTGATGCCATTGGTTTGCAGGAAATAGAACAGGTAGGGCTCAGAGAGTTGTATTGAGCCGTCAGGCTTTGCGTTACGAAACCAAGGTCGAGTCGTGGGGTTGAACTTACTCTCGGCTTGTCGGGTACTGATCACTTGGTGTGCGCCATCGAGAAAGGTAATAAAGTTTTCACCATCTAGATTGGTGCTGCTGACCATCATGGTCGCTTTGGCGGGAGCGTTGTTGTCGGCTCTCTGTTTAATGGAACTCAGAGGGCGAAAGATTCTGAAATCGCCATCTTCAGAGCCATAGAACAGAGCGACTAAATTAGTATTTTGTTTGAAGATAATATCGACCGAAGCAAGCCAAGATTCTTTTTCGACGGAGGAGGTTTGATGAGCAACAAACGGGCTCACTGCCATCACGTTTAAGGTTGTGATGACTGGGGCAATAGCTTGTTTAAATACCGATTCCAGCTTATCGCGATGTTCATTACTGACTTCGCGCACGGTGCCTAAAAGCAGTTCTTGAGAGTGCCGATAACTTATCGAAATCAGTACGGTACCGACAAGAGTGGTCAAAATTAAGAAAAGGCTAGTGATGTGGATACTCAGCGGATATCGTCTTCTTCTCATCTAACACTCCAGTTTGTAGACTGGTTTAAGTATTGACGAACTTGGGTAGGTTGCAAAAAATTGGCGTAATTACCGAATATGTTCGATTTTACTTAGATAAGAAAAGCGTTAGTGTCGTCTGGTTAGCCACGTATTATTGTGCTGTGTAAATGAACTCACAAGAAACCCTTATGTTTAGGTGCTAATTGTCACTTTCAGCTGATAAACTGGTCGGATTGTTGCTATTAAGCACTCATTTTCTGAAGCACGTTTTTTGACCGAGCGAAGAGGGCATTGATTCATGGAACTCAAAGTAGATACTCACACCCACACATACGCAAGTGGTCATGCTTACAGCACGTTGATCGAGAATGCAAAATCTGCAAAACAAAACGGTTTAGCTATGTTTTGTACGACCGACCATTCCGAGTCTATGCCGGGCGCGCCACACTATTGGTTTTTCAGTAACCAGCGTGTGCTTCCTCGTTTTATTGAAGATGTCGCTATTATTCGAGGTGTCGAGTCAAACATCATGAACACACAGGGTGAAATAGACATTCATCCGAGTGTGGATAAGAACTTGGATTGGGTGATCGCGAGTTTTCATGAGCCAGTATTTCGCCCATCGGATGTCACTACTCATACAGAAGCATTGTTGAATGTGATTAAAGGTGGTCGAATTGATGCACTTGGTCATTTAGGAAACCCAAATTTTGATTTCGATTTTGAAGCTGTGATTCAATGTGCGGCGGAGCATAACGTGGCGATTGAAATCAATAACACCACACTCAAAGGCAATAGCCGAGTTGGCAGTGTTGACCGCTGTTATGAGATCGCAAGAATAGCGAAAGCGAAAGGTGCGTTTATTACGACAGGTAGCGATGCGCATTTCTGCGTAGATGTCGGTGGCTTGGACTTAGTCGCTGCATTGTTAGATAAAGTAGGTGTGGATTCGAATAAAGTGGTCACTCATTCGCCACAGCAGTTTTTGGCATTTTTAGCATTGCGTGGCCGCCAATCTATTGCTGAATTTTCGGTATTTCAGTGATGGAATGTCCGTTACTTTTTACTTTTTAGTCATTGGTTAGCTAGCTAGTTTGCATTTCGACACAATCAATTTTTGTGCCCGACGGATTTTTGTATACACTAGCCGAAAATAATA
Source organism: Vibrio coralliirubri (assembly GCF_024347375.1). NCBI lineage: Bacteria > Pseudomonadati > Pseudomonadota > Gammaproteobacteria > Vibrionales > Vibrionaceae > Vibrio > Vibrio coralliirubri. Next base: position 1,145,379 of record NZ_AP025471.1, on the reverse strand, counting down.
AAGTCGAAGTGCCACAATAACGATGGCGCTATCTTCAAAGACATCGCTTCACCTGGAGAAACAATGAAAACTCGCTCAATCCTTTTATCTGGCTTAATCGCTGCTTCACTATTGTCTGGCAACGCTTTTGCTAATGTTGACCTTAAGAAAAACATGCAAGAAATGAAGCTTGCGTTCAAACAAGCGGCAGAAGCTCAAAACATTGAAGAGATGCAAAAGCCTATCGTACGTATCGACACGCTAGTTGCTGAGCTCAAAACGGGTGTTTACCCAATTGAGAAAGAAGAACACTTCATGGAAGGTTTCAAAAAGATCAGTGCATCGATTGATAGCATTGAGAAGAAGCTAGACCAAGGTGAATTTGAATCTGCACAGCAAGAGCTTCGTACTATCGATGGCCTTCGTGAAGAGTATCACGAGAAGCGTAATCCAAGCATTTGGAGCAAGATCTTCGGTTAATCTGCTAATCAATAGAGTTTGCTTGTTAGTGTATCAAAGAGCAAAACCTTAAGATTCAATTCCTAAAACGCCGCCTTACATTATCCTCTTAGGAGAACGTGTAAGGCGGCGTTTTTTATTGTCTTTTTTATAAACAGTTTGTTATGTCGAGTTTCGCCACATTCTCTCAGCTCTTTCGTTGTAACCAGTTTTTAACTAAAAAGAGTGTGCGTTAGCTTCAATTTTTTAACCTGATGTTAATCTTTACGTTTACCTATATAACAAGTGCCTCATAATAAGGGGAATTTATAAAGATTAGGAATAATGCGCCGAACTTCGTTCAATTTCTCCATGTTACTCGCTACAGCATTAAGCTGGGTGCTAGTGACATTAATGCCTGTTATCAATGCTCATGGTAATAGTGCGGGAGTATGGGCGTCGTTATGTACGGTCAACGGCTTTGAACTGGTTCAAATTGAAGAAGGCGAACCCAATACTCACAAAGGAAAGCCGTGTCCCTTTAGCCATTTTTCCACGTTTCACCAAGACGAACTTCCAACTACACTACTGACAACTCGACTGAGTTCTATTGTCTCCGACAGCTACGCTTTTTTGGCTCTAAGCGAACGCTATATGAGGCAAGCCCCGCGCGGCCCTCCCTTTGATATTGCTTAAACCTACCCCACTAAAATAATTAAAAAATAAAGTATTAAGTAAAGTTAACCATGCTCAGATTACTTTCTGATTTTTCAGAAGGTATGTTTGCGTGTGTCAAAGGAAATAATAATGTTGAGAAATGAATCTCAAACCCCTGCGAAAGCACAAGCGACTTCGCAGTCTACAAGCAGTGCAACAACCGGTTCGGAAACCAATATAAAAAGCAAAGACCGCAATAAAACTCTCTACTTCCTCACTTGGCGCTGGCACTTCTATGCCGGGCTATTCGTTATCCCGTTTATGCTAATGCTGAGCATTACAGGCTTGGTGATGCTGTTTGATGATGAAATCGAATTGGCTTTCCACCACGAAGCCATAGAGATTGTTGCATCGGGCGACCCTATTAAGGTTTCACAACAGTTAACTGCAGTGCAGAATCAATACCCACAAGGTACGGTGACACAGTTTGTACCGAGTAAAGTCCCTGATCTTGCGAACCGATTTTCTGTATCACTTGAAGATGGTACTTCCGTTTTCGCCACGGTGAATCAATACACTGGCGAAGTGGTCGGAGAAATTCCACGCAGCGATAGCCTGTACCAACTCGCGAATGACATCCACGGCACTTTGTTGATTGGTGATTGGGGTGATTACCTAATTGAAGTCGCAATCAGCTTATCGATTTTGCTTCTTATCAGTGGCATCTACTTATGGCTACCGAGAGATAACGCGAGCCGCGCTGGTTTTCTTAAGCTTCGATTTGGTTCAGGAACGCGTGTTTTAATGCGTGATCTGCATGCGAACATCGGCGGAACACTGTCATTCATTCTTCTGTTATTTATTCTATCAGGATTATCATGGACAGGTTTTTGGGGCGGTAAGCTAGTGCAAGCATGGAGTACTTTTCCTGCTCAAATGTGGGATGACATTCCTCTGTCTAACGAAACGCATGCTTCTTTAAATCACGGGTCTGAAGAGGAAATGCCTTGGAACCTAGAGCAAACTCCACTGCCTTTGTCTCAAGATAAGCCAGCAGAACACGTCCACCAAGTAGAAGAAGCGTCTGAAGCTCATGACCATTCTAAGATGGGTGAGGATCATTCTCAGCATGTATTGTCTGCGAGTAATTTCTCGATTGATGATGTGATAGCAAAAGCTCAATCTCTTGGTTTTACGCAATATAAAGTCAATTTCCCGCGATCAGAAACGGGCGTTTACACCGTGGCTGCCAATACCATGGGCGGTGACATTATCGACCCAACCCAAGATCGCACGACTCACCTCGACCAATATTCAGGGCGCATTCTTGGAGAGGTGACGTGGCAAGATTACAATTTATTCGCCAAAACCTTAGCCGTCGGTATTTCTCTGCACCAAGGTGACATCAGCATCATCAACAAGCTTCTAAACGCGTTGTTCTGTTTGGCATTCATTGTGGTGTCAGTGACTGGTGGAGTAATGTGGTGGATGCGCAGACCTTCAGGCCAAAGAAAGCTGGGGGCGCCACCGAAGTTTGGTGATGCGGGCTTATGGAAAGCAGGCTTAGTGACTGTGGTTGTTATTTCGGTACTGTTTCCACTCGCGGGCGCAACGATTGTGATTGCAATGCTATTAGATTGGTTACTGTTTTCACGCGTTGAGAGATTCAAGACCGCGTTGAGTTAATTGACATGTAAACGGACTTTCTCGACTTGAGAAAGTCCGTTTTATTAATCAGATGATCGTTTCTTTTATGAAGAAGACTTTAGACTTGATACCGCTCTAGATCTGATAAAGCTTTAGATCTGATAAAGTTCTAGCGGCAGGCCGTCTGGGTCTGCGAAAAACGTAAATGATTTCCCCGTAAATTCATCAACTCGAATCGGTTCGACTTCAATGCCTTGTTCTTCCAAATAGCTTTTGGCATGTTGAACGTCACCAACACAAAAGGCTAAATGTCTCAGCCCTTGAGCTTCTGGAAAGCTAGGTCTTTCTGGTGCGTTAGGGAAGCTGAATAACTCTATCTGAGCACCATTAGGTAGCGCTAAATCAAGCTTGTACGACTGGCGAGCCTCACGATAGTTTTCGGCAATTATCTCGAGTTTCAAAATCTCAGTGTAAAAGTGTTTCGACGCGTCGTAGTCTGAACAAATTATTGCCGCGTGATGTATTCCTTTCAGCATCAGTTTATTTCTCCTGCCAACTTGTCACCTAAGTGCTCCATGGCGTAATCAATGAAAACACGCAGTCGAGCGGGCATGTACTTGGTTTGAGCAAACTGCATCGCAATCGCACCATGGTAATTACTCTTGATGGTCCAATCTTCCAACACTTGTACAACCGACCCTTCAGCCAGCGCATCTTGAATCACGAAGTCGTGGAAAATACCGACGCCTAGACCTTCTTTCACACCTTTCAGTCGCATCTGCGAGTGGTTAACTGCGTAACGCCCACTAACGGGCACCGTGTGAAATTCATCATCTTTAAGAAAGTCCCAAATGTGGTCTTTGTCTGTCTCTGCAAGGTACAAACAGTCGTGTTCAGACAGCTCGGTCGGGTGGTGAGGAATCCCCTTGGCATCTAAATAGTCAGGGCTTGCACACAAAACGAGGTTAGTTTTGCCTAACTCTTTCAATACTAAGCTTTCGTCTGGCTTATCTGTCAGGCGGAAAGCAATGTCGATGCCTTGACGCAAAATATCGATGTCGCCATCGGCCGCTCTTAACTTAAGTTGGATTTCTGGATACTGATTTAAAAATGGGACAACGAAAGGCTGTAAGACCGAATTCAAGAATGCTTCAGGCGCTGCCACCGTTATCGAGCCTGCAGGTTCGGTATGGTCAGAGGTAGACAGTTCAACGGCTTGTTGCGCTGCGTTGATCATCACCACACTTTGGTCGTAAACCAATTGACCCGCTTGCGTGATGATAAGGGTACGAGTGGTTCGTTCAAACAGTTTCACCGACAGCGCTTTTTCCAAGCGAGTGATGAGCTTACTCAAGGCTGACGGTGTCACACCTAACTGTTTTGCTGCAGCCGTAAAACTACCTTCGTTAACCACCAAAATGAACGAGGCGAGATCCGGAAGCAGGGCAATGAGTTTTGGGTTAATCATAAGTATCCAGTTAAGCTAGTTTCAACGATGAACTTAATGGCAATTGTGAGCGATTTACTTTGATTTGTGAATCAATTTCATTAATTAACTGACATGGTAAGGCGATGTTGAAGGCTTCATTTATTAACGAGCTTAAGTGAACTACACTGATAAAAAAGCTAGGTAAGTGACAGATGAATAAAGAGAATTTTTCAGAAGAGTTAAAAAGGCTCCGCGAAGCAACCTCAATTTCTCAAGAAGAGTTTGCAGAGTTACTTTCCCATTCTCATCGAGCATTTTCCGGTGTTAATCAGGTGATGGTGAGCCAGTGGGAAAGGGCAAAGACATTGCCCAGTTTTGTTCGTCGCCTTGGTATCGCAAGCTTCTTTCAGGTGGAGTATGACTTTTCAGTGGAAGAGATGGTGCAAGTCAAAGCTGCAACCAAGAATATGGAACGTCCGTTTAGTGCCGAGATTGGTTACGACTATGAGGTCACCGGCGTAGAGTCATACAACATGGGTTCGCTTCCTGCGAAAAGGCTTAAGTCTATACAAGGGATGCACCTCAAAACTTTTGGCAAAGACTTTATCGAGGTTGCTCAGTATCTCGGCGTGAGAAAAGAAGATATGCAGGTGCTTTGCTTCTTGTTCGAGGGCGTCATTATCGGGCATGTGGTTTACGACGGCCTCAGCAAAATGCTTTGCAGTGTTGGTGCGGTCAGCGTCGTGATCCGACGTAAGATCTTCGATTATATGGCGGATAATTTGGCAGGCACTGAATTTCGCTTTCCGACTCTTGACCCTGCAATGTCTCAGTTTCTTTATGATCTCTATTTAGAGCCGTACATGAGCAAACTCGGCATGCCCTTTTTCAAGGCTGATATAAAGAAAGTGGTGAATAACCCGTTCTCTCAGAACATCCAAAACAAACACGATATTTACTTTAAGTGTATTCGATATCACGATCTTAAGCAGAAAAAGAAAAGCGTCGAGTTTGTCTTAAGCTAATTCTGCTTGATTACTCACCCTTACATTACGAGTCTAAGATCAGTCAAAGGTAGTGGCTTTGAATATAGAAAGCCCTGATAGCTATCAAAACCTAGCTGGTGGACGAGCTGATGTGTATCCGTATCTTCAACACCTTCTGCCACGGTTTCAATTCCAGACTCTTTGCAGTACGCCAACGTGCGCTTTACCAAGTCCGAACGTGCTGGTTCTGCGCTATTCACAATTGATTTATCAAACTTCACTTCATCGACATTAAGGCTCATCACCTTATTCATATCTGAATGGCCAATACCAAAATCGTCGATTGAGATTTTAATGCCAAGAGATTGAAAGCGTTTAATCTGCTCACAAAGTTGGTTATCCAACTGATCGTTTTCGCTGAGTTCAAAAGTAAGCTGCTTTGCTTTGAACGACGTATTCCAAAGCAATTCACGAACCTTTTCTACGTTATCAGGGTTAGCCAACACCTTCTTGCTGATATTAACTGCCAAGTTCAAGTGAGATGAGAGAGATTTTACCTCTGTCAGTGACTGTTCAAGAACACTAAAGAAGATCTCCTCCTCGTAACCCAATGCAAACGCACGATCAATAAACACACCTGGAGAGAAAATCCCTTCTTCTGGAATATCTAAACGAAACAGCGCTTCAACCCCAGTCACTTTCTCTAGACTAGGCTCAACCTTTGGCTGATAAAAACAGGTGTGCCAGTCGTTTTCGAAGGCTTCTTGTATGATGTGGTCTGATAGGTTCATGTGTTTGGCTTCTCTTCTCATCGTGTTTCATTTGTATAGCGGCGTTGCTGGTGCGCATTCTGAGAGAAGCGGGCATTCATCACTATATCGTTTTGAGATGAAAAATTGAGATTTGATATGAAAGCGAAATTAGACGGAAATTAAAGGTGATTTGGCGTTTAAAAGAGCAAGTGAAGGGCGTTAATGTGCCCTGTGTCACTGGGATGAACTATTATTCGTGCCTGTGATTCATTAATGTTTTTCCAACTAAAGGGATAATCGGAACGGGGATGTTCAACTAGAATATAGGCATAAGTTTTACAGTGTAAATGATCGTGTTGAGATCGTTTACATCCCTACATAAAGCGGCGCGCGATGCTGCTAAATAATAACTAGGAAGGAATGAGACAATGTCTTCTGCATTTTACCAACAGATTCAAACTCAAATCGAAGAAGTTAAAGAAGAAGGTCTTTACAAGTCTGAGCGCATTATTACTTCTGCACAAAAAGCAGCGGTTTCTATCTCGACTGGTGAAGAAGTACTAAACTTCTGCGCAAACAACTACTTAGGTCTTGCTAACCACCCAGCTCTTATCGAAGCAGCTAAAGATGGTATGGATCAGCACGGTTTTGGTATGGCTTCAGTACGTTTCATCTGTGGTACTCAAGATTCTCACAAAGAACTAGAGCAAAAGCTTTCTACGTTCCTAGGTAAAGAAGACACTATCCTTTACACATCTTGTTTTGATGCAAACGCTGGTTTGTTCGAAACAATTCTAGGTAAAGAAGACGCAATCATCTCTGACGCACTAAACCACGCATCTATCATCGATGGCGTTCGTCTGTGTAAAGCAATGCGTTTCCGTTACTCGAACAACAACATGGAAGAGTTAGAGCAGCAACTTATCGCTGCTAAAGAAGCGGGCGCTCGTCACACACTAATCGTAACTGACGGTGTGTTCTCAATGGACGGCGTAGTGGCTAACCTTCCTGCTATCTGTGACCTTGCAGACAAGTACGACGCACTAGTAATGGTTGATGACTCTCACGCAGTGGGCTTCATGGGCGAAAACGGCGCAGGTACTCACGAGTTCCACAACGTTGTAGACCGTATCGATATCATCACTGGTACTCTTGGTAAAGCAATGGGCGGCGCTTCAGGCGGTTACACTTCTGGTAAGAAAGAAGTGATCGACTGGCTACGTCAGCGTTCTCGTCCATACCTATTCTCTAACTCTGTTGCACCTGCAATCGTATCTGCGTCTATCCGCGTTCTAGATCTTCTAGCGGAATCTGGCGACCTACGTACTCAACTATGGGAAAACTCTGCTCATTTCCGTACTCGCATGGAAGAAGCTGGCTTCACTATGGGCGGTGCAGACCACGCAATCATCCCAATCATGCTTGGTGATGCAAAAGTAGCGGCTGAGTTCGCTGAGCGCGCACTAGAGAAAGGCATCTACGTTGTAGGTTTCTCTTTCCCTGTAGTACCAAAAGGTCAAGCTCGTATCCGTACGCAAATGTCTGCTGCACACTCTCGTGAGCAACTAGACCGCGCAATCGATGCGTTCATCCAAGTTGGTAAAGACATGGGTATCATCTAATTTTAAAGGGGTGCCACGAGCATCCTTTAATTAGATAGAGCAACACCCAGTAGAACATATAGATTTTTGATTCTCGCCTTACAGTTAGGCGAGATGAACTAGGTAACATTATGAAAATTAAAGCACTTTCTAAGCTTAAGCCTGAAGAAGGCATCTGGATGACCGAGGTTGAAAAACCTGAAATGGGTCATAATGATCTTCTTATCCGTATTAAGAAAACCGCAATTTGTGGTACTGACGTACATATCTACAACTGGGATGAGTGGTCACAAAACACAATCCCAGTACCTATGGTAGTAGGTCACGAATACGTAGGTGAAGTTGTTGGCATCGGCCAAGAAGTTCGTGGTTTTGAAATCGGCGACCGTGTATCTGGCGAAGGTCACATCACATGTGGTCACTGTCGTAACTGTCGTGGCGGCCGTACTCACCTTTGTCGTAACACAACAGGTGTTGGTGTTAACCGCACTGGTGCGTTCTCTGAGTTCCTTGTGATCCCTGCGTTCAACGCATTTAAGATCCCTGCAGAAATCTCTGACGATCTCGCTTCAATCTTTGACCCGTTTGGTAACGCAGTACACACAGCACTTTCTTTCGATCTAGTAGGCGAAGACGTGTTAATTACTGGTGCTGGCCCAATCGGTATCATGGCTGCAGCTGTTGCTAAGCACGTTGGTGCTCGTCACGTTGTAATCACTGATGTAAACGAGTACCGCCTAGATCTTGCTAAGAAAATGGGTGTGACTCGCGCAGTAAACGTGATGGAAGAGAAGCTTGAAGACGTAATGTCTGATCTTGGCATGACTGAAGGCTTCGATGTAGGCCTAGAAATGTCTGGTAACCCATCTGCGTTCAACAGCATGCTGACTAACATGAACCACGGCGGTAAGATCTCTCTACTAGGTATTCCACCATCAGATATGGCAGTAGACTGGAACCAAGTTATCTTTAAAGGTTTGGTTATCAAAGGTATCTACGGTCGTGAGATGTTCGAAACTTGGTACAAGATGGCTTCTTTGATTCAATCTGGCCTAGATCTAACACCAATCATTACTCACCACTACAAAGTGGACGACTTCCAGAAAGGCTTTGACGCTATGCGTAGCGGGCTTTCAGGAAAGGTTATCCTTGATTGGGAATAGTCTAAATTAGGCTCTCATTAGCAAAAGGCGACAGGTTAAATTGTCGCCTTTTTTACGTCTAAAACCGCTAAATAACGCTCGATTACAGTGGCTGTCGCCATTTTGTCGCCATTAATTTTCTAAAGGATTGAGGTGAACTGCCTGCATCAAATGCTCGGGAGCAAAGTGAGAATACGCCATTGTCTGCTCAATTTTTGTGTGACCTAGAATCCGCTGTAACACCAAAATATCCCCTTTATTCATCATAAAATGCGAAGCAAATGTATGCCGTAGAACATGCGTTGCTTGCCCACTTGGAACATGATTAGGTAAAGCCCTTTTAATGTAGCGCCAGGCATCCTTATAAGTAGTGTCAAAAATCTTATGGTCGCTCACTGCGATATCTAAGATCTCATGATACAAAGCAGGTGAGATGGGCACACTTCGATTTCTCTTACCTTTTGTCTCGGTGTAAGTTAGCTTGAATTCAGCTACTTGTGAACGGGTAAGAGTGAGAGCTTCACTTATACGAGCACCGGTGGCTAAGCAAATCTTAGAGATTACAATGAGCTGTGGAATCGAGACTGTAATTACGCGGTTGAAATTCTTCAGGTTAAATAGGAACTCTTCAATTTGTGGCTTGGTTAGATATGCCAGGTTCTTTTCACTGGTTCTGATAAGCTCGATTGCTTCAACTGGGTTGGGGTATTTCCACTGATTGTACTTAATCAGCTTCTTGAACATACCTTTTAGATAAATCAGTTCAAGGTTATGTGTGGTCGGGGATATCTCGATAGATTTGTTTTTGCCACGATAGGGGATTCGAGCTGCCCGATAATCTAAGTAGTCTCGTTCTTTAAGGTGATAGGCAATTGGGTTACCTAATCCTTCAATTGTTTTGGCTATTAGATCCCGAGCTTGCTTACCTGATTTCAACGTATGACCGTGTATGCTCCACCAAGTGTCTAACAGCTCGCTCATTCTACGGTGATCCGGTTTAATACCCATCCATGGCTTATCGTCAATTTCCCTTATTGTGTGAAGCTCAAAAGCCTTGGCTTCGCCTTTAGTCGCAAATTTCTTACGAACACGCTTCCCCGTTCGTCCGTTTGGGTAACATTCGCAGATCCAAGGTTTGGTAGAACCATCTTTTAAATTGCGGACAGACATAATAAAGCCTAATATAGCTGTATATAAAAACAGTATAATTGAGCTGGAATGTAGAACAATGTTTTATTTAGGAGAAAAAGCACAAGCTGGGCACCTATCTCAAAATGCTAAGAAAGTTAATAGGTTTTTGCCATGTATCAATCAATTCATGTGATTTCTGGATACAGCCACTTCAAGATTAACAGCAATGGTCCAATTGGGGTAAGCAAGAAGAACCAAGGGATGATTGATGCGCTTTTGAAGCTAGATAATCGTTTTACTGCGCCATTTGGTGGGTTTATAGAAGCAAAGAATGTGATCGGTTTGAAATGGGTGAAGCTGGTTGATATTAAATATCTGTGTACCGATGAGGAAGCCGAAACTATCGAGTACGTCATACAAAAAGACCACTATGTCGTGGGGACGTACCAAGACCGGAAGCTGTATATTTTATTGTTTGGTGGAGAGCCAAAGCACCATCAGATCAAAGGCCTAGAGCAAGATGGGAAAAACAATGTGTATGGGTTGTTTTGAAGTAGTTTCCGTCACATACCACAGAACTGAAGATCAAACTATTACTTAGAGTGAATATAGAAATAAGTATCAAACTTTACATTTAAAGTGTACAGGTTCTTCTTATTGTTGGTTATAATGAGTTAATTGGTGGACGGTTAGTCCTTATGCGTGTTTTTTTCCCCAAAAAGAGTGAACAGTGGAATATTATATAGAAGTGTCAAGGTTAATTGAGAGTGCTTTAGCTGGTAACCAAGCTGAAACTATAAACCAGACAAAAAAATTGGTAGAAAAGCTAACCAGTGATGGTGACGCTATTGCTGCTAAGGGTTTGGCTAGTAAGCTAACTGGGGGGAAAAATAGCACTATCAATACAAAAAGCTTTTTGAGCAAACCAATACCTGTAGAAAAAGATAACAGATTTTCTTTGGCGGATAAGACATTTCCAACATATGAGACTTCTAGAGTATTCTTGTCCAATAGTAAAGAGATAGAAGTACATTCATTTATTGAATACATCCGTAAGCAAGATAAGTTAATAGCGGTAGGCATCCCCTCAAATCCTTCGCTTTTACTGCACGGAGTACCAGGCACAGGGAAGAGTCAGCTAGCTAGCTACATCGCAAGTGAATTAGATTTGCCTCTTATTACAGCTCGTTCTGATGCATTGATATCATCTTATTTAGGGTCAACATCTAAGAATATTCGGTCTTTATTAGAATACGCAAACTCTGAACCATGTGTACTGTTCTTGGATGAATTCGATTCTATTGCGAAAGCTAGAGATGATAAAAATGAAATAGGTGAGTTAAAAAGGGTAGTAGTCAGCCTTCTTCAAAATATTGATAGTTTAAATAACACAGTTGTTATAGCTGCAACTAATCACCCTCACCTGTTAGACCCTGCAGTTTGGCGACGGTTTCATTATAAGATGGAATTAGACTTACCGGAAAAGCCTGTAAGATTAAAGATCATCAGTAATCTTCTAAATAATTTCTCTATAGATGATTTAGATATTGAGCTTTTGGCTAAATTGACGGAAGGAAGAACCGGAGCGGAGATTGAAATGGTAATACATGAGTATTTGCGTTTCATTGTCGTTAATGATCTCGTTTTTGATATAGGTCATATATGTAGGAACGTCCTTATGGACAAGTACCCCCAGTTAACTTTTGATTCATCGGACAAGAAGCAAGAACTTGCGTGGCTTCATGAATATGATAGTAACTTGTTTACATATAGGATACTCGCATTAGTTTTTGATATATCATTAAGCTATGTTGGTAAGTTACTGAAAGGTAAAAGTAAATGAGTAATAACTCAATAAAGCATGTTCAGTTTTCTCAAGTTGATTATATAAAGCCCCCAGTAAATCCTGGAGGGTCTAATAAATTACATAAAGAACTCACAAACGAGTTTGTGTCTGAAATAATTTCATCTATTCAAGACCTTCAAGAAGAAATTAGTCTTAACTTTGAAAAGTCAACAATACCTTATATGCCCGCAATCGTAGAGCTAGAAAGTAAAGCCATTTCAAAATCAAATAGACCAACGGCAATTTTTAATGAAACGACTTGTCCATTCTTTGGAGACGTAGGCTTCTCTAAGTTTTTGATACAAGCAACTCCTGATGGATTAAGGAATTTAAAAGCAAAAATTTCAGGGTTACAAGGAAAAATAACTTTGGAATCAGCCTTATCAACGGTCAAAAGTATTACTAAATTTGAACCTAAAGTTCAAATTTCTAGAAATACAGAGGCAGGGTATTATGTGATACGTTTGCTTAGGTTTGAAGATGATCAAGTGAATAACCAAATTGATAGTCAGTTTGAAGATTATTTAAATAACTTCAGCAGACAATGGACTAAACATGACTCAACATCTATTAGGGTTTATCGAGTAAGGCTTGAAGAAAGTCAAGTGCACGAAATCTGTGAGAGTAATGTTTTTGTACAAAGTGTCTCACCTAGCAAGTCGATATCTTCACTAGAGTGTACACCTGAGGATTTATTGACGCTTCCTATTGTTCTCGAGGTTCCTGAAGATGATTGTCCTGTAGTTGGAATTGTTGATACAGGTGTAAGCTCAGCTTGTGGTCCATTAGCTCCTTGGTTGACAGGACAAATCTCGATTGTTCCTGAAAATGATAAAATTAGTGAACATGGTACTTTTGTTGCTGGTCTGATATCGAATGCTAGTTTACTAAATGGTGGACATAGTCATTTTCCCCTCTGCCAATCAAAGGTTTTCAGTATAGAAGCTATAGGCGCGAGTGGTGGTGATTTCTATGAAATACTTAACACTCTCGATATGGCAGCGAAAAATAATCCGCATATTAAGGTGTGGAACCTGTCTTTAGGTGAGAATGATCCAGTTGACCTTCATGGGATTTCTGAGTTTGGGATATTATTGGATGAATTTCAGGATAAGCATAATTGCTTATGTGTGGTTTCTGCAGGTAATTTTCAAGAAGAGCTTAGACCTTGGCCGCCTATAGATACTTATGAAGATCGTATTTCAAGTCCAGGCGACTCTGTTAGAGCGTTAACAGTAGGTTCTTTAGCTCATAATGATGGTTTTGTTTCTAATGGAAAACCATCCAGTTTCTCTAGGAAGGGGCCTGTTTCCAATTTTGTACAAAAGCCAGAAGTAGTACATTATGGTGGCAATTTATTAGAAAATGGCTCTTTCTGTGATTCTATGGCGATCAAATCAATTTGTCCAAATGGATATGAGACATATAGCGTTGGTACTAGTGTTTCAACTCCAATAATATCTACATTGGCAGCCAATTTATTCCATAAGATTGGTGAAAGGGCTACGCCTAGCTTAGTTAAAGGGTTACTGATTCATAGTGCTAACCTAAAGGGGATAGTGCCACAAGAATGCAAAGAATATTTAGGGTGGGGGGTTCCTGCAGATGTCCATGACGTTTTAAGTGTTAGTGATTATGAAACAACACTAGTATTTGAAGGTATCGCCCAAAAAAGCTTTGAAGTGCAAAAATTACCGTTTCCTATCCCTGATTGCTTAAGAACTGACGAAGGAAAAGTCAGAGGGGAGTTTTTCATAACTTTAGTCTATCAACCTGATTTGGATCCTAAAAAATCATTTGAATATTGTCAGATTGATGTTGGTGTTGGTTTAGGTAAAACAGACGGAGTGAAATTCAAGTCTATGGTTCCTCTTCAAGCTTCTACTCCGATGAACGAAGCTGATTTAGCTAAGTCAGGTGATAAATGGTCACCGATTAAGGTTTATCATAAATCCTTCCCTAGAGGGACGGATATTGAAAACTGGAAACTTAGAGTTTCGGTATTGAATCGAGACGGGTATGAGGCTGAAGGGGTCGAAATTCCTTTCTCTATAATACTGACTATACGCGATATTGACCGAGAACAGCCTGTATACAATGAGATGGCAAGGTTGATGGATCAGTATAACTGGGAAGTTTCTGAACTGGTTGTAGATAATCGAATTGAACTATAACTAATTATAGTAGTTTAAAGGCACCCTTAGGGTGCCTTTTTAATTATTCTGTGCTTGCTAAAAACTGTTCAGCAACAGAGTCAGCATTGCTTTTACGGTGCTTAGGTTGCTTTGAGTCTTTTTTATAAGACATTGGTTTTATTGTCTTTTTATTCTCTTCTTTATTTGGAGAATATTCTTTCGAGTTGTAAGTACTACCGTTCAAGTTGTTGTTATAGCTAACAGGAGTAGCTGATTTTCTTACTGCCATAATATCCCCTCCTAAACCAATTTGAATTGTATAATTTTGTTCAACAAAAGACAATGAGCATTCTAGGTCTCATCACCATCGCTTTTTGGATCTACATAACCATTTTCGTCTTCACCTGATGGCAGTTTAGTCCATATTTCATATGCCGCAATACACAATGCTAAAGTACTAACGAGAGGTCTACAAAACTCGTTAAAGTCGCTCGCGTTTCCTCTTAACATTCGGGCATTCTTACTGTAAACATTTAAAACAGCAACACTTAACCCTTCTTTCAAGTCTACACCTGTATCGGGAATTTGCACGTGAGTGGGTAGTTTTACGGGGATGCTAACCAATGACCGACTAGAATGGTCATCCTTATAACGTTCATAAATATCTTGGGCTTGTGATTCAGAGTAGTAGCTCCAACAATCTTCATTTAGCCATCGCTCTATTTCAGTTAATAGGTTCTCTGTGTAGTGATAGCTACCTAATCGAAAGGCTTCTGGTGCACCAGGTAATGTTTGTTTTGATAAATACTCATTAGTGTGTAAGTCCTCATCTAAACATACAGGTAAAATCAAAGGAGGGTTATTCTCATTTTCCTTTCGACCATAGAATGTTTTTTCTGAATTCACACTAGCTGCTACATAAAGAATGCCTGAAATCTGAGCCTTGACGCTATATGGGTTATTAGCGTCAAAAAATATATGGTTTTGTTTCCAGTGTGCTTTAATAAACTGGGCAATCCTTAGGGTACTTGGTGCATACAGCATTAGGTTCGCAGCATAGCCCTCTTTATGATTACTATCCCAGCTCATTGCCATATCACGCGCATATGATAAAAGTGTTATTATGTGTTTTTTAATTTCTTCATCATCAAAATTACCACTATCAAAAGATTGTTTGATGGCATTATTAATTGTCATTACTGTTGGCATGTACTCTTCGTGGTACTTTCTAAGCCACAAAGAATCAGGCAGACTCCGTTGCTCTTGAGCTAGCCTAATTGCCAATTTTTGTCTTTGATTTGCGACGTATGAGTCGGAAAGAGCTCGAAGTAATGTTAAAGCAACTGCGAATAATACCGTATATAAAGTAAAAGAATGAATCCCATCCCAAATGATTGTAGAGAGTGCTGAGATACTTAAGTCGGTATAATTAGATAACGTAAAAGATAAACTGATATTAGCACCCAAAATAGCACCAGCGGCAAGCTGTACTAGAGTAATTATTCCTAGAAGTACTGAGCTAGAAAAAAAGTTAGCTAATGAATTTGTAATGCCTCTGATGAAAGCTAATCTGGATATGGTTTTTTGAATAACTAATTTCAGATGCCAAGTATTCCATATAGAAATTGGTCTTCGTTTGTTATTTTTGCTGTTTAGTGCCATTAAAACTACTTCTTCTCCATTACCAAAGCAACTCTACCCACAACTCTTACTTCATCTTCTTCGACTGTTAGAGTCGAGCCGTTAAAGCTGATTGCTAGCTTCTTACCTGGTAAACGTTGTATGTCGTTTAACGAGAGTAAGCCATCCATATCCACTAAGTACGTGCCACTTACTGCTTGGTTAACTTCTTTATCGATAATGGACGTGAGCTCTCCGTGTCGAATAGCCATTGCGTTCATTACTGAGACTTGATCGAGTAAAGATTTGTCGAATGTGAGAGTTTTTAATTCTTTTAAATCGCCATTGAGAATCTTAAATGAGTCAATGTCGAAAAGAACTTTAGGTTCTAGGCGTTTCGATTGATGTTCAGAGCTAACTCTATTAGGAAATGGTTCACCTTCACCTAAGGTCAACCACTTTACGGAGATCCCTGTGTACATGTGGGCTCTTAGTACAACCTCAAAAGGGCAAAGGTCACGCTTATGCCAGGTAGACATTGTCGAAGTTGGAATATCTAAGAGTGTAGAAAGCTCTCTCTGGTTCTTAACTTCTAGTGCTTGGCAAAGCCTTTCTGTGATGATTTTTCCGCCCTGATATTCAAAAGCGGATAGTTTTTCTTGTTTTTCTCGCATATACGATCAATAATCTCTCGTATCTGAACAATTTTGAGCGGCAACTCTATTGTTCGATATTAAACATTCAACGACTTAACAGGATATCACTATGCTCTCATATCAAGTAGTCCTAAATACGCCTTTCATGACGTACGACCAATACTCTCAGTTCTCTGGAATGCCGAAACGCACCATCATGGATTGGGTAGCTGATGGTCGCTTACCTATTAAAACTAAAGCAAAAGGTAAAGAAACCCCTCTAATCAATATGGTCATGTTGCTAGAAATGGCAACGCGTGAAACGTTGGAGAGAATGGGTTAGTCGCTCATGCGTTTATCTTCCCTTATTTCGACCAAAGAGCGTTGCCCGTTGGGGTTCAATGTTCTTGGTTGGGCTTCTTTTTTCACTTTTCTTCAATTGAGTATTGGTTATGAATGGAATTGACTCAATAGGCGAATTTTCTCGCACAAAACAAGGAGCCTTTAATGAGGCGTGTTACGTGTTCGCTAGATCAGAGAATATGGCTAGGCTCGCAGAGATCATAGGGATGAGTCCGACCATGCTGCGGAATAAGCTTAATCCTGATCAGCCTCATGTCCTGAGTTGTGTTGAAGCCATCCTTCTCGCCAAAGTGAGCGGTAATCACATCATTGTAAACAGTTTACTTCTTGGGCTGGGTGTGGTCACCGCATATATACCGCCCAACACCATGGATGATGCCTTTGTTTTGTGCGCACTAGAGAGCTCGACCCACTCGGGTGAGTTGTCTCGAATGGCTTTAGAGTATGCAGGAAATCAGCGTCTTACTCGCGCTCAAAAACATAAGCTTATTCATACCGCCCACGCCAGTATCGGTGTTCAGGTAAAGCTCATCAGGAGCTTAGAAAAACTGAATCAAGGTGTTTGTCTGCTTAAAGCCATGGATGAGAGAGGGGGTGCTAATGGTTTATCTGCCTCAAACATCAATTCGGATCAATGATGGCTGTTACTCCGTGCGATAAGTCATGTCCTGAAACGTCTGGTCATGGATTGACGAAGGAAGATAAGCGTAGAGGTCTTATGTATATCAAGCGTATTCGACGCGAGTTATGCGCTCGTCAACTTTCTTCTTTAAAGGGTGAGCAGGTGAAGTTAATGAACCAATTAAGGCGTTCGAATCATGTGTTTGAACAAGTGCGACTGCGAATTCGTTTATTCGGCCTTGAGAGGCGAATACAAAGAATCAGACAACGTTGGCTTTGACGCATTTTCCTCTTCCAGAGTTGCGTTATTGATTTCTCCGAAGGGGAGCGTTTTTTAGCCGAGGTCACTTTATGAATCATCATGCGTTTGCGGTCGTACAGGGTAAGGTCATTCAAAGCAGTCTTGAAGCTGTCTTCAATTTAGTCTTAGAAAGTAAAGAAGAGTGGCGTGAGGCAGTCAGTTGTCAATCGACAAGATGTGCGATAAAAGTGGTCACCCGTTGCGGTTCTGAAAGCTCGAAAGGAACGGCTTTGGCCAGCTTTCGAATCTTATCAGAGAGAGTCAATAATACTGACTCAGTAACGGCGATCAACACTCAATACAGTCTATTTTACTCTGTTATTTCTGTAAGTGAGTATGGGCAAGGTGCACCGAGGGTGATGCGATGACGGCTCATTCTGAATACGCTGTGTCTTCATCTATCTCTTGTTTGAGTCGGCTATTGGAGGAAGCGCCGTATTTGTCGAGGTGCAGTGATAACAAAACCGCGATGCTTATCAGACCTAGAAACTATGCGATCAGATGGCCGTATATGCAGGTTAATCGTAAAGAGATGCAGGCGTGGATGGTGTTTGACATCGATCATGACCATCGCTCTGTCCCCAACCCCTATATTTGGCAAGATGAAGGCTTACCACCCCCTAATCTAATCGTTCGAAACCGCACCAGTAATAAAGCCCACCTTTTTTACGCTATTGTGCCGGTTTGCACAAGCGATCAAGCTCGCTCAAAACCCATTCAGTACCTCAAAGCCATTTATCGCGCCTTAGCCTTGCGACTTGAGGCGGACTTGAGTTATTCCGGCCCAGTAGCCAAAACGCCCTTTCATCCGTGGTGGCAGACGACCGAACTCCATCGGAGTGTCTATGAACTCAACGAGTTAGCGGATTCAGTTGAGTTGGAGACAACACGGCCATGGCTTCGTCAAGATATTGATGCCTCTTATTCTCGAAACTGTACTTTGTTTGAACACACTCGCAGATACGCGTATGACATCGTCGACGAAGAAAGAGAAAAGGGCAGTTATTCGAACTTTAAACGCCGTGTGGAGAGTTTCGCTCGTTACAAAAATACCGACACTGCGGATAAGCCGCCTTTGCAGTGCAGTGAGGTGTTGGCGGTAGTGAAAAGTGTTTCTCGTTGGACTTGGGATAAATACTGTGCTCGCTCAGACTGCCAGCGAGGTGTGATGAGGTTGGATAGTGGATTAAGTTTACAGGAAAGGCAGCGTAGAGCGGCCAGAAGAACCCATAACCTTCGTCGGACGAAGACCACTCGTCGAATTATCCGCGCATGTCAGTTTCTGTTACGCAAAAATCAGGAGCTCACGATTGGTTTGGTGGCACGTAATGCGAACCTGTGTCGCCAGACCGTCAGTCGTTATGTCTATCTGTTTGAATGGATCAAGTCTGCTTTATCCGAAAGTAGGCGAAATGAGCCAGAGTATCGTGGTAATTATGCTGTTCATCAGATATCTGCCCCTGTAACGTTAAATTGTGTGGAGTATGAGGTAGGGAAAAAGAAGGCGGTACTTGAGTCGGCTTTTCCTTGAGTCGAATAATAATGAGTAAAATATCGAGCCAAAATGAGAGCGCTTGGTAAATTCAAGAAGGGAGTTGCGGTTAGGTTACATTTATTGGAGATTCAATAGTCTTCCCCCTCACTTTTTGACCGCTAGCCCCTCTTTTAAAGAAGGGAAATGTTTGATGAGAGTTGAGTCTATATGCCTCTCATTCATGTGATTAATGTCTCATTTCGTGTAAATATGGACTCACCCGCCTTAGTTTGCTGTATATTTATACAGTTATTTAAGGGGGAGTTATGGCTTTTAAAGATACAGAAACACTGTCAACAGGAATTGAATTCATTGTTGAAGCTGTGGCGGTGAAGACGAATGGCCAAGATCATTCAGCCTTAGGCTTATATTTGATCAGCTTACTGCTCGAAGATCAAAAGATTGACCTTGATTGTGATGATAAAAGGAAAAGGATGGGAATACTGTTTGATAAATCGCGTACAACACGTCTTGACCTGGGCTGGAAGAGCCCTACATTTTAGAGCTGGTTGCGTTAGCGAATTGGGTGAACTTGATAGTGATAGTTATTTAACTCTTTACTTGCTTGGCATAATTCAAATGTGAAATAAGGTTGGGTGACTAAGCACTTAGTGAACTTGTCTAATTCATTCGTATGTATAAACAGCGAAATGGGTGCAATCTGACGGTTTTCATTATCGAAGCAGTTATCAATATGTGCTCTGTCGATATAAACAACGTCCATTTCCTGTTTAGGGGTCTCTTCAATAAGTTTTGTTTCTAATCCGCTCTTCTCAAAGCGTTCTAACAAGGCATAAAGCTTATCAACGTCGTTTTGACTTTCTATCGCTGAATATTGAGATAAAACGCTTTCTAAGTGTTTTTCGATTGAGCCAAACTTATTTTTCATCAAACAAACCGTTTTAAGCTTTTTCTTGATAATGCCATATCGAGCTTGTTTGATTTTTGGCTTTAAGAAGTCAATGATGATCTTGTTTCGTTGCTCTTCTTTAACAAAGTGACTGGCAACGTTTACTTTGAAGTAAAGGTGAAGAAGAGTGTTTTCGAAAGTCGACTTAATAAGTTGATGGTATGAATGTTCTGACATTGTTCACATTGATTCTTTATTGGTGAGGGTATTTTATCATAAGAATAGCAAGGCTTTATAGTCGAAACCAAAGTGATGCAATTTGCGGTTTGTGTTAAACCTGCTGCATTCGACGACATCGTATCAAGGGCATATTAAGCTTCGGAGTGTCGATCATTTCTA
The DNA here is from genome assembly GCF_024347375.1 of Vibrio coralliirubri. Classification (NCBI taxonomy): domain Bacteria; kingdom Pseudomonadati; phylum Pseudomonadota; class Gammaproteobacteria; order Vibrionales; family Vibrionaceae; genus Vibrio; species Vibrio coralliirubri. Next base: position 1,125,313 of record NZ_AP025471.1, on the reverse strand, counting down.
GACAGCAAGTCTTACCCGAGCACGGGCGTGTTTGGGAACAAACCATCGTCGAAGAAGCTTACCAACAAGCGCTTGTCGAGTTGTTATAGCAGGGCCATGTCGTTATCAGCTCACTGAAACAGAAAAATCCCAGCTTTAAGGTTTCAAATTACTTGTCTTAATCTCGGGTAAGACTGTTGGAGCTGCGTCTCTAACACTCATTGTCCATAAATTACACAGTAGAGAATTTAACAATCAACAACAGGAAATGATGCTAGCGGCATCAATATTAAATCGATTTACGCAGCTTGATATTCCCGAGAGCTATCGAGCTGTCTAATGACATCAAAAGATAGGGTGGGTTGAGTAAGGAAACAAAGCCGATAAAAACCTACTCAAAGGAGATGATATCATCTTTGAGTAGGTGGCCAAATTCACTATGCCACTGCATATAAAGCCCCAGCGGTTAATAGCCGTGGGTATACCTACGGACTTTCGTCGTTCGAACATCAGCAAATTCAAAGAGTACGAAGGCTGAATTGCCACGACTCATCAAGGGTTTGTGGTCATTTCTCCAAACGTATTGCGTTACTTTGGCCTCCTCTTAATATTGAAAGACATCAAAACCTTTCAGCAGAAAGCAGATAGGTTGGGTCTCATCGCTCGTAAGTAACAGTGCCGTGATAGCGTAATATCGATGTAATAACAGAGTAAGTATGTAACGTATATATTCATTGCAACCGTGCTGAAGCATTAAACGCAAAGGATATGTATAAAGATGGAACACAATGAAACGGATAATAACTATGACTATATTATTGTTGGTTCAGGTGCAGGAGGTGGTCCACTTGCTGCAAACTTAGCCCTTGCCGGGTACACAGTTCTGCTATTGGAAGCCGGGGGAAAGGAAGCAAGTGTGAGTTATTCAGTACCTTCGTTTTCGGGGCTTGCTGCTGAGAATGAGAACTATCGATGGGATTACTTTGTACGTCATTATGCAGATGAGAAGCAGCAAAAAAGGGACCCTAAATTTGTGCCAGCAAAAGATGGGGTATTGTACCCACGTTCAAGTACTCTGGGTGGCTGTACCGCGCACAATGCAATGATTACTACTTATCCTGCCAATTCGGACTGGGAGTACATTCAGCAGTTAACAGGTGATGATTCGTGGTCGCCAACAAAGATGCGTGAGTACTTTATTAAGCTTGAGAAGTGCCAATATTTAGAGCCGAACATCGCGAAAAACACAGGTCATGGTACTTCGGGGTGGTTGAGCACAGAGAAGGCTGATACGTCATCGGCACCTAAGGATTGGCAGCTTCAGCAAACCTTAGCCAGCTGTAAAAAACGTGGATTTGATGCTGAGCAGTTAGGAAAAATTAACGAGCATCTTGATCCAAACTCCGTCAGTGTTACCGAAGACCACAGTACCGGATATTTTACCATTCCCCAAGCTACCCACAACATGGCCAGAAATGGCACCAGAGAGTACATACTGCAAGTGCAACAGCAGTTCCCAAAGCGGTTATTTATACAAAGTCACGCTTTGGCGAGCCGCGTGTTGTTTGATGACATTGAGCTTAACAAGGCCATTGGTATTGAATATTTGCAGGGTCAGTATCTCTATTCGACCACCCCTAGGTATGACGAAGAGTGTCAGCTAACACAGCCTGTGGTTAATAAGGCCTATGCGAATGAGGAGGTTATCTTGTGTTGTGGTGCATTTAATACGCCACAACTATTGATGCTTTCGGGTATTGGCGATCCCGAGCAATTAACGCAATTTGACATACCTGTGCGGGTTAACTTACCCGGTGTTGGCACAAACTTACAAGACCGATATGAAATTCCTCTGATTACTGAGATGGAGCAGCCGTTTAAGGTCAATGAGCTTGCAAACTACAGTGATGATCCCGAACACGATGCGTTTTTAAAATCTTGGCTTGCCGATAGAACGGGACCTTATAACAGTATGGGTTCCCCCTTGATGTATTTAAAAAAGTCGTTCCCAGATAAGGTTGATCCTGACCTCATCATTTTCGCAAAAAGTGTACGCTTCCAAGGTTTCTTTCCAAACTGGTTTTGGACATTTAATCCGATAAAAAATCAATTTACCTGGACGGTATTAAAGGCTCATACCAATAATCGCAAAGGCGTGGTGAAGCTCAAATCTAATAACCCTAGGTTGGCACCCTATATTAACTTTCATTACTTCAATGAAGGCAGTGATGATGGTGGCGAAGACTTAAACGACATAGTGCAGGGTTTTAAGTTTGCTCGTACTTTGATGCAAGACTCTCCTTTTAAAGTCAAAGAGGTATTACCGGGACATGCGGTGCAAACCGATGAACAAATTAAACAATATATAAAAGACCAATCCTGGGGACATCATGCCTCTTGCTCCTGTCCTATTGGGGCTGACGGCGATAAGTTGGCGGTTCTTGATAGTCGTTTTCGGGTTCGAGGTACCCAGAATCTACGCGTAGTAGACGCTTCAGTTTTTCCCAAGATCCCAGGGACTTTTATTGTTACCCCCATCTATATGATAAGCGAAAAGGCATCGCAAGTTATTATTGAAGACCAGAAAAGGAAGAAGTCATGAGTAACAATAGCAATGGAAATGAGATAGTTAAATACGTTATATATCCGGCCATCGGTATATCAAGGGTGGGCAATTCTAGTCAGTGGTATTATGCGCCGGAACTTCCGGGACAGGTCGCTGATCCTAGGGTACCAAATGACCTAAGTAGCTCAACGTGTGATATTCAGTATAAAGATGCACATGGCGCAGTAAAAAAACAGGCTGCGCGATTTAGAATATATGGTCTAAACGCTGATGGGCAAGTTGTGTCTGAGATTAATCACGGTATTAATGCAGAGAATAAATGTATTAAGGTTGAATGGAAGGTGCATTTAGCAAACCGTAAAGGCGCTTGGTATGAGTTTACCAACCCAATGGATTTGAATGAAATTTCTGAAAAGAATGGAAATACCAAAAAGCTTGCGTTATCGGTGGTACATAAAAACCAAGGCTATGGTGGAGTACCTTATGGTTTGTCACCCAGCCGAGACAAGCTGGTGATTGATGCCGGAAGCGTATCAATCAGTGGTGCTAATCAACGCAGCGGCTCAATGGATGAAGGGGCATTTATGGATCGTAAGGTTTGCCTTGGAGAGCTGCGCACAGATGAAAAGGGCCGCTTAATTGTGCTAGGAGGTTCAGGTGAAGCTAACAGCATTAGACCTAATAATCCAATTCACCATTTTGCGAATAACGATGGTTGGTATGATGATACATCAGATGGACCGGTCCGGGCGACTATAACCATTGATGATGAAAAACCTATCGAAGCTGAGCCTGCCTTTGTTGCTGTGGTGCCACCTAATTATGGACAAGGCCTGTACGGCACGATCACCATGTACGATATTGCCAAAGACGTATACGCGAAAAAACAAGGCCAAACCACCAATGATGAAAAGCCCTCATTTGAGGATGACATATGGCCCATCTTTAAGTCATTAACTGATTCCCAGTGGGTGAGTGAAGGGTTGTATATGTTGTTTGGTAAGGGGTCTCCGTCTAATTTTACCGACCCTACGGTGTACGAAAAGCTAGTGTCAGATACTGACATTGAGTTTAAAAAATCGTTATTGAGCTGGTTTAGAAACCCAAAATCAGAGCAGTTTGAGCCGACGCAAATCCCCTCAAATTACGGCGATGCACTGCGCGACTTTAGTGGTCAGCCGAATGAAAATTTATGGGTTACGCAAACTCAATATAACTCCCTAGTTCAGTGGGCTAATGGTGATTTTAAGCCACCAAGTCGAAACATATTAGCTACAGGTTTTCCATTACCAGCGGCAGCTGAGCGTGATCCGATAGCCAACCAACCTCTTGCGATTCAGCCCTATCTACTCACTAAAGCGGCGCTGCAGGAGTGTTTGGGTGGGCCCTTTAGGCCGGGCATTGAAATATCTTGGCCGCTTAGAGTCGATCAGATGTGGAAAGCACCAGTAGCAGGAGAGTTATCACCGTATCGTTTAAATGTCGTGGCTCTAGAGCATGAAAATGACCCGAAGTACGTCAGCGATGACTATGGCCCAGTGTTATCCCCCGAGGAAGCGATGAAGAAAAACGGCCCTGTTGATTTTAGTGGCCCTGGAACATTAACTCGCTGGATGGGAGTGCCGTGGCAAGCTGACGCTGCAAGTTGTTTAGGGGGGGTAGATGAGTCAAATTATCTGCCAACGCCTGCGCTATGGGCACCGCGTGCACCGCAAAATGTGCTTAGCGAGCAATCCTATGAAGGCATTAATAGTGATGGCTCCGGGACCTTTCAAAAAAGTAAAAAGTTTAATTATCGCCAATACTGGCTGCGAGATTTAGATAACTCAGATACCTTAAGTCGGCTTAACGATATGGCTAATGAGTGGTCAGATTTGGGAATTGTTTCTGCTAAGACATTTTCAGCAGGCACTCACCTAGGGGAGCTACCTAAGGTTGCCTGGGTAGAGCAGCAGCGCGCTGAAACATTTACTCGCTGGGACCCAACCTACATACAGCTGCAAGTGGCTGAAGGGGAAATCACCCCTGAGCAGGCGATAGCCCGTGAAAAGCATGAGCGAGCCGAGTTTGAACAGGATATTGAGTCGTCTGATAATGAGATTCAAACCCGTAAGATCTATGGGCGCCTAGAGCGTTAAACGGTGAAGCTTAGTCAAAGGTTACCTTCGCGTTGGTGCGCAAGGGTAACCTTCACATGGTCTTTTTAATTATTGGCTAGTAGCACGTTGAGAGGAGTCAAAGCAGATGGACAGTAAATCGGTTTTGGTTGTTGGCGGTGGTCCTGCCGGAGCTGTTGCTGCCAGTGAATTGGCGCAAGCAGATTTTAAGGTAACCTTAATTGAAACTCACCAGAGTTTTCGGACTAAAATTGGCGAGTGTTTACCGCCTAACATTAAGCCTTTATTGGCAAAGCTATCTTTAGTACATTTATTGGATAAACATAAAATAAGCTATGCAAATCAATCGGCCTGGGGCGCCTCATCAGTAACTGAAGATGACTTTATATTGGGCGTTCACGGGGCTGGCACCCATATTGATAGGCCGTTGTTCGAGCACGATCTTATGCAAACGGCGATAGTGAATGGTGCTAATTATCACCCGGGTACCAAGTTTAAAAGCTGCGTTCGTGAAAATAACCGCTGGACAGTAACACTAGAATCAAATTTTCGACAGCGGGAGATTATTGTCGACTATATAGTGGATGCCAGTGGCCGCCGAGCGGTGGTAGCAAAGGCGTTGGGGGTTCAGCGTGAATCAATGGATAAACTAGTTGGCATCAGTATGGTGTTTCATGAGCAGCATGAGCCAAACTCTGCGACTCTGGTTGAAGCAACCGAGTACGGTTGGTGGTACAGCGCAACCCTGCCCAACAATAAGTTAATTGTCACCCTAATGACCGACTCCCATCTCATTTCACGACTGCGTTGTAATAAGCAAGTGGGCTTTCATTCTTTACTGAGTCAAACCCATCAAACCCTAGCCAGACTTGAACATAAGGATAATTTTGAAGGGCAGAAGCACAGCGCTATGTCTGTTCATAAAGCGGGCTCGTCCTGGCTAACCGAGCTTTGTGGCGACGGTTGGCTAGCGGTTGGCGACGCTGCCTATAGTTACGATCCGTTATCCTCCTATGGCATCACCGCAGCCATGGGCACGGCCTATTATGCTAGCCGTGCCATTATTGACCATTTTCAGGGAAGGTCAGATACCTTTCTTTGTTACCGTTATCTATTAGACAAGATGTACGCTAATTACTTACAACAGTTACAAAGCGCTTATATGCAGGAGCAGCGCTGGCCACACAGTGACTTTTGGCGTGTAAGGCAACAACCTCATTGACAAAATAGGGCGCGAGTCTCCATATTCCCACAGTGTAATAACTGCGTAATAATATTTTGTGTCATTGACACCTAAAGTGAACAGACATTTATATCACCGCGATTATTTTTTCGCTATGACACTAGCACTATCTTATTTAGCAAAAAGATATCCGGGGAAGCGTTTATTCACTGAAAAGGAAATTACGATGACACATAAATGCAAAGGGCATTTCAGTTGTGCCTGTGGCAACCCTCTTTGGAAAACTCTTATACCTAACGGTGTTAACATACAGTCTTCACGCTTATCGTCTACTAAAGCGAATAATCAGTCATTAACCCAAGGTGAAGTGTCACGGGATAGAATTTTCCATGCAACCAATGGCGGCACCATCCAAACCTTAGCGGGTGGGAAAAATAAAACCGTTGAGGCAATTGGAATAAAAGATGGCAAAATAATCGCGATGGGTTCGTTAGATGAGGTAAAACAGAAGTGGCCAGAATCAGCCCCCACAGCAACGCTCATCCAAGGCTCACAATTTTTACAGCCTGCCTTCATTGAACCCCATGTACACATAATACCCAGCGCCACCTTCAATACCGGTGTAGATCTGAGTCCGTTTGTCGGGCAAAACTTAAGGGGCAAAAGCTATACCCTAGCTTGGGTTGTTAAGCAGCTAAGTGAGGCCACGACACAAATTAGTGCTTCGTTACCTGATTATTGTCCTGCCCAGTACGCCAAGGGTCAACCGGATAGTAAGCCACAGAGCCAATCTTGGTTGCTTGGGCACAATATCGATCCGTCGCTGTTACAGGGAGAGGACAAGTCGTTTAATAAAAATGTGTTAGATAAGGCGAGCACGAGCCGCCCAATTATGGTGCTCAATACTTCGGGCCATTTAGCGTATATAAATAGCGTAGTTATTGAGCAAATTAACCGGTTTAATGGTGAGCCGAAAAAGAATAAAGATTATAAATTGAGCTCAGACGAGGAGCCTACGATTCATCCCCATATTAGCACGGGTGAAAATGGTGTTTTGCAAGAGATGGCACAGATACTGCCGGTATTGGAGTTTTTGTGCACATGGTTTGGGCGCCCAAGTGATGAACAAATAACAGAGCAGGTCAATAAGGTGTTTACTACTGCCTCCGAGCGAGGCGTTACCTATATGTTAGATGCATTGCTTGATGATTTTCAAATGACAAAACTCAAGTCCTATGCCACTGGCAAACTCGAAGGCTTCGAGGGAAAGGAGCCAATAGTGCGAATCGCTGGCGCATATGGAGTGGACAGTCTTACACAGCTCAATAACTCTATTATTGGCACTTATCAGCCTAATCACGGAGATGAAAATTTTAACCTAGCTTATCTAAAGCTAATCTCGGATGGCTCAGCGCAGGGGCTAACTGCTTATCAATATACTCCCTATAACTGTGATGAAAACTATAATGAATTTGGCACATTTCATGAGGGAAAAGTGTCGGTTACAGCCAACGACATTGCTAAGCAAACCAACACCGGGCTGTTCAATTACGGTTATCCCATCGAATTCAATGCCATCGTTCAAAAAGCCAATATGTCGCGCTGGCCATTGATGATCCATGCCAATGGCGATCACGCCATTGCACGAACCATAAATGCCTACAGAGCTGCAGGGATGAATAAGAGCATCATCGATCAACGTCGAGACCGTATTGAACATTGCTCACTGTTGACCCGAGAAAATATGAACGACATGCAAGAGATCGGGATCTCCCCAAGCTTTACCATTGGTCATGTTGGGTACTGGGGATGGGGTTTTCAAAATACCATTATTGGTGAGCAACGAGCCAACCAACTTGACCTATGCCGCACCACATTAACCGATTATGGTATGCGTATTACCCTACATAGTGATTACAGCGTTACCCCCTTAGGGCCACTGCGCATGATGGAGCAATCCATCACCCGTTTAATGGAGGACGTCGCACAAGGGAACCCCCAGAAAGTGTTAAACCCAGCGGAGTGTCTTACCCCCTTTCAAGCATTAAAGGCAATGACTTACGATGCCGCTTGGCAGTGCCATGCGGATAAGTGGGTCGGCTCATTAGAGGTGGGTAAATGCGCTGACTTTGTGATTTTAGCTGAGTCACCACTGACCTACCAAAACGCAGACAATCTGGCTAACCCGGCTCAAGGGATGCGTAATATCCCAGTACTTGAAACGTGGAAAGGAGGGAAACAAGTGCATAGCGGCTCCCCAAATTTTGCCAGCAGCCGTTTGAGCAATGTGCGATATCACGCTGACCATGATGACAAAAAGGTGTTAACGTTTAATTATTTGGCGCCCTATATTAAAGATTCTACAGGCTCGCTGCGGGGCCATATTAACGCTGCGTTTCAGGTGAGCTTACAGGTTGAAGGGGCATCATCTCCGATCCTACTGCGGGATGCACCAATCAAATGTCCTCTCGATCAGGTTTGCTATTCTTTGGATATTAAGAGCTTAGTGGATCAGATTCCTAATGACAAAGCCTACACATTGACTTTAGAGGCCGGCCCCGCTCTAAATGAAACGGCTAACGCAGTATTTGTCGGTGCTTATGCAATTGCAGCGAGTACAACTTTTACTTTGAGCAATAAGGACACGACTGATTGTAATGCACAATCAACGGTTGTGACAGAGTTTGCGCTTGATGAAGTTAAAGAGCCTGACCACATTCAAGCTGCGGTGACGTTGAAAATACCGCCGAATAAGCAAGATGTTTTATCTGATTCATGGGTGGTGATCATCGACCCGAGTACCGATGCCAAAGGGCAATCATGCGAGCAAGCAACATTTGGTTGGGGTAACGGGCAGGTTGCCCCTAATGGCAAAAATGTTATCGCGTATCAAAAGCTCACCTTGGCTAATGAAACTACCGACGGCCTCTATAAGATATCGACGTTTGTAAAACCGGAAGGAGGCGCTTCACTTAACAGTGGTAAAACTTACAGAGCGGGTGTTTGCCTGCTCGATACCTATCAATTGTGCGCCTTTAAAGATGTCGTGTATGCGGGTAATTCACAAAAGATTGTAAATTCAACGGCTAATAAAGATAAGGCATTTATTTAAATTTTCAGTTAAATCGTGTTGGCTACAATCATTGCAAGACCAAAACGCCGCTTTCATTGCGGCGTTTCACTATTTAGAGCGTATTTTATATCAAAGCAATTATTTCCCAGGCGTTTCGTATTCATGACACTGCGGTTGCACGTCATATCAACGATTATCTCCAGTTTGAGAAGTTAAAGCCTGAAAACGGTGGTAGCCAGAGCAGAATGTCTGCTGTTCAAACCATTCCGATTATTGAGCATTTGGCTGAACAGACTTACTTTCATACTCACCAAATTATTGCTTATATAGAAGCCGAATTTGCTATTCGCTACAGAGTAATGGGTATGAATAAGTGACTACACCACAATGGATTCTCATACAACAAGCCTAAGGGACCTCATAAGTTTTGCCCAGAGATGCAGCGAGCTTTTTGTCTGGAAACTAAAGACAGAGCACTATCCACTAGAGCAAAAGGTACACCTAATCTTAGATGGAGCGGCCTCTCATCGAACCGGGTTGGTGAAAGATACAGCTAAGGTGCTCAATCTTGAACTTCAATACTTACCGCTCTAGTGTTCGAACTTAGGTCCGATAGAACGGCTTTGTTGCGCAATTCAACCTGAATCGAGTGAGCCTTTCTCTGACACTCACTATTTAGAATAGTATAAGGCTATATCACCATTTCCTGAGAGAATTGCTGTGGAGATTACTTTTCGGCTAAGCATTCTTCGTTTATTCGTGCGGAAGTGGGCTTTGAAGAGGTTGACGTACCTCTCTTCTAGTATTGTTGTACAACACTAAAGCTACAGTCATTAAAAGCAGGAGTAACAACAATGTCCATAAAAGCCCTGTATAAGAGTGATTGGGTGTTAATGTAGAAACACCCCAACCTCTTCCATTAGGGGCGTTTTGAATCGATCATGTAGGCTCTGAGCGAAAACAAAGATTAATCGGAAAGCGTTCCCAAAATGTCTTGTGTTTTCAATTATTCACCGCACACAAGGCCAATTAGGACTTCCTAAATCATAATGTACGGATTGAGTTTTGGCTTGTCTCTCACGAGTTGTCATGTCTTTAGCTATGGTATACGTCGTGTTCCTGAGTTCTGACTCTATTGAGTTGAGCTATCTCAGGAACACAGAGACTAGGTTTCTAAATAAAGCCTAATTGATCGTTCTCCAAACTTTGGCTGTTTCTTGAAAAACTAGAGTAAATGTATAATCGTAATTATTGCTTCCAGGATCGTTGATAGAGCCATCTGTTGGGTTATCAATGATTTGCCCCATATTATAATTGTCGTTGCTGTCGTATGTGCAACTACAGTTTTCAAACAGTAGCAGGTACTCGGTCCCAGAAGTTAGATTTTTTGTTGGCAAGCTGATTTCATTCCAGCCGCCATTAATAGTTACGTTTGAAGCTAACGATTCAAGCGCTGCTAAATCTTCCTTTGGTACTATTGAAATGTTTATTGTACTTTCAGCTCCCGCCATGAGCTTTATTGCTGAGAGCGTAGCGTTCCTATCTAAGGTGAACGTTTGAGCGAAACGGATAGAGTTACTAGCGCTCATGTTACCGTTGTTTGAGGTACCAATCGATTGCTCGTTCGTACTTATTAGTAACTGAAGTGCAGATATGCCTGCATTGAAAACCAACGTACCATCTGGCGTCGTATCCCTATTGACATTATCGAGTTCGGATTGAGTAAAGTAGTTCACTAAAGCCGCGGCATCGTCACCTTTAGGCCCTTGCGCACCAGTCTCACCTTGTATGCCTTGTGGTCCTGTATCGCCTTTGGCTCCTTGTGCGCCAGTAGTACCTTGTAAGCCTTGTGGCCCGATATCGCCTTTAGGACCTTGTGCGCCAGTCGCACCTTGCAAGCCTTGTGGTCCTGTATCGCCTTTGGCTCCTTGTGCGCCAGTAGTACCTTGTAAGCCTTGTGCGCCAGTCGCACCTTGTAAGCCTTGAGGTCCGGTATCGCCTTTAGGGCCTTGTGCGCCAGTCGCACCTTGCAAGCCTTGTGGTCCGGTATCGCCTTTGGGTCCTTGCGCACCGGTATCACCTTGTATGCCTTGTGGCCCGATATCGCCTTTAGGGCCTTGTGTGCCAGTAGTACCTTGTGCGCCTTGTGCGCCTTGTGCGCCAGTCGCACCTTGTAAGCCTTGTGGTCCGGTATCGCCTTTAGGGCCTTGTGCGCCAGTCGCACCTTGTAAGCCTTGTGGCCCGATATCGCCTTTAGGGCCTTGTGCGCCAGTCTCACCTTGTAAACCTTGAGGCCCGATTTCACCGTTTGTCCCAGTCTCACCTTGTAAACCTTGAGGCCCGATTTCACCGTTTGTCCCAGTCTCACCTTGTAAGCCTTGCGGGCCGATGTCGCCTTTTAAACCAGCGATATCACCAACCCATTTGCCATCTTGATCGATAACAATGTCACCGTTAACTTTAAGCTCAGATAAGTTGGCAATACCGACTACGGAGCTAGACATTTCTGCATAGTATGACCGTGGAGTGGTATACAGTTTTAACTTTGGCGACATTTCTCCATCGTTGTCGATATTGATCCCCAAGTACAAATCTGGGTTTGCGAAAATAGACATATCAATTGACAAGTTTTCACCGAGGGTGACGCTATAATTACCATCGATAAATTCGACAAGTTTTTCATTTTGCCAGAGTAGTTGACCATCACTTTTATAGATAGAGAACATAACTGGCAAAGTAGCATCAATGGTTGTTTCACTGTTTGCATCGTAAAGAACACCATTATGATTAAACTCCGCTGCATATGTGGAGCAAGAAATAAATAAAGTGGCTAGTAGGATATTAATATTTTTCATGAGAGATCCTATTGGAGTTATTTAACTCTAACTTGGTAATTTACGGAGCTAAGTTCAGCGGTAGGCTTTTCGGAGCTTGCGATACTTACAAGCTTAAATAAGGGAGAGCTAACAACTTGTTTAGGTGGCTCGAAACCTTGTTCAGTTTTTGGAACAGAATAAACGACCTCTGGTGATGGGGTGCCTTGTGTCTGCTCTCCACTTGATGAAGAGCCATTTTGTGTCTGTTCTGAGTCTGAAGCTTCATTTGGCGTCTGTTCTGGGTCTGAACACCCAACTAGAGCCAGGCAAATGAAAATGTAACTGACGAAAATTCTCATAGTGTTTTCCATAACTTTTTCTGGATGATGCATGAGCAAAATTTGTTATCCAGTACTGTGAATTCTTAAGGTTCACGAGATGCAGTTCACTTTCACGAATCGCTTCATTACAGCTGAAGAGTGTTTAAGCTAGTAAGGCGATACTGTTCTCGCAAATTATTAACATACTTAAGTAAGAAACTTTGTTCTATTACACACTATTACACACTATTACATGGCGTAAGAGCCGAAATACGAATGAGGGGAAAGGGAGCTTTTTGCTCTTTGCTAAGGGAGATTGTGTTAGAACGACTAGGCTACTTCTCCCTCGACGCAATTAAAACGCTTTTATATTGAACAAGATTTAACCGAGCAAGGTCAATGCGCCCTAGGTTTATGAGATTTAGTTTAATGCACTTACAGGGCTGAAAGGCTGTGTGTTGACCATTACAATTTGAAATGAAGTGAGTAAACCAACAGGCTTTTTGTTGGTTTACTTACCGGGTCTGCTGGAGGTTTGTCAGTTTACTTATTCGCTCTGCTGGTTACGCTGCAAGGTGTCTCGAATCTACTTCTAATTTACTGCCTTTAATAATTTGATAATCTTTTATCGCTAACCTAATTCTGCCTCGCTTTCTTTCGATAAGGTTGGGTACTAAAACACCTTCTGGTTCTAATAATTCCGAAAGTTGTTTACGCGCTCTATATATCTGAATATTAATATGAGTTTCTGCAAGTCCCAGATCTTTCGTTAGTTGCTCTATGGTTCGCCAACCTTGCATGGGCTCTGCGACATTGTTTTTTAGATCTTCTGCTTTATATCGTGCTAGCAAGGCTGTCAAATAATGGTGACTTCGCGCCTGACAGTCGATTGACCTTTGTTCATCTCTGATGGTGAGTTCAGTCAGTTCTTCATCGAGACTGATATTGAAGATATAGCAAAGATTACTGGATGGTTGCTTTGCAAGACACATTGTTTCTGTGTCTTCAGCCTCAACACTTTTGAATAATTGCCAAGTCTTTTCCGAAAACTTAATCTGTTCACCATCATTTAAGCTGCTGCACAAGTTGTTCTCAAAGTGCTCACATTGCCACTCCTGTTTAGCCGGATCATAAAAGACGACTAACTCAGGAGACGTGTCGTTGGGCAAGAAATGATAGTGCTCTAGATAGATAGGCTTTAGGTCCGGTTCTATGTAAGCTTCTTGCTGCGTTGGTAATAAAACGTCTTTTGGTGGCTCAAGACTTTCTACGACAAAAGGGTCTGTTTGTGCACTTGAGAACAAAATTTGATCATTGACGTTGAGTAATTGAGGTCGATTAGGTTCTATCATCTGACCATTTATTCGGATCCCGTTTTGACTGATATCACGGATAAACCAATGTTTCTGAAATTCTATGATAGCGTGTATTCGAGAAACGTCCGGTAAATTGATAGTGGTGTTGACGGATGATGATGAAAGCCGGCCAAACTTGTGAAACGCTTTAAGGTGTATAGGGTTCGTAAATCGTTGATTACTTAGATAAGCCATGAGTTTTCTCACTGTTTATGAAACTTTAGATGACGTTGTCTTTAAATAGTATAGCTGTTGGCATAGTGCAGTGTTTCCTCAATAATTAATTCGTCTAGCATCTCGAGTTGTTGTTGGTAACCATCAATACTCTGAGTCAGATTTTCCATAGCTTGTGTAAGGATACTTTCAACTTGTTCTGTCGTCTCTTCGTTTGTTTGCCATTGGTTTTGGATGTGTGTTATCTCGTCAGTTTGTTCGTTGGAAGTCCAAAGTGATGTTAGCTTCCAACCTGTTTCACGAGCGAGTGGGGGAAAAATAATATTTGATAACTCGATGAACTTTTTCTCTTGTTCACGTTTGATCTTTAAGGTCGCGATAAGGTTTAGGGCATTTACGTAGTTCATTAGTGATTTCCTGATTGCAGATAAAATTGATAGTCCTGGATGGCGGCGCGTTCCAGCTCGCTATAGGACGAAAAGCCAAGTCTTGGCCAAAGGTCGTTTGGATTTTGCGTTAGGCTATTTGGATGTTTGGCTGAAAAAAACCAGTTCCATAACTGTTCTTCATTGATATTGAGATCAGACAGCGATAGTAAAGGGGTGTCGCGTTTAAATGTGATCCGAGCTTGGTAGTCGGAATAGCGCTGATTGAGCTTCAACAGGTCGATCAGCTCTTCGTCAAAATGCTGGTGGTTTCCACTTAGCCAAGCGAGCAGAGATTCATGGGAAACCAGAGCGTCAAAGTCGTGACTGTTGACCTGTTGTGATGTTAACCAGTCAGCCAAGTGCTTAAAATCTATGGCTTGGTCTGTATAGGCCGATTGTCTAAGAGCCATTTCAAGTAAGGCATTTCGTTTATGCTCATCTGAAATGCTTGGATTATGGAAAGAGGCGGTTCTCAATGCGCTTTTTCGGGAAATAGCCTGTTGTTTTAGCTCCCAAAAGCAACCATCGATCTTAAGTTCTCGGTGAAGCTCCTCGCTCGTTATTGAATGGTTTGAGAGTTTTCTTTGGTGGTTCAATTGGGAAATTAACCGTTCCCAGGCATCCGTTGGCTTAAAGTGATGTCTCACTTTTGGTGAGAGTGGGAGCAGCAGTTTTGGGTGTTCAGCAAGTTTTTTTAGAAGAGTAACAGCATCACATTTTTTAATATCTATGTAATTGTTTTCTGTAAATTTACGTAATGACTGAGCCCTATCGTCCCCAAAAAAATCCAGAGCATATTCATAAAGCTTAGATAAAGTTCGTTTAGGGTAGTGAAGCTGTTTTAATGCTTCTATAATTTGCGCTGACTCTTGTTGGTTTATTATACGACTTTTGATGGCGTGCTCTAGGGTAGCACGCATGTTCACCATAGGAGATGAGATGTGTGGGCACCCCAGTTCTTCGGGCCCATGAACAAGAGCTACCTCGTCATCGTCTTCCAAAACTCCATTTATGTAGTCTTCGAATACTCGACCAGAACCTTCCATCCCAAACTGGGCTAGTTCGGCCGCTCTCAGTGCTCCCATGCTCGAACAACCATATACTTTGATGCCTAAAGATAAGGCATAGAGTATTTCTTTGTGCCAGACGGCAGGAACGCTTTCGAAGTAACCATCAATTAAAACGATCACATTCGGTTGGTCGTATGTGGCTAAATAAATGTCTCCTTGTTTGGCGGGGGGACGACAGTCTGCGTTTATAATGCTCTGAATGTTAGTCGTGGAGAGAGTCGGGCCGGAAAAAATAATGATGCTCATGCTAATTCTCCCGCAACTAACGAGCCTTTGACAGCTAAAGCTCGTGCTCCCATCTCGTAACCTGGCAGTTCTTCAATACCTTCTAATCCGGGAACAATGACACGTACAACAGGGATGCGAAATTCACTTTTTTCTAGGTTTACGAAGGCTGCTTGAGTAAGGCCGACCTTATTTAGTTTGCTTAAAATGAGTTCAATGTCTTTCGTAAAGCACGTATTGTTCCAAGAGTGGATATCTTTAAAGTTTCTCAGCAAACAAGGTTTCATGTTAGTTGCTCGCTCCTTCTGCTTAGAATTTAGGCTTAGGTAAGCATTGGCATCGATATCATCTCTCGAACCCGAAATCATGGTTAGACGCGTCTGCGCTGCTTCTGTTAGCGCTCTTAACAGGCTAATGGCCTTGCATGGGTGAGTGCCTGATCCGAAAGCTGGATAAGAAGGGCCTTGCTCCTGTGAATCAGAGATGATTCGACAGAAGAAACTCGCAAGTTCAATATCTGATGTGATATCCCAAACTTGAACATCAATACCAGCCACACGGTATCGTTCGATAATCGCCAGGCAATCCTCATCATCGACGGTATTGAGGTCTAGTTGGTTGTTGTACGGGTCACTTAGGTGTCGTTGCTTTACTCTCCACAATGCTAAGGCATCGCGTTCAATTGTTTCGCAGAGGCCGTGTACTATCGCTTCTTCTATGCTGTTGCCGGAAGCCAAGCCGTTTGAACTCATGACAAAAGCGCCACTGCCAGTAGGCAATGGAAGCGTATAGTTGCAATGAACAACCTCATAAGGGACATATGTAGATTGTTGAGTAAACAGCTCAGTTCCTTCTACCCACAGACGTTGTTCATGTTCTGAGAATTGACTAAACGCCAACTTGGGTAAAGCCTCGATATTTAGAACTGAACACTTTTTCGAAAGCTGATGAAAATTTGCTAATTTAAGTGGTAGTTCGATGTGCTCAGCGTGGTAAGTCTCTATTGCTTCCATTGCGCCAGATACTTTTGCTGACATTAAGTCCAACCCTTTTCCTTGAGCAACAGAAATTGCATAGGAGTCAGGTCTGCAGACAGTAACGACTGGAATTCCGATATGATCCAGCCCAGTGATGTTTGCAACGCGGGTTATTCCCATCTCTTTGAAGTAAGGGGATATTCTTTCGAAAGTGGTCTCGGGGGAGCACTGGCGGTGCGTTCCTTTTCGGTGTTTTTTCTGAGGCATTAATGGTCCTTCAATGACAAAGATTCGGAGCCAAATGTCCTATTTGGCTCCTTAATAATAACTCGCTTCTTATTTAAGGAAACTCTGCAAGTTTGCAACAGTGCAAACGGTTCCCACGAGTAAGCTTTCTTCCTGTAAATCTTTCGGGTTTACCGCTCCGACTTGTACACCTGCATCACGATAGTATCGAGCTAATGACTGGGCAGTGAGTGTATTACTGTTTTGTTTAATAGAGTCTAAGTGAGGAGTTAAGTCGTCTTGGTGTCGATGGATACTGGCTTTTAACTCATTAAGTGTCTCTTGCAACTCATTGAGGTTCTCACTTGCACCTTCTTCTAGGTTCAAAGCGTCTAGCTTGTCTAAATCATTTACGCTTAGGTAGTGAACATGATAAGGATAAAACTGGTTATCATCTCTGACCAATAAAGGATTGACGTACGAAACGATATAGATATTTTCAGAGACAGGTTCTTTGAGTTGCTTTAGCGCTGATAATGGAATGTGGTCGTTAACAAAACTCATGATAGGTGCACTAGAGTTCAGCTCAAGGTTACTGATAGGAGAGTCTCTACCAACGTTCTGTTGGGAGGCGTTGTGTTGGGGAGCACGTAGCCTATTGAGCTGTAAAAGACGCAGATCGAGTAGGTATCCAGGTTTTAAATCTGACATATTAATATCAGGTGGGCACTGTGCATTGTCTAGGTTCCACGGTAAAACTTTAGTCAATGCAGGCCCCATAATATTAATTTGTTGCAGCTTTTGGCCTCCCTTTTGTGCTCCAAAAAAGAAGTGATAATCGGTTGAGCTGTAGCACCATTCAAGGCGTTTTACTGACTCTGACGTGTAGTCTTCATGATTTATGAGTGTTGCCTGTTGACCATTTTGTCTGATCACATAAATATCTTGTGAACGCAGAGTCAGTTGACCTTTCTCATCAATATAAGGGCTCAGTTCTTTTTGAAGTTCTTCTATGGATTGGTTGTTCATATTTTGTCCTTTTAATTATAAATAACCTAGCGCCTGTGCATTTCTCAATGCTTCAAGTATCAGTTGCTGACGGTGTTCGTCGTTGTGCTTTTCATTCATTATTTCCTTGAGTGGGCCAACGACAGGGTGGGGAAGTGCGTGCTGGCTGATGTCCAGCAATGTTATAGCGATTTCGATGGTGCGCTCTTGGACGCTATCTGTTATTGCGTCTGACGGTAGAAGAGTTAATAACTCGAGTTCTACGAGTAGAGCTAACCATTGAAGTGGAAATGGGAACTCGTTTGATAGCGCTTTCCAAATATTATTGCTTTTTTGGATGAGAGCTTGGCTGTGAGAAACATCGCCTTGCCTACAAGCAAGCCAAGATTCATTGGCATAAGCAATAGCCACGTAGTCATCCATCCCAGAGTTTTTTGCGTAGGATAAGGCTTGCTCCCAATAACGACGTGTATTCTCAGTGTCACCTTGCAGTCTAAAAAGTACGGTTAGGTAGGCGAGGCAACGGGTTTTAAGTGTTGTATCGGCTTTCTCACTGGCGCTTTTTAATGCCGCTAAAAGGTGGTTTTCTGCTTCCGCATATTGCTGACTAAATAAGTACGTAAACCCTAAGCTAAACAAGCTGTGTGTTTGCAGTTGATGGTCGTCAGTTTCTAAAGATGTGTTGTAGGCTGTTTTAGCTAAACTGATCTGATTTTGAGTTAGATTGTAACGAGTTCTTCGTAATTCAAACTGTAGTTTTGCATCGTAAAACTGTGCTTGTGAAAGTGGATCCGTAAAGTACTCAAGACACGTTTCAATACTGCAAATTATGCTGCTCATGTTAGGCAATTCGTTACGCCAGTAATGGATATACAATTTAGATAATTGGACCGTTAACCATGTGTTATACCAACGTGAATCCTTAACTGTATGGCTGTTTAACAGAGCTTCTGCCCGGTTATAGTTACCTAGAGCCTTTTCATGTAAATGATGAGTTTCTAGAGATTTACCATATTTAACGTACAAAATGACGCTGGTTAAAATATCCCCCGCCGTATTTTCATTAAGAGCTTCTAGGTAATAAGAGCGTGCTTCGTCGTGTTTCGCTAAACGGATCAAGTTATCACCAAGCCCGATAAGAGCTGAGAGTTTGTCAGGATTGGCTCCGTCATTTTTATCAGCAAGCAACGATATGTTTAGCGACTTTTCATAATGTCGAATCGCATCGTCTACCATGGAAGCTTTAGCAGCTTGCTCTCCCGCTTTCAAATAGTAGACCGTCGCTCGTACCGGTGTGTGTGTGTTTGACCAATGATCGCCGATTACTGCTGGGGGATAGTCTGCCCCCTCTTGATTTTCCATGGCCATTGCGAGTTGCTGGTGAGTGATGTGTTGTGTTGTCGAACTTTCGTAGATGGCATCGCGTATTAGAGCGTGCTTGAACTGATATAGGTTGCCTTCCACACTGCGTTGTTTAAAAACAATATTGCTACGCTGCAGCTCATCTAGGTCAGCTTGGATCTGCCCTATGTTCTTGTCTGAAGCTTGTAGAATTAATGCTTCGCCGAATGTTCGTCCTATAGCGGCGGCAAGTTGGGCGGTATCTTTAGCGAAAGTTAGATCATTGAGTTTCTGTTGAAGGGTGCCTCTGAGGTTTTCCGGTACTTGTGATTCAGGCTCTGTGACGTTGAAGTCAATACAGCCATTCACCTTTGTAACCAGGTTGTTTTTCTGTGCATGAAACACCAACTCCTCAAGAAAGAGTGGGTTTCCATCGCTTCTGGTTGTGAATAATTGCTTCACTCGCTCACTAACGGCTACTTGCTCGAATAAGTGTTCAATCAATTGGTGGCACTCTCCCTGCGTTAGAGACGAAAGTTCAACCTCGTAAGCTTTGGTCGATTTTAGTGTTTCAGGAAGAGGTGTACGTGAGCTGTTCAGCCAGCGAACGTTTTGGGTATTGTGAACTGCTTTTTCAATCAGATAGTGGATAAATTCTAGCGTAGTAGCATCAGACCAATGGACATCCTCACAAATAAACAAGCATGAGTCGTCATCGGATGTGAAGCCGTTGCAAATCAAAGACAGAAGGTGGGACATGGTTAAAAAGAGATATGACTTCTGTTGGCTAAGAGAAAGGGTCGATATTGCTTGTTGGAATTCCTTTTCACTTTGGTGAGACAATTTTGAATAAGGTTGTAACCAGGCCCAGAGAATGGCTGAGCCTCTTTCTCTTTCTAGTGATGAGAGCGGCAGTGAATCTAGTGCCGTTTTGTAATTGTACTCGGCATGTTGGCCATTAAGCTCGAAGTGCGCAGAAAAAAAGTTAAGCAAGGGGAACAGAGCATTCGTTTGAAACTCAGGTAAACACTGCAGAGAAAACGAACGGGTGTTGCTTAAGCGCTCTTTTAGTTCGAGAATTAAACGAGACTTACCGATCCCAGCTTCACCGTGAATATGGAGGAGTTGATGTTGGCAGTGTGGCTGGTTCAAACGAAAAAGTTGTTCGAGGGTTATCTGCCGACCCACAATAGTGCTGTGTGATTGTGTTTTACGCAGAAATGAGAAAGCTTCAGATAAACGCTCTCCCTTAAGACGATATCCATAAGGTGCCGCGCATATTGAATCATGACTAATGGGCTCAAACACAAGCTGATGGCTAAGCATCTCCCTAAATTGAGGCGAACAGGTGATTTCGCCGGGATGACTATTTCGAGCAAGAGTCATCGCTTCGGTTGAGACTCGCCCTTCAGGTATCGCCCCGTCCATGCTTCTCATCATCCCTTTAGACAAGCCGATTCTAAGTTCGAATTTGAGATTATGCTGTTCTAAGAATGATGTTTGTTTAGCGTGGAGGTTGCTCCAAATATCGAGCGCTGCTCTGGCGCTGAGTCGGCTATCGTTGTCACTGACCACAGGGTAGCCGAAATAAAATAGCGTAGTGTCACCAACGGTAGCTACATGAGTTGCCCCAAAACGAAGTGCGATATCGACACATTGACTGTGATGATCTGATAAAAGCATTTCTGCTATATCTTGCTTGTCGAGTGTCGACTCACTAGCACCTGTTCTATCTTCAGAAAGAATCAAGCACAGAGCTGTGATTTGCTTTCTCTCCGTGAATTTTGAGTAGTAAGAGGATGATAGTTCCCCTGTTTGTGTCATTGATTCTTGGACCAATTCAGGCGCCTCTTTCGAGACCGAGTGAGGAGCCTTTGGTGCTATGTCGGAAAAATTAAATCGACGAAACTCACGATATAATTCAACGGTGTTACCAGGGCGATCTTGTGCTTTTTTATGAAGTACACGACGAAAAAAATGCGCCGAATGATGCCCTGCGAGGAGACCTAACGGGATATTTGCAGCGCTGAGCTGATGATAAAAAATGGATGCAGCACTGTTGCCTTTTATTGCAGGAACACCGGTGAGACACTCTAAAAATACAAGTCCCCAGGAATAAATATCAGTTTGAGGTAGAGATGGCTCACCTCTTAACTGCTCAGGGGCACTGTATTTAGGGGTTCCTAAGGTTTCATCATTTAATGTTAATGTTTGGAAATCCGATGTTTTTCCATCACTTTTAAGTGTACTGATCCCAAAATCAAGGATTTTAATGTGTTGTTTCGCCCCTACATTGAAGAGCATTATGTTAGCTGGCTTTATATCTCGATGAATGATACCGAGTTCATGAGCATGAGCGAGAGCATCCAGTACTGAAGCCATGATCTCTGCGGACTTTGATGGTGTTATTTGACCACGGGAAGCCAAATAATCCTTCAGTGTTACGCCATCGACAAATTCGTAGACGGCGTACAAGATATAATCACCCTGCTGACCCTTGTCCAGCAGTGATACGATGTTAGGGTGGTTTAAACGACGAACCAAATCACACTCTCGTTTGAAGCGAGCGATTTTCTTTTGTCTTTTCTGAGGGCATTCAGTTTCTGTTAGTGTAAGAAACTTTATCGCGACAATTTTTCGAGTGTTGAGTTGCACCGCTTTATAGACTTTTCCGAACCCACCTTCGCCTATCTGTTCAAGCAATGTGTAATGTTTGGAGTGAAACTGTGCTTCAACTGTGTCCGTCGTATTTTCTTTTAAGGCCATTTACCTACTCTTGAGATCCATCTCGAGGAACATAAGTCTAGTACTTAAGGAGTGGTAGTGATAGCGATTGTTATTAACTTTCAATGATTCAACGTGATTCATAAGGTTAGGTTTGTGTTTTCGCGACTTAGATTGTGTTTTTTCTAGTTTTCTATGAGGGATTTTACTTACTTATAAATTGTTAGGTGAGTAAATAAGCCTCCCAGATTTATTGAACGTATTTGTCGACCGTATCAAATATATTCTGGGTAGCCTTTTTGAAGTCCGAAGAGGTTTAGAACGTTAATAGATTGTTTTTCTTGATCTAAAGTGGTTATAACCTATTTCTGGCGGTGAACTGAGCGGGAGTTTTTGATATGGACCGCTGTACTTTTCTTTCGTTTTTATTAGACATTGGTAATGCTGTTGGAAATATTCTCGCGTTGGTATTGAGCTGTCTTTAAAGCTGATAAATGCCCCTTTAGTCCCACATACGTCAGTATCTCGACATACTTCCATCCAATCTAAAGCTCGATTCACATAATTATAGACAGGGTTATTTTGGCCTTTTTCGACCTCATAAACCTTTTCGTTCCACCAGGTTTGATATTGGATAGTGTATTGAGACGTTGTATAGGGAAAAGCGACCCGTTTACTGGCTTTTTCGTTCGTGTCGTTAGCGTAGAATGGCCCAGAAATAGCGCCCAGAGTAACGTAGCTGAACAGCCCTAATGACTCACTTTCTTTACTAATGAGAGTTGAAGTTAAAGATCGGATCAACTGCTCTTTGCCAACGTCGCTCAGCCCTTGGTTTGAGACGACCTTCGAGGTGATTTTGTGTGGGGCTGGGGAATCAAAATCGGGAGCAAACGGCTTACTTTTATCTGAAGCCGAAGAGAGACGCCTTACATCATACAATGAGTTTCTTGCCCAATGACCCATTAATGCAGAATCATAGAAATGCTTGCTGTCAGTGCCCGTTATTTTAAGCATTCCTGCAGAGAAGTATTGCTGTACAAAATCTTTAAGTTTCTCTTCGCTACCCTCCCAGTAACCATACATGATGCACGGGTGCTGAAGCTCTTTAAAACATTTTTTTTCAGTAGTAGATGTTGAGGGGATAGCATTGATTTTAAGGTTCGTTCCAACGAATTCTATGTTGTTCTCATCATTAATTGCATTTTCCCATTGCTCTAAAACGCGGTAAGTGGAGTTATGCCCGGTATCGGCTTCTTTTGTGTTCCAGTGCAGTTCAAAGCGATGAATTTCATTAGGGATCTCGAAGGTACGAACAGTGAATTCCAATACAATGCCGTAGCTCAACGCACCACCACCACGAAGTGCCCACAGTAGATCTGAATTTTGCTCATCGTTAACAATGATGACCTCACCATTCTCCAATAAGACTCTTGCTGCAACCAAAGATTCACAACACATGCCATGTAAGCGAGTCCAAGGGCCCCATCCCCCACCTTGAATGTAACCTGCTAAGCCAACCGTTGCGCAAGTTCCATGAGGTATGGTCAATGCAGGGCGCGTATCATTTTCGGTGTCGGCCAAAATAGGTATAAGTTGGTAGAAGCGATAGCCAGCACCAATATCGGCTACGTAGCCTTGAGAGTCTTGCTTCACATCCAGTGTTTTTAATCCACTTAGATCGAGCAGAACAACATCATTTCCAGTGCATTCACCTTCGTGATCATGCCCCCCAGATCGTACTTTTACGGGTAAGTTAAATTTAACGGCCAACTGATAAGCGTTGACGACGTCTGACTCACTTCGACACATAACAATTACGGACGGGTAAGCAATAAAGCGTGTATTAAAAATAAGTGTTTGAGCTTGATACTGGCTAAGGCCTGGACTTTGGGAGGGGCGAGAGCGATGTGAAACCAAAATCTGTGTTTTATCAACACCAAGTTCGGACAATTCATAGTAATAACGCGCAGTATTATTTTTGTATATTGCCATGAGGCGCTGTGCTTCTATTAACTGTTCGTGAGGTGTGTCGGATAGCTCGAATTGTGTATTGATATCGTTCATGACAGTTCCTTGTTTGAAGAATTCAGTGATTCTTTGATTGGGCATTGATAAATGGTTTGCCTTAGCAGCGCTATTGCGAAAAAGCGCTCCATTAGTGTCAAGCCACGTTTAATTCAGCCTTGGCTATCTAAACCGACTTGAACTAAGGTCGGCCTAGTCGATACCGCGGATATATGGTCGAAGAAATGGTCTAAATCCTCTTTGTTAACGTTCACTTCAACACTACTGCTCGTAGCCCCGCCACCACTTACTGCAGCATCATCACCCAAAGCCGCTATATCAAGACCGCCACTCATTTTGATTCCATTCATACTTTTAAAGGTCATTCAAAATGTACAGGAGAAGCTGTTTCATTCAATTACACGGTATTACACCATCGGTAGAGCAAGGTGTAATACCGTGTAATTGAGCGGAGCATTGTTAGGTACTAGATTCGTCGGAAACAAAATCTATTTCGTCAACATGGCTGAAAAGGGGGAGACAGAGCTCTTCGGTTCATGGAAGGGAAGGAGGTTTTGTGTAACGGTTTAACATTAAGGAGCTTCAAATGCGCATAAACCAATGGATATCTAAGCTGACACCGATAGCTGTAATAATTGGTGTATTTTCATCAGGCAGTGCCGCGGCTAGCTGCAGTACGGACCCTTTGATGGGTTCTGTGTGTGTAACAGCAGCAGAATTTTGCCCTGCTCCGTATTATATGAAAGCGGAAGGTCAATATTTGCCAATCAGTGAATGGCAAGCACTGTATTCCTTATTGGGTACAAACTTTGGTGGTGATGCTAGAACCAACTTCCAGCTGCCAGATATGCGTGGCCGCACCGCAGTAGGTCAAGGGTTTGGGCCTGGTTTGAGGGCTATAGCACTAGCTCAACGGGGTGGTGAGGATTTTATTAAACTTACACAGAACAGTCTGCCACCTCATAAGCATGTCGTCGGGGCAGGCGTTCGAGTTAATGCGAGCAATGTCAATATTGACGTTGCTGTGGAAGTCCCCCTTTCTACCAGTTCAGGAACTAGCCATAAGGTACCTGAGAGTGGCGCAACATTTTTAAACACGGTTGGTAAAGATAATTTTGGGGACAATCACGAAGTGAAGATTTATGGAAGCACTGGGACCTCGGGAGCGCATTTAGTCGGAACGGGGAAGTCTGAGGTGCAGTTTGGTAATAATATTTTCGTGGATGGTGAGGTGGAGTCTACTGGGGCGGGGAAGGAGTTTGAACACAGGCAGCCTTTTGTCGGGCTTACCCATTGTATTGCAGTGAATGGTACTTATCCTTCTAGGTATTAAATTTTTCTGTAAGGTGATGGTGGTGTTTGATTACGCTTCTTGACATGCGATAAAAGCTTCATTGGCGTGTGTTTGTTGATCTCTACAACTATTCACTGGAGCAAAAGGTACACCTGATCCTAGCTAGAACTGCTTAGCACCGAACTGAATTGATGAAAGGTGCAGCAAAATTGCTCATCGTTGAACTTTTTATAAATGCATATGGGTAAGGTGTACATCGTGCTTGTGGAACGAGATTTACGTCGATTTTTGTTGAGTACACAGTAAAGTGTATGCGCTACTTTTGATAAGCTGATGGTCTACATCCGTTAAGGCACGAGCATGGCGAAAAATAAAAAAGCACTTCAATATAGGCGTAGCTCCAAACCAGTACCGTTGTGGACGGAGGCTAAGCTAGTCACCATTCGACGACATCGTACCGAGGGTATATTAAGTTTCGGAGTGTCAACCATTTCTAGACAGCAAGTTTTATCTGATTACGAGCGTGTTTGGAAACAAACCATCGTCGAAGAAGCTTACCAACAAGCGATTATCGAGTTGTTAGAGCAGGGCCATGTCGTGTTAAGAGTAGAAGACTAAATAGGCTTCTCATTGGGTTGTTTTCTTTTGAGGAGTGTCTATCAAAAATGTGTTACGTCACTTGTAGCTTACTCGCAGGCGATCTCAGCACCAGAGAGCGAACGTTAGTTATCTATATATTGGAGGCATATATTTACTAGAGCCCTCGTTTCCCATTCCTTGCAATACCGCCTTATCTATAAACAAAATGATCAATCGATGGCACGTCAGCACTTGATGAATCAGATTCATGCTAAAACCGTGTACTTGTCATAGTCAAAACATTTTTAACTTAAGCACTCGACTTTGATTCTAGTATTGGGATTATTTTAACCAATAGGTCTTGGTTGATGTCACTTCCATTAGGATTTTTGCTGTCTCGATACGAGCGATTTGTATACCTGAGAGGTAATTTTAGGTCTTTATGGTATATGTGTATTACATATGTAATACATTGACGGTGCGCTTTTTGTTTTTTATTGTGTACTACACATGTAATACATGAGGTGTTTATTATGAAAACTAAGATCATCAGCGCTGCGAACCAAAAAGGTGGTGTTGGAAAAACCACGACTCTTGTTAATTTAGGGGCTGAGCTTGCACGAAAACGAAAAGTGTTAGTTATTGACCTCGATCCTCAAGGTAACTGCTCTAAAACGTTGACAGGGCAACGGGATTTTAAGTTTGAAGCGACGGTTGCTGCTTTATTTGATAAACCTAAAGTTGTGTCCATTGTCGATTTAATTCAACCAGCACAACTTAATGGAAACTCTATTGAAAATCTCTATGTTGTTCCCGCTGATGTTCAGCTGTCACGTGTCATCGAAACATCACTGACAAAGATTAATCGTGAACGAATTTTAGAAAAGCAATTGGTGAGGTTAGGTGATACTTACGATTTCATTCTTCTTGATACGCCACCCAACTTATCCTTAACGACCCTTAACGCAATCCAGGCTTCAGACCTCATCTTGATCCCTGTTGATTCTGGTGCTTTCTCATTAGACGGCATTAGTTCTTTACTCGAAGCTGTATCTGAAATTAAAGAAGACGAAGGTAATTATCTGATACTGAGGAATGAGGTCGACTCAAGAAACACTATCATTAATGAGTTCATTGATGAGGAATTGGAGGTAGTACAAGATAAATTGCTACCCATATCTATCCGCCGCTCTGAGCATGTCGGACAAGCAAATGCCGTTTCCTCTCCGGTGCGCTTTTATAAATCGGGTTCTCTTGTGAATAACGATTACCGTAAACTCGCTGTGTTTCTTTTGAATTTAATGTAATACATAGGTAATACACATGAGCAAGTTAAAAAAACGAGGAGCTATAACAGCTCTCTCTACTGACAAGAACGAAGGTTCAAGTAAGTCGACTGGAATTACGACTGTCAAAAAGAAAGTGACGACATCTTATCAAGTGCCTCCTTTGACTCTTAGAATGTCATTGACGGATAAAGAACGGATCACTGATTGGGTAGCAAGTCTGCAAGAGCAGACAGAGAGAAATGTGTCTGCAGCGAAACTGTACCGAGCCTTGGCTTTATACCGAGACAAGATCGATGATGGAGATCTCATTGAGTTGATCAATAAAATGAATTGAATGTGTGTTACCTATGTAATACATGTTTATTTTAAAGGCTCTGTGTATTCTAGGAGATGCCATAGAGCCGACCTCGGACTTAACTTCTAACACTGCTAAACACGACACTTGAAGCGTCGAATTACTGTTCTGAGCCGTACCTTATTGTAAAGAAAAACACTTTAAACGTGTCATTAATCATGACTCTTACCGCTACCTTCGGTTTTATCTTACGAGCTAGGCTTTGCTGGTCCTCTTCATTGTCACAAGTCTTAGCGCCTTGTCGTTTCTCTATATTGCCTTTCGCTGACTTCAATTAAGGTCGAGTAAAGGCTTGTTTTCTTATGCGCCGATTTTCTTTCACTCGCATCATTTACGGGCATGCAGGCTGTTAACCGTTTCTCCCCACAACCTGCTTTACAAGGGAGGCTTCGCCGCTGCGCGCCCTTGAAAAGCAGAACGATGTTGAGAGTTCGGACAGCCAAGCGGCTCCGAAAAGTGATACTCAAACAGAAAGGAAACTCTCATGGCGCAACGATACTCAATCCCAACTCTCTCTAATTCAAAGTTCAGCGACCAGCGTTTCGCCGCTGGGCACGAAAGCTCACCAAAAAATGATGTCTCTAGTCCTTTAGCGGTTTTGAAGTTGCGCTCTCAAGTCAAAAAGTGTCGTGATGAGGCGAAAAGAAAGTCTGATTGGGTTTCCAAAATCCAGCGTTTGAAAATGTTCAGTCGTCGCCAGTCGCCAGAGCAGCAGGCTGATATCGCAGCGTTAAAAGACCAAGGGTTCGTTGACGCTATCAAGCAGCAGTTTCCGCAATTGGTGTCGCGTCGTTTTGCTTTCCATGAAATCCGTGACTTTTTCATCGAATTAAATGGCGCTGGCTTTGGTGAATGGTTTCTTCACGAGCGAGTGGAGCACATCATTATGTACACCACTTATGGGTCTGTGTTTCCAGCGTTGCGCTTTGTGACAACGGGGGAGGGAACGTTTAAGTGCTCAGGATTTTGTTTCGATGTGCGTTTTGGCGCTTAGGGGTCACATGAAAGTGCGTTCTACAGTATCCGCTGACATATCCATGCACGTGATTTGGGTGAATTCAACCGACTTTTACTCCACCATAAAGGCGGTCAAGGTTCATGAGATTTTGGTGAATGAGTTTGGGTATACCGACTCTTTAATACTAGAGGAAGGCAACCGAGGGAAGGGGTGAGTATCAGTGTGTGATAACACTGCCACCATTAAGCAGATGCGAGAAGACTACGCCTACGCGAAAAAAACGGAAAGGACGATAGAAACAACCTCCGAGCATCGCGAGTCGGCTAAGGCTTTACTTTCTTCTCTGTATGACGACTAAAGTCCGCTGATGTGTGACGTCATCAAACACTCATAAGATCATCAACCTGTTTGAATTTTGTTTCGATATTCTAGCCGTTCGCAGTATCCAAACGGGTTGTGTTTTTCGACGAGCAACGCCTTGTTCGGTCCAGTACTAAGTAGCCAAGGTTATCGAGTGCGCGCGTTGAGGCCCTTTTGTGACAAATATGAGCGCGTCGTCGGAGGGGGGAGTCCTTGGTTGAGAGGGATGCGAACATTCGGTGTGTGATCACCCAGTCATGTAAACCAGGAAAAACGCTCGTCACGAGCAAGCATCAATATCGAGTGGCGCAAGTCGAGTAACCAGCTGGGCGCCCTCTTGGTGGGGGGGAAGGAACCTTTCTAACTGGGCGACGTGCTTTGGGTTGAGGTACTGGCTTAGGCTGTTCTTTTGGCTTGTTGTCGCGACTTCCTTTAAACCGTCCCATTTGAGAACCCTCACGCAAGGGAGGCTTCGCCGCTGCGCGCCCTTGCGCTGCAGAACCTGCAACTGGGTACGGACAGTCAGACGCTCACCAAGACCGAAAGGAAATACCATGTCAGCACATGCTCAATACTCAAATGTATCGTTATTCACATCAGAAGAAAAGGGCATCCTTGACCAGGCCGCAAGCATTCTCAAATCCAAACTGTTTATCTCAGAACAAACGCCATTAACCTCGCCTGAATTGGTGAAGTCGTTCTGCCAAACGTCATTGGCCGCCTGTGAATCGGAAGTGTTTGGGGTTATCTTCCTCGATAACCAACATCGAGTGTTGCGCACCCAAGAGATGTTCTACGGAACCGTTAATGCCGCCTCGGTCTACCCGCGCGAGGTGGTCAAAGCGTCGCTGGTTACGAACGCGAGTGCGGTTATTCTCTATCATAACCACCCAAGTGGCGACGCCACCCCAAGTCAAGCAGACTGCCGCATTACCCGCCAATTAACGGACGCGTTAGCATTGGTTGATATCCGAGTACTGGGCCACTTCGTGGTTTCATTCGAGAGTGTTGTTTCATTTTCTGAGCTAGGTTGGATTTAAAAAAGCGGCTTATGGCCGTTGATTGAAACAGGGTCTGGGACTATCTTCTAACAAACTTTTGGACAAAGACGTTTACAACCACTGACCTAAACCGTTTCTATCAGATTAGCAAAAAGTATCTTGAAACCTTAAGCGATTGTTATGCCTTTGTTTGTTCATACGCTACAGTTATAGGTGTAAAAAAGCCGATTCAACTGTATTAGTTTGAATCGGCTTAAAGAATTGATGAGCAAGAGCATATTCGATTATGCAACTGCTTTAGCTTTCTCAATTGTTGAGTTTTGAGACTCTGAAGCAGCGACGATCACTCTTTTATAAACTTTTTTCTTTTCACTTGAAGATGTACGCTTCACAAAATTTGACAATGGTGATGAAGCAACCTTCTTACTGCTAAAATTAAACATAAAGCCTCCTATCAACCTTTAAATGCCCACAATTTTGTTTACTTCTTCTACAGTATAATTCGGTTTCAGATAAGGTTTCAAGCTACTAACGTTACTATGATAAGTTCTAGTGCTGCCATCATTATCTTTCATCAACAAGTCGACTTGGATCTTTTTACCGAATTTTTCCTTCAACGCCTCTATAACTGCCTGAGAACCAAAGAATTGTTCTACGAAGTGTTCAGGGAGAATTTTTCTACCTTCAACTTTTTCTCTCGCGTTAACAAATTCCCATGCCAGTTCAGGGCGTTGATACACAAATATTATCAGTACATCTCTGTCTTTGTCTAAAGATCTTTGAATGTTTTTTTCCGCTACATGGTAGCTTGATAACGTTCCATCTAACAAAAAACTCTGACCATTCTTAAAGATATAGTCCATCGAACGTTCAACAAGAATAACAACTGCACGCTGAAATAGGTATGAATTCGAACCATCGTAATCTTCAAATTCAATGCGTAAGTCATCAGGATCTAGACGAAGAACTTGCACATGACCATCAGAGATAGAAGCAACTAATTCTTTAGATGATTCTGTTTTCCCTGCCCCTGGAGAGCCACTCATAAAGACAGATACAGGAGCCTCTTCTGGAAGGTAAACTGCTTTATCAGTAAGCCTTCTACAAATCTTAGTCCTGTTTTTCTTGGCAAAGATGACTGCCCAGTCCCTGATTGCCAGTTCTTCGTCATTAAGATCCAAGATGACCATCTCAAAATTATTATGTTTCGCACATTATACACAATAATTAACGCCTAAAGGCATAACTTGCTCTAACCTCAAGTGCATCTCAATACGTATAAATAATTCATGTGAAATATGGAGTTGAGCACTATGAAAAAGTTCGCCTAGCTAAATTTGGCTAACTTAGGGGCGACAAACATACAAAAGAATAAACACTCTAAGAAAGTGCCAATGGTAAAAATGGCTTTGTTGCGTAATTAAATTTAGAGATAGAGCCAACCCGTTTCGCTTGTTTCTTAGTCAATACGACAAGTTTCAGGCATACCTAACCCAGTAAGCTTGTTCAACGCTTTTATCATCGCGTAAGTTTCACCCACCTGGGCATTGTAATTTCTTAAGCTCAGTTTCCCTCCTAGCAACTGTTTAACTCGATACATCGCTGTTTCTGAGAGTGAACGTTTGTGGTATCCATACCGCTCTTTCCAATACTTATTTGAGTCGTATAATTTCTGGCAACCCACGGCGAGATTTCGAGGGTGACCACGCTCCCAGAAGGCAGCCCCTTCTCTTGGGGGAATAAGCGCAATAGCTCCCTTAATCTTAATAGCAGCGTGACACGCTCTCGTGTCGTAAGCGCCATCACCAGACACCTCAAGGATACTTCGGCGTGTTTGTTTCAGTAAGTTCGGGAGTACTTCTCCATCTGTAACCGTCGATAAACTTAGCTCGGCGGCAATGATCTCATGAGTGTTGGTATCGACTGCAATATGCAGCTTTCGCCAGACTCTACGCTTGCCATCCGTCCCATGTTTTTTGACTTTCCATTCACCTTCGCCATAAACCTTAAGGCCAGTAGCATCAATGGCTAGGTGCTGTATCGCTCCTCTCGTTTTAGTCTTAAATGAAACCTCAACTTGCTTGGCTCTACGACTGATGCAGGTGTAATGCGGACAACTTAACGGTACATGGGCTAACCTAAATATCGAGTCGATAAATCCTTGCAGCGCTCTCAATGGCATAGAAAAAACTCGTTTGACCATGAGTGCTGTCGTGATAGCTAAATCACTGAACCGACGCGGCCTACCGCGCTTATTCTGTTTGCTTTGCGCCCATCCGCTTATTGCTTCTTCATCAATCCAAAAAGTCAGAGAACCACGGTTAATGAGTGATCGGTTGTATTGCTTCCAGTTGGTTGTTTTATAACGAGGCTTAGGCATAGGACTACGAGATAGAGTGGAGGTAGCTGATCAGATCGTAGGTTCTTGATTTAGTTCCATTGAATTACGCAACAAAGCCGGTAAAAATTCAAACTGGTAGGTAGAACAGAGCATCACAGTACGACGCTTCACAGAGTTTCGAAGTGCCAACTGTGAAGGTTCTGGACAGAAGCTTGTTAGCAATCTTGCTAAGTTAGCACAATCTTAATTAGTTGAGGTAACACGAAGTCGCTTACACTCATGCACAGTATCACTGAGTAGTGAGAATCTAAAAAGGAATGTTCTATTTTCATAACGGCCCCTAAATTATCTAACGACATGCTCCTTCATGTTAATACGTCTGCTATCAACTTTTTTCCTTCAAACATACCTATTCGCTCTTTTAACTGAAGAACTTTACTGCCTCCCCAAGGCTTTGTTGCGTAATTAAATTTAGAGATAGAGCCAACCCGTTTCGCTTGTTTCTTAGTCAATACGACAAGTTTCAGGCATACCTAACCCAGTAAGCTTGTTCAACGCTTTTATCATCGCGTAAGTTTCACCCACCTGGGCATTGTAATTTCTTAAGCTCAGTTTCCCTCCTAGCAACTGTTTAACTCGATACATCGCTGTTTCTGAGAGTGAACGTTTGTGGTATCCATACCGCTCTTTCCAATACTTATTTGAGTCGTATAATTTCTGGCAACCCACGGCGAAATTTCGAGGGTGACCACGCTCCCAGAAGGCAGCCCCTTCTCTTGGGGGAATAAGCGCAATAGCTCCCTTAATCTTAATAGCAGCGTGACACGCTCTCGTGTCGTAAGCGCCATCACCAGACACCTCAAGGATACTTCGGCGTGTTTGTTTCAGTAAGTTCGGGAGTACTTCTCCATCTGTAACCGTCGATAAACTTAGCTCGGCGGCAATGATCTCATGAGTGTTGGTATCGACTGCAATATGCAGCTTTCGCCAGACTCTACGCTTGCCATCCGTCCCATGTTTTTTGACTTTCCATTCACCTTCGCCATAAACCTTAAGGCCAGTAGCATCAATGGCTAGGTGCTGTATCGCTCCTCTCGTTTTAGTCTTAAATGAAACCTCAACTTGCTTGGCTCTACGACTGATGCAGGTGTAATGCGGACAACTTAACGGTACATGGGCTAACCTAAATATCGAGTCGATAAATCCTTGCAGCGCTCTCAATGGCATAGAAAAAACTCGTTTGACCATGAGTGCTGTCGTGATAGCTAAATCACTGAACCGACGCGGCCTACCGCGCTTATTCTGTTTGCTTTGCGCCCATCCGCTTATTGCTTCTTCATCAATCCAAAAAGTCAGAGAACCACGGTTAATGAGTGATCGGTTGTATTGCTTCCAGTTGGTTGTTTTATAACGAGGCTTAGGCATAGGACTACGAGATAGAGTGGAGGTAGCTGATCAGATCGTAGGTTCTTGATTTAGTTCCATTGAATTACGCAACAAAGCCCCTCCCCAAAGGAGCTTACTACCATGTTTTTCAATATTCCAACCTGGTGACAAGAACTCCTCATAGTGGCTTTGTTTCCTAATTCGAGTTCAGGTATAAACTCGCCTAATATGGAGAATTGTTAGGCGATTACTATCGTTTTAGGCATACCTAGAACAGTGAGCTTGTTTAACGCTTTGATCATGGCGTAAGTTTCGCCAACTTGGGCGTTATAATTTCTTAAACTTAATGTTCCTCCGAGCAGTTTCTTCACACGGAACATCGCCGTTTTTGCTCGCTTGTTAATGTATGAATAATGAGGGTATAACAATGGCAGTTGAGCAAGCTTGAAAACAGAATTCATGAATCCTTGCAGACCTCTCAACGGCATAGAAAATACCCGTTTGACCATAAAAGCCGTCGTAATCACTATGATTAATAATATTTATAGGGTGGATTATCTATAATGATAACTAATTATTGTGAGTGGGAATGTTTTGATATGATTAACGCTTTTTAATATAAGTGGTATTTCCGCTTCCAAATAAATTAATTAACAGATAGGCTTTTTCTAGATAAAGAGGAGTTACCTTTAATATGGAAAAGCATTTACCCTTGATTAGAAATGGTCTTATATGCTCTACGGGGCGAGGAAGTCATGAGATCACTTTTGAAGAAAATAAAGTTAAAATAGATTCTTTCAATGTTGAGCATATTTCTCAGATGCTTAGTCAGGAGGTTCTGATAGATTTAGATATAAATAATATAATCAATTTTGTTTATACAGTGGGACAGCGCTGGAAGAATGAAGAATATTCAAGAAGAAGAACGTACATTAGAAACCTAATTACCTACTTAGGTTATTCACCACAAATGGCAAAATTAGAGGCCAATTGGATCGCAATGATTTTATGCTCTAAAAATGCCCTATATGACATTGTGAATACTGAGCTTGGGTCAACCCATATTCAAGATGAGTGGTTACCTCAAGGTGAGTGTTATGTAAGAGCATTCCCTAAAGGGCGAGTCATGCACTTACTTGCAGGTAATGTTCCCCTTTCCGGTGTGACATCGATATTGCGTGGCATTCTGACTAAAAATCAATGCATCGTACGAATGTCGGCTTCCGATCCATTTACTGCGCATGCATTGGCAATGAGTTTTATAGACGTCAATCCGGACCACCTAATTTCTAAGTCGATCTCTGTACTGTATTGGCCACATAAAGCTGATACGACAATTGCGGAAGAGCTCATTAGTCATATGGATGCGGTTGTCGCTTGGGGAGGGCATGATGCTATTGATTGGGCGGTTAAGCATTCGCCTTCACATATTGATGTTTTGAAGTTCGGCCCTAAAAAAAGTTTTACTATTTTAGATGAACCGACCAACTTAGATGAAGCGGCTTCCGGCGCTGCTCATGATATTTGCTTTTATGACCAGAATGCTTGTTTCTCTACCCAGAATATATACTTTTGTGGGGACAACTACGAAGCTTTTAAGGATAAGTTAGTAGAAAAATTATGTCTTTATGAAAATATTCTCCCGAAGTCTAGGCAAAGTTTTGATGAAGAAGCTTTGTTTTCATTTACTCGATTGGAGTGTCAATTCTCAGGTCTCAACATTATATCGGAACCGAATAATAAGTGGATGATTATAGAATCAGACGCTGGTGTCGAATACAACCACCCTTTAAGTCGTTGTGTTTATATGGCTTTGTTGCGTAATTCAATGGAACTAAATCAAGAACCTACGATCTGATCAGCTACCTCCACTCTATCTCGTAGTCCTATGCCTAAGCCTGGCTTTGTTGCGTAATTCAATGGAACTAAATCAAGAACCTACGATCTGATCAGCTACCTCCACTCTATCTCGTAGTCCTATGCCTAAGCCTCGTTATAAAACAACCAACTGGAAGCAATACAACCGATCACTCATTAACCGTGGTTCTCTGACTTTTTGGATTGATGAAGAAGCAATAAGCGGATGGGCGCAAAGCAAACAGAATAAGCGCGGTAGGCCGCGTCGGTTCAGTGATTTAGCTATCACGACAGCACTCATGGTCAAACGAGTTTTTTCTATGCCATTGAGAGCGCTGCAAGGATTTATCGACTCGATATTTAGGTTAGCCCATGTACCGTTAAGTTGTCCGCATTACACCTGCATCAGTCGTAGAGCCAAGCAAGTTGAGGTTTCATTTAAGACTAAAACGAGAGGAGCGATACAGCACCTAGCCATTGATGCTACTGGCCTTAAGGTTTATGGCGAAGGTGAATGGAAAGTCAAAAAACATGGGACGGATGGCAAGCGTAGAGTCTGGCGAAAGCTGCATATTGCAGTCGATACCAACACTCATGAGATCATTGCCGCCGAGCTAAGTTTATCGACGGTTACAGATGGAGAAGTACTCCCGAACTTACTGAAACAAACACGCCGAAGTATCCTTGAGGTGTCTGGTGATGGCGCTTACGACACGAGAGCGTGTCACGCTGCTATTAAGATTAAGGGAGCTATTGCGCTTATTCCCCCAAGAGAAGGGGCTGCCTTCTGGGAGCGTGGTCACCCTCGAAATTTCGCCGTGGGTTGCCAGAAATTATACGACTCAAATAAGTATTGGAAAGAGCGGTATGGATACCACAAACGTTCACTCTCAGAAACAGCGATGTATCGAGTTAAACAGTTGCTAGGAGGGAAACTGAGCTTAAGAAATTACAATGCCCAGGTGGGTGAAACTTACGCGATGATAAAAGCGTTGAACAAGCTTACTGGGTTAGGTATGCCTGAAACTTGTCGTATTGACTAAGAAACAAGCGAAACGGGTTGGCTCTATCTCTAAATTTAATTACGCAACAAAGCCCCTAAGCCTCGTTATAAAACAACCAACTGGAAGCAATACAACCGATCACTCATTAACCGTGGTTCTCTGACTTTTTGGATTGATGAAGAAGCAATAAGCGGATGGGCGCAAAGCAAACAGAATAAGCGCGGTAGGCCGCGTCGGTTCAGTGATTTAGCTATCACGACAGCACTCATGGTCAAACGAGTTTTTTCTATGCCATTGAGAGCGCTGCAAGGATTTATCGACTCGATATTTAGGTTAGCCCATGTACCGTTAAGTTGTCCGCATTACACCTGCATCAGTCGTAGAGCCAAGCAAGTTGAGGTTTCATTTAAGACTAAAACGAGAGGAGCGATACAGCACCTAGCCATTGATGCTACTGGCCTTAAGGTTTATGGCGAAGGTGAATGGAAAGTCAAAAAACATGGGACGGATGGCAAGCGTAGAGTCTGGCGAAAGCTGCATATTGCAGTCGATACCAACACTCATGAGATCATTGCCGCCGAGCTAAGTTTATCGACGGTTACAGATGGAGAAGTACTCCCGAACTTACTGAAACAAACACGCCGAAGTATCCTTGAGGTGTCTGGTGATGGCGCTTACGACACGAGAGCGTGTCACGCTGCTATTAAGATTAAGGGAGCTATTGCGCTTATTCCCCCAAGAGAAGGGGCTGCCTTCTGGGAGCGTGGTCACCCTCGAAATTTCGCCGTGGGTTGCCAGAAATTATACGACTCAAATAAGTATTGGAAAGAGCGGTATGGATACCACAAACGTTCACTCTCAGAAACAGCGATGTATCGAGTTAAACAGTTGCTAGGAGGGAAACTGAGCTTAAGAAATTACAATGCCCAGGTGGGTGAAACTTACGCGATGATAAAAGCGTTGAACAAGCTTACTGGGTTAGGTATGCCTGAAACTTGTCGTATTGACTAAGAAACAAGCGAAACGGGTTGGCTCTATCTCTAAATTTAATTACGCAACAAAGCCTCATTTAATTTTCACATCTAAACCAAGTGATATTAAGGTACCTACCAGTGTTGTGATCACCACCGATATCAATGAACCAATCAGCACATACTCAGTCATGCTTCGGTCGTCTGATTTATTCAACTCACCAAACCTAAATATTGACTTAGCCGCCAAGACAAAACCCACCGCTGCATAGCTCCCCACAAGCGTAAAGGTCAGTATTAACACTCGCTCTAAGTAACCGATTAACTCACCACCTGCGATAAGACCACTAATACTAGTAGTATCTGTATCTGTATCTGATATCGGAAACTTCCTTAAGACGCTGCCAATCACAATCGAAGTTGGCTTGAGAATTAGTAAGTAAGCAAAGACCACCATAACACCATCTGAGAACTTCTCATCTTGTAGTACGACATCGATCGTTACACCATCTGCCATGTGAAAGGCAATGGCTACTAGCACTGAGACATGCAAAGTTTGGTCAATAATAAAATAGGAAAACTTACCACCATTTCGCGCTCTTACTTTCCACAAATCGATAATAAAATGACTTACCGCTATGATAACTACCAAGCAAGTAGTTGAGCGCCAGTCAATACCTAACGCTATAGCAGGAATTATCAATGCGACGCCGTGTAATAGTGAGTGAAAGTACAGTTCAGTTGAACGGTAAGTGTATTTTTTCTTTGCTTCTACCCATTGGTTCGGCTGGAGGTAAAAATCACAGATGATGTGAATCATCAAGAACGGTATTAGAACATCAAAAAAATTAAACATACTTGAGTCCCGCCACTTGGTTTATGAATCGCCAATTTAGCTCACTGATTAGCGGCCAACCTGAAGCTTTAAGAGACTTACTGGCAGTGGCAGTAGCAACATCGAGCTTTTCTGCTAACTCACTAATAGATAAACCTTCATTGGTTCGAAGCATCGGAAGCATAACTTCACATTGGCGCGAGGTTAATTCCGTTAGTTGTCTATCGAGGTACTTAAAGAGTAAGTCAAAGTGCTCAGAGAGTGCGAAACGGTCAGAGTTAAATAACAACCTGTCGCTTTTTAAGGCTTTTAGTCCACGTCCAGAAAGAACAAATGCTTCACCCATCGATTCAGAGACAGACTCACGCAAATCGGCATTAGAGGCAAGAGCAAGGCTAATGCGACTATCAAACTCTTTGCCAAGCGCTTTAATGCCAATACGATAAATGATGGTGTATCTCAGAGCGCTTTCAATATCATGCACCACGGTCTGAAATTCATCGCCACGCTCAATACTGTGCGCATTTGATGAATTTCCTTCGGTGATTAGTCTCTGAATGTCTTTGATTCGTTTAAGAAGTTGTTCAAACTGTTCAGATGTTAGCTTGGTTGAGTTGACAATATCGCCGCTGATCACTGCGATAGGTTTAGAGGTAGGCTCCACATTAAAACTCCTTCTTTCATGTAGATGCCAATTTAGCCGTTTATGGCTAATAATGCAAATTTAGCCATTTATGGCTAATAGGTGAAAATTAGCCGTTTAGGGCTAAACGATTCATGAAGCTTGTCATTACCTTAGTTTGATTGCCATCACTTTTACGAGTGCCGTTCGACTACTGTGGTAGTGCTCTAATATGATCTGCACCATCAATAATGGATACTGAGTTAAGCGACTTTTCCATATTTGAAGTAATTCATAAAATACTAATTTAGTAAAGTCACTGACTCACTTTTGCCCCTTTCAAAGTTAACTGACGTATCAGATGCTTTTTACGGTCGAGTATTTGACTTATTTTTTCTAATCAGTGTGTCTAGTTGATTGAAGCCATTTAGGTAGGAGCATTATTTTTGAATACAGAACCAACGGTAAATACTGATGCACTCCTTAAGCTCCTTTCTTCAGAATTGAAATTGCTGTCCGGTATTTGTTGACCACTACACCCTCACGCTTAGGTTAAACAAGCAAAAGAACCAAAAGGACAGCGTCAGGCTGTTTACATGTATTGACTGCGTGGCTAGTAGTTACCTCTCGTAAAGCAACCGACCTACAATTATAAGGATACAGTGTAATTCTCATGAATAACTTAATTGTGCGCTTAAGTTGTCACACTAGGGTGGTGAACGTTGAAATGCCTATTTTTATATCTTTCTGTATTTACGTCAATGTTCGTTCAGGCAGACGATACGTTTAAAAAGCTGCTTGATCAGAATTTTGCAACGGCTGTGCTACTTAGTGACAGTGATGCGATCTCATTGGGTTTTCATGACTTCGATGCGAGCAGTGTATTTGGGGACAACCTAGGGAGTATGGAAGCGTTGGATAATCGAAAACAGATTAGTGTATATAACGCCCCATTTACATGGAAGCTGGATGAATTAACGCTCAGTAATGGGAAAAAGATCAATCAAAACGTATCTTTGTTTTTTTCCTACATAGAGCAAACAAGAGAGTTTAAGTTTACAGAAAACTCAAACAGCGGCAGTGACAAATCGACTGAGAATGTCATGACGGTCGGAGCAAAATACTGGTCAAGTTATCCTCTCTCAGAAGTATGGAGCATACGTTCTGGGATGAGATCTAATCTGATGTATTTTGAGAATAAATACGATTACAACGACCCTACAACCACGCTCTTTCGAGAGCAGCTTGATGGCTTTGTAGTTAATACAGACGCTTGGGCTTTTACCATGCAACCAAGCATAGAGTCTCACTATCGAAAGCCTCAGTCATGGGGGCACTGGGAAGCGTACAGTGAATTAAATTACTTCTATGGTCACGGGTGGGGAGAAGCAAACAATGGCGACATAGGTAACCCCGAAGGCTGGTACTGGATAAATGGTTTGAAAGGATTCTATGACATCTCGGACTGGGGAGGGTATGAACAAACCTTGTTTAGTAGCGTCCGAAGAATCGACGTTGGTGCCGACCTACAAGCCCCCTTGGGAGCTGCTCACTTCTATGAATGGGGCTTGGGGTGGTTAGTTTCCGCACCATTTTTGAAGACCTATATCGACAACATAGGAATTGGCGTCAATCTTAATTATGGAAGTAGCTTAAAAGGTGGCACGATTGTATTGCTGATCAACCAAAAATAAGCAACTGAACTTTAAATAAAACTTGTACAAAACAGGCGGTAAGTCGCCATATAGTGGCTCAGTGAATTTGGCCCAAAGGTTAGAGATTTTGCAATACCCCAGGTAATCCGTGAAAAGCTAATTTAGTAAAATCACTGACAAGCTTTTGTCCAAAAGCTTCTCAGGTTGAATTTTTACCCGTGGCACTTTCTAACTCGAAAGTGTCGAGTAGACGACATACTCAGGTCAAGATGACTGGGCTCTCCAAGCGACTACTACCCCAAGCTTGCATGACATCAAATTTGGGGGTTAGCAGATTTTAAGGCACTTTCATGATAAATTTGCCAACATGATAAAATCGATTAACAACCTTCAATTTATATGAATGAGCAACCAACCTCAATCAACAAAGACCATTTGAAAAAAACTTATCCGAGCAGAACTGGAGCTAACATGGTTTGATAATAAATCAGATAGCCCTGATATGTCTTGGGTTACTCCTACGGTGATAGAAACATTGTTTACTGAGTTGATAACTCATACGCGTGGTAATCAATCAAAGGCTGCTAGGATGTTAGGGATCAACAGGGGGAGTTTCAGCGAAAAATCAAACCAGATTACAAGTAATGAACTTGGATTGGTTGAAAGCCTATAGGTATATATCAGCCTATTAGGACACAGCAGAGGGCGCAGTCATCATTACCTTGAAAAACGCGGCAAGTCAGTAGCTTGGTCTAAGTTTACCCCCGTGATATATCACGGGGGTAGTAGCGAACGGCATGATAATAATGGATAACTTTTGGTAGGGTAAACCAACAGCCTACAACTGCTTTTGTACAGGGCAAGGGTATTGCTCTTTGAGAGCGGCAACAAGGTAGCTTCCGATAGAGCCCGCAAGCCTATTATATTTTTTTACACGAGGATCATGCTCAATTTGGTTATTGATAAGATCCATTAGCTCTTTTGTTTTCCAGTTATATAAAGTGTCGCGATTGGCTGCATCTTTCATGGGCAAGCAATAATCAATGCGCTGATCGCGAGCATCTAATCGAGTGGTATAAAAATCTACCGTATCTGCAGCAGCACGAACGGTGGCTAATAAGTATTGATACTCTTGATTATTCGTCTTTTTATAATACTCCAAGTAATACGTCATAGAGGCTGGATTGTTTTTACTGCCTGAAAGTTCATCAAAACCTTGTGCCGTAGCTCCTGAAAAAGAGCACCATGTGAATAAGCCTAATACGATCCATTTCATCATCATTATTCTCTCCATTTAATACTTTATATAATACTAGGTTGTTTTGATACCTTACTTGGGTTACTCAATAATTAACCATTATTTATAGTTAAGTTCGGGTTTTATCCTCCTCATTCTCTGTTGGCTGCAAGGTGGAAGGTGGCTCAACACGGTTACTGGTGCCCTCAAATTGTTCACGTGTCTCCTCCACGATTTGTGAGTGGTTGTTGGGGGTGTAATAACGCTCAGTGCCGCCGCGCTGTTTATGCTGCTCAATCACCGTTTGGCTAGTGTTGCCTAGAGCTTTACCTTTGTATTGTTCGCCCACCATCGTTTGCCACTCGGCTTGAGTCGGCTCAGGATTAAAGGTACGTTCGTGATCTTCTTGAGTGGGTACGCTGGCTAGCACAAAATCTTTAAACGTGTCGGTTGTTTTAAATGCTTCCCATTCATTTGCTCGATCTTGGCGTGATTTATCATTACTACCGGTAAGAATCTGCTTTGCTCGTCCTTCTTCAGATTTATATTGCTCCTCCACAAAATCTTGGAATGGTATTTCCAGTTTCTCAATCAGGCTCGCCACTTGACGATGCTCTTGGCTGTTGACTTGACTGAGCGTATCGACCTCTTGTTGAGCTTGTGTCGTGGACGTTATCAAACCTTGTGTCTCACTATAGCTCGCCGTAAAGCCAGTGGCGTAAGTGCCCATCTCCGTATTACGTTCATCGGCCGTGAGGCGGTTGCTCGCCTCAATGGTTTGGTTGGCACCTGAGCGGTAGGATTCGATGGCGGCTTGTATTCGGCTTTGTTGTTCGTTGCTCATGCTGCTGAGCGTCTCACGGTCTTCCTGTGTCCATTTTTGTCCCGTGGACGCGTTCACACTTCCATTAAATCCTATAGCACCACCGAGAGCGCCGCTTGACAGTCCAGCGTTCACGTCATAGCCACCGTACGCAGAGTGTAAGAAGGCATTGGCTTTCTCATGGCTCCATCCGGTTGCTGCGATGACTTGTTCTGTCGCTTGACTCACTTGCTCTAAGCCTTTTGAAGCTGCGGCAGTTGCACCGTGCCCATGAGTTAAACCGTAACCTTGGGTTGACGAATAACTCTCTTTCCAATCGGCCATCAGTTGAGTGCCACTTTGTGTGCTTTGCGACAAGGCCGCTTGTTGTGTCGAGAGGTTGGATTGAGCATTGGTGTGCAAGTCTTGCACCGCTTCACTGTATTGACTGGTTGATGCGACGTTCCATTGGAAACTCGACGCGGTAGGGCTCGTGTCATATACGGTGGTATCACCGTATTGCGTTGAAAGCATACCTTTAGTGTCTTG
This sequence comes from Vibrio coralliirubri, assembly GCF_024347375.1. Classification (NCBI taxonomy): domain Bacteria; kingdom Pseudomonadati; phylum Pseudomonadota; class Gammaproteobacteria; order Vibrionales; family Vibrionaceae; genus Vibrio; species Vibrio coralliirubri. Next base: position 1,082,612 of record NZ_AP025471.1, on the reverse strand, counting down.
GGTGGTGGTACCGTGTTGTTTCAACAGGGTCGACGTATCAAACTTATTGCCATTGACGTTGTTAAACGTGTGGGTCTGCATTTGCGTATTACCGTGGCTGATGTCACCGCTTGAGGCCGCGGCTGAAGTACGGGCATTGGTTTGGTTTATCATCCCCGCCAGTTGGTAGTTTAAACTGCTCATCATGGCCGCCGCCCCCTTGGTTAACGCTAAGGCAATCGCGGGGGTGGACATCATCAAGTAACCGGTAATGGCGGCGTAACGCGTGTTGACGTAATCAATGCCGCTCATGTTCGAGAGGGTAATGCCGCGTAACCCTTGTGTCGCGCCCTGAGTCGCCCCTTCTAAGAACCACATCATGATCGCGTTGAGGATGGTGAATATCATTGGCCAAGTCGCCAGATAGAAAAAACTGCCCACATAGTTTTTAAGGACAAGCAGCGTCATATGTGGCAGCAAGGCAATAATGGCAATGATCGCCCCAAAGCACACAAACAAAATCACCCCTATCGAGTGCATCAGTGGAATGAACTCTTTGGCTTGTAGCCCAATGTTGGCCCACATGGTCGTCGTTTGCATTTGGTTGGCGGTGTAGGCGTAGTTGGCCGCGATACCTCGGTGCGTGTTTTCGATGTTCCAGCGCGTCATGTTGATGACCATGTTCTGTTTTAAAATATCGACCGCGCTGTTGCTGACTCCAATTAAATCTTGGTGGCTATTCTCGATGGCGTTTCTTAAAAACGTTGAGTTGATATTGCTTTCTCTTCCTAAAATATACGCGCCCAGTTTATTGAAGGTTCGATTGGCTTCTTCATCAAATTGTTGAGTGAGTTCAGGAAACGCGTCGCGGCAGGTTCTGTATTCACCCTGGGGGTTATAGAGTCCACGAATGGGGGACATCGATTTTGTGGCGAGAAAACCGAGTAAATCCGGTGCTTGCAGGATGTTTTGCATGGAGTACTTTTGGTTAATTCGAATGTCTCCGACGATGCAGTTGTGATAAAAGTCTTTCCAATAGCGTGCAGGTCAATGGTTTCGGCGTTGGCGCTACGAAGCAAGGTGTATAAATTCGAACCAAACACCATGCCCGAGGAGCTGTAGCTTTCATCCTCTGTACTGCTAAAGACGATTTCAATGCCTTCGGTTAAGCCTTGCATGAACGTGGTGGCCGCCCAACCGGGTATCGCGACGATGTAAGGCACGTTATTCACGTAATAAATGCGCATGGGATCTTGCGCGTCATTGATATGGACGGTGGCTTTCATGCTGATAAGAAAAGTAGGGATAGCCAAGTAAATGAACATAAAACGCATCACATGTTTCGCGTCTCGATAGATAAAAAAAAGAGTGGCACTGATGATAAAAGCCAGTTGTAAGGCGATTTCGATTAACGAGCCAAAGGTGTTGGTGGTAAAAAAAGTGGCGACAGCGTTCAAGGCTCGTTGCAATTGAGGGCCTGCGCCATAGAGATAAAAGTCTAAGGTCATAGGGGATCTCCTTTAATGGCCAAAGGTGAGGTTCGATAGGGTAGCGTCACTGGCCGATTGGCCAAGGAGCTTTCGTTTGCGTTTTAGGCGCTCAGTGAGGGCTAAGTACGCGTTCAATTTTGTTTTGTGGCGATCTCGAAGGGTTTGTAAGTAGTCCCTTGCCCTATTGATGCCTTCTAGAGTGCGATTGACGTCGGTTGGGTTCACCGACGCGAGGTTGGTCATGGATTGATTGACGATCATCAGCATGTTATTGAGATAGGCATGTAAGAGATCGGCGGCAATATTTTGAGCGTATAGATGGCTTTCCGGTTGCAGGTTGAGGTGCGCATCATCAATGAGCATCGCCAAGATAGGAATGTCACTGAGTTCAACAAAACTCTTCTCGGATTCGGTGATAGGTTGGTCAGATTGTAAGTGGGCGTAGAGCGTATCAACGGTTTGGCGCACCTTGGCGTTAAAGGCTTGGCTTTCACTTAAGCGGATGGCGCTGAGGCTCATCGAGAGGCAGGTCTCGGTGTTTTCGCATCGATACACCTCCAAATCCCCTCCGGTCAAAAGGGCGTTAATCGAGGTGTCGTTACCCACTAACATGGCCGGAATGTAGCTTGGCGTCCCCTGCGCGTCGTAAATGACGGTGCCAGTGAGGCTTAGGATAAATTCGGCGACCTCTTGATTGTCTTGAAGGTAAGCGCTTTTCATGAGCGCACCCCACACCACATTTAGGCTCACTTTCACGGCGTGCGCCGTGGCATCATCGGTGTTGCCAGCCAGTGTGCTCTGGTTGGTACGGACGTTGCGACATTCGTGTTGCGCTTCTAACCAATCAGCGAAAGCGTTGCTTTGTGTGCCTAGGGTGGCGCAGGCATGACGCTTGGCTTCCCCATCGGTAAAGGCCGCTAAACCCGAGACCGCCGATTGTGCTACTTGGCAAGAGTTCATCGAGGTGGTAAGGAACTGGTCAGCAATAGCCTGCAGCTTGTCCCGATTCTCTTTGATGCTCGGCGCCCAAGTTTGCAGCGCTAAATCCACCGCGAAGGGCACGGCGTTGGCAATGACGGCTTTACCAAAAGACACCAGTTGATCCGAATTAATGTGAGAAAAACCGCCCATAAAAGCATCAATGCCTCCGCATCCTGCGCTGACAGAAGGCAAGGTGATGGCGGCCAATTGAATGTTTTTGATGTTTGTGCGAGCAAACAAGCTGCCCGCATTATAGTAAGTGGCGGATTGGCCTTGATAGGCACTTGGGTTCGTGATGTTGCGGCTAAAACTGCTGTCATCCCAAAAGCTGTCCATGGCGTCGCCCAGGCCGCCTGCATGAAGTGAACCGGCAATACTCATCAAGAGAGCCAGGAGGGTAGGTCGTGTCATTGTAAACTCTCCATTATGGCGATATCGGCGCGCACGGCTTGGTAGCTCTTAAGCAGCTCAGTGTACGGAACATTGCCTTCACTCAAACGCACGTACTTGCCATTGCTGACATTGATTAAGAACGTGGCGGGCGTAATGGCGTGTTTGAGATCCCCAAAAAACGCGGCGGTGATGTCAGGATTGGTCGGGATAGGCGTGGTGAAACCGGGGATAGGCTGTCCGTCAAAGGAGAAATCGTACAAAGGTAATTGAGTGGTTTGCTCGAGTCGCTTCATGGTCGGGGCAAAATGGTGACACTCAGGGCATTGACTAAAATGGAAGAACACCAAAGCGTACTGACCTGTCATCACAGGGTGAGTTTGCGCTTGAGCGAATGAGGTTGAGGCGAGCATCATCAGCACACCCAGCAATAACGTGCGAAGGAAAACGTTCATAGGGGGCTCCTTAATTTAAAAGTCGCTGTCTTGATAATCGGTCGCGACGTTATGAAAGCGAGAGAGCAAGTCTATTTGTGAAATGAAGCCGTAGGCGAGGGGCTTGAGTGCTTTGGTGTGAACATTGGCCAGCATTAAAGCCGGTGTGTAGCGCACCTGTACACGCCCTGTCTTATCAATACGGTTTTCATCAATCGCCTCAAAGGTCTGACCGTCTTTGCTGATCCCCACCAGTTCGATGTGGTACCGGTGGGCAAAGTCTTGGATGGAGGGCGCCAGAGTTTGAGATAAGGCGTCTTGCCCTTCGTAGATGAAGTAGAGGCCCCAACCTTCTTGCACCAATTGACGCACAGTGGCTTCGCTTTTGAGCTGGAGACCTTGATAGTACGTCGCTCTTGCGGCTTGCTCTGTGGGGCGGTCTTTGGTGTACGAGTATTCGGGGTGTTCGTTGATGAGCTTTTTGAAGGTCATGCCCGTTTGAGTGGTTTTCCCATCGATGAATTTTTTCAGCTTCATCAATTTTAGATTTTTCTCTTCATCGGTTGGGTTAATCGTGGCATCGTTTAACGCTTCCTCAAATGTACGGTGGAACCATTGCATCTGCTCGGTGGCGCTCATCACAGTAGACACGCTATTGGGTGGCAGACTCTCCTTTTCTTTGGGTGGGGCTTTCGGAGCTTTGGCCTCGTTATACCAGCGCCAGCCTTTGGGGGGCTCATTGGCGAAACTGTGAAAGGCAAATACAGACAACAACATCATCGGTAGGAGGTTGATTATTAATCGGTTAACGGAGTTGTTCACCGTTTTTGTGGATATGTCCTTCATGGTGTGACCTCATTATTGCCAGAAACTCAGCATCTTGTGAGTGCGCGTGTGAAATAACATCCAAAGTGCTTCATCGTTACCGTGTTTTTGTTGGTGCCTCATCATTTCTTGCTTGAGCCTATGGAGTTTTCGTTTAAACAGAAGATGGCGGATCAGGGAGGAAGCGCCGTATTTGTCGACAGGGTGGCCACAAATAGAGGGAGTAGGGGGTCATATCATGTCCTCATCATTGATTAAGTTAAGGTCTATAAGCGCTTTGTAATCGCTCTTGGATTTCTTTTGCCGAAGGCAGGTTGGTGTTGCGGTGCATGTCGTCATAAAAATCCGAAAAGTCGAGGCGTTCAAAATCTATGTTTTGAAGCTGCTCGGGGGTAAGGGCGCCGCAAATAGGGTGTTTGGCGGTTCCCAGACTGATGCCAAGTTGGTCTTTCGAGCCTTGCTCTTGGATGATGCGTGCCAACTTGCTATCAAAGACGCAGTAGGTCTTCTTTTTCCGAATACACGCGCCTAAGACTTTTTTTGCGCAATAACTGCCAAGGGCTATCGTAATGCCTTGCTTTTTGGCTTGACCGAGCGCTTTCTCTTCATCATTACATTGGGCTATGCCAATACTCGTGCCCCAACCGCCGTCTTTGCAACAGTCGGCAAAACCAAAGGCAGCATCTGTGCACTTCATGCCTTTGCCTGCAAATATCATTGGTGGATCACCAAGACCGTCAGCGGCTTCTGCGAGGGCTGCTAAGGCTGAGGTGCTTTCATTAAAGCGGTTTGAAGTGGTCTCCATCGCTTCAAAGCAATCGCCATCCAGACAAAAGCTCTCTTCTCCACAAATTAATTGAGTGGCACTGCAGCGCCGTTGTGGGCAGGATTTATTGACTTTCTCCTCAATGCACACACCGTTTTGCTGGAGGCTGCAATGGGTTGACGTCGTGGTGCAATCGGCGGGTAGGACGTTGCACGTGTTGGGTCGAGTGCATTGGTGGTCAACCCGGTACTTCCAGCAATCAAGCGTGGTCGGTATGCCATTAATGATGCGGGTGGCTCGACCTTCAATGCATTGCTGGCGAGTGTTCTTGCATGAGTTTATCAGGTTGCATTGTGTTCGCCAGGTTATGTTGTTTTTGATGCAGTTCCCCCCGGATAAAGTGTACCCGTTTGAGCAATGCCGACGGGCATTGATGGTTTGTTGAACTGGACCACATATTTCATACTTCTTGTTCCAGTTGGTTCCTTTACACGCTCCCCAACTCGTTGAATGTTTTAATGCTCCCATTGTAAACCCTTGGTTTTGAGCTCCCCTATTCCCATTCCAGAGGTAATGGGTTCCTCCTGACGAACAGTTACTATTACCGCCTGACTTAACGACATAATTTCTATCATCGTATCGGCACTGGTGTATTGTTCGTACACATTTATTGCCTTGCTTTGCCCAGCCCGAAGGGCAGCGGTAGGTGACATGGCCAGCCACAACAGCGGCAACGGGGACTTTTGTACAAGGCACATTGTTATTCGTTGGACTATGGCACTGTTTAGGAATGTGCTCGATAAGGCACTGGGAGCCGCTATCACATTCCACGTATTGATTTGACTGACCATGACTGATTTCATAGGCGTTCTCAATGCTAAGGGTGGCGAATCGATACGTGTCATCATTGGGGTTAATGGTGACACTATTATTGTCAAACCCCTCTTTTATCGCTTGAGCGTGTTCGTTGCTGCCAAACTCCAACGTGGATTGGTTTGTGATTTGTGCATCAGTCATCCCGGCTTCATCAGGCTGTCGGATTTTGCTTTCACACCCTGGATTATTGTCGCTGCAGAAGTCGGACAGGTTAAGCGTCATTTCTGAGTCATTGTAAGCCTCGTTCGGGGTGTTTTTCGCCCACTCCACGTTGTCGTAGAATGTGTTTTCTTGAGGGGCGGCAAGGGTATGAAGGGAGAGTAAGAGAGCAGCGCTGAAAGAGAGAAAAACAAAAAGTAGTGAAAAGGGCGAATTCAAGGGGAACTCCTATTGAGCACTTGTTTGGCGATGTGTCCTACATCGCCTTGGCTTAAAATCGTTAATGCGTTAGGAAGGGAGAGGTTGCCGTGAACCATGTCGTAATCACTTTGCGGGCAAGACGCTTCATTGCACGCTTCTCCAATGGCCACAAACACGGGGACGTGGGTGATGTTAAATTGACGAAACCACTGTGGGCTGATGGCAAAACCGCCATCAGTCGCCTCTCCCTCGTCGGACGCTTCTAACAAATGCATGATTCGAGAGGCTGTTGGGACCATGCCTTCGGGAAGCACGCCTCGTATGATGAGAGGGACTTGATATTGCTGACTTTGTTTGAGGAGCTGTTTGAGCGTGTTATCAGGCATGGAAAGTGACACAAACACCATCACACCTTGCGCCTTTTTGTTTGGATTTTTCTGAAGCACCCCAAGAACACTCGCCAGTGGCGAGTCTTGCAACGCGTTATCGAGGTGTTGATTCATCGACAACGCTTCTTGCTTATGTTGCTGACCTCGTTCAAGAAGGGTGGTCAGTTCACTGTGATTGGTTGGCGCTGCAATGGTCTGCTCTTGCTTGGCAAGCGCTTTGAGCTCTTCTTGCGAGTAACCCTTCTCGGCTAGTGAGAGAGGGCTCACCAGCAGAATAAGTAATAGCCATGAGGCTCTTGGGCTAAATGACATCGTCTCATTTCCTTATAAAAATACGCAATTACGTTTTCGCCAGTTCACAAAACCAAAGTTACCGCCGGTGGTTGGGTTGTCTTTGCCTTGCTCCCAAAGTGACGAGGTTGTGCCATAGGGATAACAATGAGCGGCATCACCAATCGGTGCCGACAATTGATAGCGATAGCGACTTTTCGGCAAGATAGGCTCTGGCCACTGATAACAGACGGCACCATCCTCGCCTCGGGTTTCCCATACAATGCCTTGCCTGTGCATTTTAAAATTAAAACGCTCTAACATCAGTGTGCCAACTTGAGGACCGGTATGAGAGTAAGCGCTGTTACCGGTTAATGGATAGACGCTGCCTTGTGAGCCTAAACACCAAAAAAGCGCATCAAAAGGCAAAACGCGCCCCGTGGTGGTCGCCATGGCTTCGGTGATACAAGAGAGCTGCGTGGTGGGGTGGCCAAACAAAATGGCTTCAGGGTTAAGAATGAACGACATCTCATCATCATCCCAAAAGGGGTCAAGCTCGGTTAGGTAGGCCACATCGAAATGATCCGTGGCCATGCAGGCCGCCGACTGCATCAGTTGTAGCCAATAAATCACCGGATATTTGTACCAATGCACGTGGTAAAAAGCATTGCCACTGGTTTTGGCGCTTGAGTCGTGCTGTGAGCCTCCTATTTGTTGGCTCTTGTCATGACTCAACTGCATCCCCATGTTGACCATACAGTAAGGGACTCGCGTCACGTCCACCAAGGAATACGGCTCCCAATACCCGATGTTTAAGCCAATTTGCATAAAAATGGGCGGGGGTTTAGGACAATAGGAGATCGGCATGCTTGGGTTAGTGGTGTCGGGGTAGGTCGAGTTAATGAGAGGCACACTGCCCAGCGTCATAGGAAAGAGGCAGTCCCAACAAATATCAGACAATGGATTTAAGAAATGCCCCGTACAAGCGGCGGATTGAGCTTGGGTTTGCCAAGGAAATAGGAACAAACCAAACAGTAATAACCCATGGGATCTCACGTTTTTCTCCTTATTTTGTTGTCGTCTCACTCTTGTTCATGGCCGAGGTGAACGGCGTCACATCGATTTCGGTGATCTTCCACCGCGCCCCGTCTTGTTCAATCAGTGAAGGAATGTGTGAGAGTTGAAATTGACGGCTGTAGTGACCTTGTTGGTCAAAATAAATTCGGGCGTCAAACTCCTTGGCGACGTTTTCTGGACTGCCGTTGGTGAGGGTCCATTTTATCGGCTTATCTGCGCGGTATTGTTTAGCCCAAGCGCGCTGTCTTGGGTCGTCACCATCAAGAAAGACAATCACATGCGAGTAATCGAATGAGTGTTTGGGAATGTCGATTGGCCAAGTGTCGGTATCAAAGGGGTTGATGACGAGGCCTTTGGCATAAAGGAGGTTGCCTTGTGCATCTTTGATATCAGTGGCCAGCTTTAATGATGGGTCGATGTAAAAGGTGTTGGGCGCGGTGGTGGTGGTCAACCCTTCAACGGGAGGGGGTCTTCGCACGCTATTTTCTACGCTCTCTACAAACTGCTGCTGCATCTTTGCGGTTTCTCCCGTGACTTCTAAGTGTGTCAATCGGCTGTGAATCCATTGCAGCATGTCGACTTCTGCAATAGGAAACAGTTCGCCTTGACGCCCAAACTGTTGACCAAGCGCGGTAGGGGCGAGGGTAAGTAAAGTGACACTGACCACTTTTAAGAGTGCGGTGGGTGTGATGGATGAATGACCGTGAACAATCATAAGATCATGACTCCTTTTTAAGCGCCTCAATAACGTAATGTTGGATCTCGGTGGTTCTATCTGGCGCGCCGCTGATGAGCGCGCCTGGCACGAGGATCACGAGGTGGTGCGAATGCGCGTATTCCTTCAAGAGGCGCCTGAGTTCCGTATCAAAGGTCGCCAGTCGTGCGCTGTGCTCATGATCGCCGAGATTGGCTTCAATGAGTTGGTCTTGATATTGCGATAACGTTTGTTCGATATCGAAGACCACGATTTGAGGCGCCGTATTGAGCTTGATGGCTATCAGGGTGGACATCATTAACGCTATAGCCAACAAGGCATAGACAAGACAGGTGTGACGGATGGATTTCATTTGACCTCCTCGCCATAGATGAGGGTATTAAAGGTCTCAATTTCCTTTCCGTAAAAATGCTCGGCGGTTTGATTGACTGCTTCCATAAGTGATAGGCCTTGGTTCATCAAGTTTTCACAGTATTCAAACTCATGCGGCTCTGTCGAAAGACACGCCCGAGTGAAAGGGTCGGCAAATAAACGATGAAAGGTGGTCACATCCCCAGTTTTTAACATGACAGAGCTGTAACCGGCGATGGATGACTTTTCAAAACTCTTGATGACAAATTGCTCATAGGGCGAAAAGTGTGAAGGATTGTCTTTGATGAATTTCGTCAATCCACTGCCTTGACGCAGAGTGATGTGAATGTCGGAGTTATTGAACGCGGCAAGTGCTTCGGGTGTGCTGTAAAAATCCTCTATCCCTTGCGTCACAGTGCAAAACGATCCCCCAAATTTTCGGGCAGTGCGATAACCAGTATTGATGAACTCTTGTGCCTGAGCATTAGAGCCAGCCATTAGAGACCACGCTTCTTCAATGATGCACATCTTCGGCGTCGAACGAGAGCCGGACAGGTACATCTGCTGAGTGATGCTCGACATCAGCGCAAAAATCACCGGTCGCATGATGTCCGAGGGAAATCCGTCCAGTTCTATGGTGGTAAAGTGGACATTGGGATCGAGCATGGACGGTTTATTGAAAGTGTCTCCATAGATCCCCTCTGAGCGGTATTTATTCAGTTGCATGGCGATATCGGAAAGGCGGCGATCACCGCCTTGTTTTTCGGCCGCCGCAAATAGCGCTTCTTGCACATGGTCAACCAAGGTCTCGCTTTTGTGTGCCTGCCAAGCCGCAATGATGCAATCCCCGAGGACCGATTTTTCAAAATCTCCCATTTCGTGCGTGGGGCAGGCCATGGTCGCAAAGAGTCCGGTGATGGTGTGCAGTGTTTCCTTGAGAGGGTTGACCTGTTCGCCTTTCTCATCGGTATAGTCATCGCCCATAGCAATGCGTTCCAGATGAGTAAATGGGTTGAGGTAAATCTTATCAGCCGTCATATAGCGGCCGCCAAGCATCAAGGTGAGCTTTTTAAAGCTCTTTCCTTTGTCTAACGCCCAGATTTTACCGTTCATGGCAAAGAGGGTTTCGGCGAGCTTTTGCACAAAGAAGGATTTTCCTGCTCCGGAGCCTCCGGTCAGGGCGATGTTGTAGTTATCTGAGCCACAATTAAACGGATTAAACCAAAAGGCTTGTTGGCGCATGGTGGGCAGCATCATGCCACCACTGAAATTCTTTACGTCCATCACAAGAGGCAAGAGGTTGGCCACATTGCCGGTTTTTAGGGTTTGAATACGTCCAGCACGGTCGCAATCGGTCCAAAAACCATCGGTCATCATGAACGGTAAGGTTGTCATGAGCGCTTGGCTTTGCAGCATCGAGACGGTTTGTAAATCAATCCCGCCAGAGCGAAAGGCGTTAATGGCCGTAGTGCGGTGCAGTCGCTCGGATTTTTTGTTGGTAAATAACGTCAGCGTCAAGTGCATGTATGCCATGCTGTTGATGCCATCCGACATTTCATCTCGAATTTGCTCGCGTTCGGCCTGCTCTTTCTTCGCTTGAGGGAAGAAAAATGCCATCGGGGACTTGAGCGTTTTTCTAGCTCTCCAATGCGTCCGCCATTTTGGGTCGCAAAACTGCCCGATTCTTGATGGCGAAAATTGAGGGTCATGAGGTGTGGACATTGCACATTTTTGGCCACGCTCTTTAAGGACGCAAAACAATCGGGCAACGCGTACAGGCGGAAAGTGCGAGGCGTACTGCGTGTAAACCCAATGAAATGATCCGCGAGGTCACCCTTTGATGTTGGCGGTTACTAAAGCGAACATCGGTGTAATGTCGGCGCGTTAAAAACTCGGTATCAGGAGAGAGGGCTTGTTTGTAGATCAACGCTTCTGGAGCGTATTCCGATTCGCTCGGGGCGGTTTGTGTGGGGTCAAAATTGAGAATGCCTTCGACGTAGTTGATTAAGCCTTCGGGGGTCAGCGGCGTGAGATCTAATCCAATTTGGGATAAAGAGGTGGTGAGTGCCTCTTTGCAATCCAACACACGGTCAACATCGTCCGTACTGGAGACAAACAACCACGCGGTGTAATCTTTGATGTCAAAGTAATGCTTTTGACGATGAAAAAAGCCGTGGTGAGCCGCAAAGTTGGCGTAATCGGCTTCTTGTTTTGCTAATTCACTGCAAATACCCGCACGAGCGGATTTCAAGGCGGCATTTTGCTCAATCAAATGACTCACGTGGTTGTGACCCATCATGGAAACATGGTAATCCCATTTATGGCCGGCCGGTAAATCCATGATGAGACGGTTAAACGCCTCCACCATGTCGTCATTCGCCCCCGCCAAGACGCTTAACTTGAATCCAAATCCGACGCCTTTTCTGTTATGAAACAGGCCGTGCTCTGCATCAAAAGTCCGGTAAGGCAGTTCAGAATGCAGGTGGTTATATTCACGTTTGGCTTCTTGATAAAAACCCTTTAAATCTTTTGATACGCCCATGGCGTTAATCCTTCTTGATAGCCTGAACAGGGCGACCTGTCCAGGTAGACTCGTCTAACACAATGTAAATATCCATCGTGTCGAGGTAAGTGGTGGTGTCATCCGAAGTAAAAGGAAAAATCACCACCTTCCTAACCGTGTCTTGGGTTCGCATAGGATGGCCTTCACGTGTGCGTCTTGGCAGTAAAACAAAAGGATGGGAAGCCAGAACGTTCGCCTCGATGGCGCGTTGTGAGGTTGGGTGAGTTGAGATATTTCGAATTTCATCCATGCTGGCGCAGCCGGGTGTTCCGCCGATTTTTTTGCAACTGAATTCGTCCTGAAAGCCCGCCGAGCAGCCGGCGAGGGCGCTGATAAGCAGCGCGGTGAAAAGCTTGATAGTCATAAAGCGGACCTTAATTTAATTGTTGGTTAACTTCTGCCGCAAGAGGGTTGAGAGTGATGGTTTCTAAAAGGGTGTCCGGTTTTGCTTGCTCTTTTTCCTGACGATCAACATAGCGTTTGATCGCCTCCTCATCATCGAGAGGGAACCCTTTCGTAAAGACGATATTCACGATGCCCCCTGGACTGATTTCGATGAAGGGGTGGTATAACTCGGCTAAGGCAATGTAGTAATCCGAAAGCTTGCTCCCTACTTCTGAGGTGGCATTGCCCAATAAACTTAACCCCACATCTTCGCTGTTGATGCTGGACGTTGAGCCCAGCGCTGAGGTCGAGGTGGTGCTGGCCAATCCCGCTCCCGTCTCTCCCAGTCCGGTTAAGATGCCTGAGATTCCCGCCATTTGGACGATTTTGCCGTTACGTAAAATCGAAGTACCACGGATGCCATTGCGACCAAAGTTAAAGACGGTGCCTTGTACAGGAATGTCTAAAATGCGACCGTCCCGAATGCAGCTGAGGGTGTGAGTGCGGGCCACGCCACGACTCGAAGAGAGGTCTCCGTACACGCTTCCAATGATGGTGCAGTCTTTGAGGTGGCTCTTTTCTCCATTGGGCAACACGCCTTCATGCACGGTTTGAAACACGATGGGGGCGGTATCACTTTGGCCGAACGCCCCGGCATTGGCATCCGCGCCACCGGTGATTTTAGCGGTCACAAAGGTGCCCGACGGGACGTAATTGTCAACGGTGCGTTGGTAGGCTGACTCTGAAGAGGCTGTCCAAAAAAAATCAAACGAGTCAAACGCTTGTCCTTGGTCATCAAACGAGGCCTTATCGGCGTTGCTGTATTGAAAGCTCTCTTTTTGCAGATCATTGGTGGCGTAAGAGGGCAAAGGTTTGGGAGGAAGAGGGCGCGAACCAAATGGCGCCGGATCTCCCATGACGGTCAGGTGACTGGCTTCCTTCGAGGCTGACGGTGATGGCAAGGCGACGGTGCGCTGCGCTTCTTGATTATTGCGTATTTCAGCGCGTAAGGTTTCGTTCTCTTTTTTCATTTGTGCGAGCGTGTTTTCATTGCTCGTTATCAAACGTTCGACGTCTCGATTGAGGTTTTCCATCTTCTCTTTGACGTCTTCAATGTCTTGACCTTGCAAGGTCAGGGCCGATCGGTTGTCTTTGTCGGTAAAATCATCAGTAATGATTTCCCCAAAATTGGGCGCAAAGTCAACGACTTCTTGCGCAATATCAAGCGAGGAACGAGGTTGTTTAAAGGCTTTAAATGCAAAAAAGATCGCGACCAAGAGCGCAATGGCCAACAAGCTGAGGATTTGGTTGCGCTGCTTACTTTGCTTATTGGCATTGACTCCATCTTCTAAGTCCGACTCTCTTAAAAGCCACTGTTTAAATCGTCTCATTAGTGTCCTCCTGTGATGATGTACAGATGGGTAGATTCACCTGGGGCCAAGGTATAACGATCAAGTGAGGCACTCCGGCTGGCGTAACTGTAAAATTGCGCCTCAGTAAGGGTGACGGTGTCACTGGATTGATTTTTAACTTGATAAATAAGCCCGGAGAAAGGCCGACCTACAAAGAGGGTTTGCGGAATAATGGCCAGTGGTGACGTGTCTTTGGGGAGAGTGTCAGGGTCAATCGGATGGACACGAAAACCAGGAATAGGCGTCTTGGAGCGCTGCCAATGTATCATTTGTTTGGTGAGTTGCCCCAAGGCCAAAGGGTATTCGAGATCTTTTTCAAAGACACTTTTCTCTGCAGTAGAGCGAAGAGAAATAAACTCATTGACCACCGCTGGGACGGCTTTTGGGTTGATAAAAAGCGAGAAATTTTTGCCTTTTTCTGTGGTGACGTGCGCGGTAAAAGGCAAGGCGATGTTGAGTTTAACGCTAATCGAGCCTGATTGGTCTCGTTGATTGGCTTTAGCGAGACAAAATCCTCTAGGGCAATGAAGGTTTAATATCTTGTCGTCTTTCACCACTAAACGATTGGTGTTGACTGAGGATAACGGTAACACAATGGTGTCATTTTGCTCAAAATAGTAGGTTTTTGCGGTAATCGTATTGGCGTAGCTGAGGATGGGGGACAACAACAAAGTAGCAACAATAGAAATGAAGTGTGTTTTCATAATGGTACCTCCTGAACGATGCTGTGAAGTTCAATCAAGCCACTTGAGTAATCGGCCTGGAGTAAATAGGTGACGGGCTCAGGGTCGAGTGCGCGTCCCGCGATGGTTTTGTTGAGCGTGCCTTTGACCCGTATTTTCATTTCATTGAGATTGATAGATAGCGTGTCAACTTCAAAAAAACTGGTGACGTCGTTCTCGATGATAAATTCGGCTTCTCGTATCAACTTGTCTTGTAAGCCGCTCCAGTATTTAGGCGGCACGTAGGTAATGAGTAAGTTGAATTGACGTTTAACATTAGAGGGCGTGACATTAAATTTTAGGTGTATCCACCAATCGGCCATCATAGAAAGATACGCTTCATCAACCGCATCGCTTGAGATCGTAAACGCTCGGTCGATATGAGGTGGCACGACGGTGCGCTTTTCCGCTTGGCTTTGACTTAATAAAGCAAAACTCAACCCAGCGACTCCTAAGGCGGTGATCAACACCACCGCGGTGAGGACGTAATTGAGAAAGCGAGCCGCTTTAAGCGCCTCGCCGTTATGTTCATTGAGCATCAGTAAATCCAATATTTTTTTGTGGCGGGGGGCGTGCGTTTAAAAATGGTTTTATTCGCCGTGTCATCCCCATACCAGTGGATGAAGTGAATGATGAATTTGGGGCCGTGTCGGACTTTTAAGCTGCGAATGGTGAGGAAAAAGCCGATACACACGGCGACTGCGACCAACCGATTGATGTTGAACAACATCAAAAACAACAAGATAGAAGGGAGCATTTCATCGATTGGAAATCCGACCATTTTGACGTCGGTTTGTAAGTAGTTTGGAAAAGTGAAGAGGGTTTGTTTGTCTTGATGATCCATGGTGAAATAAGGCGAATAGTTTCGCGCTCTCCTTATGTGGTTTATAAGCCTACAAACCCTTTACCGACTTCCCAGAACACCACGCCAACGAAAAAACCGATGATGCCACCCACCCAGTTCTTTTGAATGATGCCCACGATGATGCCGCCAATCAGGCCAGCCACTAAAATGTAGAATTCGCCAGAAGACCCCGTTCCGACCGTATTGGTTACAGTATCTTTACCACTGGCAAAAAGGTCATCGGCGTAAGCGGGTGATGCACAGGCAAAGTAGACGGTCAGGAGCGTACAAAAGTGACGCCAATACGTTAGAGGGCAGTGAAAGCGTAATGTTTTATTTTTCATTTGGTTACCTTTAAATGTAGATAAAAGGTGCACGACGTCGCACCGCCCTTATCAAAGGGGGGGGCGTGCATCTGGTGGATTGAAAAATGGACGTTGTTCGTTCGTCAGACTTTTGGGCAGGCTTTAAGCCGCATGAGTTAAGATGTTGCCGTTGAGTCCCATGGCGCTTCTTGATTACATTAAAGGCTACAAGGAAGCGTTTACATACTTCAAACCGCGATTGCGACTGACGTGTTGTTTCCAATTTTGAGGGGTCATGATCGTGTTTTTGAGTTTACGATAATGTTTTTTGCGGGCATTCTTTGATGGTGGTGGCGTGAGTTGACGGACTGATTGGGTTTGTTTTTGAACCGAAACGAAATGAACACCCTTCCAATAGAAAGGAAAGGGGAGGCGGTCAGTAAAAGGCAACAAAGCAGCAAATGCCATGTATTCACGCCCGACTGAGCCCAGTTCTTTGAAGCTGACAAAATCCCCTTGTTCAACAAAGCGGTCCAATAAACTCCCCGCCTCATCTTCACGACAATATCCGTATACAATTTGCATTATTCAAACTCCTTTTAAGGACATTGTTTTGCTCTTTTAAAAGAACAAAACAATGGGCTCTCTCTCAAGAGCCGTGCTACAAAATGGCTTGTGCATTCTTGTAGTAGAATGCGCACACCCAAAGGATGTGGTGTCTGGTATTCCCAAGTAACTCTGTTGAACCACTCAACAAGCGTGCTTAATTGAGTAGAAAAACAGCCTTGGACGTCGCCCCAGAAAAGGCTCCTGAACTTTTTAGGCATATTACGCAGGCCTGCGCCCATCTGCGGCGCTTTTTGCAATAGTGAAGGCAGCCACTCTTACGGTGATGCGGGTGTTGGTATGCAGATGGAATAAGAAGCCGACGAATGTGTTTTTCGACTTTGTTCTTAAAGACTGCGATATCGACGTAGTCAGTATGAATCAACATGAATGAGGACGGCAATGTTTGAATATGTAAGAAACGCACAATGGACTTGTTTTTCGACATATCGTTATAGAACAGCATAAGTGAGCTCAAACCAAAACGTAATTGCTGCTTAATGGAGTGGCTTTGTTACGTAATGCAGTTGAACTAAACTAACAACATACTACCTGAGCAGCTACGTCCATCTACTTATCTCTTATTTATCAACCACAAGTGGTAATAAAGGTATGGTTATTGAGCAATTGTTTGTAATGCTTTTAGTTGGTTTTTTAGTAACGAAGTTTGGGCTGGAAGTGAACGTATATTATCTGATTACTGCTCCATGCCCCAGTTTCACTGAATTACGCTACATGCGAATGAAAATTTAAGCATTCGTAAGATCAATTGATAGCGGGGTTTGGATCACAAATTGATATATGTGTGCTGTTTCATATTTACTTTATGGGTTATTTTTCTTCCGCCAATCATAAAGGATATAAAGTAATGAAAAGAAAAATACTATTAGTGTCTGTAACTGCCTGTTTAAGTACGCTTGCTTATGCTAATGAAAGTAACATTATCACTAGTAATTCTCCTGAGGAAGTCTACCTCAAATACCAGTCAACTAACCAAGTTACCGAAACGATGAGACAAAATGGTTTTACGTTGCATCGTTGTGGTATCAAGACTCTCGTCAGTGATATTCAATTCAATGAAGGTTTAGAAATTCCGCATAGCCAGATCTTGTGTGTTTATTCGAAACCGGGTAATTCAACGAGTGACGATTCTGAATTAATCTATTGGCACCTCAACGTGCTTTACAGTCTAGAGAATGAAAACTTTATCGCTGGGAGAGAGTTCAATGAGAGCTACACTAGCGAAATATCAACCCATACCCCTGAATATCTGCTTGATATTAGTCCGCATTATTATCGTCAGCGTTCACAAGTTGAGTCTTTGGGGATGAAAGTTGGCGAGGCTTTGTTGCGTAATTAAATTTAGAGATAGAGCCAACCCGTTTCGCTTGTTTCTTAGTCAATACGACAAGTTTCAGGCATACCTAACCCAGTAAGCTTGTTCAACGCTTTTATCATCGCGTAAGTTTCACCCACCTGGGCATTGTAATTTCTTAAGCTCAGTTTCCCTCCTAGCAACTGTTTAACTCGATACATCGCTGTTTCTGAGAGTGAACGTTTGTGGTATCCATACCGCTCTTTCCAATACTTATTTGAGTCGTATAATTTCTGGCAACCCACGGCGAAATTTCGAGGGTGACCACGCTCCCAGAAGGCAGCCCCTTCTCTTGGGGGAATAAGCGCAATAGCTCCCTTAATCTTAATAGCAGCGTGACACGCTCTCGTGTCGTAAGCGCCATCACCAGACACCTCAAGGATACTTCGGCGTGTTTGTTTCAGTAAGTTCGGGAGTACTTCTCCATCTGTAACCGTCGATAAACTTAGCTCGGCGGCAATGATCTCATGAGTGTTGGTATCGACTGCAATATGCAGCTTTCGCCAGACTCTACGCTTGCCATCCGTCCCATGTTTTTTGACTTTCCATTCACCTTCGCCATAAACCTTAAGGCCAGTAGCATCAATGGCTAGGTGCTGTATCGCTCCTCTCGTTTTAGTCTTAAATGAAACCTCAACTTGCTTGGCTCTACGACTGATGCAGGTGTAATGCGGACAACTTAACGGTACATGGGCTAACCTAAATATCGAGTCGATAAATCCTTGCAGCGCTCTCAATGGCATAGAAAAAACTCGTTTGACCATGAGTGCTGTCGTGATAGCTAAATCACTGAACCGACGCGGCCTACCGCGCTTATTCTGTTTGCTTTGCGCCCATCCGCTTATTGCTTCTTCATCAATCCAAAAAGTCAGAGAACCACGGTTAATGAGTGATCGGTTGTATTGCTTCCAGTTGGTTGTTTTATAACGAGGCTTAGGCATAGGACTACGAGATAGAGTGGAGGTAGCTGATCAGATCGTAGGTTCTTGATTTAGTTCCATTGAATTACGCAACAAAGCCAGTTGGCGAATGTAACCTACAAAAGATCTTCTACTTTAGTACTCCAATGGAAGAGTCTTACTTGTCTGATATTGCCACTTGCCCAGTTTACAAAGTTGACGGAGAACTCTCTGGAAATATTACCGTTGAGCTCAATTATACTCCTGCTGATTTAGCTTACAGCGAGCGCCTTGTGAAATATTATTCATTTTAATCAATGACACTTGAATAAACGATAGAAAAGCAAGTAACAGCCCCTTCTAAAAGAGATTGAGGTTAATTAGTAAGCCAGTAGTAATCGCTGCTGGTTTTTTCATGATTAATGTTTGTTAGAGTTGATATAAACCTGTCCCAATCTTAGGTCAATGCTCCGTAGAGAGACGGCACTAAATAAAGCCTTAGATAACTTAATTGATTACTCATCGTACCAATCACTACAAGCCACCTTCTCAAAGAATCAGTTGAAATGCATATTGTTGCTTATTTTGATTTGAGGTAACCTTCCTTATGGGAATATTCCCATTACTAACAATGGACAAAATTTAAATGAAAAGTGTTATTGGCTTTGTGACCGGAATTACCGGCTTTATTGTTCAGTCTAAAGACTGCATCCTTCCCCCAACATCGCAAGCATTAGATTACTTGGAGGAGGCCGTATGACTTGTGATGTCATTAAAGAAACGGGAGTCATAGCTTGTAACAACGTGACTCCTTTACGTTCCAAAGTTGCCATTTTCGGGGCGGGTATTTCTGGCTTAGCAATGGCTCATAATTGTGTCAAACACGGTTTTGATGTTGCCATTTACGACAAAGAGCTCTTCACCGGAGGTAAGTGTATCGGAGCGGTCGATGAGAGCGGTGCGGTTCACGAACTCACTCATCGGCAGTTTTTTGCGAAAAATCATAATTTGATTAATTTTCTGAAAGAGATCCCTTCGGGCTCTGGAAGTTGTTTGGATTCGCTTTACCCTCAGGAGCTCGTCCAGTTTTCGTGGGCACAAAGTAACAAGACAATGCAGTTTCAACGCGGCTACTTTACCCGCTTGGAAAAGTTATGGGATGATGCAAAATCCGCTTATTCAATGATTTACGCTCAAGTATCATTGACGGATACGCTCTGGTTTAAGCAACAATTACAAAAGCCTTACACAACGGAGGCGTTACTTGGTGTTTCTGTGAGTGACTTTTTCTCCTATGACTCCAGGCCGCGACTGGCAGCTTTCCTCCGACCGGTATTATTAGGTTGGATTGGAGCCACCGACAATACACCAGCCTTGGCGGTGTTGGATTTGCTCAATAATAAAGTGGGAGAGTTGCACGGTTTAGCCCCCGAAGCGTACAGTTTGGGGATGAGGGAGCCGATTAGCGATGCACTTATCTCCCCACTGACTCATTACCTACAAAAGCAAGGTGTTCAATTTCACCTTGGTCATAAAGTGAAATCTCTTTATCCCAATAAAGCTCGAACTCGTATAGACGGCGTCCTTTTGCAAGGTGAACGTTCCGTTCAGGCCGATTTTTACGTGTTGGCACTCCCAGCTCACGTTACCCAGTCTCTACTTTCAGAGATAAGCTCTGCGTTGAGTTATGAATTCGTACTGAGCCACGGGTTTCAGTTTTATTTTTCTCGAAGACCTGACGCATTGAAGGGCAGGACAGTTGGTTTGGTACTCGATTCTCCGTGGGGATTGAGCTATCACGTGACTACTCGCTCTCACTCAAAAGGGGAGACAACGTGCCTGTCAGTGACGGCAACGGCACTCGATAAAGCTCGAGGTCTCCTCTACCAAAAACCGATGCTGTCCTGCACTGAAGATCAAGTGAGAGATGAACTATTGTATCAAGTTCTTGGGCGATTAGACTTATTAGAGCACCCTGCTTACCAAGGATTTAGGGTGGGCCTCGGTGCGAAAATGGTCACGCCAGAAGAGTTAAAAACCCTATATGCCGATCACTTTTATGGCGATGCCGTTATTAATGAACGAGGACAGGCTCGCCATTGGGTTCTGCAACACGCGTTAACTCAACCGACCTCTCAGAATACACTGACGACCACTGTGCAAAACTTCTCGAACGTTTTCTTAAGCGGGGAATATTTGTCGGACCCGAGACAAACTTGGCGAGTGCCTGTGACATTAGAGCGATGCATTGAAACAGCCAACCTGTGTATGATGGATCTAGCCGAGCGCGCGGCCTACGATAAGGAGCAAAATGCATGAAATCTGCCTTGTATTCTCCCTTATCCTCCGGTTTATTCTTAACTCTGTGTGGTGTGTATGGCTATGGTTTTTATTGGCTTGTACAGAGCTCGATTTGGTTTGCGTTAATGCTCACATTAGTGCTGCCTTTGCTGTTTTGGCCGTTGACTCAACCTGTTGAAAATGTGGGCGAGATAAAGCGTATCCTGTGCTTAGAGACGGGGTTTAACTTGTTGTGTTTTCTCGCGGTGAGCCAGTGGCTCAGCCTAAAGGACTTTGATAAAGGGTTGATGGTGTTTTTTGTTCTCCAATCCGTTGGTTTTATCTTGGTGCAGTTCAAAAAGAAAGCGTATCTCTCGATGCTTATTTCGGTGGTGCTTGCAGCGACGATCGCGCATTGGATGTGCTCTGGTGAGCAAACGAGCCTACTTGGTGAGGGAAAACTATTATTAGTTGGCAAGGCGATACCTTGGCAGTTAAGTGTTATTTATGGTGTTTGGTTGATACAACTTTTGTTGGTGGAGTATCGTGCTGTCTTACCCAAGTTGACATTGATTATTGGCCATTTAGCCTCATTTTTGATTGCGATTGGAGCCGATGACTTTTTCCATGCTCGCATCGTAACGGCCAGTCATCTTCTTTTCCTTAGTTTGTGCTTTAACCTAAAAAGTATCGATTGGGGAGGACGTAGTTTCGCAACTTCGAATCATTTGAATCAATTTATTCAAGGTCCTGCTATTCGAACCGCTCTTTCTAAGCTATTTCTGGTCTTGGTGACGAGCACCTATCTCAGTCTTTTTATCCTATAGGTTGAACGTACTGGTGCCTTATTTGACCAAAATAGAATCCGCATTAAACATCTTTCTGTCGTGAAACATCAAGACTTTGATGTCGTAAAAATAGAGTGTAATGCTTTTGATATGTCAGATAACAACCCGACAGCGCCTGTTCTCACTCTAGAAAATATCTTCACCATAAAGGCAATTTATGTATAAAAAAATAATGCTTGTCCTTGCTATGAGCATAGCTTTCATGACGTCAAACAATCCCGCTCTTGCTAAGGATAACGTCAGTGTTAACACCTCTTCACCGTTTGAGTCCCTCCCTCCCTTTGATAAAGCGTGGCGACTTGATTTTGCGAAAGATTACGCGCACATGATCCTTTCCTTGCCAGACCCTATACGAGTGGCGTCAGATAAGATAAAAGAAGTATTAACTCAACACGGGTACCATGATATTGATCCTGATGCGGTTTTTTATCACCACTTTGACGGGGCACAGAGCAGTCATCGAACTTATAATGGTTGGGCTCATTACGAGCACCCAAGCGAATCTTATACACTCACTCAAGCGGTTATGCTCAATGCATTCAGTCGTTATCGAGACTCGTATCCTGGCACCATCAATGTTGATACTGGGATCTATACACAAGGCGCGACTGGTGAAGCGTTCGATGAAAAAAATGAAGTCCGCTTACTTTCGTCGACCCTGTGGAATATCGCTTACGACGAGTTAGATATTCAAGGCGTTTATAGTGAGGCGTTAACAACGTTTTGGTCGGAGAATACAACACGCTACACCCAACTAGTGAGAGACAGTTACGCCTTTTCAGCCTATCAGCAGTACCATCATGGTTTGCTCAACCAAGCTCAGTATCAACTCGCCATCGCCATACTCTCTTCTTCTCAAAGAAGAGAGGTCAGTGTGTATCGTTTTGATGTCTACGGTTATGACTCGACTGATATCTTATTGATTGATTCTAAAGACGGCCAAGGGGGCTTGCTCTATACTCCAGGCGCTCAACAACCATTTTGGGCATACCGCAGTGAACGTCAGCTCAAAAAACACTTATTCAAGAGTTTAAGAAGTCCCTCAAACCGAAAACATTTACAGTCACATTTCAGCCTTTATTTAAGGCAAGATGGCGCAACGTATTCCGGTGTGGATAAGGCCTTAAAAGCATTTGCCACTGATAATTGGTCGGAGGGCTATATGATGATGAAGCGTCATCGTATCGACGGGAATGTGTTTGCTCGAATGACGGAACAGATGAAAGCGCGTTTAGTCAGTGACGGAGATACCATGATCAAATCCGATCTTGAGGCACAACGCGATTACCTACTTTCTGTGGCTTATAGCGTCATGACCCTATTGCCGGTGGTTGATGTTATTGCTCCTGAGATGGGTATTCCATTGAACATTGGTTTGAGCGCAAACCTGTTTGGGTTGAGTCTTGACAAAGCGTTACACGGTGACACATTGCAAGAACGTTTAGAAGGCACAAAGATGAGCTCAATCAACGCCGCGATAATTGGAGCGACGACGCTTTTGCCCGCCCTTGCTCAATATGGTCGTGCATTAGCAGAAGCGACTGAAATTGCGACAGAGTCTCTCCCTAATGTTATTGTGGCCAACTCTGGTTTTCCCATCGAAGAGATGGAAGGATTCACCTCGATGCCTCGTTTAATCGTGCACCCTCAAACAAGCGAAGAGCTTTTAGGTGTCAAGCTAACCAATAGTGGTCGAAGTACTTTACTTCGTTCAGATGGGTTTGCTTATTATCGCGAAGTCGATGCTTCTAGTGGGCGATTAATGACGGACACGCGTATCGTCAGAACCGTTAACCCTGATACTGGAGAAGTACAATGGCTAGAAAATGCTGGGCTAAGAGGGGGAGGTGATGTCGTCAACAATGATGTGACTTCTGAAAGCGAAAGAAGTACGTTACCTGAACTGTTATTACCGGAAGATTTACCAGAACGCCCTGGCATGGGTGGGTCTGGCTATGCTGATATGGGGGGAGGAAGAGAAGAGGAAGCATTGAGAGATTTTTTCGAGCTAGAGCAGAAGGTCGACCCCTATGCTTACCTAACCGACGTCGATAAGCTTCATGAAGTGAGTGCTAGAGCACAGCAGGAAATTCGCTCCCTTCCATTTTATCGCAATTACGATCCCGAGGTGAGAGGCTCATTAGTCTTTCGAGGCGATAACCGTCTACCGGATGAGCTATTTCACTCTGGTTTCAATCGTAAAGTAGAGCCAATTGAGTATATTAGGCATGCTCACCATACTCGTGGGATCCGCGGCGTGATTTCAACCACAACCGATCAACGTATTGCGGTCAACTACGCATTACATAATCAACGTGGCTATGTGTATGCGATAGAGTTGAATCATGGTGGAAAGTCGGTGGATACGTTGTTGAGAGGTGAGTCTCTTAGTGAGATTGCGACCTTAAATATTCCGCCAGAAGACATTATGTTCGCACTAGGACCTTTCTCAGGTGCTGAAACGTCGTACTCAACATTAATAGAGAGCGAAGAACTTAGAACGGCGGAACTGATGATTAATCCTCATTCACAGGCTTCATTAGAAGTGGCAGAAAGGGCTTTCGAGAAGATAAAAGCCACGTTGAAGTACCCACTCAGTCCGGAGATGTCTTTTAGCGAACGATACATAAACAGAGCCGATTTATTTTGGCATGAGACTGAAGCTTCACTGCCTATGTATCATTAAGTCAGGTATCTGTCTGTGTGGTAGGCAAAAAGATAAATTTATAGAGATTGTTATAGGCTTTGATGTAATGGATGCTAAATAAGATGCACATAAAAAGCCAGTAACTTACGTTACTGGCTTACTAAAAATAGCGTTCCTGCCAAGTTTTTGAGCTCCTTGTTCTTGTTGGTTGCATATTGAGCTTTAGGGTTCCTTTGTATTTATCAGAAGCAACTTACAGGGTTTAAGTAACATTGGTAATAAGTAAAATCATCGTCATAATTATGTACACCACTACTATTTAATAGTAGCGGTGAAAGTAAAGTATCAGAGTTGATGTCATTTTCTGGGAGTTGCTTAGCCCCAGCCGACACAGAAATGAATAATGCAACTAAGCTTAAAGTGTTAAATTTTTTCATATTGGTCACCTTATGAATTTGATTAAAAGCCAAGACGTTTTGAAATCTTAACTTATTTGAATGTAACGATTCTGAGTATAATGATAGGAGCTTAATAGCTCTTAATTTCATTGTATTAACATAATTTCATATTGTCAGCGCTTTGGGTAGGCTTTGTTGCGTAATTCAATGGAACTAAATCAAGAACCTACGATCTGATCAGCTACCTCCACTCTATCTCGTAGTCCTATGCCTAAGCCTCGTTATAAAACAACCAACTGGAAGCAATACAACCGATCACTCATTAACCGTGGTTCTCTGACTTTTTGGATTGATGAAGAAGCAATAAGCGGATGGGCGCAAAGCAAACAGAATAAGCGCGGTAGGCCGCGTCGGTTCAGTGATTTAGCTATCACGACAGCACTCATGGTCAAACGAGTTTTTTCTATGCCATTGAGAGCGCTGCAAGGATTTATCGACTCGATATTTAGGTTAGCCCATGTACCGTTAAGTTGTCCGCATTACACCTGCATCAGTCGTAGAGCCAAGCAAGTTGAGGTTTCATTTAAGACTAAAACGAGAGGAGCGATACAGCACCTAGCCATTGATGCTACTGGCCTTAAGGTTTATGGCGAAGGTGAATGGAAAGTCAAAAAACATGGGACGGATGGCAAGCGTAGAGTCTGGCGAAAGCTGCATATTGCAGTCGATACCAACACTCATGAGATCATTGCCGCCGAGCTAAGTTTATCGACGGTTACAGATGGAGAAGTACTCCCGAACTTACTGAAACAAACACGCCGAAGTATCCTTGAGGTGTCTGGTGATGGCGCTTACGACACGAGAGCGTGTCACGCTGCTATTAAGATTAAGGGAGCTATTGCGCTTATTCCCCCAAGAGAAGGGGCTGCCTTCTGGGAGCGTGGTCACCCTCGAAATTTCGCCGTGGGTTGCCAGAAATTATACGACTCAAATAAGTATTGGAAAGAGCGGTATGGATACCACAAACGTTCACTCTCAGAAACAGCGATGTATCGAGTTAAACAGTTGCTAGGAGGGAAACTGAGCTTAAGAAATTACAATGCCCAGGTGGGTGAAACTTACGCGATGATAAAAGCGTTGAACAAGCTTACTGGGTTAGGTATGCCTGAAACTTGTCGTATTGACTAAGAAACAAGCGAAACGGGTTGGCTCTATCTCTAAATTTAATTACGCAACAAAGCCGAAAAATATACAACTTTAGTCAATAAAATTGAAGAACAATTTGGGCTGACACTTGATGATCTTAATACCAGTATGGAAAACCTAGAGCTAGACTCATTGACGAAAGCAGAATTTGCGTTTTTGATTGAAGGTGAACTCGATATTACATTAGATGACGAAGTTTTGCGAAACGCCACGAGTGTCGGTTCTTTGCTTGAGAAAATTCCCGGAGTAAAAGACTAGGATGTATGTTTCAGATCAGGTGGCCATTGTTGGTATGGGTGTTGTTAGCCCATATGGTTTGGGGGCCAATAAACTATGTATCTGGGATACGTAATGGCGATTCCAGTTATAACCGTGACACGGAGTATGGTGGATACGTCGTAGCTAAATGTGAACAGAGCTTGGATACATCCATAAATTATCGTAGTAAAGAGCGTACGTCAAAAATGTCCCTTATTGCACTCGAAGACGCGTTAGGCTACATCGGTGGAGAGATAGATGTAGCTGCTGATATGTTAGGTGTTTACACAGGTTATTCCTGTGGTGGTCCGGATTCACAAAGTGAAGGCTACCAACGTTCCAGTCAAGGGCGCTCTCTGTCTCCCTTGACCGTCGTAAAAAGTATGTGTAATACACCACTCGCAGAAATATGCTTGAAGGTTGGCGCTAAAGATCCTCTGTTAATTATTCAATTGCATGCTCTTCCTCTTCGATGGCGCTGCATGAAGCAAGAAAAGCACTCTTATTAGAATAAGTGGATATAGCGATCGCTGGGGGTGTTGAATCACCAGTCTGTGAACCTAGTTTAGCAGCCTGGCCAACGATGCGAGTGATGAATGTTGATACGGATCTGAATACTTATGGTTGCTGTCCTTTTGATGAGAATAGAAATGGACTAATTTTAGGTGAGGGTGCCGCTTTTTATTTTGGAACAGCTATCGACGGCAATTGCTAAAGAAAGAGAGATCCTAGTTATATTAAGTGGGTCCGGAGTGTCGACCGACATTAAACATATGACTAACTAGACGGTTATGAGTAGGATGCTAGATTAGAGAGTATGGCACTTCATAAAATTTATTAATAAATAATGCTCTATTAGTTGGTTTGATAATTTACTAAACTATCAATATTAATTTATTTTTATGGATTTAAGAAGTGGCAATTAAAAAAGATACGACTATTACATTTATAGAAAAAGCAGTTAAGAAATGGGGCGATAAATACGACTATCAATATGTACAATATATTAATAGCAGAACTCCAGTAAAAATGTTTTGTAGAAAACATAGTAAAATATTCTGGCAAACTCCAAAAGCTCACTTTATTGCTAAAAGACATTGTTGCCCAGCTTGTTATAAGGAAGTTCGAGGGCAATATCAAAATGAATGGCGTAATAAGTTGTCAGTTGAGAGTGCGTTATTAATGAGGGATCATTCTCTTATAAATCAAGTTTTTTGTTGCTAGATTTAAACAACAAATAATCTAGATAAATATAGTGTTTATATTTCTTAAGTTCCATCGGATGTATTCATTATAGTGATAAATACATTAGGTAGAATTATGCAAAAATGCTGTGTCGATCTTTATATATTAACAACCAATAAAAATAAATAGTCCAGATGTCTTATTGGTAGAAAAATAAGCCTAAACAGGAGTAAAAAGTTGAAAAAGCGAGTTCTATTTACACTGCCTATGTCCATTCTAACCACAGATGTTGTCGCTAGTGTGAATTTAAATGGCGGAATGGGGGGGGAGTTGGTTCAACCTGCGTCACCTTCACCAAATTGGAATAATTATCAGATTACTCTCAAAAACAACGGAAGTAGTGCGATTGAATTACACCAGAACGAGTTTCGTTTTGACACCCCGTCACCTATGTATAGCGCACCATGGGGAGTCAGCGGCGTTAGTGTGACTCTGAAATCCTCGAAGGCGAATGACGACATGTTCACCAACACGTTGGTATTTGCGTCATACAACGGCACATCTCGTGTGCTTAAGCCAGGTGAGTCAATCTCGATGACATTTGGCTATGGCGGAACCTTGGACAGTGCGTTGATCGAGGCTACGTTTCGTTTTGCGGGTGATGACCATGTGGTTGAACCCAACTATGCGCCTAGCGTTACTCTCTCTCGCCCTAGTTCAAATATCTCTATCGTAGAGGGCCAGTCTTTAACGCTAACAGCGCAGGCTTCCGATGTTGATGGCGACCTAGAGGGCGTTAAATTCTTCGCCAATGATCGCCAGATCTCGGATGATAAAGCGTCACCATACGAATTTAATCTTGCCGACTTAGGGGTAGGTACGCACTCCGTTTACGTGAAAGCATACGACTCGAAAGGGAATATCACGCAAAGTGTTACTCGAACGGTTACTGTTGAACCAAACAAAGGCACTGCGCCTGAAATTGGCGTTACCCAACCAACGGGCCAAGTCGAACGGCTTTGTTGCGTAATTCAATGGAACTAAATCAAGAACCTACGATCTGATCAGCTACCTCCACTCTATCTCGTAGTCCTATGCCTAAGCCTCGTTATAAAACAACCAACTGGAAGCAATACAACCGATCACTCATTAACCGTGGTTCTCTGACTTTTTGGATTGATGAAGAAGCAATAAGCGGATGGGCGCAAAGCAAACAGAATAAGCGCGGTAGGCCGCGTCGGTTCAGTGATTTAGCTATCACGACAGCACTCATGGTCAAACGAGTTTTTTCTATGCCATTGAGAGCGCTGCAAGGATTTATCGACTCGATATTTAGGTTAGCCCATGTACCGTTAAGTTGTCCGCATTACACCTGCATCAGTCGTAGAGCCAAGCAAGTTGAGGTTTCATTTAAGACTAAAACGAGAGGAGCGATACAGCACCTAGCCATTGATGCTACTGGCCTTAAGGTTTATGGCGAAGGTGAATGGAAAGTCAAAAAACATGGGACGGATGGCAAGCGTAGAGTCTGGCGAAAGCTGCATATTGCAGTCGATACCAACACTCATGAGATCATTGCCGCCGAGCTAAGTTTATCGACGGTTACAGATGGAGAAGTACTCCCGAACTTACTGAAACAAACACGCCGAAGTATCCTTGAGGTGTCTGGTGATGGCGCTTACGACACGAGAGCGTGTCACGCTGCTATTAAGATTAAGGGAGCTATTGCGCTTATTCCCCCAAGAGAAGGGGCTGCCTTCTGGGAGCGTGGTCACCCTCGAAATTTCGCCGTGGGTTGCCAGAAATTATACGACTCAAATAAGTATTGGAAAGAGCGGTATGGATACCACAAACGTTCACTCTCAGAAACAGCGATGTATCGAGTTAAACAGTTGCTAGGAGGGAAACTGAGCTTAAGAAATTACAATGCCCAGGTGGGTGAAACTTACGCGATGATAAAAGCGTTGAACAAGCTTACTGGGTTAGGTATGCCTGAAACTTGTCGTATTGACTAAGAAACAAGCGAAACGGGTTGGCTCTATCTCTAAATTTAATTACGCAACAAAGCCAAGTCGAACTGCAATTAGGCGATTCTTTGAATGTTATTGCTGATGCTAGTGACGTCGATGACGATCTCGCTGGCGTAGAGTTTTATGTGGATGGACAAAAACTAGCGACAAAAACACAGCCACCATTCAATTTTCAATTTACTCCTGTAAACGAAGGTCTCTATTCATTCCATACAGCGGCTTATGATATCGCAGGGAACCGAGCGGAATCTCCACCTCAAGCCTTTAAAGTCACGGCTCCAGTTGTTGAAACGACACCACCTGTCATCAGCATTGTTTCACCACAGTTTAATGTTAACACTTTATCAGGCGAATCAATCGTGGTGGCTGCCCAAGCCTCCGATGTAGACGGTGACCTAACTGAGGTGCGTTTCTATGCAAATGGTGAGTTACTTGCGACAAAGAAAAGTGCGCCATATACCGTAATGCTTGTAAGTTAAGCATCGTTTAGCGTCTTCTTGGAGGCCTTGTCGCATAGCGACAAGGCCTCTTTTTTACTGCTCTTGGGTAACTTCGTTCTCGCCTCTCAGGTAAAACAAAGCTTTCTGACATATCCAGTATGTAGTTTATTACTTCTGGGATTCGTCCCGGTGCGACCGCTGGTAATAATTGAAGCTGTCCAACAAGGAATAATGAAGCCTGTTTAAAGCCGATTTGATAAGGCATCACTGACTTCTGATGATAGGCCATTTGACACATCATGAACCGCAGTAGATTGTAAGCAACCAGCATTCCCCAAAGCTCTTGATTCACTAACTCTGGCTTTTTGCTTCTTAACGTAAGTTGGTTCTGAAGCATGTATTGCTTCATCTCACGATACCCCAACTCTATTTCCCAACGATGGCTATATAGTTCGGCGATATCAGCACCAGGATATTTCATCGTGTCTATCATTGACGTTAATAGTCGGACTTCTTTTCCTTTAATCGTCTTTGTGATTAAACGAGCTTGGAGAGTTTTGGGGGCATCAACCCACTTCTTTTGAGCTTGAGGTGA
Organism: Vibrio coralliirubri; assembly: GCF_024347375.1. NCBI lineage: Bacteria > Pseudomonadati > Pseudomonadota > Gammaproteobacteria > Vibrionales > Vibrionaceae > Vibrio > Vibrio coralliirubri. The sequence continues at coordinate 1,052,712 of NZ_AP025471.1, read as the reverse complement.
TAGCTTGAGCTCAACGAGCTCTTGTCCTCGGCCTACCTTCGATAACACAGTGTATTGAGCCCCTTTTCTTAATGGGAGCAGCCAATGTTTTTCATCGCCACTGGTTTGCCATTTATGCAGTAAGCCCAAGGCGTAAAATCCGCGGTCAAAAATAGTTAAGCTGTTTGAGGGAGATTGTTCAATAAGCGGGATCGTAAGGTCGACTTCACTTTTAGATACTGAGTCGAATGAAGCGCTGTTGAGTAAATGACTGGTCAGCTCCATATGGCAGACCATTCTCACTTGAGGGTAGTCAGATATCGTTGTTTTATTGCCTGTTCTACTAAAATGCTCATCATTACTTTTAGTGTCTGGTGTTCTCCACACAACACCATCTACAGCATGAAGTGTTAACCCATGCCAATCGGGATGAGGAGTCTTGCGGTGCCAAAGTCGTTGAGTGTGATTGAACACGGCTTCCATAACGTCGGAACCAAGTCGGTGACGTGCCTGTATGACAGCGCTAGGTGCGACGAATGGCTTCTTACCCGGTAGGAGAATATCAAGTTGCGAGACTACTTTATCCATCGATAAATGACGGTAAAGGGACATCCCTAAAACACTCCAAACCATCATTTCCATTGGTAACCTGCGCTTTCGAATAGTCGCAACCCCAGATTCTTGGAGGCACTGTTCGACGAGTTCCGGGGACAGCAGGTCTGATAACCCTGAGAGCTGTTCTGGAGAGAAGTTATGGACTTGATTAAGGGCTTGTCTAAGAAACATAAAAAATCCGAGTGTTAAAGAAACACTCGGATTTTGACATCCTTGGAGGATCGTTCAACCAGTCTTTTTTACTTAACTGATCGGCATTACGCCATATACCGCTGTTGTTATCGCCCAAGAAGGCACAACCGCTATCGTAGCGGAAGCGATTGATGCTGCAGGCAATACAACACGCACGTCAGAAATCAATATCACTGCAAAATCCTTGTCTGGTGGAGAGAGTTCAGGTGGAAGTTGTGATGTGCCTCAGTACCAGAATGGTGGTAATTATGCCTTTGGCGACAAGGTTCAGAACAATGGTTCCATCTACGTATGTAAGCAGTTTGGCTGGTGTGGGCAAGCTCCCTATGAGCCAGGTGTTGCATGGAATGGCAGTAATTTCTGGCAGGATGCATGGGACGTTGAAGGGGCTTGTGATGCGGAGCCAAACGTCGCGCCGTCTATCTCAGTCGTACAGCCTAATGTAACAGCAAACTCAACTTTTGAGTTGAATGCCAATACCAACGATGAAGATGGTCAAGTCGCAAAGGTAGAGTACTACATTAATGGCATTTTAGCGGGTACTTCGAGTCAGGCTCCATTTACACTAAGTCACCAAGGGCTGAGCGAAGGCGATTATCAACTATTCGCTGTCGCTACCGATGATAAAGGTGCACAAACACGTTCAGAAAATGTGGCATTCAATGTTGAACAAGCCTTTGAAGGCAATCGTTTAGCTATCACTTTTCCTAGCTTTGACCATAAAGATCTCTTGAATCCTCCTGCTGAACTGCAAGGCCAAGTTTTGACTGGCACGCTTTATTGTCCAGCGGATGGTACTACTACTCAAATTGAAGGCTCATGGGGCGAAACCGTCAATATTGATGGTTTAGGTGAAGACTGTTTGTATCAATTGAACCTTGATGGTTTCAGTGGCTACGTTGCCCGATTTTCACCTTGGGTAGTGAATTTTTCCAAGTCTGAAGAGCGACAAATTGATATCAATGCTCTGTATCGAGCACCGATTGCAACCGAAGCCCTTTTCCCATTAGGTGGAGTGAAAGTTGAAACCTATCTAGAAGGGATTTATCAACCTCGCTCTATGGCGATGGGTGACAACATGATCTTCGTTGGCTCCTCTTCAATCATGCTAGATAGCGAACCTTTAGGTGGCACTATTTACGCCGTTCAGCTTGATCCTCAAACAAAACAGCCAATCGGTACTTATGTCGTGGCGGAAGGCGAAGAGCCTCATGGTGTCGCATATCGCGATGGTAATCTCTACTACAGTACAGTAGGTGCTCTATACAAGATTGAGAACATCAATGAGAACTTTAAGTCACGCCCTGTAGCTGAAAAGATCTTCACTTATCCTGCTGACGGTACCAAAACGCCGATCCCAACAACGCAGTGGTTGACTCGGATGCAGCACCAAAAACATCCACTGAAGTTCAATACTGTCGACCCGACGGACAAGAAGCTTTATACCGCTGCAGGTCTTCCATGTAACATTTGTACCACACCAGAAGAAGAGCTTTACGGGACAATCTTCGCGATTGACTTGGAAACGGGTGAGTACGAAATTCAAGCCAATGGTATTCGTAACTCAGTAGGCTTTGACTGGCACCCTAAAACGGGTGAGATCTGGTTCAGTGACAACAACCGCCAGAAGTTTGATAACCCAGACGAGATTAACCGTATCTCAAGCCCAGGTGATCAAAACTTTGGTGCGCCAATTTTCTTTGGTAAAGATACTCGAGGTCTGACAGATAATGAGATGGCGAACTGGCAAGACCTACTACTTGGTGGTGAAGGCAGCGATGGCTACCCAATCATCCCGCCAAAAGCAATTTTGCCTCAGATCGATTATGACGTGGTTAAACCGACAGATTATGCTGGCGCTGAGTTTGATGTGTTTACCAACAGTGCGCCATTAGGGGTGAAGTTCTGGAACGCTTATTCTCAGTCAGACAATATCCAGCACCTTGTTTACGCGACTCATGGTAACAGTAAACCAGAACACCCGGGTTTAGAACTTCGTATGGTGACCATTCAAAATGGTACCGATGTGATTCATGAGCGTCCATTGGTGACGGGTTGGATGAGAGATCGCCAAGCGGTTGAATCTTACGCGTGTTTAACGGATGCATGTATTGGTCGTCCAGTTGAGTTCCTCGAATTAGACGATGGCTCAATGCTGGTGTCAGATGATAAAGCGAGCGTAATTTACCGCGTCTCTTATGATGCAGCAGGAGCAAACCAGAAACAGATTACTTTCACAACCACTGAAGCACCCGATAGCAGCTTAAGTGATGAGTTGGTCAGTGGCGCTTTGATTCATCCGAATGGTCATGAAAGTAAATTCCATGTCGCGTGGAATGCGCCTTCGATGAACATTGATGGTCTGGAAAATGGTACTTATCAGGTTCGTTTAAATGATGTTGGTGAGTTTATCCCAGAGCAACGTATTCATTCGATTACGATCTCGAATAGTGCGCCAGCGGCTACGATTGAGCTGAAGTATGTTGAAAAACCGAAAGATTTGGTGGGTGTCGTTAACTTTACTGCCCCAGCGAAACCTGCGAATGCCACTGAGTCTAGCTTGCGTCTCACCTTCATTGATAAAGCGCAAAACACAACGTTTGAGCGCGAAGTCGCTTGGGGTGCGTCATTAGAAGAAACGCTAGATTACGGTGCGTACGAAGTTCGTTTCCCATATTTAAAGAACTACTTCCCTCAACCATCTAAGCTCAATGTGGCGATTAATGAGTCCAGTTTAGAGCACAACTTAGATGTGGAGTTTATCGGCTTTAATTCTGGCGAAGATCTCATCGCGCAGAACTGTAATGCGTGTCACTCAACAGAGTTCTTCGATAATGCGAATAAGGCAAACGCGTGGAACAACGCAGGATACGATGCACTGCTCGACAAAATCATGTCTATGCCAGTGGCGGGTCACTGTGATCTAACCTGTGCAGAAGAGATTGCGGATTACCTATTCGATGAAGTGTGGAGCGAGTACCTCGGACAAACGGAATCGTATGGTGACCGACAAGTTAGACTACTTACAAACCTTGAGTACGCGAATACTATTCAAGATCTATTTGCCATCACCGTTGATAAGCAAAAACTGCCGAAAGACAAATATGAGCGTGAATTTAAATTCGCTGGCCAATCTAGTCAGGGCATCATCCTAACTGAGGACATGAAACAGTACCACTCGATGGCGGTCGACATCGCGAGTCGTCTTGATTTAACGGCAATTGGCTACAGTGACAATGTCAACAAAGCACAGTTCATTTCTAAACTAGGTCAGAAAATCTATCGCCGTCCACTAACCTCTGATGAGCAATCAAGGTTTAACACCTTCCTTGGTCAATATGGAGCAAGAGATCTTGTTGCGTCGATGCTGTTGTCGCCTAATTTCTTGTATCGCTCGGAGCTAGGTGCTTTGACTGATGAGGCCCACGTTTATGAGCTGAGTCAGTACGAAGTTGCCACTGCGCTTTCATACAGCTTCCTTGGTACAACGCCAAGTGAATCACTGCTAGCGAAAGCATCTCGCGGTGAGCTTGAAACCAACGAACAGGTCGCCGCAGAAGTGGCAAGCATGCTGACCAGTTCAAGAGGCATCGCGCGATTTACCGACTTTATTGGTTACTACATCCATACCCAAGTCCAAGAGCTGCCTGAAAAGCCAGGTCTAACGACTGAAGTGGTCAACGCTATGGTGCAGGAGCAGGCTGAGTTTATTCGTTACTTCCTAACCGAAGGGGAGGGCACGGTCGCAGAGCTGTTTAACCCGAACTTCACTTTTGTTAACGGAGCACTAGCTCAGCACTACGGAATTAGTGGTGTTACGGGCGAAGAGTTTCAAAAAGTTGTGGTCGACAATGCCCAGCGTGGTGGTCTGCTACAACAAGGTCTGACACACGTTGTGAACTCCGACTATGCGGCAACCTCTTTGGTCAAGCGCGGCCTAATGATTCGTCAGAACTTACTATGTCGCACCATCGGTGTACCAGTGGATGTCGATCCTGACTCAATCGAGCTACCGGAGTCACCAATTACCACTCGTGAGCGTTGGGACACCATTAACGGTCAAGATGCCTCGGCCGGACAGTGTTGGCAATGTCATGAGTTCATGAATGACACCGGCGCTTCGATGGAGAACTACAGCCAGACAGGTGAATGGAGAACGACCGAACCAGCATACAACGATCCAAGTGTCACTTTACCAATTGATGCGTCAGGCCCGTTGGTGGATAACTCTGGTTCTCGAGTGATGCTTGAGTTCAACAATGTGCGTGATATTTCCGCCCACTTCCCTACCAATGCCACCGTCCTTCAGTGTTTAGCAGACAGCTACTTCCGTTATGCAATGGGACAAGAGGCGAATGCCAACTCAAATGCAGGCATTCAAGACATGACCAAAAAGCTTGAGAAGAGTGGCTCGATTACAGAAATGCTGGAAACCCTAGCAACGTCGCAAATGTTCAAATTTAAAAAGGAGAGTAACTAATGTCTTTTCTAAAAAGTCGTAGACGTTTTCTAAAAGCCGCGGCAGGGGCTGGCGTTTTAGCACCGATGTCATTGCCAGGGCTTACCCGTATCGCTCATGCAGGTACAACAGGCCAAGCGAAAACTAAAGTGGTGTTCTTTGTGGTACCTGATGGCCTAGCTACAGATGGCTTTAATGGTCGATTCAATGAGGGTTTATGGTTTCCAAATACCGCTCAAGCTAATGCGAGTGATACCACGCAGTTTACGCTTAATGAGGTGAGCCAAGAGCTTGCTGCGTACAAAAACCGCTCTTTATACCTGCAAGGAATCATCTTAGGCCAAGGCAACGCAGGGCATAACGGTTGGACAGAAGTGTTGCGTGATAAAAATAAAAGCCAATCTTCTATCGATGTCTTATTGGGGCGAACTATGCAGGGAACGGATCCTTCTCAGCGTTCGATTTTTGCGGGTCCTCATGCGACTGACAGTGTGAACTGGTATGTCTCTTGGGATGGTAAGAACAAACGCACGCCTCAAGGTAACCCGACACTGTTGTTCGAAAACATTTTCGGCACAAACTACAGTGGCGCAAAAGCGCGTACGGCTCAAAATAACAGCGGTCAGCACTTATTTGATCCAATCAACCAAGATATTCAAACGTTGCGCTCAAAGCTATCAGGCAGCGAGCGACAAAAGCTGGATACTCATTTGGACTCTATGGAGCAAGTGGTTGCTGATATGGATGCGACCTTGCCAATTTCGGCGGAGTGTTCTCCTGTCATGCCGAGTAATCATCCGATGATGTCGGCTGATTTCAGAAATCAAGTTCAGTCAAGCCATCACCAGGTAGTAGCAACCGCGTTGAGCTGCGGTGTGTCACGAGTAGCAACGGTCCAAGTCGGACGCTCGGCTGACCAAGTGGTGATCAAAGATGCCAGTCTACGTGCTAACCCACACGATCTTGCGCACCGCTATAAGAGTGAGCAGGAGTGGAAAGATAGCCGTAAATGGTATGCACGTCAGGCGAAACTGTTCTTGGACGAGCTTTCTCGTCATGCCGATCCTGATGTCCCTTCAGATTCATTGTTGGACCACACACTCGTGGTGATTACCTCAGAAATGTCTGACGGTGCTCCAGAGCACCAGTACAACCAACCGATGTTATTTGTTGGTGGTGCTTCAGGCCTATTGAAGAGTGGTGATGGTCAAGGTCGTTATTTGAACATTACTTCTCAAGGGGACCGAAATCATTGGGCGGCAGGGCGTCAGGTTGATCAACAGCGTATTTGGGCCACTGTAGCTCAAGCGATGGGGACGTCAGTACCGTATGGCGGAAATACTAGCTCGGTTTCCGGTATTTTCACCAACGTAAGCTAATGCTTACTTAAGCCGTAAAGAAAGGGGGGGAGGTTTCTTCCCCCTTTATTTCAGGAGTAATTTCATGATCACCATTCTCCAACGATGCGCTTTATTCTTGCCGCTATTAGCGCTGACAGGGTGCGATAGTTCGGATGCTACCAAGCAAGTGACCGTGACTTCACAAGTCTCTGTGACAGAGCAAAAAGAGACAGCGCCTAAGCCCCAAAATAGCCCCGTTGTAATCCAAGGTTGGCTCAAACCAGGCAGCCCTGATCTTGAGTTTGTTGAGGTTCCTGTGCACGTAGCTTTAGAAGAATTTAATTCGAGTGGAGAGGCAAAAATCGTCGCGACCACAACAACAAAAGCTAACTACGATACGGGGTTCTTAGCTCGCTATTCTTTGGAGTACAACACTAGTCTATTGGACAAAGATGCAAAGTATTTTGTTCGAGCTGAAGCAAAACGGGGAGAGGATGTTCTTTGGCGCAACAACATCTTCTTTTCTGGTCTGACTAACCCCTACCAAAACTCAACAATCAACATCGTCGTGAAATAAGTCAGCAGTACTTGTAGTGACAATGCCAAATCAATTAACAACTAAACACAATTGGGCAGGCATTTAGTAACAACGCTCTGTGTAGAACAAAGAGACTAAAAGGAAATTTATGAAAGTTTTGAGTTTCGCATTATCAACGATTATGTCTTGTTCGGTAATCGCAAATGAGGGAATTATTGACTACGCACAAACTGGTGTTGATTACGAGTCGATAGTTATAAATTTAGCAATGAAGACAATGAGCAGTTAACTCAAGAAATTGAAAATGAGCTCATGTCGGAATTCTTTCCGGATGAAGGGGGAGAATTATTTTTTACATATAAGGATAAAACGGATGGTATCGATACGATACTGAACCGCTACTTTAAGATAAGACTTCCTGATGGAAAATCGAAAGACTATCAGTTCATAAACAGTGTCATTCGCTCCATCGAAAATTTAGATACTATCGAACACATATTCCCCGAGGCAAGGCCAGTACCCATCGAGTCATTTAGCTTGCCAACTAAGCGTACTTATAATAACGATTATAATGGTACAGATTACCAACCGATTCAAGATTACCTAAACGCCCCTGAAGATAAGAGAAACAACTATGCAGTTGGTGGTGTAGATGCATATTATGCATGGGATATAGCAGGAGGAGATGGCTCAGGGATCACAGTTATTCAGAAGGAGATTGGCCAATGGAATGAGCAGCACGAAGACCTGCCTAACTCTGTTGTGCAATTCTCGGGAAGCCAGGTAGATCAGCACGGTACAGCTTCTATGGGAATTATGGGTGGAATAAATAATGGTTATGGTGTTACAGGCATCGCACATAATGCTAGCTTCGGGCGAGCCGGGTCTTCGTCGGATAACTTTCCAGCTATGATTTCTTACCTTAAGCCTGGAGATGTGATCCAGATAGGTATTCAGATTGGTATGGGGAATGTTGCAGGCTGCACTAAGAACTGTTGGCTGCCGATGGAAAGTTCTGCGTTATGGTTTGATTTTATTAAAGAGTTAACAGACAAAGGCATAAACGTTATTCAGGCGGCAGGAAATGGTGGCCTTAACCTTGACCATCCAGACTTCAATGGAAAATATGATCGTAGTGTAAGGGATTCAGGCTCAAATCTCGTAGGAGCAGTATGCGCAGTGTCTGGTAAAACGGCTGGCTTTAGTAATTACGGTAGTCGGATAGATAATTCAAGTTGGGGCTGTTGGGATGTCGTAACTACGGGCTACGGTTCGTTATCAAGTAACTACAATGCAAACTATACAGATTCCTACGCAGGCACATCTTCAGCCAACCCGATTGTAGCGGGAGCTACTGCAGCGTTGTCTGGTGTAGCTAAAGCCTATGATATTAGTATTGCCCCTAAGTTACGTCAGTTGCTGGTAGAGACAGGAACTCCCGTGGGAGATCAACGTTATATCGGTACTCAACCTGATCTTGAACGAGCAATTGAAACTTTGCTAGGCAACACGGATGGAGATGACCAGACCCCAGACGAAACAAACCAAGCGTCAATTGCGATTGTGACAGCCGACAAAACCACATTGGGAGGTGCGGGCTCTTTATCACTAAGCGGAGATAAATCAAGTGATCCTGATGGTGATCGGTTAGTCTACCAATGGCAACAGATTCCGCCGACATTCCCGTTAGCGATATTAGAGACACCAACTGAAGCGAATACGGTCGTTCGTTTAGCTGACACTAACGCTAAAATGACGTATCGATTCTCCCTTACAATTAGTGATGGTGGGCTGTCCGATAGGGCAGAAGTTTCAGTCGTGCAGACACCAATTCCAGAGGTGACTCAATCTCCTCTATGGCAAGCGGGTAGAACTTACTCTTCTCCGTGTCAACGAGTGACGTGGCAAGGGACTGAGTGGGATAACCAGTGGTGGACACAAGGTCACGAGCCTGGTTCTGATGGCCAGTGGGGCGTTTGGCGTAAAGTGAATAGCAGCCAATATAACCAATGTGATAAATAGACCACTCACTAACCTCGGATGAGCTGTCTCCTCATGTCCCTTCAGATTCATTGTTGGACCACACACTCGTGGTGATTACTTCTGAAATGATCAATATAACCAACCTATGCTGTTAGTTGGTGGTGTATCAGGCCTTCTCAAGAGCGGTGATGGTCAAGGACGTTATTTCGATATCCGCTCTCAAGGCGAACGGAATCAGTGGGCTGCAGGGCGACAAGTCGACCAACAGCTTATTTGGGCAACGGTGGCTCAAGCTATGGGGGCGTCGGTGCCGTATAGCGGGAGTACCAGTGCGGTATTTGGTATTTTTACTAACGTGGAACTTAACGTGTAGTGGTTTAATGATCCCGGACACCAAATTAGGTGGTAAAGTCTCCACTGTAAATGAGGTGTTCAACGACAAAACGACAACGACGTACATTTTCCTCCGAGTTCAAAGTGGATGCTGCGAGTTTGGTTCTCGACCAAGGCTACTCAATAGCTGAGGCAGCGCGCTCTCTTAATGTCGGACGAACTCGAACGTTCTCTCTAATTGAGCAGGTGAGTGAGCGCGAAACGGTCAAAATGCTTTGTGGGTTGTTCGATGTCGCGTCTTCCTGTTATTACGAGTTTAAGCAGCGGAAGCCGGATGCATATTGCATTCGGTTAGCTAGCCGAGTTAAGGAGTTCTTTAACATGAGTCGTGGCGCAGCTGGCAGTCGAGCACTGGTTTCTATGTTGCGCTCTGAGGGCTTAGAAGTTGGTCGATTCAAAGTACGAAAGTTTATGCAAGAAGCGGGAATGACAAGTTAACAACCTGGCTCGCATCGCTGTAAGCAAGCAAAGTTAGAGTGGTCAGATATACCGAATCTGCTGGAGCGTGAGTTTTCTGTTGTTGCATCCAATGAAGTTTGGTATAGCGATATTACTTATATCTGGTCAGGTGCAAAATAGAGTTATCTGATCGTCGTGCTAGACCTATTTAGCCGATGAGTAGTGGGATGGGCACTATCAGATAAAACAAATGCTGAGCTGACTTGTAAAGTCTTGGATATGGTTTGGGAGCAACGAGGGCGACCTAGCCATCAGACCAAGGATGTCAATATTGCAGCCGTAAATAACGTTAAAGGCGTTGGCGATACTGCATAACTCAAAGTATGAGCCGTCGAGGGAATTGTTGTGAAAATGCTCCAATGGAAAGGCTATTTAGGAGTCTAAAAACCGGATGGGTCCCAGCGATAGGTTACCTATCCAAAACTCAGGCCAAGAGAGGCATCCACTATTATTTGATGGACTAAAATACGCACGGCCTCATCAAACAAATGGCGGGCTGTCGTCCGTAGATGCCGAGAATCGGCTTAAATCTGTGTCCGGAATTTGTTGACCACTACAAGGTGGATTATGGGTAGGATCATGATTCGAATGACCTAATAGTTTGTGATAAAATTCGACTACCCATTCAACCTAGCGGTAAGGTTGTATGTCATCTGGGACGGATTGGTAAGCTACTATTGTCAATGGCGAATGTTTATGGAGTAGACCATACAGTAGTTCGGTAATCCTAGGGGGAGTTTAACTGTAACACCACGTATAACTAGCGCTCCTAGATATGATGTTTATACTCATTAATAAGAGCAAAAATAAAGCCCTGTGAGTAGCCCCCCCCACAGGGATTTTATCTAATAAAATCAACGCTTTACTATATCGTAATGCATGATGATATGTGCTAAACAGTTGAACATGAATGTAGCGTAGTTCTTGGGATGTATATCCTAAGTCATAGGAATCTATGCGTTACGGACTAAAAAACACTTACGGATAGCAGAGAGATTAGACCATTAAAAGTTGAGTTGCTTTTTGAGCTCAGTCAATCCGCCATACAACTCATCGCTTGGCGGAGTAGCGACAAAAGTACCCAATGACACAACTTTCCCCTCTTTCGTTAGCGCAGTAAAACCGATTTGACTAGCAATAACTTGGGTTACATTTATTAACTGAGACTTAAAAGGCTCAGTGTTTGCTGCTAGTGCGATTGAACCGTCTTCACCCCAACCAGTTACAGTACCGTCTTTATGCACAACAATAAAACCATCTGCGCCAATGGTAACATAGTCGGCCTCTAATACGTCTGCATATTCGTGAAACTTTCCCCAAGCTACAACAGTGTTATTTTCAAGAATCCCTACGCAACCGTTATTATAACAGGAACCATTACTAATACGTCCAGCCGGTGTTGTAGACCAAGAACCATCGGAGTTAGCTGTCAGGCCTCGAGTATCAACTTCTCCCCAAACAACTAAAGAGCCATCGCTTCTAAGCGCAGTGAATCCTTTCGGTGAAGCGAACACATCTTGTACATCTTTAAGAGCCTCTTTGACGTCAGAGGTATTTCCTCCAGATGCTTGCACCCCCCAAGTTGTCACAGTGCCGTTATCATTAATAGCTGCAGTAGCTCCACTATTAAAAATGACATCGGTAACATCACCAAGTTCTTGCTGGATATCGGCGATGCTAATACAGTCATTCGGTTTGTCGTAACATTCGGTTCCCCCCCATTCTGCTAGGTCACCATCTTTATTCTTTGCTAGAAATCGAACGTAGCCTCCCCAAATGTTGGTAATGTTAGTGAGTGTTTCGGAAAAGTCTACAGCTCCACTGTTTGGATGACCCCAGGTTATAATACGACCATCGTTCCTTAACGCAGCAAACGCATCTAGGTTTGCCGTTATACTCACTATGTCAAACAGTTTATCGTCTACAAGACTAGTGTCGCCACCTGTGTCATTTGGGATACCGTTTAATGCGATTATGGAGACTCTATGAGCTTCGGTAAGGACTGCTGTGTTTCGAGCATTTGTTGTACTTATACGCGGCTTGTCGGTCGGAAAAGACACGTGTTGGTTATCGAAAAAACTCCATGTAAACACTGAATTATCATTTTTTAGGGCACTGATTGTTTGGCCAAGGTGAGAATCATTGTTATAACTGCTGACCGAAGTTATACGACCACCAGTCACAATCAGCCTTCCTTTACTGGTTTTACACGCGTTACTGCTCACAACATTACAATACTTGCTTTTAACGGTAACCGTCACACCAATTTCACGAGCTTTATCGCCATCATTAAGAGAGTAGTGCTCGCTATCATTACTAACTGAGTTTCCGTCTATGTCATATTGATAGGCAGTTTGAGCCAAATCGCAATCGCTACATGTTACAACTGTGGTTAACAAGTCGGAATGTTCAGTTATCAAAATATCCGAAATTTGTGGAGGATTGGGAGCGTCAATACCAATTTGAATTCGAGCGGATGCTTGCTGCTCTTTATTGTCTGTTACGGTATAGGTCAACGTCTCTACACCGTAGGCCAGGTTGTTGGGTGTATAAGTGAATTCGAGAGTTCCTGGAATGATTTTTACAGTACCGAACTGCGCTCCGGATACCTCTTTTAACATCGGTTTAGTTTCGGTACTGTTAATAACATAGTCGGTAGCATCGATGATAACGGATTCGGAATCCATCTTAATAGACGATACTTGGAAGTCTTGAGCACTTATGCTAGGTGTATTGATTGATGGTCGCTCAGACGGTTCTTCACCTCGAAATCCTTCCGAGGAATCATAACAACCAAACAATAAAGCAAGCGTCACGAAAGGTACACATGACTGAAGTGAAATAGTTTTCATAGAAATAAAAAGTAATTGCGTTAGTAAATTTAACTTATTTTCAAGCATGTTTACTCAGTTGTATTGGGCGTTTTTTTCTTTTCTTTTTTTTGGTATGCCTGGTTTGTTTTTCAGTGTGATCTATCGTTAGGCAAACAGCGTGGGCCGCTGCGACATAATGCTATGTTTCAAATCAACTTTCTTTGTTAACTTGGATTTAACAGGTAATCTAAATCAATTCATGGGAGTGTTAATTATAGTGGTTGTTAAGTTTAAAAGGTTTTTTGTAGCTCTATTTTTGCCGTCACTGGCTTTAGCGAATGACGTTAAAATTGTTGATAAAGGAGATGTTTTATTTGGTTACTATCAAGGTAACTTAGTAACAAACTTCAATGAGTTTGGGGATAGGATTGATTTGAACTGGAGAGGCCGAGATGGCGAGGTCCTGTCTAAAAGCCCTTATTACTTAAAAGACAAGGTAGGACAATATCTGACGTTCTGTGTTTTAGATAAAGAGGAGCTCTGTACAAGTATAACTTATTCATCGTCCGAATATAGCCGGACAATAGAGAGCCGCTCCGATGTGAATTTGGCCGAACTAAAAGTTCAAATATTGCGTAACGACGAGTTATATACGGGAGATGACATAATTTCTCTGACTGACTCAATCGTAACCGAAGGTATAACCAATTTTATATATCAAGAGCATAAAACAACTAACGGGGATGTGCTTGCTAATTATATGGCTGATAGTGGTCTCGATCCACATACAAACAACCTCTATCTCCGTGGTGAAGCGACGGAGCCAAAAGTAAAGCAAGTTCAAGCCTGCAGTGTGGTAGGATATAAGTATGGTACTCCAACCACCCTCAGTTCATGTTCGCCATTTTATGATGTGAAAACTTCAGAGATGTACGCTATTGACAGCAACCCAAGTAAGCTTTTCAAGTTTGATGTCCGTACAGGTCTGACGGAATACATGTGGGATCGTTATACCGGTGTTGGTGGCAGACTTGAAGCCCTTGGTTGTAATCTTAACGATGGTTACCTTTATGCTTGGAATGAAAGTATCATGAGGTTAATAAAAATAAACCCGAAAGACCCTAGTGATACAAGTGGAAGCATCGTTGAGCATCCTCCTATGTCCATATACCCTTCGGGGGGGACCGTCAACCAAGGTACTTATTATCTGTTTAATAGTACTAGGTCTTCGATTCTTATGGAACAAGGCATAAGTGCGGTCATACACTCATTAAAGCTTGATGGAGAAAGCAACGCATGGAAAACGTTGTCATTAAAGGGGAGTCAAGCGATGCCACATGATATTTCATTTTACCCAAAGCGAAATAATGTCGCCTACGGTATTTATTTTAAAGATCTCGTCGAAGTTGATTTGTCAGAAATGAAGATTAGTAGACTAGCAACCCTCGATATTTCGGGAGTAGATGGCTACGCAACGTCCTCATTTGACTCTGAAGGAAACTTAATCGTACTCTATCCCGAGAAAAATAAATTGTTTAAGGTTGACGTAAGTGATTATTCTGTGGATGAATTAGGGTACTTAACACCTTATTATCAAAATGAATACCTACGTTCGAGTTATACCGACTTTGCAAAATGCATGTAGTATTAAATAAGCCTTCAATATAACTGTTAGTTAGAACGGCAAACGCTTTATCGTGTAGTATTTGCTAATTTCAGAGCCGTTCTTATTTTTGAAGGATGTTGATGGTTTTTGTTTTTGCTTATTTCTATATTTAAAACTCGCCACATTAAATAAACGACGGGTGTTATGATATAGAATGTAGCATTGATTATTTTAGCACTTTTTTATATTTTATTTTTTTTTGATGCTATATATTTCCTAATTATAATTACTTAAATTAGCTATCAGCCATTCGGCTAAATAGGGAAATTAATAAAATGAATGAAAGTAATACAATGTTATCTAAAAGCTTAATTACTTTAAGTGTTATAGCATCACTGAGTGGCATTTACTCACCAAATTCAAATGCTCAACCAAACACGTGGGAAGATGCAGAAAAGGTGTTCAACAGTTATCAAGCTGATGCTTCTCTTTTACCTGTGTCAGCCTACTTTTCTAACTGGGGGCATTATGGGCGTAAGTTTGATGTTCAAGATGTTGTAAACCATTACGATAAGCTCGTTTATTCCTTTATGGGCATCTGTGGTACGCAAGGTACGGGTACCGCTGTTAACTCGGTTGAGTCTGTCTGTGAAAATGGTAAGTATCTTGATGACGACTCTCGGGTTCCTTATGCGGATTATACTATTGTGTTTACCGACCCTCAGGCAGACTATCAGTCGGATCTTGGCGCTGGTGGTGCAGCATGGCCAACTGCTCAGTTTGAACATGGGCAAGAAAACGCTGGTGGACTCATCGCTGTACTCAGAGAAGCTAAAGAACTGAAACCTTCGTTAGAATTAGCGTTTAGTGTTGGTGGTTGGTCTTTATCTGAACCGTTTTCTCGTATGGCTGGTTCAGCTGAGAACCGCGCCATATTTATCAATAGTGCGGTTCAATGGTTTGCTAACTATCCAATGTTTGATCAAATCGATATCGATTGGGAATACCCTGGCGGTGGTGGTTTAGAAGGGAACTCTGAGTCTAGCGATGATGGCAAAAACTATGCGTTACTTATTAAAGAGTTGCGAATGGCGTTGGATAACAAAGGCATGTCTAACAAGAAAATCGCGATCGCAGCTGGTGCGCCAACGGATAAGCTAGATGCTTCAAACTTGAAAGCACTTATTGATAACGGTTTAGACTCGATTCACTTGATGAGTTACGACTTTATGGGTGAGTGGCAAACACGCTTAGCGCATCAAACAAACCTATCGGGTAGTTTGTCTTATGTTGGCGAAAATGGTGAAGAGTTTAACTCTGCAGAAAATGCTATCAACTACATGATCGATGTTCTCCAAATCCCGGCTAATAAAATTCATATTGGTTACGCTAACTACAGCCGTAATGCGGGTAAAGCGAATATTAACAGTGTTTCGCCTCTTGTAGGGACGTTCACACCGGGCTTATCGAATAATGATAGTTATGAAGAAGGTGTATCTGAACTGTTCGACTACGAAGGTAAAGTTGTGGACTATTCAGACTCAGGAGTGAGTGGGTTACAAGGGTATGAAGTCTATACCGATACGGATGCTAACGCCGACTTTTTGTTTAATGCACAAAATAAACAGTTCTTGAGTATTGAAACACCACGTTCAACCTACGCGAAAGCCCGATTTGCAAGACAAAACAATTTAGGAGGTGTGTTTACGTGGATGGCGGATCACGATCCTGGCTACCACTTAAATGCCGCAAGAGTGGGACTAGGTTACAACACTACACATACCGTTTTGGATATGAGTACATTAGTCAATGATTGTGGCTATACCGATCTAAACCATACAACTCTAACGCCAATGCAGTGTAATCGCATCACTAATAACGGCGCAGTACTTCTATCAACCCCAGAGCAGGTTAAACAGCTTAATCAAGAAATGAGCCAGTTATTAAGTGAAGGGCATCTGACTGTCGAAATACCAGAAGAAGCAGAGGCTTTTAACCCAATGTATGATTTAGTTCGACTTGGCAATCCAGCTCCGGGTTTAAAAATCACTATTAAAAACAAATCTTCAGGGTTGATTCGACTGTTTGGTGGCGGAAATACCGCCCCTGGAGTTATTTCTGCAGGGCAGACAAAAACAATTGGCACAACTGAGGGGAGTAGACATCGACGTTATTGGGATTATTAGTAACCTTCTTTGTTCTAATGAGCTTGGTTTATATCGAGTAACATCATAAGTGACGTTAAGTCAGATATAGTTCGATGCCAAAACGTAAATGCCACCGCTAAGTTGGCATTTTTATGTGGTTTCTATCGTAATAAACGGATTTTATGATATGGGGGGGTAAAGCCCTGTGAGCAGTCCTCATAGGGCTTTTGTCTACCGAAAATCAACACTTTACTATCTCATAACGCATAGTGATATGTGCTAAACAGTTGAACATGAATGTAGCGTAGTTCTTTGGATGTATATCCCAAGTCATAGGAATCTATGCGTTACGGACCAAAAACTACTTACGGATAGCAGAGAGGTTAGACCGTTAAAAGTTAAGTTGTTTTTTTGAGCTCAGTTAATCCGCCATACAACTCATCGCTTGGCGGAGGAGCAACAAAAGTACCCAATGACACAATTACCCCCTCTTTCGTTTTATCATTTTTTAGGGCACTGATTGTTTGGCCAAGGTGAGAATCATTGTTATAACTGCTGACCGAAGTTATACGACCACCAGTCACAATCAGCCTTCCTTTACTGGTTTTACACGCGTTACTGCTCACTATCATTACTAACTGAGTTTCCGTCTATGTCATATTGATAGGCAGTTTGGGCTAAATCACAATCGTTACATGTTACAACTGTGGTTAACAAGTCGGAATGTGCAGTTATCAAAATATCCGAAATTTGTGGAGGATTGGGAGCGTCAATAACAATTTGAATTCGAGCGGATGCTTACTGCTCTTTATTGCCTGTTACGGTATAGGTCAAAGTCTCTACACCGTAGGCCAGGGTGTTGGGTGTATAAGTGAATTTGAGAGTTTCTGGAATGATTTTTACAGTACCGAACTGCGCCCCGGATACCTCGTTTAACATCGGTTTAGTTTCGGTACTGTTAATAACATAGTCGGTAGCATCGATGATAACGGATTCGGAATCCATCTTCATAGACGATACTTGGAAGTCTTGAGCACTTATGCTAGGTGTATTGATTGATGGTCGCTCAGACGGTTCTTCACCTCGAAATCCTTCCGAGGAATCATAACAACCAAACGGCTTTGTTGCGTAATTCAGTGGAACTAAACCAAGAACCCATGATCTGATCAGCTACGTCCACGACTTCTCGTAGCCCTATGCCTAAACCTCGTTACAAAACAATCAACTGGAAACTATACAACCAATCACTCATTAACCGCGGGAGACCACGTCGGTTCAGTGATTTGGCTATCACGACAGCGCTCATGGTGAAACGAGTTTTTTCTATGCCATTGAGAGCGCTGCAAGGATTTATCGACTCAGTATTTGGACTTGCCCATGTTCCATTAAGCTGTCCGCATTACACTTGCATCAGTCGTAGAGCAAAGCAAGTTGAGGTTTCATTTAAGACTAAAATGAAAGGAGCAATACAGTACCTAGCCATTGATGCGACGGGCCTTAAGGTTTATGGCGAAGGCGAATGGAAAGTCAAAAAACACGGGACGGATGGCAAGCGTAGAGTCTGGCGAAAGCTGCATATTGCCGTTGATACAAGCACTCATGAAATTATTGCAGCCGAGCTAAGTTTATCGACGGTTACAGATAGCGAAGTCCTTCCTAACTTACTGAAACAAACACGCCGAAGTATCCTTGAGGTGTCTGGTGATGGCGCTTACGACACGAGAGCGTGTCACGCAGCTATTAAGATGAAGCGAGCCGTTGCGCTTATTCCCCCAAGAGAAGGGGCTGCCTTCTGGGAGCGTGGTCATCCTCGAAATCTTGCAGTAGGCTGCCAGAAGTCATACGGCTCAAACAAGTATTGGAAAGAGCGGTATGGTTACCACAAACGCTCACCCACAGAAACGGCGATGTATCGAGCTAAACAGTTGCTAGGAGGACGATTGAGCTTAAGAAATTACAATGCACAGGTGGGTGAAACTTACGCGATGATAAAAGCGTTGAACAAGCTCACTGGGTTAGGCATGCCTGAAACTTGTCGTGTTGACTAAAAAGCATGAGAAACAGGGGGCTCTATTTCTAAATTTAATTGCGCAACAAAGCCCAACCAAACAATAAAGTAAGCGTCACGAAAGGTACACATGACTGAGGTGAAATAGTTTTCATAGAAATAAAAAGCCATTGCGTTAGTAAATTTGAT
The DNA here is from genome assembly GCF_024347375.1 of Vibrio coralliirubri. Taxonomy (NCBI): domain Bacteria; kingdom Pseudomonadati; phylum Pseudomonadota; class Gammaproteobacteria; order Vibrionales; family Vibrionaceae; genus Vibrio; species Vibrio coralliirubri. Next base: position 1,033,991 of record NZ_AP025471.1, on the reverse strand, counting down.
TTATTTTCAAGCATGTTTACTCAGTTGTATTGGGCGTTTTTTTCTTTTCTTTTCTTTTTTGGTATGCCTAGTTTGTTTTTCAGTGTGGTCTATCGTTAGGCAAACAGCGTGGGCCGCTACGAAATAATGCTATGTTTCAAATCAACTTTCTTTGTTAGCTTTGGATTTAACAGGTAATCTAAATCAATTCATGGGGAGTGTTAATATAGTGGTTGTTAAGTTTAAAAGGTTTTTTGTAGCTCTATTTTTGCCGTCACTGGCTTTAGCGAATGACGTTAAAATTGTTGATAAAGGAGATGTTTTATTTGGTTACTATCAAGGTAACTTAGTAACAAACTTCAATGAGTTTGGGGATAGGATTGATTTGAACTGGAGAGGCCGAGATGGCGAGGTCCTGTCTAAAAGCCCTTATTACTTAAAAGACAAGGTAGGACAATATCTGACGTTCTGTGTTTTAGATAAAGAGGAGCTCTGTACAAGTATAACTTATTCATCGTCCGAATATAGCTGGACAATAGAGAGCCGCTCCGATGTGAATTTGGCCGAACTAAAAGTTCAAATATTGCGTAACGACGAGTTATATACGGGAGATGACATAATTTCTCTGACTGACTCAATCGTAACCGAAGGTATAACCAATTTTATATATCAAGAGCATAAAACAACTAACGGGGATGTGCTTGCTAATTATATGGCTGATAGTGGTCTCGATCCACATACAAACAACCTCTATCTCCGTGGTGAAGCGACGGAGCCAAAAGTAAAGCAAGTTCAAGCCTGCAGTGTGATAGGCTATAAGTATGGTGCTCCAACTACCCTCAGTTCATGTTCGCCATTTTATGATGTGAAAACTTCAGACACGTGGGAAGATGCAGAAAAGGTGTTCAACAGTTATCAAGCTGATGCTTCTCTTTTACCTGTGTCAGCCTACTTTTCTAACTGGGGGCATTATGGGCGTAAGTTTGATGTTCAAGATGTTGTAAACCATTACGATAAGCTCGTTTATTCCTTTATGGGCATCTGTGGTACGCAAGGTACGGGTACCGCTGTTAACTCGATTGAGTCTGTCTGTGAAAATGGTAAGTATCTTGATGACGACTCTCGGGTCCCTTATGCGGATTATACTATTGTGTTTACCGACCCTCAGGCAGACTATCAGTCGGATCTTGGCGCTGGTGGTCCAGCATGGTCAACTGCTCAGTTTGAACATGGGCAAGAAAACGCTGGTGGACTCATCGCTGTACTCAGAGAAGCTAAAAAACTGAAACCCTCTTTGGAGTTAGCGTTTAGTGTTGGTGGTTGGTCTTTGTCTGAACCATTCTCTCGTATGGTTAGTTCAGCCGAAAGCCGTAGTGTATTTGTGAACAGTGCTGTTCAGTGGTTCGTTAACTACCCTATGTTTGATCAAATCGATATCGATTGGGAATACCCAGGCGGTGGCGGTTTAGAAGGGAACTCTGAGTCTAGTGATGATGGCAAAAACTATGAGTTACTTATTAAAGAGTTGCGCACGGCGTTGGATAACAAAGGCATGTCTAACAAGAAAATCGCGATCGCAGCTGGTGCCCCAACGGATAAGCTAGATGCTTCAAACTTGAAAGCACTTATTGATAACGGTTTGGACTCAATTCACTTGATGAGTTACGACTTTATGGGCGAGTGGCAAACACGCTTAGCGCATCAAACAAACCTATCGGGTAGTTTGTCTTATGTTGGCGAAAATGGTGAAGAGTTTAACTCTGCAGAAAATGCTATTAACTACATGATCGATGTTCTCCAAATCCCAGCTAATAAAATTCATATTGGTTACGCTAACTACAGCCGTAATGCGGGTAACGCGAATATTAACAGTGTTTCGCCTCTTGTAGGGACGTTCACGCCGGGTTTATCAAACAATGATAGTTATCAAGAAGGTGTATCTGAACTGTTCGACTACGAAGGTAAAGTCGTGGGCTATTCAGACGCAGGAGTGAGTGGGTTACAAGGCTTCGAACTGTATACAGATACAGATGCAAATGCCGATTTTTTGTACAATGAGCAGAGCAAACAGTTCTTAAGTATTGAAACCCCACGTTCGGTCTATGCCAAAGCGAAATTTGCTAAAGACAACAATCTGGGTGGTGTCTTTGCGTGGATGGCGGATCATGATCCTGGCTATCATCTAAATGCGGCACGTGATGCACTAGGGTATAAAGCAACCAATACTATGCTCAATATGGATAAGTTAATAAATAGTTGCGGTTTTATCGGTATCGAAAAGCAAAAAATGTCAGATCGTATGTGTGAAAAGTTGACCAACATCGGCTCCCTATTAAATGACCTTTATCCATCAATAGTTGCTCCGGCTATGGCTTTTAATCACTCAGTTGTAGATAAAATCCAAGATTTTTATGCTGAAGCTATACTTGAAAATGGAGACCACCTTTTTACTTGCACAGGTTCCGTATGCAAAGCAGAGAAAAATGAACTGCTTTTACAAAGTGCTGATAATGGAAAATTTGGCGTTGTCGGTGACTATCATCACACTGTAGGCGAACCTGGTCATATCACATTTAATGTGAAACAAGGAGGAGTGAATGGTGAAGTAGTAGAATCAAAAACGTTACCTGTACTTTATACTAGTGGTAACCACTGGGAGCATTTGTATTCAGATAACTTTTCTGAGGTACAACAAAGTCTATTTGCCCGCCCGCATCAGATGTACAAGACAAACGTGGTTGTATTCGAACCCAGCGATAAAGCTTTACAATTACCTTACCCCAATTTGTCTGCGTGGGCAGATAGCTTCGTGAAAATTGCCAATGTATCAACTATGCCTTTGACAGTTGAGTCGCTTGATGAAAACTTTAGGGTAAATAATACATATACTGTTGAACCTGGAAGTGAGTCTATTTGGCGACCAAAACTAGGAGAGTGGGTACTGTGGTAGCAAGAATAAACTAACAGATAGTTAAATGTGCCTTGCTAGTCTAATTGAAGTGGTGGTTTAAATCTGACGCTTCAAATTTAATATAATCGAGGGATCTGGTCAGATAAGTTTAGGTCTTGTTCTTCTGGCCAGATTAATTTAGCAAAAGAAATTTAGGGGTAGTAGAAAGCAATAAGTCTCATACTTGGAAAATTATTAATGATGGAATTAATAATCTAACGATCTTCGATATTTGTGAATATATCGTTATTTGACTGCCTCATTGGATCTGAAGGCATGTTCATTATAATCTGCTCCAATACAAACAAGCTGCTTAAGATTGACATAAGTGATCATTCTGTGGATGAGGTGTATCTAACTCCTTATCATCAAGGTAAATACATGCGTCCCAGTTGTGCTGATTTTTCAAAGTTCACATGATTTTCATAGAGCTCCTAAATTACATTAGGCTAGCATTGTGAACACTTTGTTGTGTTTTATCTAGTTGTTCAGAACTTTTATATTCTAAACAATGATTATGGTTTTTATTATCTATTATGTTTAAATATTATAAGCTCTTTTTTCTTGTCAGTTTTTAAAATGCCATATCTTTATGTTTTATAACTATTTATATTTATATTAACCATGTGGTTGAATTAAAAAAGATAGTTAAAATGAAAAAAAATAATACAATGTTATCTAAAAGCTTAATTACTTTAAGTGTTATAGCATCACTGAGTGGTACTTACTCACCAAATTCAAATGCTCAACCAAACACGTGGGAAGATGCAGAAAAGGTGTTCAACAGTTATCAAGCTGATGCTTCTCTTTTACCTGTGTCAGCCTACTTTTCTAACTGGGGGCATTATGGGCGTAAGTTTGATGTTCAAGATGTTGTAAACCATTACGATAAGCTCGTTTATTCCTTTATGGGCATCTGTGGTACGCAAGGTACGGGTACCGCTGTTAACTCGGTTGAGTCTGTCTGTGAAAATGGTAAGTATCTTGATGACGACTCTCGGGTTCCTTATGCGGATTATACTATTGTGTTTACCGACCCTCAGGCAGACTATCAGTCGGATCTTGGCGCTGGTGGTGCAGCATGGCCAACTGCTCAGTTTGAACATGGGCAAGAAAACGCTGGTGGACTCATCGCTGTACTCAGAGAAGCTAAAGAACTGAAACCTTCGTTAGAATTAGCGTTTAGTGTTGGTGGTTGGTCTTTATCTGAACCGTTTTCTCGTATGGCTGGTTCAGCTGAGAACCGCGCCATATTTATCAATAGTGCGGTTCAATGGTTTGCTAACTATCCAATGTTTGATCAAATCGATATCGATTGGGAATACCCTGGCGGTGGTGGTTTAGAAGGGAACTCTGAGTCTAGCGATGATGGCAAAAACTATGCGTTACTTATTAAAGAGTTGCGAATGGCGTTGGATAACAAAGGCATGTCTAACAAGAAAATCGCGATCGCAGCTGGTGCGCCAACGGATAAGCTAGATGCTTCAAACTTGAAAGCACTTATTGATAACGGTTTAGACTCGATTCACTTGATGAGTTACGACTTTATGGGTGAGTGGCAAACACGCTTAGCGCATCAAACAAACCTATCGGGTAGTTTGTCTTATGTTGGCGAAAATGGTGAAGAGTTTAACTCTGCAGAAAATGCTATCAACTACATGATCGATGTTCTCCAAATCCCAGCTAATAAAATTCATATTGGTTACGCTAACTACAGCCGTAATGCGGGTAACGCGAATATCAACAGTGTTTCGCCTCTTGTAGGGACGTTCACGCCGGGTTTATCAAACAATGATAGTTATGAAGAAGGTGTATCTGAACTGTTCGACTACGAAGGTAAAGTTGTGGACTATTCAGACTCAGGAGTGAGTGGGTTACAAGGCTTCGAACTGTATACAGATACAGATGCAAATGCCGATTTTTTGTACAACGAGCAGAGCAAACAATTCTTAAGTATTGAAACCCCTCGTTCGGTCTATGCCAAAGCGAAATTTGCTAAAGACAACAATCTGGGTGGTGTCTTTACGTGGATGGCGGATCATGATCCTGGCTATCATCTAAATGCGGCACGTGATGCACTAGGGTATAAAGCAACCAATACTATGCTCAATATGGATAAGTTAATAAATAGTTGCGGTTTTATCGGTATCGAAAAGCAAAAAATGTCAGATCGTATGTGTGAAAAGTTGACCAACATCGGCTCCCTATTAAATGACCTTTATCCATCTTTAGTTGCTCCGGCTATGGCTTTTAATCACTCAGTTGTAGATAAAATCCAAGATTTTTATGCTGAAGCTATACTTGAAAATGGAGACCACCTTTTTACTTGCACAGGTTCCGTATGCAAAGCAGAGAAAAATGAACTGCTTTTACAAAGTGCTGATAATGGAAAATTTGGCGTTCTCGGTGACTATCATCACACTGTAGGCGAACCTGGTCATATCACATTTAATGTGAAACAAGGAGGAGTGAATGGTGAAGTAGTAGAATCAAAAACGTTACCTGTACTTTATACTAGTGGTAACCACTGGGAGCATTTGTATTCAGATAACTTTTCTGAGGTACAACAAAGTCTATTTGCCCGCCCGCATCAGATGTACAAGACAAACGTGGTTGTATTCGAACCCAGCGATAAAGCTTTACAATTACCTTACCCCAATTTGTCTGCGTGGGCAGATAGCTTCGTGAAAATTGCCAATGTATCAACTATGCCTTTGACAGTTGAGTCGCTTGATGAAAACTTTAGGGTAAATAATACATATACTGTTGAACCTGGAAGTGAGTCTATTTGGCGACCAAAACTAGGAGAGTGGGTACTGTGGTAGCAAGAATAAACTAACAGATAGTTAAATGTGCCTTGCTAGTCTAATTGAAGTGGTGGTTTAAATCTGACGCTTCAAATTTAATATAATCGAGGGATCTGGTCAGATAAGTTTAGGTCTTGTTCTTCTGGCCAGATTAATTTAGCAAAAGAAATTTAGGGGTAGTAGAAAGCAATAAGTCTCATACTTGGAAAATTATTAATGATGGAATTAATAATCTAACGATCTTCGATATTTGTGAATATATCGTTATTTGACTGCCTCATTGGATCTGAAGGCATGTTCATTATAATCTGCTCCAATACAAACAAGCTGCTTAAGATTGACATAAGTGATCATTCTGTGGATGAGGTGTATCTAACTCCTTATCATCAAGGTAAATACATGCGTCCCAGTTGTGCTGATTTTTCAAAGTTCACATGATTTTCATAGAGCTCCTAAATTACATTAGGCTAGCATTGTGAACACTTTGTTGTGTTTTATCTAGTTGTTCAGAACTTTTATATTCTAAACAATGATTATGGTTTTTATTATCTATTATGTTTAAATATTATAAGCTCTTTTTTCTTGTCAGTTTTTAAAATGCCATATCTTTATGTTTTATAACTATTTATATTTATATTAACCATGTGGTTGAATTAAAAAAGATAGTTAAAATGAAAAAAAATAATACAATGTTATCTAAAAGCTTAATTACTTTAAGTGTTATAGCATCACTGAGTGGTACTTACTCACCAAATTCAAATGCTCAACCAAACACGTGGGAAGATGCAGAAAAGGTGTTCAACAGTTATCAAGCTGATGCTTCTCTTTTACCTGTGTCAGCCTACTTTTCTAACTGGGGGCATTATGGGCGTAAGTTTGATGTTCAAGATGTTGTAAACCATTACGATAAGCTCGTTTATTCCTTTATGGGCATCTGTGGTACGCAAGGTACGGGTACCGCTGTTAACTCGGTTGAGTCTGTCTGTGAAAATGGTAAGTATCTTGATGACGACTCTCGGGTTCCTTATGCGGATTATACTATTGTGTTTACCGACCCTCAGGCAGACTATCAGTCGGATCTTGGCGCTGGTGGTGCAGCATGGCCAACTGCTCAGTTTGAACATGGGCAAGAAAACGCTGGTGGACTCATCGCTGTACTCAGAGAAGCTAAAGAACTGAAACCTTCGTTAGAATTAGCGTTTAGTGTTGGTGGTTGGTCTTTATCTGAACCGTTTTCTCGTATGGCTGGTTCAGCTGAGAACCGCGCCATATTTATCAATAGTGCGGTTCAATGGTTTGCTAACTATCCAATGTTTGATCAAATCGATATCGATTGGGAATACCCTGGCGGTGGTGGTTTAGAAGGGAACTCTGAGTCTAGCGATGATGGCAAAAACTATGCGTTACTTATTAAAGAGTTGCGAATGGCGTTGGATAACAAAGGCATGTCTAACAAGAAAATCGCGATCGCAGCTGGTGCGCCAACGGATAAGCTAGATGCTTCAAACTTGAAAGCACTTATTGATAACGGTTTAGACTCGATTCACTTGATGAGTTACGACTTTATGGGTGAGTGGCAAACACGCTTAGCGCATCAAACAAACCTATCGGGTAGTTTGTCTTATGTTGGCGAAAATGGTGAAGAGTTTAACTCTGCAGAAAATGCTATCAACTACATGATCGATGTTCTCCAAATCCCAGCTAATAAAATTCATATTGGTTACGCTAACTACAGCCGTAATGCGGGTAACGCGAATATCAACAGTGTTTCGCCTCTTGTAGGGACGTTCACGCCGGGTTTATCAAACAATGATAGTTATGAAGAAGGTGTATCTGAACTGTTCGACTACGAAGGTAAAGTTGTGGACTATTCAGACTCAGGAGTGAGTGGGTTACAAGGCTTCGAACTGTATACAGATACAGATGCAAATGCCGATTTTTTGTACAACGAGCAGAGCAAACAATTCTTAAGTATTGAAACCCCTCGTTCGGTCTATGCCAAAGCGAAATTTGCTAAAGACAACAATCTGGGTGGTGTCTTTACGTGGATGGCGGATCATGATCCTGGCTATCATCTAAATGCGGCACGTGATGCACTAGGGTATAAAGCAACCAATACTATGCTCAATATGGATAAGTTAATAAATAGTTGCGGTTTTATCGGTATCGAAAAGCAAAAAATGTCAGATCGTATGTGTGAAAAGTTGACCAACATCGGCTCCCTATTAAATGACCTTTATCCATCTTTAGTTGCTCCGGCTATGGCTTTTAATCACTCAGTTGTAGATAAAATCCAAGATTTTTATGCTGAAGCTATACTTGAAAATGGAGACCACCTTTTTACTTGCACAGGTTCCGTATGCAAAGCAGAGAAAAATGAACTGCTTTTACAAAGTGCTGATAATGGAAAATTTGGCGTTCTCGGTGACTATCATCACACTGTAGGCGAACCTGGTCATATCACATTTAATGTGAAACAAGGAGGAGTGAATGGTGAAGTAGTAGAATCAAAAACGTTACCTGTACTTTATACTAGTGGTAACCACTGGGAGCATTTGTATTCAGATAACTTTTCTGAGGTACAACAAAGTCTATTTGCCCGCCCGCATCAGATGTACAAGACAAACGTGGTTGTATTCGAACCCAGCGATAAAGCTTTACAATTACCTTACCCCAATTTGTCTGCGTGGGCAGATAGCTTCGTGAAAATTGCCAATGTATCAACTATGCCTTTGACAGTTGAGTCGCTTGATGAAAACTTTAGGGTAAATAATACATATACTGTTGAACCTGGAAGTGAGTCTATTTGGCGACCAAAACTAGGAGAGTGGGTACTGTGGTAGCAAGAATAAACTAACAGATAGTTAAATGTGCCTTGCTAGTCTAATTGAAGTGGTGGTTTAAATCTGACGCTTCAAATTTAATATAATCGAGGGATCTGGTCAGATAAGTTTAGGTCTTGTTCTTCTGGCCAGATTAATTTAGCAAAAGAAATTTAGGGGTAGTAGAAAGCAATAAGTCTCATACTTGGAAAATTATTAATGATGGAATTAATAATCTAACGATCTTCGATATTTGTGAATATATCGTTATTTGACTGCCTCATTGGATCTGAAGGCATGTTCATTATAATCTGCTCCAATACAAACAAGCTACTTAAGATTCACATAAGTGATCATTCTGTGGATGAGGTGTATCTAACTCCTTATCATCAAGGTAAATACATGCGTCCCAGTTGTGCTGATTTTTCAAAGTTCACATGATTTTCATAGAGCTCCTAAATTACATTAGGCTAGCATTGTGAACACTTTGTTGTGTTTTATCTAGTTGTTCAGAACTTTTTATATTCTAAATAATGATTATGGTTTTTATTATCTATTATGTTTAAATATTATAAGCTTTTTTTCTTGTCAGTTTTTAAAATGCCATATCTTTATATTTTACAACTATTTATATTTATATTAACCATATGGTTGAATTAAAAAAGATAGTTAAAATGAAAAAAATAATACAATGTTGTCTAAAAGTTTAATTACTTTAAGTGTCATAGCATCATTGAGTGGTACTTACTCACCGATCTCAAGTGCTAAGACAGATACTTGGGTAGACTCAGAAAAGGTTTTTAACAGCTATCAAGCAGATGCTTCGTTGTTACCTGTGTCTGCCTACTTTTCTAACTGGGGGCATTATGGGCGTAAGTTTGATGTTCAAGATGTTGTAAACCATTACGATAAGCTCGTTTATTCCTTTATGGGCATCTGTGGTACGCAAGGTACGGGTACCGCTGTTAACTCGATTGAGTCTGTCTGTGAAAATGGTAAGTATCTTGATGACGACTCTCGGGTCCCTTATGCGGATTATACTATTGTGTTTACCGACCCTCAGGCAGACTATCAGTCGGATCTTGGCGCTGGTGGTCCAGCATGGTCAACTGCTCAGTTTGAACATGGGCAAGAAAACGCTGGTGGACTCATCGCTGTACTCAGAGAAGCTAAAAAACTGAAACCCTCTTTGGAGTTAGCGTTTAGTGTTGGTGGTTGGTCTTTGTCTGAACCATTCTCTCGTATGGTTAGTTCAGCCGAAAGCCGTAGTGTATTTGTGAACAGTGCTGTTCAGTGGTTCGTTAACTACCCTATGTTTGATCAAATCGATATCGATTGGGAGTATCCTGGCGGAGGCGGCTTAGAAGGGAACTCTGAGTCTAGCGATGATGGCAAAAACTATGCGTTACTTATTAAAGAGTTGCGAACGGCGTTGGATAACAATCGCATGTCTAACAAGAAAATCGCGATCGCAGCTGGTGCACCAACGGATAAGCTAGATGCTTCAAACTTGAAAGCACTTATTGATAACGGTTTAGACTCGATTCACTTGATGAGTTACGACTTTATGGGTGAGTGGCAAACACGCTTAGCGCATCAAACAAACCTATCGGGTAGTTTGTCTTATGTTGGCGAAAATGGTGAAGAGTTTAACTCTGCAGAAAATGCTATTAACTACATGATCGATGTTCTCCAAATCCCAGCTAATAAAATTCATATTGGTTACGCTAACTACAGCCGTAATGCGGGTAACGCGAATATTAACAGTGTTTCGCCTCTTGTAGGGACGTTCACACCGGGCTTATCGAATAATGATAGTTATGAAGAAGGTGTATCTGAACTGTTCGACTACGAAGGTAAAGTTGTAGACTATTCAGACGCAGGAGTGAGTGGGTTACAAGGCTTCGAACTGTATACAGATACAGATGCAAATGCCGATTTTTTGTACAACGAGCAGAGCAAACAATTCTTAAGTATTGAAACCCCTCGTTCGGTCTATGCCAAAGCGAAATTTGCTAAAGACAACAATCTGGGTGGTGTCTTTACGTGGATGGCGGATCATGATCCTGGCTATCATCTAAATGCGACACGTGATGCACTAGGGTATAAAGCAACCAATACTATGCTCAATATGGATAGTTAATAAATAGTTGCGGTTTTATCGGTATCGAAAAGCAAAAAATGTCAGATCGTATGTGTGAAAAGTTGACCAACATCGGCTCCCTATTAAATGACCTTTATCCATCAATAGTTGCTCCGGCTATGGCTTTTAATCACTCAGTTGTAGATAAAATCCAAGATTTTTATGCTGAAGCTATACTGGAGAATGGAGATTTTCTGTTTACTTGCACAGGTTCAGTATGTAATGCAGAGAGACGAGGAGAACTGTTACAAAGTGCAGATAACAAAAAGTTTGGTATTACTGGTGATTATCATCACACTGTAGACGAAGTAGGCCATATTACTTTGAATATAAAAGAAGGGGGAGCCTCAGGTGAAGTAGTTGAATCAAAAACATTACCTGTTCTCAATACTGGTGGTAATCATTGGGAGCTTTTAACGGCTTTGTTGCGTAATTAAATTTAGAGATAGAGCCAACCCGTTTCGCTTGTTTCTTAGTCAATACGACAAGTTTCAGGCATACCTAACCCAGTAAGCTTGTTCAACGCTTTTATCATCGCGTAAGTTTCACCCACCTGGGCATTGTAATTTCTTAAGCTCAGTTTCCCTCCTAGCAACTGTTTAACTCGATACATCGCTGTTTCTGAGAGTGAACGTTTGTGGTATCCATACCGCTCTTTCCAATACTTATTTGAGTCGTATAATTTCTGGCAACCCACGGCGAAATTTCGAGGGTGACCACGCTCCCAGAAGGCAGCCCCTTCTCTTGGGGGAATAAGCGCAATAGCTCCCTTAATCTTAATAGCAGCGTGACACGCTCTCGTGTCGTAAGCGCCATCACCAGACACCTCAAGGATACTTCGGCGTGTTTGTTTCAGTAAGTTCGGGAGTACTTCTCCATCTGTAACCGTCGATAAACTTAGCTCGGCGGCAATGATCTCATGAGTGTTGGTATCGACTGCAATATGCAGCTTTCGCCAGACTCTACGCTTGCCATCCGTCCCATGTTTTTTGACTTTCCATTCACCTTCGCCATAAACCTTAAGGCCAGTAGCATCAATGGCTAGGTGCTGTATCGCTCCTCTCGTTTTAGTCTTAAATGAAACCTCAACTTGCTTGGCTCTACGACTGATGCAGGTGTAATGCGGACAACTTAACGGTACATGGGCTAACCTAAATATCGAGTCGATAAATCCTTGCAGCGCTCTCAATGGCATAGAAAAAACTCGTTTGACCATGAGTGCTGTCGTGATAGCTAAATCACTGAACCGACGCGGCCTACCGCGCTTATTCTGTTTGCTTTGCGCCCATCCGCTTATTGCTTCTTCATCAATCCAAAAAGTCAGAGAACCACGGTTAATGAGTGATCGGTTGTATTGCTTCCAGTTGGTTGTTTTATAACGAGGCTTAGGCATAGGACTACGAGATAGAGTGGAGGTAGCTGATCAGATCGTAGGTTCTTGATTTAGTTCCATTGAATTACGCAACAAAGCCGGGAAGATGCAGAAAAGGTGTTCAACAGTTATCAAGCTAATACTTCTCTTTTACCTGTGTCAGGGCCTTGTTGCGCAATTAAATTTAGAAATAGAGCCCCCTGTTTCTCATGCTTTTTAGTCAACACGACAAGTTTCAGGCATGCCTAACCCAGTGAGCTTGTTCAACGCTTTTATCATCGCGTAAGTTTCACCCACCTGTGCATTGTAATTTCTTAAGCTCAATCGTCCTCCTAGCAACTGTTTAACTCGATACATCGCCGTTTCTGAGAGTGAGCGTTTGTGGTAACCATACCGCTCTTTCCAATACTTGTTTGAGCCGTATGACTTCTGGCAGCCTACTGCAAGATTTCGAGGATGACCACGCTCCCAGAAGGCAGCCCCTTTTCTTGTGGGAATAAGCGCAACGGCTCGCTTCATCTTAATAGCAGCGTGACACGCTCTCGTGTCGTAAGCGCCATCACCAGACACCTCAAGGATACTTCGGCGTGTTTGTTTCAGTAAGTTAGGAAGGACTTCGCCATCTGTAACCGTCGATAAACTTAGCTCGGCTGCAATAATTTCATGAGTGCTTGTATCAACGGCAATATGCAGCTTTCGCCAGACTCTACGCTTGCCATCCGTCCCGCGTTTTTTGACTTTCCATTCGCCTTCGCCATAAACCTTAAGGCCCGTCGCATTAATGGCTAGGTACTGTATTGCTCCTTTCATTTTAGTCTTAAATGAAACCTTAACTTGCTTTGCTCTACGACTGATGCAAGTGTAATGCGGACAACTCAATGGAACGTGAGCAAGTCCAAATACTGAGTCGATAAATCCTTGCAGCGCTCTCAATGGCATAGAAAAAACTCGTTTCACCATGAGCGCTGTCGTGATAGCCAAATCACTGAACCGACGTGGTCTCCCGCGCTTATTCTGTTTGCTTTACGCCCATCCGCTTATCGCCTCTTCATCAATCCAAAAGGTCAGAGACCCGCGGTTAATGAGTGATTGGTTGTATTGTTTCCAGTTAATTGCTTTGTAACGAGGTATAGGTATAGGGCTACGAGAGGTCGTGGACGTAGCTGATCAGATCGTGGGTTCTTGATTTAGTTCCACTGAATTACGCAACAAAGCCATACCGTGGCCTCACAATATCTAAATAAGACTATGTTATTTAGATATTTCAATTTCTCTAAGAGTTCTACTTTTCTGCGCAAGTAGAGCGGCGACACTTGGTTGCAACAATTTCAGCGAAGAATTTTGTATATGACCAAACTCTTAATTACGCCTGATTTACTATGAGTTTATACGCCGTTTTGCTCCCTTTGGTTTACTGATGATTCTGGTAGGTATTGTTTGGTTTTGTATTTTTAATATGCTCTGTCGCATTAAGCTTCTAGTCTGCATAATACCCAATCAATGATGACAGAGACCAAAAAATCATCATGAGAACATCTCGATGTAGCTCGAATGTCTTTGGTGATATTTCACTCGTGAAGAGTATCTAAAGCTAAAAATTTAATTAGCAGAAACTCCCCCTAAATTACTTAATAAGTACGATAAAAATAAGGCGAACTGATATTTCGCCTTGTAGACTAATGGCAAAGTTATGATAAAGCATCCGATAATATTCCTTTTCCCCGCAATTTTTAGTTTCAACTCATTTAGTGACGACAGCCTAGAGTATCAACCTTTTATGGGGGTGCAGGTCGGATATCAATCAGGACTAGATTCTGCGTATGTTGGAGAAGACCCGACGGGGACGTCATGGGGTGGAAATGTAGGAGTGCAATTGAATAAGAATTGGAGTGTTGCGTTAGGATACCATAACCTCCAAAAGTTGAAAGCCGACCTAACAGGTGTCGAAGTATATACACAGTTCCTCGATGTCACGGCCCGATACGACTGGTCATTAGTAGATAAATGGGCGGTCTATGGCTCTGCAGGTTTAGCTATCTGGCAAATGGAAAAGTCGGCGTCTAATAGCACATATGATGCTGTAGGTTTGTCACCTAAATTAGAAGCGGGATTGAGTTATCAGCTAAGTTCAAATTTTGATGCCAATATCGGGTACCAATATCTTCAAGGCATTGGCGAGTCTTCGACCGAAGTCGGTGAGTACGATAACCAGGCTTTTATTGCCGGTTTGACTTGGCGCTTTGGTTCTAAAGATGTAGATAGTCTCGATAAGTTTGAGCTCGGTTCTGCACGCCCACAGGTATCTCTAAAGGACAAAACTCATCAGTCGGTTAATGAAGTGGCAAGGACGAGTAGTTGTGGGGACTTTGACAAAAGTAACCTAGGGCCTCGTGCTGTTTATTTTAAAGTAGGAAACGCGGGTGCAATAGACGCCGAAGACCTCTCGCATCAACTGCAGCAGATTGCTAACCAGCTTTGTGAGCAATCGAGTTTATATGTAGAGGTGAAAGGGTTTGCGTCACCTGAGGGGGACGAATCCTTTAACCTTAAGCTGTCGGAAAAACGAGTCAAAGTGGTGATAGATAAATTGCTCAAAAAAGGTGTGGCACTTTCTAGAATTCACGGTTATGCGTTCGGAGAGGATGCTAATTCAACAGACAGGAACGATGCAAGAAGAGTAGAGCTCCATCTTTTCTAATTGTTGTTGCACTAGACGAATAATCTTATAAACAACGCTAACGTTATGGAATTGACTTTTTCAAAGTTGGCATAGTTAAAAAGCTAAATGCGGCAGGGACATATGTAATGAGAAGTTTGGGAAAAATTTGCTGGTTGAGTATCTAAGTGAGAATTTTCTAACCATTGAGCAACTTGTAAAACTTACTAATGTTGATTAACGCACTATCAGGCTTTATCAAAAAGAGAGCATGATGCCTCTGGCGTCTTATAAACTTGATATAAGCGTTAATTGCGAGTCATTCACTGGTAAACATAACGAGCGTCAGTCCTTAGAGTATTATGCGAAAGGCTACGTATCTTGGTTAAGTACTGTCCACTCACTAAAAAGCGAAAAATGGGCATTTACAGAATTCTCGAATCGCTATAATCACAGGTAAATTTGCTAAGGGGCCCTGAATGCGATACTAAATCAGGCTCAGTGTTGCTAGATTGGCAACATTTCTTACAGGATACTTATGGGCTTTGTACCTCGACCGAGCTTCCCGATCAAATTGCAACAAAAACATTTGCCACTGACAAAGTTAAGACGCTCACTAAACGGCGACTCACTTGATGTAAGAGAAAAAGAAGAGCTGAAAGACTTTGTTAATTTGCTTGATAACGTCTGCTCATGTTTCGCCCCTCATGAAAGATTAACTAGTGCGAGATACTTGTTGATCGATTGCGTATGCAGAAAGTATGAGCTCGAGGAATAGTTTGCAATAGCTAAAAACATTTCTAGTTTGGTAAATGGCAACGATGAACCCATTACATACTGTTCGCTTGTGCGTGAGAGGAAGTTGTAGTCAGTGGTCTGAACGGACGATATCCGTCCTTGTGTCTGCGCCTAACAGACTGCTCGCGATAAGTTTCCCCCAGACACTCATATAGCATTCATGCACAGTTGACTGTAATCAATAAGGGTACAATCTGTGCAGCATCCCCTGAATACTAGCCAATGAATTTTCCCGAAGTCCCCATTGAGAAATGACCAGTCACTAGTTTTAGCAAAGCACTTTAACCTCTATATCTCTCATGTAGGCATTGATTATGAATTTTAATTGCATATGCCTATACATCTTTAAATGTATTTGTTCAAAAATGACGTTATTCAATGTTTTGGAGCTTCATAGCATGTATTCGATAGATAAAGCCTTGTTTTATCGGGCAACTGGCACTGAATTTTATTCTGATGTTGGGTTTAAATTTCGCCAACTAGCCATCAAAAGTTTGAATAAAGTTCTAGCTGAAACGCAAAGTCTAAACAATTCCGACTTGTTTGACTGTGTCCATCGAGTTAAAGGCATAACTTTAGCTTGTGGTGTGAGCGATGCGGCTTATGTTTGTAAAAAACTAGAACAATACAGCGATCTTATGTGTCACGCCAAGGTAAATGAGCAACTCATTAAGGTTATTGTGTCAGTCATTGAACTATATGAGAGTGAGTCGTTATAGCAATGTCATTTCGCAAAAAGATTATTATGGTTAATGCTTTTATAATTATCGTGTTTGTAGCGCTTTTAACTTATTCAAGTATACGTATTGTTCAAGACTCATCTGTTGGACAATTTAATCAGATCAAAGAAAGCATCACCAATTACAATAAAGGCCTGCTACAAACCTTTGTTCGAGCTCAGAGCTTAAGCTTAAACAAGGAAGTTGACCTCATTAGAGAAGCTGTTGAACATTTGGCTACTGATTTCATGCAAATTGATAGAAATCAGGACGATAAAGACAGTAAGCTCATCGAACGTCTAATCTATGTGAATCAAAACCTCAAACCTTTTATCAATGAGGTGACTTCTGTTAATTTCGTTGAAAAAACAGAAACTGAAGTAAAAAGTGGTCGTATTGTTACCTTAAACACTCAGCTTGAATTTGATGATTTGTTTCAATATCGTAACTTTTATATAGGTAAATCTTATTCAAATGAGTTGCTGATAGACTTCTCTCTATTTGTTCCGTTGAAAAAAATTCCAAATAAAGTTTTAAGGTTTAGGCTGAACCTGGATTATTTCGCAAGCTCATTGGCATTCGATAACATGGTTGAAGGCTTGCAGTATCGTTATTTTATCGTCGATAGTCGAGGGAAACTAGTAGCATCAAATTTAAAGCAAGATGCACTGGCTTTGTTGACACATACTATTAATAAAAGAAGAGAGTTGGAAAGTGTCTCTACTTATATTTTGTCACATGACATAGGAAGTCTTTCTGTCGAGCTTATTTTAGGTGCCTATGATGTGACCTTTATTAAGAATTATAAGACGGGATGGCGGTTAATACTGGTCACCCCTGAATCGGTTGTTGGATCTAACTATCTTACAACCAAAGAACTTTTGCTATCGTCAGATAGCGCGTTAGTAAAAAAGTTTATTCTGATAAGCCTCATTTTCCTAACGGTTTTCGTATCACTTAATAGTGTTATAACAAACGAGATGTTTTTGCCGATAAACAAATTAATTCATCAAGCTCAGTCGTTGAAAAATAGAGATTTTGACGAAGCAACTAACATCATTCTTTGCAATGGTAGTGAGATTGAACAGTTGTCTAGAGCGTATAGTGAGGCAGGGACACAAATTCAGTTAATGCTTGAAAATCTAGAAGAAAAAGTGAGTCAGAGGACTATTCTATATGAAAGTGCAGCACAACAGGCTAGTGAAGCAAATGAGCAAAAATCGAATTTGATTTCGAATGTATCTCATGAGATTCGCACCCCATTAAATGCGATTATCGGATACACGCATATGCTTTTATCTACAAGCATGTTGGATAGAAACAGTAGGGAAATACGTGGGATATCAAACGCTAGCAACACTATATTGCGCATAGTGAACGATTTACTAGACTACGAAAGAGCTCATGCGTCAGGTTATGTGTTGTACCCTAAGGACACTTTGGTAAGTGATATTGTCGACCATATAAAAATTACGTTTGAACCTATGGCTCTTGCTAAGGGACTATCGCTGTCAGTATCAAGTGATCTAGAGGGTGGGGAGTCGGTTTACGTTGATGAGCTTAGGCTCAAACAATGCATAAGCAATATTGTGGTAAACGCTATGAAGTTTACCAATATTGGTAAAGTCGATGTGCGATGTTTACAGACGAAAGACCATTTTATCATAACAGTGGCAGACACAGGAATAGGCATTTCTCAAGACAAGTTGACTCACATTTTCAGAGGGTTTGAGCAAATTAATCATGAAGATCAACAGTCAGGGTTCGGTTTAGGACTAGCGATAACAAAGCAAATTGTCCAACTTATGAATGGTGAGTTGACTGTTGCAAGCGAGTTAGGTGCTGGAACTGTGTTTACTGTTGCGCTACCAAATGAAAAAGGGGCTATGTATATATGCTCCGAACATAGTTGTCAACAGACTATGTTCGAACAAGCGAACAAACTTGCTTTGTCTGATAATAGTTTCAACGATGTAAGAGTGTTAGTCGTTGACGATGTTGAATATAACAGAGAGATCTTAGAGTTCCTCTTAGCTCAACTTGGATGTACCTGTGTGCAAGCAGTCAATGGAGTCGATGCTTTGGAGTTGGCTCGAAACTCCGACTTTGATGTAGTTTTCACTGATATCTCAATGCCTAAAATGAACGGTATCCAATTGTCGGAAGAATTATATAAGGTCGAACCTTTACTACCCGTGATCGCAGTTACCGCAAGAGCAACACTGAAAGAAAAGGCACGTATGGAACGTTTCTTTAAGTGCTACCTAACAAAACCGTTAGATAGGGAAGACTTAAAGAATAAGCTTGCGTGTGCACTTAACCTTGGACAATGCGTATAGCGAGGGCTAATACCTTTTACTTGTTAGGCAATATGTAACAGTGCTTTGTTACACGGTCCGATTAAGATCAGTTCGATATCGGGTATTTGAATGGAAGTTTATGGGCATGTATGGGTTTGAAAAAACAATAATGCTCTTAGCATCGGCATTAGAGGTAACTGATAATATGCTTAGAACAAAAATGAATAGACGGAGACTTTATGTTTGGAAAGTTAGTTAGAAGTTTTCGCATAAAAAATGGCCTATCTCAAACCGTGTTTGTAGATATGGTACAAAGAAGCAGTGCAAAGTTTGACAGTTTAGATGTAGTAACCCTCAGTCGGTGGGAACGTGGGGTGACTAAACCTCATTTAACACGCCAGAATAACCTCCTAGAGTTATTGGGCGTTGATATTTTTGATGTATGGGAAGGTGAGTCAAAGGCAAACCCAATTAGCCGAAAAGTTAACGCAAATAGCTATATCGACGAATCCTCTGAAAATAATATCAAAGTTGTAGTTATTAACGCAACAAATTTGTCTCAGCTAAATAAATATCTTCAGTTAGTCGATGTTATATTTGATTCTGATAAAAACTTTATATTATCGAAACTGAATGAAGTGGGCGCTAGGCGTATATCAACAATGGAGAAAATATTAGAACTACATTCTAGTGAGATGGTACTGGTCACTGTCCACGGCCAGTTAGTAGGTCACTTAATTAGTGTTGATTCAAATGAGCTATCAAGTAGGTTCAAAATACCTCTTGAAAAAGACGAGCCTGTTAGATTGATACTATCTTTTAACGCAACAACTCAGTTCTCTTTTGTCGCGACTCTCGGTAGAGAGGTATATAAGTTAGTGCAAAGCCTAAACCCTGAAAAAAAACTTAGTGTATTTGTAAAAGATAAGGCAATGTTCGACATTTTGTATAATTTGGGTTTCTCTTATAAGACATTCGGAGGTGCCAATAATCGTCAAAAACTCATGATGTTGACCAAAGATAAGGTTAAGTCGGAACGAGTATGGATGCAGATTGTTAGAGGTTATAAAGGTGAATAAATTGAAAAAAGCAGTCCTAATCGTTGATGATGTGGAGTTCTCCAGAGAGCTACTCAGTTCTGCAATTTTAAATGTTAGCTACGAAACAATAGTACACTCCGCTGAAAATGCTAACCAAGCTATTAATAAACTGGAAAAAAACTCGTACGATTTGATTATTACCGACATTATGATGCCTGGAGGTGATGGTTTTGAGCTACTAAAAATATTGTCAAAAAAAGCGATTGATAGCAAAATAATCATTACATCAGGGCTGGATAAGTCAATTGTAAGCTCTGTAAGTATGTTGGGTAAACTATATGAACTTAATGTTGTAGCTTCACTTGAAAAGCCTATTTGGTTAGAGCAGGTAACTGAGTTAGCAGAGTCAGCCCTAGCACCTGATAAATTTAAACAAATCTACACATGTAAAGAGTTGAAAGAACTTAAAGGTGAAGATTACCCAATCAAACTTTTGTATCAACCTCAGGTTATCTCTGATGAAGAGACGATTTGTGGATTTGAAGTGCTGTCTAGATGGTCAGCGAATGATGGTGAACTAATTCCACCAAACTGTTTTCTTCCTATGATCGAAAGTTTAGGAAAGCAGAAGGCTTTCACCAAGGTTGTACTAGAGAAGTTCGTGGAAGATTACCATAACTATTTTAAAGATATAGAGATAAACACCAAGTTCTCGATCAATGTTGATCCAAGCGTTTTGATAGACGAACAGCTATTTGGACATATTTTGAGTCTATATGAAGGAGGTGTCACGCACACCATAGTCATTGAAATTACCGAGCAAGGTGTCTCTCCGGAAATTGAATGTGAGCTATTGGAGCGGGTTTTGCAACTAAGATTAGCTGGGTTTGAAATCTCAGTCGATGATTTTGGCGTTAATGCCTCAAACATAGAAAGAGTAATGAGGCTTCCAATCAATGAATTGAAAATTGATAAACAAATCACTTGGGCTTTTCACTATAACTCTGACTATATGCAATTGTTGAATGAAGTTAGGAAACTTGCGTCTGCCAAGAGTGCAAGAGTCGTTTATGAAGGAGTTGAAAGCCAGGAGATGGTTAGCGCATTAGAGGCAATTAATGGCTATTACCAACAAGGCTTTTTCTACGGAGTTCCAACTAGCCCTCAACAAGCTCGGGAGATGACTTTCGCTAACTTAAAAAGCTGAATTTGATAGTTTAGCAATTTACTTGAGTGTTTTTTTTAGGTGCCATGTATTCGTTTTGTCCGAAGTTGTAAGATTTTCCTGTTGCATAATGCAATGAATCTTATTTAGAGCATTCTTAATGTTCATATCAGAAGTTAACTTACAGGAAAGTCTTACATGTTATCACGATTAGCGACTTCAATCGCTCTTGGCTTAATATCTACGGGAGCCTACGCAAACAGTTTGGAAATTACGTCACTATCTCAAACACAGGGAGAGAAAGCGGAATCTACATATGTCGGTGAGCCTATCGTGGCCTCAAAAAACGGGGGCGCGATTTTTCACTTTAACAAGCAAGGAGAAGAAAACAATTACTACTGGGTAAACCAAGAAAACCGCGTACTGGCAAAAGGCGTTGTATTCATACCGTCGATGATGGACGCGAACTCACAAGTCAGACTGTGTCAAGCAATCGTAAATACGCCTAATGGGTTGGAGGAGAAAGTTGAGGTAACGTGCTCTAACTCTTTACATGTTGAGCGCGGTAATCCAGATTTGTACAATCGTAGTTTACGTTCGACAGTTCTTAATATCGATGATCTATGGGATATTAAGCAAAGTGTAGCAAACGATGCTCCAATCTACTCAGGTGACGAGACCGTCAAATTAGAGCTGGATCTTTCTTATTCGGGAGAACTTACTAGTCTCGAAGAAGTACTTTCGTCAAATGAGCCTAAGTTTGCTATGGTTTACTACTCTATCCAAGATCAAAATGATAACTACCTTGTATCAGCACAACGTTATTACCCAGAAGAACCGTCCTTTGTGCACAGTAGCTTAAATGAAACCGTAACTAGAGAGGCTGATATTAACTTAGGTGACGCATCCGTAATTAAGGTATGTGGCATTGGCTTCGCGACTGCAGGTTCTAGTACCTTTCTTCCTTTAGATTGTGACACGAGGGTAATTGAAGCCGATGAGACAATCGATGGCTGGGCTAAGAGTCCTACAGCAGAGCAGTTTTCCGCACTTTTCCCAGGACATTCATACATCCGTTCACGTTCAGTTAATGGCGTGTACTATGCGGCTAGTCCATTAATGTCGAATAATGAAAACCTCCAAGAAAAATATTGTGAGAGTATAGGCCCCAACTATTCGTCACCTTCAACTAATGAACTATTGCTGTTAAAGTCTGCGGAAGATGGGTATAACTCCGCGAGTTGGCCTGCATTTACTAACTATTGGTCAAAAGATATCGTAGATGGGCCTTTCCCTATCCCTGGTATCGTTTGGAATGACACTGTAGTTGTGTCCGATGACAACTCGGTTCAGCCAGCAGATAATACATCGTACCATGGTTTATTTTCTTGTATGAAGCAAAAGTAAACTAACTTTTTGATAGTTTTCTATACTCTGTATAGAAAGCTATTTTTTTTGGATACCAACCTAATTAAACACCAAAACGTTATACTGACCAAGCTTAATATGGCTTCAAGTTATTTTTATTCTATGACCAGTTCAACTTTCCCTAATTGAACCTTAGGATTTATCAAAGGCCTACACCTCAGTGATATAAGTATGTTGTTTTCCCCTTACGTGACAGTATCGATGATTTATCTCTATTCTGATTTTTTGGTGTTAAATGGTGTATTTCTCATACTTTATTTATTTTAATACGGGAGGTTATATTTAAATGGTCGCTTTAAGAGGAATTATTATTGCGTTAGGTCTTGCTGCTTTTTCCAAATGCCAATGCAGACGTTAATATAAGGTTTGAAAACTTAGATCCGAGTGTTGGAAAAGTAGTATTCGGATATGTAGAGAATAAAGCCGTCACTAATTTTGAAGAAAATGGTGATTTTCGTGAATTTTATTGGGCGGATACTAACGGAGGCGTTATTTCTACCAAACCCTATCTATATGAAGATTCGATTGCTGACGTCAATTATGTGTCATTTTGTGTTCGACATGATGAAGAAGTGCAGTGCTCTAAGTATGAGTGTTTGAACACCAACCAAACGAACTCAACGACCGGACAGATATCTAGTAACATAGCATTCCTTAACATCCGATTTATCGAGCCTGATAAGCTAGCTATTGACCATCAACCGATTAGTTTAACGGAGCTAGATATAGTCTCTGGTACCGTTACTTTTATTTATACAGCGCACATAGACCAAAAAGGGTTGGTGCGCAGTAGTCAATTGCTCAAAGAGGTAGATAAAACCTATTTGGAAGGCCGCATAGGCTTTGTTGCGTAATTAAATTTAGAGATAGAGCCAACCCGTTTCGCTTGTTTCTTAGTCAATACGACAAGTTTCAGGCATACCTAACCCAGTAAGCTTGTTCAACGCTTTTATCATCGCGTAAGTTTCACCCACCTGGGCATTGTAATTTCTTAAGCTCAGTTTCCCTCCTAGCAACTGTTTAACTCGATACATCGCTGTTTCTGAGAGTGAACGTTTGTGGTATCCATACCGCTCTTTCCAATACTTATTTGAGTCGTATAATTTCTGGCAACCCACGGCGAAATTTCGAGGGTGACCACGCTCCCAGAAGGCAGCCCCTTCTCTTGGGGGAATAAGCGCAATAGCTCCCTTAATCTTAATAGCAGCGTGACACGCTCTCGTGTCGTAAGCGCCATCACCAGACACCTCAAGGATACTTCGGCGTGTTTGTTTCAGTAAGTTCGGGAGTACTTCTCCATCTGTAACCGTCGATAAACTTAGCTCGGCGGCAATGATCTCATGAGTGTTGGTATCGACTGCAATATGCAGCTTTCGCCAGACTCTACGCTTGCCATCCGTCCCATGTTTTTTGACTTTCCATTCACCTTCGCCATAAACCTTAAGGCCAGTAGCATCAATGGCTAGGTGCTGTATCGCTCCTCTCGTTTTAGTCTTAAATGAAACCTCAACTTGCTTGGCTCTACGACTGATGCAGGTGTAATGCGGACAACTTAACGGTACATGGGCTAACCTAAATATCGAGTCGATAAATCCTTGCAGCGCTCTCAATGGCATAGAAAAAACTCGTTTGACCATGAGTGCTGTCGTGATAGCTAAATCACTGAACCGACGCGGCCTACCGCGCTTATTCTGTTTGCTTTGCGCCCATCCGCTTATTGCTTCTTCATCAATCCAAAAAGTCAGAGAACCACGGTTAATGAGTGATCGGTTGTATTGCTTCCAGTTGGTTGTTTTATAACGAGGCTTAGGCATAGGACTACGAGATAGAGTGGAGGTAGCTGATCAGATCGTAGGTTCTTGATTTAGTTCCATTGAATTACGCAACAAAGCCGGCCGCATATTAACAGATGAACTCGAAATACAAGCATGTAGCGTTACTGGGTTTGTCGTCTCTGAGCCTACATATCTAGAAGGGTGCACGCCGTTTTATGATGTGAGTGGAACATTACCTCCCATTGAACAAAAAACGGCAAAAGGTTGTATTGTGAGCCTTATGAGTGGTGAAAAATATTGCCTTTCTGTAGGTCAAAGATCAGGTTATCGACTGCCTAAATGGATTCATAAGCATCCTGTTTACGTTGATAACGATAGAGGAACAAAGGTCATGTTGTCAGATTGGGACAATCTATCTTACAACCGTATCGCGACGTTTGAAGGGATTACCACTCAAAAAGATTTAAAAAGAGCAAAGGCAAAAAATGGTGAGTACATAGACTTTTCTCACCCAAGATCAATGAGAGTACTCAAAAGTGATACTAAGTTAGGGTGTATACACAGTCTGAGCGCTGACGTTAAGTATTGCCTGCCTCCTGGAGCTAGATCTGACTATCGTCTACCTAGTTGGATTTATAAGCACGAAGTTTATCTCGACAATGATCGAGGTACTAAGGTTATGCTGTCCGATTGGGATAATTTATCTTACAACAGACTTGCGGTTTTTGATGGCTCAGTATTGAATAATGAGCTCCAACATATTAGAGCCAGGAATGGTGATTATCTCGATTTTTCAAGGCCCAGATCAATGCGTGTTCAAGTCAGTGATACGAAGCTTGGTTGTATTTCCAGTTTATATTCCCCAGTTAGTTTTTGTCTTCCTGTGGGCAAAAGGTCACAGTACACTCTGCCGAATTGGATCTACAATCATGCAGTTACCGTCGGTACTGATCGTGGTGTTAGTGTTTTATTATCAGACTGGGATAACCTCTCCTATAACCGTCTTGCGAGATTTGAAGGTAACGTCACTAATGATGAATTAAAAAATGTTCGAGTATTCAATGGTGAGTATTTGGACTTCTCTCACCCTAAATCAATGCGGGTGATGATTACCCCTGATAACTAGCATGTTTCCAAGAACTTATATTTAGTATAAAACAAATACCAACGCCTTAATTTGGTTTTGGTGTTTGTATTTAGTAACTCAAAGTGATGTTGTGTATGCACGTTGAGTGGCTAATCTAATATTTGCATTGTCCCTTTAGTTGCTGTCACTGCGGATCCTATTAATTTAGTTCGTCCATTACTCAACAGTTCTGTAGTAACGTATTCCTCTCGGGAAGATGCTTGATATCCCTGAAAGTACTCTCTTTCCTAGCTTTCTTGACCAATACACAGCTAAGGCGCAATGTGCTGATCCTGTTACTGGATCTTCATTGACACCGACCCAAGGTGCAAAATATCTTGAAGATAATTCCAGTTCGTTAGCCTGAGAGCATGTGGTAACTAGAACCGCTCGCCTACAGCCTGTTTAAGTGCTTCAAAGTTTGGTTGAAGTTTGAGGAGCGTGATTTCGCTATCAATTTCTTTCTGACTTACAGGATCACTTTGGTGCCTGCGCTTTAGCATATTGAGTAACCAAGGTTCAAATACAGAAGTGATCCGCACCAGAAGTTTTGGACACTGAGTTAAGTGAGTAAATTCACTAACGAGGTGAACTATGACAAACAAGAAAAAACGTATTATCCATTCTCCTGAATTTAAAGCAAAAACCCTCAAGCTTACTGAAAAAGTGGGTGTTGCTGCTAGACAGCTATCTCTGCATGAATCTCAGACCTATGGCTGGGTTAAGCTGCAAACAAGAACTCCAGCACTACTGAGCGGGAAAAAGAATTAGCAGCAGAAGTCGCGAAACTCAAAAGGCAGTTGGCGGAACAAGCTGAAGAGCTAGAAATAGTAAAAAATCCGCCACCTATTTTGCGAAGAATCTAAAGTAAATCGCTATGAATTTATGCTTGAACATCTGCTGCTTTTCCGTGTTTCACGGATGGTTAAGGTGTTCGGCATATCGCGAAGTGGGTTTTATTACTGGAATAAAAATTGCCTGTGGGAGCAAGCTCGGCAAGCTTTAGACTGAAAGGTTAAAGAAGCGTTCGACAACAGCAAAAGTAGGGGCGGAGCTAGGCGCATTCAAGCAGAGTTAGCTGATAACGGGGATAATCACAATGTGAAGACTATCGCCAGTAGCATGAAGCACCAAAGCCTAGTAGCAAAAGGGGCTCGCAAGTTTAAATGTACAACGGACACTAATCATAGGTTACCAGTTGCTCCTAATTTGTTAGAGCAGGACTTTACTGCAACTGGCCCGAAACAGAAGTGGGCGGGAGATATCATCTATTTAGCGACCAGCGAGGGCTGGTTGTACTTGGCTGTAATCATTGACCTTTACTCACGGCAAGTCGTGGGCTGGTCGATGGACACGAGGATGATAGCTGCATTGGTCAGTGATGCACTTTCGATGGCTTTATTCCGCCGTGGTTTCCCTGAGCAAGTTATTGTTCATAGTGACCGAAGTAGTCAGTACTGTTCTAAAGACTACCGAGAACTGATAAGCGCCTATATTTAAGGCAAAGTATGAGTCGTAAATGAAACCGCTGGGACAACGCCTGTGTAGAGATTCTTCCATTCCATGAAGGTGGAAGCGATACAATATGAGCCAATTATGACAAGAGAAGAGGTGCGTTAAACGATCTTCGAATACATTGAGGTTGATTATAATCAGACGAGAAGGCACAGTGTTCTTGGGTATCTAAGCCCAGCTAACTTTGAAAAGCAAAATGTCGCTTAATGAAGTGTCCAGTCTAGCTGGAGCAGATCACTAGTTAGAACTTGCGATGGGAATTCGCTATATATTATAGAGTGTGCAACGTTGTAAACTAAGTGGAAGTTCGAATATGAATAAGTTATTTGCAGATATGTTGCTTAGCATTCGCAACGTCCAAGAGTTTACTCAACAAGGAATGGTGGATAGGCTTGTTAGTACTCATCAAGCATTCGAGAAACTAGATTTAACCACCTATAGCCGTTGGGAAAGGGGGGTAACAACTCCTAAGTTGGCTAAGCAGGTATTGCTGGCTAGAGTGTTTGATGTGGATGTGTCGGGTATCATAAAAGAAAATATGAACTCACTTGTATATAATGCTGAGGTGGTGGACAGTTACTTGAACCAAATGCTCACACCTTACTTCACGGTGATTGATCAATTACGGGTAAGGAAATATGTAGGCGTTCCAAAAGATAATGCGTTATTAGACTCTTTGGAATCGTTTCATTCTGAGTATTTGGGCATTAATTTTGCGCCAGAAGTTTTAAATGATCCTAACTTAATTTGTGAAGCCTATAGTGATGAAAGCGGGAGTTTACTAGGACATTTTTTATACGGATTTGTTGAAAGAGGGTGTTGCAACGAGAGTCTAAAAGTAGATACAACTGAGTGCCCTTTTGTCGATAAACTTGCCAACAGTACGAGTTTATATGTAGTTTCGTGTTTTGGTAGTCTTCCAGCGTGTCGAATGACTCTTTTGGTCAGCATCTTAAACTTACTGAAGAATAACCCTAGGTGCCATAGCCTTTTAATAAACAACCATGATCAAACAGCTTTTAATTTATTAAATGTACCTAGTATGACACCAGAAATTAGGAACAAAGGCGTTGTTTTAGCTAATGGTGGTATTAAGCTCGGAAGTAAAAGGTATCGTTTTTTGCAAGTTGAAGTCGAGGCACAAAGAATATTGTCTGAGAAAGCTTTTATTGAGTTGGTCGTGCACTCAGAACAATACCTTGACGTTCTGCGCATGGATTCTTGAGTTGTCAGTCCTAACACTGAACAAAAGAACATTTAGTCACCAAGTCTTAACAAGCGCTCGAATTTACAAGCTTTTGGGCTAAGTTGTCTCGCGAAACTTCAGGGTCGTGGGGTAACGCACCGGATCCTTGGATAGTCAGCGACAAATGCGTCGGCCAAGCTTGGAAAGTCGCTCCTTACTGGGTTGCAGAGGTAGGACATTCAACTAACCCTGACGCAGAGTTGAAAGTAACTTTCTTACAGGCCTTGTACAACAAAAACTAAGTTATCAAAAAAATATCAACATATGGTTGTTTCAACATTAAAATTTTAAGAATTGAGCCGCTTTTTAGCGGCTCTTTTTTGATCTCTCAAACTTGGTAAATAGCGATAGAGCGTCATTGGTAGTATGTTTTTATTTTTCGAAAGAAGTTGGATTTAAAATGCCATTAACAGATTTAATGAGCGCAGGAACTATGATGGTGATTAGTATTATCATAAATAATGATGCGCTAGACCAGTGCCAACCTAAGACATTTGTCGTGTAAAAATAAGCACCGATAGAAAGTGGTAGCGTAAAGTTAAATACGATTAAGATGGTCAATGCAGCTCCAGCCCATAATATACCGAACTGATTCTCTAGTCCTGAAAACCCCATGCCTGTGTAGAAAAGCCCCGATATCATTACAATTAAGGCGCTTAGACAGCCTGAGTTCATTTTAAATCCTAATTCCCATTGATAAAAATTTAAAATATCAGAGCGACTACTTATTTGAATTAGCATTTCAATTTAATATTATTTTGATGTGCTAATAAATATAGTGTGGATATTTTAACTTTTTGATTACAAAGGAATTTTCAGCCATTTGTAGACAAAGATAGGTTGGGTATCAATGATAGGTGAGCATTACATTGGGTAATATAACCTTAAATCACTCTTAGTTATTGATTGTATTGGATTTTTAATGGGGGGTGGTTTTGCAGAGCAAGCTTAGATGTTTGTTCCAGAATGCGATTAAGGCAAGTAGTCATAGAATTATTTTGGCAAGAACTAATATGCGCTAATATCTGAATCTTTTGCGGGGAGAAATGATTGACTTTCTAAGTGATATATTTTTCATGTTGTTCTCCAAGTTTGGTGGAGTCGTTTAAAAATTAATATCAAAAAGCCGCTTTTGTGAACTGACCCCCAATAGTTGGACACCAATTATTGGGGGTCTTTTTATGTCCAAATATAGCCGAGAGCTAAAATGTATCATCACCAATTCATTGATACTTAAGGGTTACAGCGATTTTTTTGGGTAATATTGATTTTTTTATTTGTATTGTGAATGTTTGTTGAAATTTTAATCACTGTTCTTAGGTCTATATTAATTGTATCTAAGGAATAAGAACTAACTTATGAAATGCAATCAACTAAACTGGAGAGTCGCTCTCTTATTGGCATCAAGTATTATAATTACAGCTTGCGGTGGTGGCTCAAGTGATTCTACGAATTCTTCT
Organism: Vibrio coralliirubri; assembly: GCF_024347375.1. Classification (NCBI taxonomy): domain Bacteria; kingdom Pseudomonadati; phylum Pseudomonadota; class Gammaproteobacteria; order Vibrionales; family Vibrionaceae; genus Vibrio; species Vibrio coralliirubri. The sequence goes on along the minus strand of NZ_AP025471.1, from coordinate 1,004,690 downwards.
ATTCCTGAAAGTGCAGTATCGTATAAAGTCACATTTTCGAGCAATTGGACTTCGACTAGCTTCCCGACAAATTACCCTTCAAACTGGCTTTGTTGCGTAATTCAATGGAACTAAATCAAGAACCTACGATCTGATCAGCTACCTCCACTCTATCTCGTAGTCCTATGCCTAAGCCTCGTTATAAAACAACCAACTGGAAGCAATACAACCGATCACTCATTAACCGTGGTTCTCTGACTTTTTGGATTGATGAAGAAGCAATAAGCGGATGGGCGCAAAGCAAACAGAATAAGCGCGGTAGGCCGCGTCGGTTCAGTGATTTAGCTATCACGACAGCACTCATGGTCAAACGAGTTTTTTCTATGCCATTGAGAGCGCTGCAAGGATTTATCGACTCGATATTTAGGTTAGCCCATGTACCGTTAAGTTGTCCGCATTACACCTGCATCAGTCGTAGAGCCAAGCAAGTTGAGGTTTCATTTAAGACTAAAACGAGAGGAGCGATACAGCACCTAGCCATTGATGCTACTGGCCTTAAGGTTTATGGCGAAGGTGAATGGAAAGTCAAAAAACATGGGACGGATGGCAAGCGTAGAGTCTGGCGAAAGCTGCATATTGCAGTCGATACCAACACTCATGAGATCATTGCCGCCGAGCTAAGTTTATCGACGGTTACAGATGGAGAAGTACTCCCGAACTTACTGAAACAAACACGCCGAAGTATCCTTGAGGTGTCTGGTGATGGCGCTTACGACACGAGAGCGTGTCACGCTGCTATTAAGATTAAGGGAGCTATTGCGCTTATTCCCCCAAGAGAAGGGGCTGCCTTCTGGGAGCGTGGTCACCCTCGAAATTTCGCCGTGGGTTGCCAGAAATTATACGACTCAAATAAGTATTGGAAAGAGCGGTATGGATACCACAAACGTTCACTCTCAGAAACAGCGATGTATCGAGTTAAACAGTTGCTAGGAGGGAAACTGAGCTTAAGAAATTACAATGCCCAGGTGGGTGAAACTTACGCGATGATAAAAGCGTTGAACAAGCTTACTGGGTTAGGTATGCCTGAAACTTGTCGTATTGACTAAGAAACAAGCGAAACGGGTTGGCTCTATCTCTAAATTTAATTACGCAACAAAGCCCTTCAAACTCTCACTTCTCACCACTTATAGGAATGACACATAATACATCAGCAAGCTTGTTTCAAAGAGGTAGTCAATCTAGCCCTGGTGTTGAAGAAGTAGCTGAGACTGGCAGCACTAATGTCATCAAATCAGAAATTGGGGATATTCAAAATTTAGGTAACAGCCAATCCTTAATTGAAGGAGGTGGACTTCCTAATGGACAGAGTCAATTAGAATTAACATTCGATATCGATGAAGATTTCCCTTTAGTTAGCATAATTACTATGGTTGCTCCCAGTCCGGATTGGTTTGTCGGTGTTGATAGCTTGAACCTTTACCAAAATGGAACGTGGGTAGATCAAGTTCAAGTAGACCTTAAGGTGTATGACTCGGGGACTGATAGTGGAGTTACTTTTGGGTCTGCTAATTCAGATAGTTCCCCGAAAATGAATATAGAGCTTCTTACATCCAATATTTCTGATGCCGATTTTGTTGATGGAATTCATCGAACTACGGGGGCGTATATCGGTACATTTACCTTTAAGCGTCAGTGATGGTTCCTTTTTCGTGTAACTTTTCTGTTTGACGAGAGATGTATATTTTGTCCATGTACGATTGGTATAAAGATCAAAGAGCCGATTTCATCGGCTCTTTTTGTTTGAGGTTTAGCTGTCACTTAGGAGAGTACTGAATCCCTAGCATCTTCTACTTCGCATCATTCGAAGGAAACAGTGCTCGTTTCGCTTCTTCATCACGTTCAGTTTTGAATTCAACGCAAAAGGCCCGTGATGGTATGTCAGAGGCTTGATGGTGTTCATTGTGTAGGGAAGGCTAGGGAGCCTTAATGTTTACCCTATTAGAAGCGGAATTCAGCGCTTAGTGCGTAGCTGTTGTCTACGATTTTTGCTTCGTACATTGTGTATTCCAGTGCAATACGAACAGGACCTAGAGTTACACCTGTACCCACACCGTAGTAAATGTCGTCTGTATCACCTAGGTTACTTTGGAAGTGACCGATACCTAGACGACCGTATACGTCAAAAATCGTAATAGGTAGTGTTAGTTTTGTACTTGCTAACCATGCATCTGAATAAATGTGTTCGAAGTCTTTGTGTGTATCAACAAAATCCGCGTATCCAGCTTCAACCGATAGTAGGTCATTAATCTGGTAGCCTAAGTAAAGGCTGTAGCCGCTATTCTCATCACTGAAATCTGTATTGTCGCTTTCAGCTTGGTACTCAGAATATAGGTAGCTAGCACCAATATATGGGTCAGCGCTTGCTTGAGTTACGAAGAAGATAGCAGCGATAGGAAGAATAAATTTGTTCAGTTTCATGGTTTAAAGCTCTTAATATAAAGGTTAACTAATGTTCCCTAATCCTTCAGCGGGTGATGTATCTACATCAATTCTTATGTCCTTATTGCAAGTGACTACAGGGAACGTTATGCCTTTCTCTCGTTTGCATGTCGCCCCTCACTTGCGGTGTGGAGCTATCATGCAGATTTTGTGATTCGCTGACATAACGTAAAGCTCACCAGTTCATAAAGTTTCATAACTTCAATATCAATAAAATATAAAGTTAATTATTACAGTTAGTTAGGCTCTATTTTTGTTGAGAAAATTTTGGGGTCGCTCGTATTAATTTTTGCTTGCTCTGAGTTTTGACAATAACCGCCGTGAATTTTATGGAAATGCTTCTGAATGATGTCGGCTGAAACGAAAATTGTGAAAAATCACACACAACCGGTCGAAATTATCAGCAAAATCATTGGATTGAAGCTATGTTTAGACGATAAGAAGAGCCATAAAGAGTGAGTGAGCGTGAATGCTTGAGAAAAACATCAGTTTTATCGTAGATGAGTGGCAGTTTATGCCTAACGAAGGGCAGATTCAGTTTGCTGATTCGTGTATTACGATTGATAACCGCCTCACTAAGTTGCTTGAGTTCTTATGTTTGAACCCGGGTTTGACTCATACGCGTGATGAGTTAATTGAAGAGGTTTGGAATGGCAGTGTATTAACCGACCAAGTTGTCACCCAAGCGGTATTTGAACTACGAAAAGTTCTGAAAACACACAGTAAAAGGACAAGCAGTTATATTGTTACCGTTCCAAAGCGTGGTTACCGATTTGATGGTGAAGTGAGAGTTGAGAAAGTAGAGCTCCAAAAACCTGATCTCCAGAAAACAGCTCCCCAAAAACCCGCTCTCCAAAAAACTGAGCAGCTTGATGTTAATGAACGCCAATCAACGCCTGAAACCCAAGATCTTGTCGAAAGAGAAGGCCGGGAAGAGGGCTATGTAAAGCCATCAGAAAATTCTCCAAGAAGTAGAAAGCTGCATTACATACTGGCGTTTTTGGCCGTTGTCATTGTTTTACAATCATCATATATGTGGTTTTCTCAGAGCAAACAAAGCCCTTCGCAAGCAAGCTCGGCTCACTCATTAAGTCATTATGAATTTCGTTATGTTGTATTGAATGTAACGGAAGAGGTTAAGGCGCAACCCGAGCTTTATGGAATCGTAATTAAGCTGATTGAACATATTGGTTTTTATAGCAATATCAGAGTGGTTAAGTCTGATGAGCATAAGAAGTTGGCCGCGATTGAGTTTAATATCTCAACGGCAAAAAGCAGTGACGGCAAGAAAACTCGTTTATTGGTGAAGTATGTTAACCGAGCGTCGGGAGGCGTGCATTTAAACCGCCGTTATTCCACCAACTTTGCTCGTTTCCATGAGACGTTTGCTGCGATGATCGACGATCTATTGCGTGCTATGTATATCGATGTGCCTGAAGAAGAGTTACAGCGCAATATTTCTGTTTTTCCTCAGGATAAAGAATCGGTCAAGGCGTTGATGTCTGCGACCGGGGTTTCTTACAGCACCGTGGATTTTGATATGGCGCTTAAGCATTTTCGAGAGGCCAGAGCGCTGGCTCCAGATAACGCTTATGCTATTTCGGTGAGTTACATAAGTGAAGTGCTGACGGTTTTCTCAACAGATGAGGAAAATATTAAACCTAGAATCAAGGCGTTGAATGAGCAATATTCCTCGTCTTTGTCTGCCATTCTTAAGCGAGGAAATAACCCTCGAGTTTGTGAAGCGAACGCAATATTAGCGCTGTCTCAAAGTGAGCCTGATAAGGCGTTAAAGATCTTGTTGTCGATTCCTTACAATCAACATACGCCTCTGACTTACCTTTTAATGGCTAAAGCAGAAGAGGCGCGTGGCAACACTATGGGCGCCAAAGAGTTGTATTTGCAAGCGACGCAAAATACTTCTTCACCGATTGCATTGACGCTAGCCGGTCCGTTGTTCTTTGACAGTAATTTAGACAAACTGATTGAACAACTTCAGGGTGTTAAACTCGATGTCGACGGTAAATAGTCAAAGTTAAAAGCAGATAAAAGCGGTAGCACTAGAATTAGCGGTAGCACTAGAATTAGCAGCAGCACTGGAAATAGCAGTTGCACTAGAAACAGCAACTGAAACCTAACTAGCGCGTTTCGTTTCTCTATTACATGATAGGGCCTCGGTTACCGAGGCCTTTCTGTACGTGGAGAGTTCTTCTTTAAGACTTTAGTTACGCTTTTCTGCAACAGCAGAGAATTAGGATAAGTAATTAGGTTGCCGCTTGGGTGCTTGATTAGAGTATGAAACATCTTAATCTCAAGGATCTTTCCTTCGATATCATCCCCATCTGCAACAATTATTGAATCGCCAATTCGGTAAGGGAATACGAAGAAGATCAGAAAGCTCGCGGTGATATTACTCAGAATTGACCATTGGGCGATGAAGGCGACACCAAAAACCGTCACCAAGGACGAGATGAAAATGGTGAAGTTCCCATAGCCAATCCCACTGACGATGATATAGGTCGCAAACAGCAGTATGAACGAGAAAATGTTGAAGCAGCGAATGATGAACATTGTGCGTGTCGTCGCGACAGACTTTACTTGTGCAAGGTTGGTAACGGTCGTCGAAATAAAGCGCTTGAGAAGCCAATAGGCAAGAATAAATACAAGGGCAAGCAGCAAATCATATTGCTTTAGTGTATTAAAAATGTGGACTAGAAAGTTCGGCATAACGACCTCAATTGTGATGAGCCGTTATTGTGCATAGTTGCTTGAATGTGCGCATCATCAAACGATTATCGTTTTATAATACGAGAAATGAATAGAAGCCATTTTTGATTTCAATAAACCTTGTCGATATGAATTTTAGTAACAAGTTATTGATAAGCAGTAATTTATTTTTTGTTTATATTTTTATAACTGATATGTAAGCCTTCTGTGATGTCTGATGTCATTCAATTTGTAGAATAAGCGCTCCTTTGTTCATCATCGAGTTTGTCATGACAATCATAGTTATAAAGTTAGTGTTTATTTATATCCATAAAAGGCGAAAAACCAAGCAGTCAAAGCCGTTAGAAATGAGGTCCTTTTAAGATGCTGACCTTACTCATTACTCAATTCGTAATTTTCTGGACAGTGGTTGGTCGTATTCGCGCAACGTCTGTTTCTACACGCTTGAAATCGAGAATCGGCACTGCTTCTAAAGGCTTTAAAGGAAATAGATAAGAATCGCTTTATAACATGCGAGCTTTATAACAGGCGAACTTGATTGAAGAGCGAGCTTAACTCACCAATCAAGCTCTGTTTTGACAATACAGCTCAGCACGGAACTGAGCTTCGTATTCATGTTCTGAACGCTTAACTGGTGAGTGTCGGTAATAGAGTTCTTGTTACTGTTATTGTTATTGCTATTCAGCGAAGTTAGACGGGAATAACGCTCTAAGCGCCTCTTCATCACGTTCGGTTTTAAACTCAATGCCTTTGCCGATTTCGCGAGCACGCAGTGCAGCAGGGCGGGCGTTGATTGCATCGAACCAGCGCTTCAAATTCGGGTAAGGTTCTAAGCCTTCTTCACCAAGCACAACTGGTGCTTTATCAATCCAACCCCATGCCGCGACATCGACGATGGTGTACTCATTTCCGACGAAAAACTCACGACCTTCCATATGTTTCTCTAACACTTCGTAGTGACGTTGTGCTTCGCGTAGATAACGATTTACCGCGTAATCTAAGCCTGCTGGCGCAGCATGACGGAAGTGTACTGATTGGCCAGAGTATGGACCAAGACCGCTTGCGATAAACATCATCCAAGATAATAGTTCGGCTCTGTCTTCTGGCTGACCAGCTAGCTTGCCTGTTTTCTCAGATAGGTAGAGCAGGATAGCATTAGAGTCGAATACACGTTGTCCTTCATCTTCAATCGCAGGCGTTTTGCCATTTGGATTGATCAAACGATATTCCGGTGAATGCTGCTCACCCTTTAAGGTATCGACAGGAACAAGTTCAAAATCTAGACCTGTCTCTTCCAAAAACAGAGCGATCTTCATTGGGTTTGGTGTTTGGTGAAAATAGAACTTAAGCATGGGGTAACTCCTTGTATTGGTCACTTATTAAAGCACCACTTGAACGATCGTTCAATGGGTGGTTTTTGAATTTTCTGTGAATTGACGGATTTGATACCAAACTCTGTGCCTTTTGAACTTGGCTGTTTAAACGTGAATTAGCGTCGACTGGTAGGGGAATCGCGTTTTAAGCTGCTGAAATAATGAACATAAAATGCACATTTAGGTTTGATGTTGAGCTTCGAAACTTACGGGTTTAGATGGAATAGGGGTGTGGGATTCGAAGTTAAATATTCCAAAGTCATCAAGGGCGCTACTCATAACTCGAAGCGATCTGGATATTTGAGCTTACTCTGGCGCATAAAATCGTGATCTGCAGCCACACCTTATGCAACAAATGAATATCAACCTTGGAGAGTAAGGTTTGGTTCACGGTTTTTTAATCTTGGCGGCTTACATTGGTGAGCAAATCTGATGTGAACACTTAACGACACAGGATCTTTCCATGAAAAAGAACATTATCGCCCTCGCTCTTGGTGGCATGCTCGCTTTTGGCGCAACACCTTATTCTTTTGCTGCTAACGATGGCGCTGTACAGGCTTCTGCGGACTACGCGCAGTTGGTGACTAAGCGACAAGTTGTCGACCAACTACTTCTTGATGCGTTGCAGGCGTTTAAGTCTCCGGCAAGAATTTCACACGCGGGCTTCACGGCTAAAATGCCAAGCAACATGGAAATTGTGACTAACCGATTGTTAGAGGCGTACCAGCTAGAACCTTACCGTACTGACCTGTTGATTTCGGCTGCCAATGCTCAGATCTACAACAAGAATGCAGAGCGCGCTATTGAGCTATTTGAGCAAGCATTGACGGTTGCGCCAGACGATGTCGACTTGCACGCGTATCTTGCGGTTTGGCAGAGATTCGAAGGCAATGACAGTGAATCCAACAAGCACATGGAGAAACTGGAAAGCCTGAATAAGGGCAGAGCAGAAGACATCAAACGCATTTTTGCTACGGTTGATCGCGTGTTGGAAACACCGCTGAAAGAGTCGGCGGACAAAGGTTTATTGGATGAACATGGTGCCATTGTTACTTTGGGTTACGCGCTTACCCCTGATGGTTCTATGCATCAAATCTTAATTGAACGCCTTGAAACCACATTAGCAATGTCGAAAGCGAACCCTGATGCAATGATCGTGTTAACGGGTGGTGTGCCAAAGAACCATAAGACTGAAGGCAAGTTAATGGCGGATTGGCTTATCGAAAAAGGGGTAAGCAAAGACCGCATCATTGAAGAGAATTACGCGACCAGCACGGTAGGTAATGCCTTGTTCAGTAGCTATGCGCTTGCTCGCCATGATATTAAACACGCGACCATTATTAGTTCGGCGAGCCACGTTCGTCGTGGTCAAACTCTGTTTGAAATTGCGAGCTGGCAAACCGGCCCTCAGGGCATTACCTTCGATACGGTCTCTTATCCAGACAAGCCGCTAGAAGATCTTAAGAAAGCGAGCAGTGGTGAGCTATTAGGTATCTACCGTGATGCTCTAAGAACTTATGGCATGTGGAGCTACCGTTCTTACCCACTGGAATCTCGTTAAGCCCAAGCATTCTTTGCGTTTGGGAAAAGTGCGGTTCGCGTTAAACCAAAGCGTCACTTGTTAGTACAATCGAGCACAGCTAGATGGTATGCTGTGCTCCTATTTAATTTAGTGTTTCAAAGGCAAAAAAATGAACCCGATTTTAGCAATGTTGAAAGAGAACAATATTAGCGACGAGCAGATCAGTGAGCTATTCAAAACGCTGACAGAGAACCCTCTTGCAGCAATGGCGACGATCAGCCAACTTGGTTTACCTCAAGACAAACTTCAAATGCTGATGGGTCAGGTAATGCAAAACCCTGCGCTAATCAAAGAAGCAGTTGAAGAGCTTGGCCTAGATTTTTCTAAGGTTGAAGCGGCTAAAGAGCAACTTCAAAAATAAGTGAATTTGAATGAGCTAATATCGAATTAGCTTTATCCACATTCAATAAAAAGGTCGTTTAAGTTCAGCAATAGGCTGTCTTAACGGCCTTTTTTGATCTTGGGGGCGATTTTTGACTTTGATTTGAGTGCTTTCAATCATCCTCTCCGACCCTATACATACCGACCATTCCAACACAATTGACAGCAACCTTGCCAAATATGTGCGACTACTGACAATTTACTTACTAGACTTAATTAACCTATGTGCGACCTGAGATGTGCACCTTGATGAACAGAGTTTTTGGATGAAGACAGCCCTAAATAATAGGGCTAGCCGATTTGGGCCATAAGCGCGGTTTGTCTATGAGTCACATTAAGGAAAAGAATAAGAGGGCAACAAACTAAGCCCTTTATCGAGCAGTGATTTATAGGAAATTAGTTATGAAGTATTTAAAGGAAACCGCTTTAGCGAGCCTTGTGCTGGCTGGGCTTGTTGGTTGTGGCGGTGATTCAGGTTCATCAAGCAGCACGACACCCATTACTTTGAGCGTGAGTGATGCGCCCATTGATGATGTTAAAGACGTAACTGTGACATTCAGTAAGGTCGCTTTACTTCCTCAAGGGGGAGGTTCGCCACTGATTTATGATGTGTATAAAACGGACGAAAACGGCGATTACGTTGATGAAAATGGCGATCCATTGCCAGATGGTGAGGATCCGATTCCATTAAGTGTGAATTTGCTGGATTACCAGGGCAGCGATGCGCTTCCTTTGATTGAAAATGAGGTCATTCCGGTAGGCAGCTATAAGTTGTGTGTGTTTGCCAATGATGGCGATCACCCAACAGATCCATCTTACGTGATAGAAAACGATGATATGATCCGTGAGTTAACAGTGAAAGGTGAAGGCGCGTGCCCGCAAGGTGTGGGTAAAGAAGACAACGCTGGCGTACTTTACTTTAATAACTCATTTAATGTGAACCAGCAAAGTAACGATTTTGTTGTCGAGTTCGATCTTCGACGTGGCCTAAAGAACAGTTCGACTTTCCCTGATTACACTATTCAAAGAACGTCTGTAAGCCTTATCAATACGGTTGAGACAGGAAACATTGAAGGCACTGTTGCTCTTTCTACTTATGACACTTGTAACGGTGGTGATAATACATTTGTTCAGTCGGTGTACTTGTATGAAGGTAGTGTTGAACAAGCTGACATGGCTCCGATTGGCGGCAGTGATGAAGTGAAACCGATCACTTCAGCGTCAGTGGCAATGAATCAAGCACAGACTAACTATGAGTTCTCTCTGGGCTTCATCGATCCAGGTACTTACTCATTAGGGTATACCTGTACTGCGCAGTTCGACAGTGATGAAGACAATGCTGATCCAGTTGCTGATGGTTTTGAAATCTATGATGTTCAAAATAGTGTTCAGGTAGTGGTTGGTCAGGATAGCCAAGTGTCATTCTAAGCTTTATGTGAATGACGCTTTTTAATCAAAACGGCCTCTCATTTGGAGGCCGTTTTTGATCATGTCACCGAGGTAGCATGAATTTGATACGCATTGAGTGTGACTCTAGGGAAGTGATGATGTAACGTTGTGTCTCTTACTTTAACCTAGCGAAATGTACTCCGGCGTTGATTATGAAATCTAGCTTAAGCATTCGATCTTACACCAAGCAATTTAATACCCATGCTCATGATGACCATCACCAATTGGTATTGCCAATCCAAGGCAGTATTAATATCGAGATGGTGGGGTATGTCGGTAAGGTGGCCGTGGGCGAATGTGTGGTGATTCCAGTAACCACAGCGCATGCGTTTAAGGCGGATGAAGCCGCGCGGTTTATTGTCGCAGATATGGCGGAGTTGCCGCAGCACTTGTTGGAGCATGAGCTCTCGGTTTTCACGATAACACCACCTTTGATGAGCTTCTTGCTGTTTGTTGAGAAGCAGCTGGAGTATCAGGTCGATAGTGGTATTGAGTCATCAATCTTGGATGTGTTTTCACTGCTGTTAGAGCAACAACAAGTGAGTAAGAGCATCGACCCAAGAATCCGTGCCGTACAAAGGCTGATAGCGGATAACTACACCCAGCCGTTATCCATTTCACAACTTGCAGAAACGGCCTGCTTGAGTCCCACTCAATTCAAAAAACGCTTTAAAGAGTGCCTGGGGATCAGTGCGCTTAAATACATCACTCGATATCGTATGGAGAAAGCCCAAGCCTTGTTAACCCACACCGATTTACCGGTTCAGTTGATTGCCGAAAATGTGGGGTATAGTGATGTTTCTGCTTTCAGTCGTCGCTTCTCTCAGCACTTTGGGATGTCCCCAAGGGCGTTTCTAGGCTCAATGAAAGACAGTCTTTAGAAGCAACAATAGCGTCCTTTCGGCAAACTAAATTTTATCAATCTTCACTATTATCTATTTCAGAACTGAAAATTGGGTAATAGAAATGAATCTTGCCATCAATCGCGTTAACGAATTCCAAACGGGCACTTTAGCCATCTTGTTTGCATCTATTTTATGGGGCACGACAGGCACCGCCGCAAGCTTTGCGCCTGATCTAAGCCCCTTAGCGATTGGTGCTTTCTCTATGGGTGTCGGCGGCCTAATGCAAGCGGGCTTGGCATATCGAAAAATCCTATTCGCTTTCGACAAACTTTTGCAGAACAAGAGGCTGTTGGCAGTGAGCGCTTTGGCTTTGGCGGTCTATCCTTTAGCTTTCTATTCTTCAATGAAATTATCCGGCGTGGCGATTGGTACCGTGGTTTCGATTGCAACCGCACCTTTCTTTTCGGCACTGTTAGAGTGTCTGATTAGCAAAAAAAATAATATCAACAAACGTTGGCTCACTAGCTTTGCGATTGGTGTGGTGGGTATTGGGTTGTTGGTGTTTTCAGAATCTTCATCGGCGAATGAACCCGGTGATGATCTCAAGCTGTTGGGTATTGCTTTAGGTTTGCTCGCAGGGCTGTGTTACGCCATTTATTCTTGGGCGACAAAAGCACTGATCGATAAAGGGATTAAGTCACAAGCGGCGATGGGCAGTATTTTTGGCCTCGGCGCGATACTGTTGCTGCCAACGCTCTGGTTTACGGGTGATAACTTGTTTTCCTCGCAGACCAATGTATTAGTCATCAGTTATCTGACGTTAATCCCACAATGCTTGGGCTATGTCGCCTTCAGTTTTGGTTTACGCCATGTGACCGCGAGCAGTGCCAATCTGCTGACTCTGTTTGAACCGGTAGTTGCCGCGGTGCTTGCCGTCTGCGTTGTCGGTGAGCTGATTCCTTTTACAGGCTGGCTAGGTATGTCTCTGATTGTGCTGTGCTTGTTTATACAGTCGAAGCCAGTTAAAGGAACGCTATAAGTATTTGTTTTGTAGTGCCTAATTGAAATTTATTCATGCGTAATTCTTATAATTGAATAAAATCAGTATCTCAGTTGTGAGAGTGCTGTTACTATCGCTATCAATAGTCGGGGGGCATATACCTTATTTGGTGTTTGCTGAGATCGTTAATCGAGACCCGTTGAACCTGATTCAGTTAACACTGGCGTAGGGAACTATAAGCACTCGATCTACGTCTGCACTCATGAAGACTTTCATGAATCTATTGCGACTTCTCCTTCGATCAGTGTTTGTTCTCCTACGTCTTGTAAGATAGTAGGAGCGACAATGACACACAGTTCTATTTCAAAAGATTTAACGCCAAAAGCCTCAGCTTCACAGCATTCTGTGGATGGTTCGATTCGCACGAACACTCCGATTGTATTGACGATCGCTGGCTCAGACAGTGGCGGCGGTGCCGGTATTCAAGCTGATATTAAAGCCATGTCTGCGACAGGTAGTTTCGCTTGTTCGGTAATTACCGCGATCACATCTCAGAACACGCAAGGCGTTTCCGCCATTTTTCCTATTCCACTCGACCATGTTGCTAGCCAGTTAGATGCGGTTTTTACTGATCTGAATATCGTGGCTGTGAAAGTCGGCATGTTGGCCGATTCGCAAATCATCAAAGTCGTTGCAGACAAAATTAAACAGTACCAACCTAAGCATCTTGTGATTGACCCTGTAATGGTCGCGACAAGTGGTGACCTTCTTCTAGAAAACTCAGCTATCACGACGCTAAAGCAAGAACTGATTCCGCTGGCAGACATCATTACTCCTAATTTACCTGAAGGCGCAGCATTAACAGGCAAGCCAGTACCTGAAAGCGAAGCTGAAATGCAGGGCATGATTGAAGACTTACGCGCACTAGGTGCTAAAGCCGTTCTTCTCAAAGGCGGTCATTTAGAGAAAGATGAAAACAGTAACGATCTACTGATTCTCCCGACGACGTCTGCTTTGATTAGCGCTAAGCGTTTTCCTACCAAAAACACCCACGGCACGGGTTGTACGCTTTCTTCTGCTATTGCTTCTTTCTTAGCGCAAGGCAACACGCTGTCAGAGGCTGTTGAGCTAGGCAAACAATACATCTCTCGCGCGATTGCTCACGCTGATGAGTTACAAGTCGGTCAAGGTCATGGCCCTGTAAATCACTTCTTCGCTGGACACGGTAATGTCCGTTAATACGGTTGGTGTTCAGCTCAGCAATGCCTCCTTACGTTATAACGACAGTGAGCACGCGACCTTGTCTGGGTTGTCGCTTAGCTTAAACGCGGGTAAGTGGACGGTATTGCTGGGTCGAAGTGGTTGCGGAAAAACCACGGTATTGCGTTATCTGGCAGGCTTGCTGGACGATAAGGTGGAGTGGCAGGGCACATTGACAACGTCTGATGAACTGCCTTTAACGGATCGCATCGCTTACATGGCGCAGCAGGATTTGTTATTGCCGTGGCTGTCAGTTATCGACAATGTATGCCTGAGTCATCGTTTTCAAAATCCAGCTTCTGATAAAGCAGTGCAAACCAATCAAGCACTCGAGTTGCTTTCTGCGGTTGGTTTGGCTGATTATGCGAATGCGATGCCGGATCAATTGTCTGGTGGTATGCGTCAGCGTGTTGCTTTGGCTCGCACTTTAATGCAAGACAAGCCAGTGGTGTTGATGGATGAACCCTTCTCTGCGCTGGATGCGGTAACGAGACACAAGCTGCAAAGTTTGGCGTGTGAGTTGTTGAGAGATAAAACCGTTGTGTTGATCACCCATGATCCACAAGAAGCGGTGCGCTTGGCGGATAATTTGTATGTGTTGCAAGGCACACCGGCGAACGCTCAGTCTTTATCTGTGCCCAACACGGCCACACCAAGAGTGTTAGATGGTGAATGTGCTGAGTTACAACAAGCGATCTTAGATCAGTTGGAGCGTGATTATGAATGATCTAACGCGAAGCGAAGCTGTGGCTCGTTCAACTAACGCACAGGCTACCACTACACGCTCTCGTCAGATGAATCCTGTTGTTCGTTTGCTTATCAGCAGTGCTGTGATTCTAGGTTTATGGCAGCTAGTTGTGGTTGTCTTCGAGATGCCGAGCTTCATTCTGCCAGCGCCAGCAGAAGTCTTTTTAAAGCTGATTGAACGTTACGATGTGTTACTCAAACACACTTGGGTGACAGCGCAAGAGATCCTACTTGGCTTGCTGCTTGGTTTATCGATGGGGCTATTTTTCGCTCTGCAGATGTTGATGTTTGATCCGCTAAAGCGTTGGCTATTGCCTATCTTAATTGCGAGCCAAGCGATCCCCGTGTTTGCTATCGCGCCAGTATTGATGCTGTGGCTTGGTTACGGCATCACATCAAAAGTGGTGATGGCGGCGATCATTATCTTCTTCCCTGTGACCACATGTTGCTACGACGGCCTACGTAATACACCGACAGGCTATCTCGATCTTGCCAAGACGATGGGTGCATCGAAATGGCAATTGCTTCGCCATATCCAACTTCCTGCTGCACTGCCAACCTTAGCGTCTGGCATTCGTGTGGCGGTGGTGATTGCCCCAATTGGTGCGGTCGTCGGGGAGTGGGTTGGTTCGAGCGAAGGGCTGGGTTATTTAATGCTACAGGCCAACGCACGCATGATCATTGATGAGATGTTTGCTGCCTTGTTCATCTTGGCGGTGCTGTCTATCTCGCTCTACTTCGTTACAGATAAATTACTCAAAAAAGCTATCCCTTGGGAAAACCAATGATGGCTTCGCTCAACATAAGAATAATATTCAAAAGGAAAGGTTAACCGTGAAAAATACAAAATTGATAGGTGCAGTGGCACTGCTTGCTTCATTGGTTTCAGGTCATGCTCTAGCGGACTCTGAACAGAAGAAACTGACACTGATGTTGGATTGGTTTGTGAACCCGAACCATGGCCCAATTGTGATTGCTCAAGAGCGTGGCTACTTTGCTGACCAAGGCTTAGACATTGAAATTCAAGAACCAGCAGACCCAAGCACGCCAGCAAAATTGGTTGCAGCAGGTAAGGTCGATTTAGCGGTAACTTACCAACCAAGTTTAACCATGGATGTGGCAGCGGGTCTTCCTTTAGTTCGTGCATCAACCCTTATCGCGACGCCACTAAACACACTAATGGTACTGGATAACGGCAAGAACGATTCATTAGCGGATCTGAAAGGCAAAAAGATCGGTATTGCGATTGCGGGTAACGAAGAAGCGACTATCGGCACCATGCTAGCTCAAGAAAATGTTGCGTTTACAGACGTGCAAACCATCAATGTGGGTTGGGCTCTTTCATCTTCATTGGCATCGGGAAAGGTAGATGCAATCTGGGGTGGCCTACGTAACTTCGAAACTAACCAGTTAGCCCTTGAAGGCTTTAAAGCAAAAGCGTTCTTCCCAGAAGAGCACGGTGTGCCAGCTTACGATGAGCTTATTTTTGTTGCGAACGCAAAGCAGCACGACGATGAAGCGATCAAAGCGTTCAATAAAGCATTGGAACAAGCAACAACTTACATTGTGAACCACCCACAAGAGTCATGGAGCGAGTTTGTTGCGTATTCACCAGATACGTTGAACAACGAGCTTAACCAACGCGCATGGAACGATACGCTGACTCGTTTTGCACTTCGCCCTTCTGCTGTTGACCTGAAACGTTACGACGATTACGCACAGTTCATGTTCGACAAAGGCATCATCAAATCACTACCAAAAGCCGCTGACTACGTACCGACTTTTGACTAAGGAATCTCATGAAATACCAAGACTTAATCCAAGCCTGTCAACAAGATTGGCAAGACTACACAGAGCATGATTTTGTTAAAACGCTAGCAAACGGCACGCTCGCTCAGCCTTGTTTTCTGCATTATCTGAAGCAAGACTTTCTGTTCCTGAAGCAATATGCCCGCGCTTATGCGTTGGCGATTTACAAGGCAAAAACACTGGCTGATATGCGTCGTGCATTGCCAAGTGTTCATGCTCTGCTAGATTCTGAAATCTCTCACCACGTGACTTACTGTGGTCAGTGGGGTTTAACCGAATCTGACCTAGAAAACGAACCGGAAGATTTCGGTACAGTTGCTTACACGCGCTACGTTCTAGATGCGGGTATGACGGGGGATCTTGTCGATCTTTATGCGGCACTGGCTCCGTGTTCCATTGGTTACGCTGTGATTGGTAAAGCACTTTTAGAAAGCAGTGAAACTGTTTTGGAAGGCAACCCATACGCAAGCTGGCTGCAACTTTATGGCAGTGAAGAGTTCCAGTCTGGCGTAGCAACGGGCGCGGAATACTTCAACCAGCTGCTTGCTGAAATTGATATCAACAGCGAGCGCGGTCAAAACATCGTTCATATCTTTAAAACCGCAACGCGTATGGAAGTGGCTTTTTGGCAGCAAGGGCTGAACGCTCTTAATGATTCTCCAGCTGCTTAAAGTGACTTCTAACGATTAAGGATTTATCCCCATGCTTACTGAACAAATTATTCAATCGCTGCGCGCAGTACGAGAGCAAAAACCACTGGTTGTGAACATCACCAACTACGTCGTGATGAACAATACGGCCAATGCGTTATTAGCGATTGGCGCTTCACCTATCATGGCGCACTCACAGCAAGAACTGTCTGAGATGATGTCTTTCTCTGGCGCGCTTGTGATTAACATCGGCACGTTAGACAGTGTTTGGACGCCAAGAATGCGCTTCGCGGTTGAGCAAGCGAACTTGAACAACAAGGTTGTGGTTCTTGACCCAGTGGGTTGTGGCGCAAGTACGCTGCGTACTGAGACTTCTCGTGAAATTGCACGTTTAGCCGATAAGATAATCATTCGTGGTAACGCGTCTGAGATTATCGCGTTAGCGGGTGAGCAAGCACAGAGCAAAGGCGTTGATGCACTAGATAGCAGTGATGCTGCATTAGGCGCTGCGCAATGCTTAGTGGCTGAATACGGTGCGAATGTGGTTATTTCTGGTGAGACGGATTACGTTGTCACGAAAGACAGTGTTGTGACGTTAAACAATGGTCATCCAATGATGCCTTATGTGACAGGCATGGGCTGTACCTTAACGGCATTGACCGGAGCATTTGCGGCTGTCGGTGATGACAGTGGTTTGGCTGCTGCGGCGGTATTGGGTGTGGTTGGCGAAATCGCAGCTGAGAACTCTCGTGGCCCAGGTAGCTTGCAAATGAACTTGCTCGATGAGTTGTATCAGTTAGACGAAGAAACTCTGGTTCAACGTCTGAAGATTCAGTAGGCTTAATCTAGTTCTAAGCTCAAAACTGATAGTTCGAAGTTAATGGCTCTTAATTTAAAGCTTTTAACTAAAAGAAAGCCCCCGACACTTATGTGTAGGGGGCTTTTTGTTTGTGACTCAGAACTATGTCAGCTGCGATGAAGCAGCTTATGCTAGGTTCTAAAACGATTCACTTGGCTTTCTAAGTGGTGAGCAACCTCAGTTAAGTCGCTCGCTGCACCTGAAATGCTGCTGACTGACTCTTGGTTACTTTGTGCGATGGTATTGGCACCTTGCGCATTTTCACCCAGTGACTTGGTTAAGCAGTCTTGCTCATCGACGGATATTGCGATTTGGCTGTTGGCCTGATTTAAATCTTGGATGTGTTGGTTAATCACATGCAAGTTCTGAGAAGCTTGTTGCGCCTGAGTCGAAGCATCAGAAACCGTGCTGTGACTCTCTTTGATCGACTCTAACGCATCTTTAGCGCCACGCTGTAGCGAGGTGATGAGTTCGTCAATCTGACTCGCAGAATCTTGAGTACGCTTAGCGAGCGTTCTTACTTCATCGGCTACCACGGCAAACCCACGGCCTTGCTCACCCGCACGGGCGGCTTCAATGGCCGCGTTCAATGCCAATAGGTTAGTTTGCTCAGAAACGCCTTTGATTACTTCGAGAATGGCACCAATGTTCATCGACTCTTTGTGTAGGTCAGTCACTTTCTGGCTGCTGACTTGCATGCTTTCATCGGCACTGCCAATTTCGTGCAGTGTTTTATCTACTTCTTTGAGTCCCATAGCGACATTCTCGGTTGCTTGGTTAGCAACTTGAGACGCGTGGTTAGCACTTGCAGCAATTTCTGATGTGCTGGAAGCCAATTGATCAACGGCAGAAGAGATATTGATCATCTCGCTATTCAATTGTGTTGCGTTGGTCGAGCTGTTATTTGTCACTTGATTGAGTGACTCCGACATCTCACCAATGCGCACACTAGAGCGGTTCACTTGGCCAACAATATCGCGCAGAGACTCAATGGTGATCTCCATATTAGTCAGCAGTTCGCCAATCTCATTTTTGCTCTCAATGTTCACTTCAACATTTAAGTTGCCCTGAGAAAGCTCGTTGGTGATCTGTTTAACCTGCGCGATGCCTTTGGTGATAGATCGAGTCACCAACACGGCGCTCGTCATGCCAATAACTAAAGCCACACTCGTCAGCAATATGATGATTTGAATCGAACGCTTTTCACTGGCTTGCAGTACTGGCGTGAGCGCTTGTTTCTGTTGCTCGAGAATACTTTGGGCATCCGCGACCGCAATCGCTAAGCTGTCACCAATAGAGGCGAGGGTAGCGGTTCTTTGCGTGTTCTCAATCATCTGTTGATGAACTTGCTCAAAGCCTTTTGCATACGCTTCGCGTTGGTTCGAGAAGTCTTCAATCAGCTCACTTTGATAAGGCGATGATTTGAGAGACTCAATGTCGCCTTCAATACCTGGTAGCGCGTATTCAAAGATATCTTTACCCGCTTCATAGGTTTTAAGGTCGTTGTTGTTTGAGTAACTGAGTACGGTGATCTTGGCTGCGAGGAAGTTCTCCATCAACATGCCCGCGTATAAGCTCGCGTTTGGATCATTGTTATTGTAAGACTCATACAGCAAGCTCTGAGCTGCTTTCAGTGCGTTGGTTTCTCGTTTGACCATCTCAACGTTGACCAGTTGGTCAATGAGGAGCTCACTCTGTTTCATTGACCCATAAGCCACATCAAAGGCCGCCACACTGTCTTGCACTAGTTGCAGGCTAGCTAGGCTATCGTTTTTGGTGGTGGATTGGATTAAGTTGTTGAGCAGTTCATCAATCGCAAGTTTGCTTGATTGATAATTCGTTTCGTACTGTTCATCCAATGACTCTAAGTAACGTTCAGAAGCTAAACGCATCTGAAGAAAGTGCACTTGAATGTTGCTTGATAATGTCGCTTTTTGGCTGAGTTCACTGTATTGGCTAAAGCCGTTCGACAAGGTTTGGATACCTTTGTAACTCACGAAGCCTGAAATGACGAAAAAGAGTAAGCAGATGGCATAACCCAGCTTGATCTTGAGCGCTATAGAAAGGTGGCGCATAACTATCCCTATATTTACCTGATTCCTTCACAGCGGAGTATTTCATAAAACAGCGTTCTGGGCATGCTTGAAGTGAATACTTTGTGTAATAAGTAACGCTTTAGTTAAAAAGTTCAGGTTTTTCGGCATGCTTTCAACGAGTTGCGTATTTGATGGTGCGTGTGTCATTGAGCTAATTTAGTATTAACTTCCATGCACATGATGCGATTTGTCGGTAAAATGGTGCAACGCCAATTTTAGACATCGACTCCAAAGGTACGAAATGAACCCTTATAAGCTCTACTTAGTAACGGATGACCAACAAGATTTAGAAACGCTTAAGTTCGTGGTTGAACAAGCGGTTGCGGGTGGCGTTACTATGGTTCAAGTAAGAGAAAAACATGGTGACGTAAGAGCCTTCATTGAACGAGCACAAGCGGTTAAGTCGATTCTAGCTGGCTCAGGTGTACCGTTGATTATCAATGACCGGGTGGACGTTGCATTGGCTGTCGACGCCGATGGTTTGCATCTGGGGCAATCGGATATGCCTGCAGAGTTAGCACGTCAGTTGATTGGTCCGGATAAGATTCTTGGGTTATCAATTGAAACTGAACAGCAGTTACAAGAAGCCGATAGTTTGCCGATCGATTACATTGGCCTCAGCGCGTTGTTTGCCACACCGACTAAGACGAATCTAAAGAAACATTGGGGTTATGAAGGCATTCAAATGGCTTTGGAAACAACGAAGTTGCCGATTGTGGGTATCGGTGGAATCAACGAGTCGAACATTCCGCAGTTGGTTAAGACAGGTATTCATGGATTGGCCTTGGTATCAGCGATATGTCACGCTGAAAGCCCAAAACAAGCGACGCAGGATCTGCTATCTCTGATGGGAGAGTGAAAAGGGGAGTAGATACTAGAAAACAAATGAGGTTGGTCATCTGTTTTCTAGTGAAAGCACAAGCCCGGAGTTGTGCTACATGTGTTTACCGATGGAGTATTTAAAGTGCTCTATCTAACACATCGCTTGGTCTACTGAATGCAAAGCGCAACCGTGCCGATGACCATAAGAACGATCGCAGCGTACCAACCGTATTGTGCAGTTTTATCAGCAACAAACACCTTAATGTAGTTGATCTCTTCATGCGCCATTGCGATGAAGTCCGTGTAGTTAATCGACAACTCACGGCTAGCTTCTTTCAGGTCTTGTTGAAGCTTGTTGAAAGACTCATCGATGAAGCCCTTTGTTTCCGAAGCAGACGGAGTAGCAGTTAACGCTAGGCTATTCCAAACCGCCATACGCGATTCATATTCGCTTTCACTGACACAATTAAGTACGCGTAAATCATACTCTCGTTTGTTACGCTCTTTACCCATTTTCTCAGGGCAAATATTTCTTAAAACGTTCACGACAAATTTTCCAAAAGGTTCATTTAGATATAAAAAAGCACTCAAAGAGCGCTCATAAACTGGGTGCGAATTAATATTCAAAAAGTGATCTATTTGAAGCCGACATAAGCAACAGCAAGGCTGAGCGCTTATCTGGGAGATTTGAAGTTGGGTCAGTGGTGTTAAAGAGCGATTTGGGCCTATCTATATTCGTTTGAAAAGACAAACCCGTTGGGATCGCATAGTAGTTATGTCACTTTGGGACATCAACTAGGGTGTTTTATCCACACGACAAAGATATTTATCGGCAAGATAAGCAGAAATGAGGTAGCGGTGGTGACTTCCACGCCGATATTGAATCTATGAATTGACGATGTTTTGAAAATAGAGGCGTTTTCAAAAACAGAGGTGCTTTCAAAAATACAGGAGGCTAGTTAGCCTGCCATTGATTGTATTGCAGTGAGTGCCCCTTAAGCTGCTCAATAAGGCTGGTGAGAACTGGGCCGTTGATGTGGCTGCGAGACACCAAACATCCCACTGGAGTAATCCAACCACCATGCTCGTGCGAAACAGGCAACGCCACAAGATCGCCTTTTTGAATACCTTCCATCACCATCATCTCGGGCACATTAGCCCAACCCACGTTCTGTTCAACGAGATCAACAATGGTCTTGTGGTTGTTGGCGTACCAAAGCATCGAGCTAATACCGTAGGTGAACCACAGTTCGCGTTGCTTTGAGCTGCGATGCACACATTGGCGATAGCGCTTTAGGTCTGAGTCTTGTACGACCGACATTTGGCTGAGTTCATGAGTGGCAGAGCTAACGGTTAGGAAACGCGCTTGGCCCAGCAAGAAGAAGTCCATATCCACTTTAAGTTCGCCGTCCGCGTAGATAATACCAATCTGTGCTTTTCCACGTCTTACTAGGTCTTCAACATCAAAGGTTGAGGTGGTAATGATATCGAAGTGTGTGATTGGAAATTGATCGGCGAGTGAGCTGATTATCTTAATGAAGTTCTTGTCTATGATGCTTTCATCAACCGCAATGATCAGTTCGTGCTCATCTTCTTGGGTCAGCGATTCTACTTTTTGGTCGAAGTACTTTTGCTGGTCAAGGATCGACTTAGCCACAGGCAATAACGCTTTACCTTTGCTGGTTAAAACGGGGATGTTTTTCTCTCGGTTAAACAGCTCTTGGTCAATGGCAATTTCGAGGTTGGCGATCGACTGGCTGACCCCAGACTGAGCGCGTTTCAGTTTGCGAGCGGCAGCAGAGAAAGAGCCACTTTCACACACCGTGACGAAGACTTTTAGTTGCTCAAAACTGTACATGTTATCTCTCGCTAAATACAAAATGGGGTACTTATACTTAAGCTATCACTAATCGTGATGGCTGTTAACTTTCTCTTATTGTTTTCGGTGACATAATTTCGGCTAACCCACCATGTTATAAATAGCGATAGGAATGTATGAGTACGTTAGAGAGAGTTTTCCACTCGGTGTTGTTTGAAGTATTGGCCGTCACACTGTCAATTATAGGTTTAGCGATATTTACTGATCACGATGTGAATGCCTTATCAGGAACCATGATAGTTGTTGCGACTATCGCGATGATTTGGAACTACTGTTTTAACCGTATTTTTGATCGTTATTTCACGGGTGAAAAATCAAAGCGTTCGCTCAAGTTACGTGTTTTTCATGTCGTGCTATTTGAGGCTGGCTTGTTGATAGCGACAATCCCGGTGATGGCATACTTACTTAACGTGGGGTTATGGCAGGCATTTTTGATGGACATCGGCGTGACCATTTTTATTACCATTTACGCGTTTGTGTTTAATCTGATTTATGACCATGTTCGAGCATTCTGGGTACGCAGAGGGGATCTAGCCGTTCAGTAATCTACCAAGTCAGTAAACGCGATCTTAGCCACTAACCGTTTGTTTATTCGTTATTTTAACGGAGATATTCGGTTAGTCGGCCTAGGTAACCCATCGTTTGTTCTGCTATCTTAAATAAGGTGATAATTTGAGTTCTTGAAAGAACAGATTAAGAGGAAAGGATGCCAGATACCTCTCAGATAATGACAGTGGTAGATAAGAAGGAAGTCGAGCTGTTTGCGGAACTGTTCAAACATATCGATGGTGAAATCTACACCTTGTTACGCAGTGCCAAAATCCCCAATGACATTCTCACCAGCAATGACCATTACGATTACCTCCCAGAGACCACCATAAAAAATGTGGTCAAGATTATGGGGGAGTCGGCGTCGAGAGAAGAGTTTTCGTTGTTTATGTGGAGCTTTTGCAAGCAAACCTATGTACCAAGGTTTGTGGCTAAGCTAAGCCAACAGGATTCATTGAAAAGTGCACTAGACCAATTTGGTGAGCAGTTGAAGCTCATATCCAATGGGGCGAATGTCTATACCAAGCAATCCGGAGGTAAGTGGTGGTTTGTTCGTGAGAAGCCGTTTACTAACGCGCCTTGGTTTAAGTTCGCTGAACTGTTCTCTGTCATTTTCATCAACGAGCTACTTTCAGTATTAACGCAAGGTCGTTGGAAGCCGTCTGAGGTTGGCATTCAGAGCGGCGATCTCGAATGTTTTCAATCTCTTCCACAAATGGGCACTGCTCAGTTTTATACACAGAGACCCGTTACTGCCTTTGAAATTCCAGAAGAAATCATGCTTGCGCCGATTGTTTTACCCAAAATTGCTCAAGTATTAGATCTCACTAAGCCTTTACCTAGCTCATTTCTGAGCGCTTTTAAGCTTGTTATAAAACCTTATCTCACGATGGGGAAACTGCCAATTAGCTTGGCATCTGAGATTCTGAATATTCATGTTAGGACGATCCAGCGTCGGTTGGAAAGTGAAGGCGTGGTCTACAAAACCTTGATTGAAGAGATGGTTCTTGAGCAGGTCTTGGAATTGCTAGAGCAGTCCGATCTATCGATCACGCAAGTGGGTGCGAAGATGGGGTATTCCGATTCTTCCCACTTTACCCGAGCGTTCAAACGACAGATGAACATGACGCCAAGAGAGTACCGAAAAGAGCACAGCTAAAAACAGTAAGTAAAAACCGGAGCCTGAACGCAGAATTATTTATTGTCACCAAATGGCCATTTATCAACCTTGAATACTGGCAATATCACTACTAAGTTATTGAATGTGGATGAGTTGTTTTTATTTTTTAGCGCGTGTTGCGACCAATAAAAACACCTTTGAAACCTCATGACACTCATTAGTAGTTACGGAATCGTTATGGGAAGTGGACGCCACTAACAAACGGAATCAAGGTGTAAAAATGAAAAATGCAGGCTTAAAGCTCTCTGTTGTTGCTCTTTCGTGTTCATTTGCTCTTTCTGCAAATGCAGCATCAACGCTATTTACTAACGTCGATGTGTTCAATGGTACTGAAAACAAATTGTACGAAGACCATCATGTATTAGTCGAAGACAATCTTATCAAACAAATCTCTGCGAGCCCGATAGAGGCTGGTGATGCTGTAGTGATCGACGGCGAAGGCAAAACGCTAATGCCGGGATTAATCGAAGGCCACGGACACTTACTGCTGAACGGCGGTAACCTAAGCGACCACGAGAACAACCGAACGATCGAAGAGTTAGCCGCGCGAGCGACAGTGAACGCGAACGCCGCGTTTCAATCGGGTTTCACCACGTGGCGTGATGCTGGTGGCTTGAATACTGGTTTACGTAAGACGATCGATTCTGGCATGTTGCCGGGGCCACGACTTTACACATCTGGCGCGTTTATAGGCCCGACTGGTTCACACGCCGATTTCAGTAACCTAACTACGGCTAACCAACACTTCTTTGGTTCATCGACCAGTATGGCTCGAAATAGCGTCAGCTTTAATGCCGACGGTATTACCGAAATCAAAGCGGCTGCTCGCCAAAACTTCAAGCAAGGCAATACGCAAATTAAGATCATGTCATCGGGTGGTGTTGCATCATCATTTGACCCTTGGCAACTGAATGCGATGTCTGCGGAAGAAATTGAAGCCGCGGTTGAAATTGCTGATGCGTATGGCTCCTACGTGATGTCTCACGCTTACAGTAAAAAAGCGATCATGCGTAACTTGGATGCGGGTGTTAAAACGATCGAACACGGTTTCATGTTCGATGGCGATATCGCCGACAAGATGGAAGACAAAGACGCCTACATCACAACCAACATGACCGCGTTTTCACCTTACCTGACACAGATTGAAGCGATCAACTCGAACCCAGCCTCTAAGCGTAAAGCGGAGTCGGCAACCAAAGCATTCAAAGACTACATCTCGAATGTAAACAAGTACCAACCGAAATGGGGTTTCCACACAGACTGTGTCGGTGACGTGGTTTCTTGTATCAAACAAACCGACCACACGATCTTCCTTGCAGGTAAAGAGTTAGGCAACTTCTTCACTTTGAAAGGCATGACATCGGTAAACGGTGAGATCGTTAAGTTATCTGGCGTGATGGACCCATACCCAGAGGGTAAGTTAGGCGTGATTGAAGCGGGCGCATATGCCGATATCATTATTGTTGAAGGCAACCCACTTGAAGACTTGTCAGTGATTGGGGCAAACGAAAAATGGTTCGATGCAGAGCCGCGCAGCCCTGAAATCGACACCATTAAAGTCATCATGAAAGATGGCAAAGTCTACAAAAACACGCTGTAACTCAGTTCGACAACTCAGTTAAAAAATTAAGCTTTAATGGGTGACCTATTTGGGTAGGTCACCCCTCTTCAAGGTGTTCTATATGCAAAAAATGCTTTCTCTTATCCTGTCGGTGGTATCACTGACGGCCGTTGCTTTTCCTACTTTTGCTGAAACAGCGATGAATCTTGAGTGGCAAGATCTGAACTCAGAGTCTCACGAAATGAAAGTCGAAATGCCGGATCTCACCGATCAACAAATGCGTCTATTACAAGGTGTGATAGCAATGAGTGCATCAGAGGAAGAGCAAGTTCAACAACAGGTTTTATTATTCAAACAAACGCTAAAAGAGCAGGGTGTAGACGCAGACGAAATGATCGCGCTGCGTGACGAATACATGCAAACCATGAAAGCAAACGCCGAAACCATCACGACAGAGTTTGATGGCAAGAAAGTGCGAGTTCCCGGTTTCATTGTTCCACTGGAATTTTCAGAAGGAATGACAGCAACAGAGTTTCTGTTAGTGCCCGTGGCGGGTGCGTGTATCCATATGCCACCACCACCTGCAAACCAGATTGTGCGCGTGTCTTTCCCTGAAGGCTTTCAGGTACAGAACGTTCAGTATCCAGTGTGGGTAGAAGGTGATTTTAGCTCGAACAAAGTGACTGAAGAGGTCTTCCTAGTCGATGGTAAAAGTAACCTCACCATGGGTTATGAAATGAAGGCTTCGATGATCGAAGACTATTATGAAAAAGAAAATTAATGGTTGTCATCAAATGACAATTTTCGATGTGAGTAATAACTAAAATAAATCTAACTTAAAAAGCACTGGTGACATGATGAACTCAAGATTTTCTAAAATAAGTATGGCAATTGTGATGGCGGCTAGCCCAATGAGCGGCGTTGTTTACGGTGCTAACTTTGAAGGCCCAGATTCTGTTGAAAATACAATTGCAGAGCAGAAAGCACAAAAGAAATCTTGGAGGGAGTCATTAGCTGAAGATGGTTTTACATTTGGTGCAGATTACTTTGCTTTGGGGCTGACCTCAGGGGATGGGGTTGGCGGCGATAGCGTTGATGCATCGTCGGGTGTGGCTCGATTATACGGTTCATGGCATCTATTAGGAAAGGACACACAGAACTCAGGGAGCTTAGTTTGGAAGGTGGAACATAGGCATGCCTATGGTGATACTTCGCCAAAAGAGTTTGGTTTTATAGGTTCAGACCAAATTGGATATGTAGGTTTGATAGCACCGGCTTTCAGTGACCAAGGGTTTCGTGTTACGGACTTAAATTGGAAGCAAAAAATCAATGATGGCAAAGGCACAATTGTTGTCGGTTGGCAGGATGTAACGAACTATGCGGATGTTTACGCTCTAGCAAGCCCGTGGTCTGGTTTTACCAACTTGGTATTCTCGACAGGCTCTGGTGCGATGGGCTTACCTGATGATGGTGTATTGGCCCTTTCTGCTGGTCATATGTTGGGCGAAAATTTTTATGTCGTCGGTGGTATCGCGGACGCAAAGGGGAAATCAGATGACATTTTTGATGGCTTTGATACTGCCTTTGGTAGCGATGCGTCTTACTTCACCACACTGGAATTAGGTTGGACGGCTTCGCAAGAGCAGATCTACACCGATAACTTCCATGTGACTTTCTGGGATTTTGGTGACGATACGCGCCATAACCTCGCTTACCCAGACCAAAATAATACTGACGGTGGTAAAGGTGTGAACTTCTCATGGAGTCAGTTCATGACTGATCAAGTGATGCCGTTTGTACGTGGTGGTATCTCTGAAGGGCAAGTCGCACTATATGATAAGTCGCTGAGTGTTGGTTTCGGTTATTTCGGATTAGGTAAGCCAACAAACAATCTTGGTGTAGCTGTCAATTGGTCGGAATTGAATGAAGAAATTCTGCAACCAGTCGCAAATTCAGACGAGCAGTGGACTGCGGAGATCTACTACAACATGCAGTTTGGTGACCATTTCCAAGTAACGCCTGACATCCAGTACATAAAGGATCCTGCATTCTCCAATGAAAGCAGCGCTTGGGTATTCGGTATTAGAGCGAGAGTCTTTATCTAACTTCTCTGCTTGTTAATCGCTGAAACGTAAAGGATAGATGTAAAAAGTGAGCCTTGATAGGCTCACTTTTTTGTCTTAGATGTGAAAGAAAATCGGCTATGCTTTTTCGGCTTTGGGCGTGTCATCGAGTGCGAAGTAGATCTTTGAAACAATAATCTCTGCGACCAAAATAGTGAATACCACAGCGAAGAACGCCACCACACCATTCCAAGGGCCTGTGAAGTCTACCTTGTCACCAAACAAGATATTAATGGCTTCCAACATCACAAACTTAGAGCCCACCAAAATCACGTAACTGGATAAACCGCGATAAATCTTAGGCGCAGTCCCCGGTTTAGATTTGAAGTAATCCGCCAGCTTATGTTCTAAGCCGATAGACAATTTGAGTAGGAGCTGAAGCAAAATCGCAGCTGCAAATGAGATGGTGAATGACTCGATATTGACGAAGTCCCAGTATTCATCAAAAAAATTAAGAACCGTTAAATCGACGAGTACCGCAAGCGTGTATCCGACAAAGAGTCGTTGGGGCGTATTAAATCCATATACTTTTTCTATATTGCTCATCTACTTCTTCCTGAGTAAAGGGTTATAAAAAACTTAGGAGTTAATCTTATAATTTTCAAACGCTTATTGTTTTATATGCGAAACAGGTCTTAAAGTCGGCTTGGCGCATTATGGTAAGTAAGGGTTTTAAGAATGATCCAATATAAGACTCCAATTTAGACAGAGGCACATATGATTATTCATTTTAGAATCCAAGACGTAGAAGAGCTTTGGGGATCCATCGATTTGGCAACGCTCTTGCAGTTGGAACTGAGAGCAGTATCAACCACACCGTTAACTCTCTGATTGAAATAGTTAAGTTACCAATTACACTTGAAGCATAAGTTTGAATGGAGTCAACTTAATGCTTTCACCCCAATCGCTGTATTCCTCTTCTTTTGCTCTGATCTTAACTGGCCTTTTTTCATCCTCAGCCTATGCCTCAAATGAAGCGATTCAAAATCGTTTAGAGAAGATCTTCTCCGCTTCTATTGCGTTGACTGACAGTGATGCGGTTTCTATTGGCTTTGTTGATTTTGACCCTAATTCATTTATCAATTTGAACGACAATGGTTTTGGCTCCGATAAAACCATCGATACTCGAAGCCAAGTGAGTGTGGGCTCCATTCCTTATTCTTCGGTGATTAACACCGATGATCCTGATCTTGACCTTATTTTGTCTGTGCGAGGGTCTTATGCGCTTTCTGAACAGGATATTGAAATCTCACCGGAAGTGACCTCTGACCGTCGTGTGAATCCGAATAAAGACTCAGTATTAGGCCTGTATGGCTTTTTCGGGGTTCAAAATCATCTCAACCAGCACTGGTCTATCGCGTATGGCTTAGGCACTCACTTGCTCTATTACCGCAATAAATACGAATACAACAACAGCTACTCTCAAGCATTTCAGTCTCAGCTAGACGGCTACGCGTTAAATACCTCAGCGTGGGCATTGATAGGTGAGCCATCGGTCAAACTCAAGTATTTAAAGAAGCAAGAGTGGGGAAGCTGGAATGTCTCTTCTCGAGTGCGTTATTTCTATGGGACTGGATGGGGTGAAGCGAACGATGGTGATATCGGTAACCCTGAAGGGATGCGATTTATTAATGAACTAGAGTTTAGGCAAAATGTCGCGCTCGATGCTTGGTCGTTAAACAACCCTCAGGTCCACTATAACTTTAGAAGAATCGATATAGCGGGGGATTTAACGGATCCTTTAGATACACACTATTACTATGAATTTGGCGCTGGGTTGGTGTTCGATGTCCCTTATGACTCTTACTTTTTTGATAACTTTGGCATCGGCATTAACTTCAATTATGGCAGTTCACTCAGTGGTGGTAGTTTGCTCTTCTTACTCAATAATTAGCATAAGTTGTTGATCTTAAAAGTACTCATATAATTTGAATTTGTATGTGTCGTAAAATGGTAAATATCTTAATCAAAACTTAGCCATCATAGTCATTCGCCCATCACCAGAGCAAACTATGAACAAGTTAAGTTATGACCGAAAAATGCCGCTATACGTGGTGTCTGCACTTGTCCTCAATATGGCATTTAGCTTGTGGTTGCTGAGTATTGCTTCTACGCCAGCCATGGTTTTTTCGGTGTGCGCCTTGTTTTTACTTAGCACTCTGATTACCGCACGCCTTTATCGACATGAAATGGCTCAAAGCAAGAATAACTTGTCGGAAGCGATCATTGATGGTGTCGCAGGTTTTATCGTCCTCGATAGTCAATTGAGGGTCATACAAGTCAATCAACAGTTCTCTCGGGTTTCAGGTTATGCCTTTGAGCAAGTCGAATCTCGTCCGATTTCTGATCTCTGTTTTATGAATAACAGCAGTCTCATTGCGACCATTACTCGCTCACTAAAGGAAAACCAGAGATGGAAAGGTGAGTTGAGTGGCGTCAGTCGACTTGGCGAGCAGTTTACCGTAAACGTTGTGGTGGAAAAGCTAACTGAAATTCTGCCGCACAATAACAAGTACGTGGTGACCTTTACAGATATTAGCCGACGCAAGATATTGGAGCGTCGATTAAGAATGCTGGTGGAAACGGATTCACTGACAGGGTGCTGGAATCGACGCCGCTTTGATAACGACTTAAAACATTATTCAAACCTGGCGGAGCGTTATGGTTACACGCATTCTTGTCTGGCGTTGATCGATTTAGATCACTTCAAGGCTATCAATGATAATCACGGTCATGACCAAGGTGATTCAGCGCTGAAAGAGGTCGCTGAACTGTTGAGAAACAACAGCCGAGACACTGACATCGTCGCGCGAGTAGGCGGAGAAGAGTTCGCAATCTTGATGCCTGAAACCAATTTGGCAGAAGCGTTTGAGGCGATGTATCGATTGAAAGAAGTGATTACCAAAGGAACAACATTGAACCTGACCGTGAGCAGTGGTGTGTCTGAAATACAGGCGCAAGCCGAAGCGACCTATCGCAGTGCAGACAAGGCACTGTACCGCGCTAAAGGTAACGGGCGAAATAGAGTGTGTAGCTCTAGTTCAGGCTGCGCGACACCTATTGCCCTTGGCTAAGAGTTGGTCGCACTTAGCTAATCGGTGAGAGTGGTATCTAAGCCGAGATTGAGCGTTGGTAAATATTCGGCGTAAGGCCAGACACACGCTTAAACGCACGAGAAAAATGCGAGATGTTGGTGTAACCGAGCTGGCTAGAAATGTAGGTCAGCGTGTGGCCTTCTTCCATCAGTTCGCAAGCCACAGAAAACATCAGGTTCTCTTTGATCTTTCGATAAGTGGTGTTTTCGTTCTTGAGTTTGCGTTGGAACGTTCGCACTGAAAAGTTGAGTAGCTCTGCCGCCTCTTCAAGAGAGAGGTCTTGTTCTTTCATGTACGGTTTTAGAAGCTCATAAATACTATCGGTAAAGCTGGTATGCCACTCAATAAGCGTCGGTTTTGCACTGAGTTCTTTAGAAGTAAGACGGATTGGGAGTTGTAAGATCTCTTCAGGAATCAGCACAGCAGTCGACGAATGATCAACAAACAGTTGGCAGTTACTTGATACCAGTGTTTTGACGACATCGATGTCATTACCTTGCAAGCGAACTTTAGTGGGTAACCATGGCGACTGAGATAAAATGGTTATTAATTCAATGATATAAATAACAGCGAAAGCTTCACCCCATTGAAACATAGGGGAATTATCTTCAGGGGATGTACGGCAAAACCAGTTCTGACCGTGTTCTTGAATAAACTCGACTCTACTGCCTGGTGAATCATAGGCAAAGATTGAATTGATCTGTTTTAGTGCATCACCAATGGTTTCGAATTCGGTAAATTGATGCAAGACATTTGGGATGATTCGACGTCGAAATGCGAGTCCGAGAATATCGGTGAACCGAGAAACACCAAGTTGGGCGGATGTCAGATAAATCAGACGTTTAATTGATTCCGATGGCACAAAATCGCTTTCTGATTCAATGAGATCGGGCGGTAAACCTGAATCTTTGAGTAAAAGGTGTAAATCGAGACCATAGTCAGAAAACACCTGAACCAGAATCTTGGCGTAGTTCGTTTGAATTACCGGGACTTGGTAGTGACTGGAGGTCATGAGCATACAATCCTTGTATATAGTTGCATTATTAGACGTGCATATCATTTGCAACGTTTTGTTTACTAAATCTAACCCTATTTACTTGAGTTTTCCATTGCCGGGTTTATTTTTAAAGTATTAATTTTGTTGATGTTAGTTATCTAGAAGGGAGTCCCATGTCAGAAGTCAACGGGAATACGCAAGAAGCCAAGGAAGAAGTTGGCCAGCAAGAAAATGGAAAAGACAAAGTAAGAAAGGTCACCAACTACTTATTGTTGTTCGTGGCGTTCATGTTGATCTTCAGTATCATTTCAGACCGCATCATCCCTATTACTGATAATGCTCGTGTAAAAGGTTATATCGTTCCAATCAAGCCTGAGGTGTCGGGTAAAGTGCTCGATATTCTTGTTCAACCTAACCAACTGGTTAATCAGGGCGACAAGTTAGCCATTTTAGACGAGTCTGATTACCAAATAGCCGTACAACAAGCCGAGCAAAATTTAGAGATTGCAGGCCAAAATGTCGGCGCGCAAACCGCGAGCATTGCTTCAGCCCAAGCGAAACTCACTTCAGCGATTGTTGAAAGACAAAATACCAAACTGCAAGCCAAGCGTGTTTTAGAGATGGCCGACAAAGGTGTGGTTTCTAAATCAGATGCAGATAAAGCACGAGCAGCATTAGCGACATCTCGAGCGGCGGTTGTTAATGCAGAAGCTGACCTTGACCGCGCTAAGAAACAAATGGGTAAAGAAGGCCAAGAAAATAGCCAAGTGAAAGCGGCGTTGTTGGCACTAGAACAAGCTCAATTGAATCTAGAACGCACCGTGATTACCGCACCGACACAAGGTGGTGTTTCTAACTTTAGTTTGTCTGAAGGTTTCTATGCATCGGCAGGGCAAGCAATCATGACCTTTGTTTCAACCGAAGATATTTGGATTGAAGCTTATTATCGTGAGAACAGCCTAGGTAACGTTGCCGTTGGTGATGAAGTTGAAGTGGCGTTAGATTTTGCTCCGGGCAAAGTGGTAAAAGGGCACGTAAGTAGTATCGATTGGGGCGTTGATTGGGGGCAAAATGATCAAGCAGGTAAGCTTGCTCAAGCTAGCCAACAAACGGGTTGGTTGCGCCAAACACAGATGCTTCCTATCACCATTGAATTTGACAATGAAGAAGTGACAGGCATGCTCCGAGTGGGTGGCCAAGCGGATGTGATTGTTTATAGCGGTGACAACTTTGTGTTCAACGCGATAGGCAAGGTATGGATTCGTTTGATTAGCGTATTGTCTTATGTCCGATAAACCGATTCCTGACCAACAAACACAGCAACGGATCCTGCGATTTACGGTCGGGGTCACGTTGGCTGTTTTCTTGGCGGCGTGGATAAACTGGCCACTTGCGTTCGTGGCGCCAGTGTTCACTGCTAAGTTCTTAATTGATAAACCAAATCTCCATAA
Organism: Vibrio coralliirubri; assembly: GCF_024347375.1. Lineage (NCBI taxonomy): Bacteria > Pseudomonadati > Pseudomonadota > Gammaproteobacteria > Vibrionales > Vibrionaceae > Vibrio > Vibrio coralliirubri. The sequence continues at coordinate 971,777 of NZ_AP025471.1, read as the reverse complement.
GGAAACGGTTTACGAATTGCTCTTGGCCGTTGTGGTCACAATGGGGTTAGGTTTATTGCTATCGCGAGGAATTACCCATTATCCAATCCCATTGTTGATTTTAGTGGGGTTAATGATGCTTTGGGGCTACTACTTGTTTGTCGACCCAAAATGGAACCTGTTCGCCACCATACTGTTGATTGCGGTCTTGATGTTGCCATTCATGGCGATTGATAACCCCGGCGTGTCAGTAATGTTGGCCTCTGGCTTAGCGACCTCTGGTGTGGTTTCAGTAATGCTTTTTGCGTTAGTGCATGTGTTTTTCCCTGAGCCTAAATCAGAGTTCTCAGGCTTCGCTGCTGCGCCACTCGAAAAGAAACAGCGTTGGTATGCGGCCTTTAGGGCGATGATTATCTCCTATCCAGTGGTTTGTTTTTTCTTTATTTTTCAAATATCTGAAGCTTTACTGACAATGATGTTCATTGCGTTGTTATCGTTGATGATTACGTCAGAGAAGTCGATAAAGTTGAGCGCTTTTCTGGTGATAAGTAACGGTATCGGGGGATTGCTGGCGATTGCTGCTTTTTCAATTCTTTCTATAGTACCCAACATTGTCTTCTATTCTTTGTTTATAGGACTTATTGCCATTCTTATGGCTACCAAGATCTACACGGTTCCCGAAAAAGCACCTATTTTCGCCACTGCATTTAGTACGTTGCTCGTACTGGTTGGTAGCACATTGATGAGCTCCGGTGATATCGATAGCAACACCCTTATACGCATATTCCAATTAGTGTTAATTGGCATATATATGATTTTGGCTTCTCTATTCCTAGAAACAAGGAATTGGAAGTTCCTACAAAATCAGCCTTAATTTTGTCTAACAAGGACGTCTCATGAAGTTAACCGATGATTTTTCAAAACAGGCGATAGACGCTGCCATCAAGATCGCAGCGATTGCCATGCTCGTGTATTGGTGTTTTTCGATTTTGCGCCCATTCATTCTTTTAGTGATATGGGGTGCGATCATTGCGACTGCGTTGTATCCAGTGGCGGTCGCAATTTCAAATAAAACCGGGATGTCGAAAGGTAAAGCCAGTGCATTGCTGAGCTTTATTGGTGTGATTATTCTGTTTATTCCTTTGGCGGCGCTTTCTTCTGGTATCTACACCAGCGCGACTGACCTGATGACAGGGCTTCAAGATGGCACATTGTCATTGCCTAAACCGAAAGAGTCCTTACAAGATATTCCATTCATAGGTGAGAAGGTTTATTCAACCTTGGTTGCCGCCTCCAACAATATTGAAGGCACTTTCATAAAGTATGCGGACGAACTTAAACAGTTTGCGACGAAAGCGGCTTCTGTTCTTGGCTCGTTAGGTGGCGGCTTTATTCAGTTCATTATCTCTACCATCATTGCTGGTGCATTCATGAGTAATGCCGATAAATGCAAAACCGGTGTGACTCATTTAGTGGCGCGTTTAACGGGCGGTAAAGGTGAAGAATTGGTAGAGCTTTCTAAATCGACCGTGCGAAGTGTTGTGCAAGGTGTGATTGGTGTTGCTGTGATTCAATCCATGATGTCAGCAATCGGGTTGGTGGTTGCAGGCGTTCCTGCGGCTGCGTTTTGGGCGCTAGCCGTACTGCTCATTGCGATAATCCAACTTCCACCGATTCTTGCGCTACTACCTGCGATCATCTACATGTTCAGCGTTGAATCGACACTGGCGGCTAGCTTGTTCTTAGTGTGGTGTATTTTGGTGAGCGGCAGTGACGCTATCTTGAAGCCAGTACTGCTGAGCCGTGGCTCTCACATTCCAATGTTGGTTATTCTATTGGGCGCGTTGGGCGGGATGGCGATGTCAGGCATCGTCGGTCTGTTTGTTGGTGCTGTGATACTGAGTTTAAGCTATGAGCTTATGATGGCGTGGCTTGGACTTGAAGAGAAAAACCAACAAGAAACTGAGAAAAAAACCGCAGAGGTAGAGGAAAAATAGATGAAGCCAGTCTCTAAAGACGACAACTTCTACTTCTTATTCTATGCACTGTTGGTGTTGTTTTTTGGTTGCGCGGTGATGCAGCAGTTTTATCCGCAAGGCCAAAAAACAATCCTATTTCTCATCATCATTACTCTGGCGAGTTCGATTGTCGGTATTCATAAAGAGCGAGCATTGTATCGCTCTTGGTATGGGTTGTTATTGATTACGGCGCTCGTGTCTGGTGTGTTTTCATTTTTGGAAGGTTATAACCTGTCGATAGTGACGCTATCGGCGCTGGCTGTGTTTTTGTTTTCACATATTTACTCTGCGTTAAAGCAGGTGATGAAAGCAAAAACGGTGACGCCTAATCACATCATCGGCTCAATCTGTATTTACTTGTTGCTAGGGTTTGCTTGGTCGACCATCTACTTGTTGATTTTAGAAATCTTTCCGAATGCCTTTAACGGGTTAGAAGAGCAAGTCTGGCTGACAAACTTGTTCAATGCGATGTACTTTAGCTTTATCACCTTGACCACGGTTGGTTACGGCGACATTTCACCAGCACTGCCTATTGCTCAGTTTTTCGTGTTTATGGAATCCATTATCGGCAGCTTTTACTTGGCCATCATGGTGGCGAGTTTGGTGAGCATTCGACTTGCACAGTCTCAGTCCCAATAGATCATTTACAAATAATAGAGCACATACAAACAAGCCCGACAATTGCCGGGCTTGTTCTATTTTATGAGCTTCAAAGTCTGTTTAAGTTTGAACTCTGTGTGGGCGATGAACCTTAAGCTTCAGTGCCTTGAATCTTCTCTAATTCAGCGATAGTTGTTTGCGATACAAGCTGACCATCCATGTAATAGGTAACGTTTTGACCGTCTTTGATACCCGTTAGAGTCGCCGTTTCACCAGACGTATAGACGATGTCCATTTGAATCGTGTTTTCGTCGATCTTAATCATCTCACCCGTTTCAATGGTGCGATTGTTCGAAATTGGGCCGACAGGGGCTTCTTTCAGGCTTGGGTCCAGCTCATCGTTCACTTTGAAGTGCGTGTCTGTTTTTGTATCAAATACGTGTGGTGAACCGCTGATTGGGTTTTTACCTGTCCAGAATTCAAGTGAGTTGAATACCACATAGTCTGCTGCGGTAGTAATACCGTATACAGGCGCTAATAAGAAGTTTACACCTGCACGAGCATAGCGGTTATCGACAACTTCAACGTTAAATTTCATCACTTTCCCTGTTACGGCGTTACTGCCGATACAACCAGTTAGCGCAGAAGCCAAAACCGTTAGTCCTACAATTTTAAGTGCAATCTTTTTCATTTTAGTACCTGTATAAGTTAGAAGTCTGTTTCGTTGGAACAGGTGTAGTATGGTTTTTATTCGATGGTCAGTTTTACCATTTAGCGCCACTGACGATATAAAATGCACTCGGACTTTTGGCATAAAGCTAGGTATAAAGTGAGGTATAAAACTGGGCACAAAAAAAGCGCGACCTAATAGGGCGCGCTTTGGGGTATTTAGATAAGTCGTAATGAAAACAACGACTCCAATATAGAATTACTTCATCACGTAGGTATAAGCCGATACGACAAGCCAGCGGAAAAATCGAAATAAAAGGGTAGTGGCTTTAAAGGCAAATTTGGCAATGGATACCATTGCTTCTGCACCAATGCTTACACACTTATGCAAATCGGATTCTTTGTATTCTGAATAGGTCATCTGTTTTCTCATTTCTCGCGGTTGTCTTTCATATGTAAGTAACGACTCCTGTCTGGCGATATACCCTGAGCGCGTAATGTACGAACTTTCGCCGCTAGAGATTTACCATTTCATGCCATATGGATTAATAACTAGCCAAAAGGTAAAGAGTTGGGAGAATTTAACGGCATAGCGAGGTGTAACTGATCAAGTTACCGAAAAAACGAGGGTAATAGTGGTATGATCGCTGGCTCAGCACCATAAGTGATAAAGAATAGGAAACAGAATGACTCACCTTACCGAACAGCAAGAAGCTGCAATGGCGACGTTTAAGGAAAACTTACACCTTCCAAACGGTGGTTTTCATAAACTGATTATCGAGCTAAGTAAGGAGTATCAGTTGCCTTTCCAAAAGGTGCGTGCGGTTTTAAAGAAAGCTCAAAAAGACGTTGAACGACAAATACGAGAAGACTTTACCAGCGTTGATGACACAGTACTGAGCCAAGCGAATTGGGTAAATATCATTAAGTCGAAGCTTGTTGAGTTAGCGGAAGAAAACCAAACGGTTATGGATAAGCTGCAACAAAACCTGAAGTATCAAAAAGTGTTGTCGGCAACCGAGGGTTCAATCGCAAGTGAAGACGAACGTGACGAGTTGATTGAAGAGTTGATTCAAGCTTATGAGAAAGAGGTGTTCAAACCGTTACTGGCGATGCTGCATACAACGAAGCTGTATTGGAAGCTAATGCTGGTGGATGAGACATGTAAGATGAATGAGGAGAATCGTGAGAAATTCAGTGATTACCCTCAACACATGCAAGCTGCAGAACACTTATATACTCTTGATCAGAAGTTAAGGTCGATGCCGTTAACTTATTAGTCCATGAATGCACTGATAATGACTCATTGGTGATTCAGAGTTTGATATAAGTTGGTTTCAATAGAAGCACGATAACCTAGCTAGCGTTAGCCGCGTGTGAAATGCAAAAAGGGCTAGGTTTCTGATCTGTTTTACTTCTACTCTATTTTGTTCTGCTAGAGCGAATTGAGGGTGACATCTTTTACATCTTTGGGACTAGATGGTGTTTCTTTTGTAGCCTTTGGGAAATGCTATAGGAGTGTGAAATGTCCTAGGGTGTTTCCGTTGCCTGAAACGATAGTTCCGATGCTTTCTCGTTCATTAAATTCAAAGTCGATGAGATAACTGTGATGTTGTAGCTTGGGCAATATGTGGCGGTGGAGTATATCGCTATTGAGCTGTCGAATCTCGGTGACCCATGAAATCTCTTCTTTGTGTAAGTCTATTTTAATCTTGAGCATTTATTACCTTTTAGTTTATTGACTGTTTTTTCGCGTGATAGTTGGTACCAGTGGGTTTGTCGTGTTGTTCTGCGTGACATAACTGTGCCTTGTGTTTATTACATTTGTATTTATGTGATCGATCTATTCTGACTTCGCTGACAAAAGAGCAAATGACGATAGATCGGTAGTAGGATCGAATTTAAAAGCTATTGAATGACTATCTGGGTGAAAGCTGACGCAGAGATGGTGTAACGAGGGAATCGAGAACTGTCTATGTGGAACTTGGACTTACTTTAGCATTAACAGCTCTATAGATTAGAGCCAGGTGGCGAACTATACGCCTAGTTTTTAAAATTACAACCCTAATTTCAATTAAATTCAAAAATATTTTTGGGTGATTTGTCATCGCTTACTGAAGGTTAAATGAGCGAAGGTCAGGGGATTTACCATGATATCTGACTGAGGCTTGGCTTTTTAGCTGTCCGTCTTAAGTATAATTAGTGATTTAAATTAAAACGGCTAATTTACTGAAGATTAAGTGGCTGTTATATATCATCTTTACATTGTAAATTACAAATCGTAACTTTTGGGTCAAGTGTTGTGATTGCAGGGCTTGAGGGCTTTGTTTACACTTAATGCTTATGGATATATTAGTCGTATTTACCCTTTATCTGATCTACGGTTTGGCTTTCTTCGCCATCGGTTTTTCTGTTGTCTTTAGAAACTATAAAAACAGCCAGATCAGTATCTCCAAACTTCTCCCGATCCTTGCCATCTTTGGCTTTGTTCATGGTGTTCATGAATGGTCTGAGCTTTATTTGATTCTCTACCAAGACCAATTTCAACGTTCTCAGTCGATCGAACTCTTCAAGGTTTTCAAGTTACTCTTTTCTTACCTCGCCTTAGGCGCTTTTGGGTGGAAAATGCTGGATCTGTTTGACTCGCGTTGGGTGAAGTGGGGAAAGATCTTCATTGGGCTGTTGCTGGTCGCGTTTACTTTGAGCTTAGTTGATCGCTTTGATGAGCAAGCATTTACCGACTACATCAACATCAGTAATAGCCACATCCGAGTGTTGTTCGGTTTAGGCTCCGGCTTGTTGGCTGGCGTAACCATGATAATTTACGGCAAACAGTTTTATGATGTTGAACACCAAGCTGCGTCTCCTTTTGTTTATACCGGCGCTGCGTTGATCTTTTATGGTATTACTTCGGGCATTTTGAGCTCTGAATACGGCATCTGGGTTATCTTCTTAAGAACAATGTGTGCTTTGGCAACGCTTCATTTCTTGTGGAAAGCGCTGCGAGTATTCGATAGAGAAAGAGAACTGCAAATTGAAGCCATGGTGCACCGCTCGTTTCAAGACGAAAAGCTTAAGGAATTAGGCGAGCTGACTTCAGCTGTCGCTCATGAAGTGAAAACACCGCTGAGCAGCGCAATGATGAGTTGCGACTTACTCGAGAAAAGACTGCCTGATGATGAGAATGTGGCTAGGCAATTGGTGAGGATCCGCAGTGGTATCGAGCGCGCCGCCCATATCAGTCAAGAAGTGTTGAATTATGCCCACCATCGAAAGGTGTCATTCAAAGCCGTTGGTGTGCGAGGTTTATGTCAATCGTCGCTTTCTCTGGTGGAATACCGACTGTCAGACTTTGATATCGAATTGGATGTTAGTAAGAAGCTGCAAGTGCATGGCGACGCGATTCATCTAGAAGAAGTGCTCGTCAATATACTGGTTAATGCCGTTGATGCGAGTGAACATACCAAGAGTATTTCTATCTCAGCGTATCCATTGGGTTCTAACGTGATTATAGAGCTCACTAATCGTGGTCCTGCCATTCCAGAAGATGTGATTGATAAAGTGATGCAACCTTTCTTTACCACTAAGCCAGTAGGAAAAGGGACTGGAATGGGGCTGGCTATCTGCCGACAAATCATGACACAACATCATGGTGAACTTACCTTGCATAATATTGAGAACGGACTCATGGTACGACTACAACTACCGAAGGCAACCCAATGAAATTAAAGCTATTGCTTGCAGAAGATGATGAGCAATTAAGAGAAGTGTTGGTCGAAGCGCTGGCACTCGAAGAGTTTGACGTTGTCGCGTTTGATAACGCAGAAGACGCGTTGGATGCAGCAGGGGAGGAGACGTTTGATCTTGCCTTGTTTGATGTGGTGATGGGTGGCATGACAGGTGTTGAAGCCTTATCTAACTTGCGCCGATTGCAACCTAAAATTGGGATTGTGATCACCACGGCGTTCGCGACTGTGGATGTTGCCGTTGATGCCATGAAAAAAGGGGCGGACGAGTTCTTAACCAAACCCTTTAATTTGGCGGCACTGTCGGTAACGCTTAGGAGGGTTTATGCGGAACGATCTCCACAGACTCCCGTTGAAGAGCGCAGCAACGATCAGGTGTTTAGTGCATTAGCTAACCCTATTCGTCGTGCGGTGTTGAACCACTTGAGTATTCATCAGAAGTTAAAATTCATGGATTTATGCCGCGTGGTGGGAATTGAAGACCATACCAAGTTCAATTTCCATTTAAGGCAGTTGGTGAATAGTGGATTGGTGAAAAAAGGAGAAAGCCGTATTTACTCCCTGACTCGTCGCGGAAAAGAAGTGCATTCGAGCATGCTTAAGTAAGTGTTGTTACTTTTTGTATCTAATTGATTTAGCTAATTAATATCTAAAATTTTCACCAGCCGTTGTTATGGTTCACGCAAAGAATATCGTGGACCATTGGTGTGTTCTCTTCTTGGCTTCTCCACTCCATATCCTCGTTATATCGCCGTTTTTGTACATTCATACCTGCCATTGTTAGCAGCCTAACAAAATATGAATACTCACTTTTACGTTTCTGAATAATAAAGTTGTTGTGTCGCCAATTTAGTGCAAATATAATTGATAATAGTTCTCACTTGCGTTACAAGTTTGTTGTCAATCCAATGACAGACTTTAAATTATCGTTATTTAGCAGTTGTGTACGCCCCATGCTCGTCTATGAGTAATGTGACTTTCATTGTCATGAGTGGTGGTTTGTCTCAATGGCAAAGGAAGAAACATGAAGAAAACAATCAATTCAGTTCGCCAGTTATTGAGCGGGCTTGCCATCGTTCTAGCATCATCATTCATGATGACCGCGCATGCGGAAACCGTCACCATTGAGCATGTAAAAGGCACAGCGCGGTTTACTGAAGTACCACAGCGAGTGGTGGTTCTAGGCCACGGTAGCTTAGACGTGCTTGATAAAATTGGTGTGCAGCCAGTTGGCGCGCCTCATAGCTTGCTGCCTGATTACCTAGCTTCTTACAAAGATACGACGGCAAATACAGGCTCATTAAGCGAACCTGATTTTGAAGCTATCTACATGTTGAAGCCTGACATCATCATCGCGGAAAACCGCATGCTTAAGGTTTACGACAAACTGGCACAAATTGCTCCTACTATCATGTTCTCTATTGAAGGCGACAAGTACTGGGCTGATGCTCAGCAAAACTGGCGTGCGCTAGGCGACATCTTTGGTAAGCAAGCTGAAGTTGAAGCGATCATTAAAGAGACTCAAGCTTCTATCACAGCGGTAAACGACAAAGTAGCGTCTGACGAAACTTCAGCAATGATGCTAATGAACAACGGCAACAACATTGCGATGTTCAACAAAGGCAGCCGTTTCTCTATCATCTTTGATGACTTTGGTTTCGTGGAATCAAAGAGTGCAACCGTGGCTCCGATCAAAGGAACACACGGCAACCTAATCTCTTTTGAATACATTGCTGATGCAAAACCTGAAGTGCTTTACGTGCTTGACCGTGAAAAAGCGATTGGCAAATCAGAAGGTCGCGCTCAACAACTGTTTGATAACCCATTGGTTGCGGCAACACCTGCAGCGCAGCACGGCAACATCGTTTACCTTGATTCAAGTGCTTGGTATCTGGCTGGTGGCGGTGTGACGGCGATTCACAGAATGCTTGGTGACATTGAACGTACAATTCAATAGTTACTAACCATCAGATTCTCGGGCTTATAAGAGTGTTCTTATAAGCCCTTTTTCACTTTTTTATACGGGCTACCCGAGACCTACCTTTAGTATTATTTCTATGTTGAAACCCATTGCAGCTGCTGTATTTCTTGTTGTGTTATGCGTTGCGTCATTGATGATTGGAGTTGCTGAAATCAGTTTTAGTGACTTCTTCAATGGCAACCAACACGCCAACTCTATTTATATTGTTAGTCGGATCCCTCGACTACTCGCGATCGTGCTTGCCGGAGCGGGATTGAGTGTTTCTGGTTTGATCATGCAGCAAATCGTACAGAACAAGTTTGCCGCGCCTTCGACGATGGGCACCATTGACTGTGCGATGTTGGGCTACATAGTCGGCATTCTAGTGTTAGGCAATGCTGCGCAATGGAGCTACTTAGGCTTTATCTTCGCGTTTGCAGTGTTTGGCACCATGCTATTGGTTCGTTTTCTACAACACCTAAAGTTCAAGAATGCGGTGTTGGTGCCTTTGATTGGCATTATGTATGGCAACGTTGTTTCGTCTCTAACAACCTTTATTGCTTATAAGTACGACTTAGTACAAACCATGTCGGCATGGACGATGGCGAACTTTGCGAGCGTGTTGCAGGGCAGCTATGAAATCCTTTATCTCGCGGTGCCTGCTTGTGTGCTGGCTTACTACTTCGCAAGCCAATTCAGTGCGGCGAGCATCGGAGAGAGCTTCGCGAAAAACATCGGCTTGAATTACCAGAAGATCGTCTTCATTGGTGTTGCATTGGTCGCTATCTGCGCCTCTTCTGTGGTGATGATCGTTGGTGTTATCCCATTCCTTGGCCTTATCGTGCCGAATATCGTGTCGCTGATGATGGGCGATAACATGAAGAAGATTCTGCCTTGGACGGCCTATTGGGGCGTGATCTTGGTGTTAGCTTGTGATCTGCTAGCTCGAATCGTCATCTTCCCTTATGAGATTCCAATCTCGATGGTAATCAGCATCTTTGGTGGCTTGATTTTTATCTACCTAATCATGAGAGACAAGTCGAATGCGTGATTCAGTAAAAATTGCGATTCTGGCTATCGCGTCTTTGGGTATGGCAGCGTTATTCATCGGGCAGGGGCTTACGTGGGATAACTACGAGTTCTTCTTGTCTCTGCGACTACCAAAATTGCTGTCGATTGTGTTGGCGGCAGTAGCGATCTCTGCGTCGTCACTGGTTTTCCAAACCATCACTAATAACCGAATTCTAACCCCATCCATCTTGGGCTTTGACAGCTTGTATATGCTGGTTCAAACGGTACTTTTGTTTGTGTTTGGCAGTGCGAGCTTCTGGGTGATTGACTCAATCGCAAACTTTTCGATGTCTGTGACTGTGATGATCTTGTTCTCGTTTGCTCTGTTCCATTTCTACTTTAAGAGCAAGCGAAACAACGTATTCACACTGCTGTTGATAGGCATCGTGTGTGGCAGCGTATTCTCGAGTTTAGCGAATTTCCTTGCGATGTTGATTGATCCCAATGAATTCGCGGTGCTGCAGAATGTGATGTTCGCAAGCTTCAATAACGTGAAAGGCGAGCTGGTTTACCTCAGCCTTATTCCTTTGGGTTTGAGCTTGCTTGGCCTGTGGCTGTTGGCACCTAAGCTCGATGTACTTTGGCTTGGTGTTGATAACGCGACAAGCTTGGGTGTGAACACTAAACGACTGACTCAGATTACCTTGGTGATTGTGTCAGTGATGGTCGCGGTGTCTACGGCTCTGGTTGGCCCTGTGTTGTTCTTTGGCTTGATCACCGTGAGCTTAGCTCGCCAGATATTCCGATCTTATCAGCATCGTGTGCTTATCATCGCAAGCAGCTTGTTAGCGATCGTGCTATTGGTTTCTGGCCAATGGTTTATCGAAAAAGTGATGGCGTTTGAAACTACAGTGAGTGTGATCATTAACTTGGTCGGCGGTTTGTATTTTATGTTCTTGTTGTTACGCACTAGAATTCAGTAAAGGTAGTAAGTAGTGATTAAATTAACAGGTTTAAGTAAGAAGTATGGCAAGTCACTCGTGGTTGATGATGCCAGTGCTATGTTCCCGAAAGGTGAAGTGACTTCTATCATTGGCCCAAATGGTGCGGGTAAAAGTACACTGCTTTCAATGGCGAGCCGCTTAACAGACAGTGACGCAGGTGAAGTGGTCATTGGCGATAAGTTACTGGCGGAGTGGGATACCAAAGAGCTAGCCAAGCACCTTGCCGTGTTAAGACAATCAAACAACATCAATATGCGATTTACGATTCGTGAGTTGGTCTGTTTTGGTCGTTTCCCACACTCTCAAGGTCGCTTGAAAGACGAAGATCATAAGATCGTCGACACAGCACTAGAACACCTTGGCATTACTGACATCCAAAACAAATACCTTGATGAGTTGAGTGGCGGTCAGCGTCAAATGGCATTTATCGCGATGGTTGTGGCACAAGATACGGATTATGTGTTCTTAGATGAGCCTCTGAATAACCTTGATATTAAACACTCTGTTGAAATCATGCAGACGCTTCGTCGTTTGGCGCATGAGTTCAATAAAGCGGTAGTGATCGTGATTCACGACATCAACTTCGCTTCTTGCTACTCGGATAACATTGTCGCGATGAAGAAAGGTAAAGTGGTTAAGTCGGGTAAGGTTTCGGAAGTGGTTGAAAAATCAGTAATGGAATCGATCTACGAGATCCCATTTGAGATTCGCGAGTTCGATGGTGTGCGAATCTGTATGTATTACTCTGGTCGTTAGAATACTGAATAACTCGGTTGTTTTTCGCTATTGGTTCTTTTGCGAGTGCATTTTAGTTGCTGAAGACTCAGTTAACCGAAATCACCAGAAATATAGCGTTGAGTACGGTCATGCTTTGGCGCTTTGAATATCTGCTCGGTTTCACCAAACTCGATTAATTCGCCAAGATACATAAAGCCGGTGTGGTCAGAAATACGCATCGCTTGCTGCATGTTGTGAGTCACGATAACGATGGTGTACTTCTCACGAAGCTCGGTAATCAGCTCCTCAATCGCAGCAGTCGCAATCGGGTCGAGTGCAGACGTCGGTTCATCCATTAGGATCACCTCAGGTTGCAAAGCGATAGTACGTGCGATACACAAGCGCTGCTGTTGTCCACCTGACAAGCCCATAGCATCCGCGTTCATCTTGTCTTTCACTTCTTCCCATAGGTGTGCACGTTTAAGTGCTTTCTCGATTTGAGTATCGATTTCATCCTTACTAAAGCCACCTTTAAGTTTCAGACCAAAGGCCATGTTCTCGTAGATAGACATTGGGAACGGGGTAGGCTTTTGGAAAACCATGCCGACTTTTGAGCGAAGTTCATTGAGGTCAATCGAACCCAGAATACTTTCGTCATCAAGCAGGATATCTCCTTCTGCATATTGAGTGCGGTACAAATCGTAGATGCGATTCATGGTTCTCAATAGCGTTGATTTACCACAACCCGAAGGGCCGATCAGTGCCGTCACCTTGTTGTTGTAAATCGGCATGGTGATGTTCTTTAACGACGCTGGCAGATTCTTATTGTAGAAGAAGCTCAGGTCTTCAATTTGCATGCGACAAGTCATTGCTTGGTCATTGGTTGCCTCAGTAGACAGGGTATCAAGACCTTTTGAGAAAGAGTTGTCGTTTACTAATGAGTTAGTCATTGCAGTCATTATGCTTTTCTCGCTTTCAGGTATTTAGGCAAGCTTGTCGCTAGGATGTTGATAAATAGAATGAATGAAGTAATCAGTAGGGCACCTGCCCACGCTAATTCTTGCCACGATGAATAAGGACTCATCGCAAATTGATAAATGGTCACTGGTAGGTTCGCCATTGGCGCACCCATGTCTGTAGTCATGAAGCTGCTGTTTAATGCTGTGAATAGCAGGGGAGCCGTCTCACCTGAGATTCGAGCAACCGACAACAAGATAGCCGTTACAATGCCTGGGCCTGCAGCGCGGTAGCTAAGCTTAGTAATCACACGCCATTTTGGAGCGCCCAAACCACTACCAGCCTCTTTTAGCGTTGGTGGCACCAGTCTTAACATTTCTTCTGTTGAAGAGATGATCACAGGCAAAGCCAGAATAGCTAACGCGATTGCTCCAGCCCATGCTGAGTAAGAACCCATTGGAACCACAATCACCGCGTAGATGAACAAGCCAACCAAAATAGAAGGTGCGCTCACTAACATACCGTTAAGAAAGCGTAGTGTTTCAGCTGTTTTGTTCTCTTTAGGTGCTTCAGATAGCCAAGTACCAGCCAACACACCAAGCGGAGCTGCAATCGCGATGCCCATACCAGTTAGAATCAAGCTGCCATAAATCGCATTTTTCAGGCCGCCTTCGCTGCCCGGCGCTGGAGTAAGTTCAGTAAACAGGCTCCATTTCAGCCCCTTGATGCCTTCTCCGATTAGGGTGTAAAGAATGCTCGAGAGTACGATAAGACCCGTTGCGGTTGCAGCAATGCAGAACGCATAGAATAGGCCATTTTTAAACTTTCTTAGATTCATGCTCTACCTCTTTTCAAAAGGAAACGGGCAGCGCCCATAACAATGAAAGTGATCGCAAATAACACAAGACCTAGCGCGATTAGCGAAGAGATGTGAACTTCATTTGTCGCTTCATTAAATTGCTGAGCAATCGTAGATGAAATAGAACTTGCAGGCATAAACAGTGAAGTTTCAATACGGTTTGCACCACCAATAACAAATGCCACCGCCATGGTTTCACCCAATGCACGTCCTAAACCTAAGATACCTGCGCTTGCTACTGCGCTTTTTACTTTAGGAAGCAACACTTTAGTGATGACTTCGAATGGCGTAGCACCGACACCGTATGCGGCTTCACGTAAAACATCTGGTATTGAACGAAGTGCATCACGGGTTAGCGCCGTCATGATAGGTAAGATCATAAACGACAAGATGATGCCTGCACTCAGTAGGCCGATACCGATTGGCGGGCCGCTGAACCAAGTACCAAGAATCGGGATGCCAGATAAGTTGGTTAGAGCCCACATCTGGAAGCCTTCAGAGAACCAAGGTGCGAAGACAAACAAGCCCCACATGCCGTAAATGATGCTCGGAATTGCTGCGAGTAGTTCAATAGCCTTGCTCACGGGGCTGCTGATCCACTTGGGTGCTAATTCTGCTAAAAAGATTGCAGTGCCTAAGGCAACTGGAACCGCTATACATATTGCGATGAAGGAAGTAACCAGTGTGCCGTAAATAGCAGAGACTGCACCGAAGTTACTATTAATCGGATCCCAGACATTGTTGAAAACAAAGCCAGGGCCAAATTCAGAAAATGCTTTCCAACCGCCATCAATTAAAGAAATGATAATGCCAGTTAGTGCAATAAAAATAAGAATAGAAGAAGTGAAACTCAATTTTTCAAAAATTGAATCACCATCTAATCTTTTAATAGTCATTGTTTTATTCATAGGTAAGATAAATACCGCTAGTGGCTATTCAAAAGAAGCTCTTCTAAAGAAGCTATTCCAAAGAAGATATATTCAATAAAAATCACAACTAGCGGTATTGGGTCTCAATTAAAAGTTGATATTAGTTTCAATGAACGAATTCATCGATTAATTAAGAATGGCTTTGCCATCGGTAGTTAGCTCTTGTGACCAAGTGTCATTTACCATCTTAGTGACCGCTTTAGGCATTGGAATGTAATCCAACTCTTCAGCGGCATCAGCGCCATTCTCATAACTCCAATTGAAGAAGTTAATGATCTCTTGAGCTTTGGCCGCGTCTTTTTGATCTTTATGCATCAAGATAAAAGTTGCCGCCGTCATTGGCCAAGAGTCAGCACCTGGTTGGTTGTTCAGTAGAAGGTGGTAGCCAGGAGCGCTTGCCCAGTCACCATTTGCTGCTGCCGATTGGAACGTCTCCATCGTTGGCTGCAAGAATTTACCTTCTGCACTGTCCATTTGCGTATGAGTTAGGTCATTTTGCTTCGCGAATGCGTACTCTACGTAGCCGATCGCGCCACGAGTGCGGCTCACGAAGTTAGCTACACCAGCATTACCATTACCGCCGATGGTTGTTGCCTGACGTGGCCAAGTGATGTCTTTACCAACACCAACTTGGTTTTTCCAATCATCGTTTACTTGAGCAAGGTACTCAGTAAAGTTGAAAGTTGTGCCAGAACCATCTGAACGGTGGACAACATAAATCGGTTGAGAAGGAATAGTAAGGTCGCTGTTTAATGCAACGATTTGCTCATTATTCCAATTGTCAATTTTGCCTAGGTAGATATCTGCAAGCAGCTCACCTGTTAGCTTCATTTCACCTGCTTCAATGCCAGGGATGTTTACAACCGGTACGATTGCGCCCATCACCATTGGGAACTGAATCATCTCTTCCTTGTTGAGTTCATCAATTGTTAGTGGTGCATCTGTTGCACCGAAATCAACGGTTTTAGCTGTGATTTGACGAATGCCGCCGCCCGAACCAATCGCTTGGTAGTTGATTTGAATACCAGTTGCTTGTTGGTATTGCTCAGCCCACTTTGCGTAGATTGGATGAGGGAAGGTGGCACCTGCACCATTGATCGTCGTGTTTGCAGAAACGTTGAAAGTTGCCGCAACCAATAAAGACGACAATAGTGTAGATTTAATCAATTTCACGGTATATCTCCAGTTAATCTATTATTCATTCGAATAATGTCGGTGTTTGAATAAAGGGTTTTAGTGTTCAAGTAAAACATTGTGATTATTCAAGCTCAGTAAAATATGACTAGACTTATTAAGTTGTCGAAGGGGAGGTTATGAACTGAATATTTCACTTTTATTAAAGTGATTTTTAAATCGATATAAATAGAAAAGGTTTATCTGAATGGATTTATTCTGATAAGAAAACTTCACAGAATCGGGGCTAATTCCGTTGTTCTTTACGAAGTGAAACAGATTGAATTTGATGTGAACCAGGCCACTGGATAGTCATTTTTGCATCTGTTCATGAGATCCAGTTCGGCGAGCTGTCATCATGTTCAACGATTGATTATTCACTTCAGGTCTTGCTGGTGAAAGAGCGACTAACAGTAGGCCGCAATAGTTATTTTCTTCGGGGGTGTTTAGGTGATGTGATAATAGATGCGTATGTAGTTCATTGTTTTATAAGCTAATTCCCGTCGAGTTTTTGACATCTTACCCATTCAAGGTGTTAATTTGATGTCACTCGAAGATCTATCCTTCATTTTTAACAAACATTTGTCATTTTGATATTGAGAGGTGCGAAAACCCATCTACACTATGGTTATAACTGTTTGATTTGTATACGAGGTATCAATGAGTCGGAAACCCATAGTGTTAGTCGTGGATGACACCCCAAGTAACTTGGATGTGTTAACGGCAATACTCAAAGATACTTATCAAGTGAAAGTAGCGATTAACGGCACCATTGGTATCAAGATTGCGAAGATGGTGCCGCAGCCAGACCTTATCCTCCTTGATATCATGATGCCTGACATTGATGGTTACGAGGTATGCCGCCAACTTAAAGCTCAGCCGAATACGGCTCATATTCCTATCATTTTCGTGACCGCTAAGATTGGTCCAGAAGCCGAAGTGAAAGGATTATCTTTAGGTGCTGTCGATTACCTAACGAAACCTATCACGCCTGAAATCGCGCTCCAGCGTGTCAAAACCCACATCGCGTTGTATGACCAACAACGAGCACTGTTCCATCAAGTGAAAGACAAAACCGTCGAGATCAATCTAGGTAAACTTGAGACCCTCAATATCTTAGGTCGAGCAGCGGAATTTAAAGACAACGAAACGGGTATGCACGTTAAGCGCATGAGCCACTACTGTGAGGTGTTGGGCAAGGCGCTAGGTATGACTGACGAAGATGCCGAAACGCTCCGTGACGCGGCGCCAATGCACGATATTGGTAAAATAGGTATCCCTGACAACGTGTTACTTAAGCCCGGAAAACTCGATGCGGAAGAGTGGGCGATCATGCAGAAACACGTCGAGTATGGTGTGGAGATTTTAGGCCAGCAAAGTGATTCAAAACTGATGCGCATGGCAATTCAAGTGGCGCAGTATCACCATGAGAAATGGGACGGTTCCGGTTACCCGAGTCAAGTGGCAGGGGAAGACATCCCATTGGTTGGTAGAATCGCTGCTGTGGCTGATGTGTTTGATGCATTGACGGCAGAACGCCCTTATAAAAAAGCTTGGAGTGTCGAAGATGCTTTGGCCTTAATCACTGAGCAGAAAGGTAAGCATTTTGACCCGACTATCGTGGATCTGTTTTTCATTAAATTGCCTGAGATTTTAGAGATTAAAGAGAAGTTCAAAGATGAGTGACCTCTGGCAGATGTGGGGTAAGCGTTATTTCATCGCCATAATTTTGTTTGTTTTCTTCGCTGTTCGTGCCGCTAGCGTTAACGCTGAGGCTGCTCCGGATCAGCAACCAAACCTATGGCAAGATCCTGATCGTGAAATCACGTTTGTTGCACTATCCAGTCATTATCCTTACTCATTTATCGGTGATGACGGAAAAGTCGACGGGATTATTCGAGATTGGGCTTACGACCTTGAAGAGCGTTTCAACGTAAAAACCAACTTCATCAGCGTAGATTCTCACGCTGAAGCAAAGCAAGCTTTGTTAGACGGGAAAGGCGATGTGTTTCCTTTTCAACAGTTTGATCCCAGCGAAGGAGGTCGTTTCCTTCAAACCGATCCTTATATCTCGTACCAAATTGCCGTCATTCTTCCTACCGATGACCACCTCAACAATAAAATTGAGCAAGAGGCCAAGAGACGAATTGCCATGGTTCGTGAAAGCATCGACCTTGAGCGATCTGGCGTGCAGCTTAGTTCGATTGAGAGAGTTGAGTTCGATACGGCCATTGATGCTATTCGTGCATTAGAAGATGGGTCGGTTGATGGCTTACTGGCTGAACCTGTAACCACCATGGATCTTGCTCATAAAAGCGGAGTAGAGAATTTAGCGGTCAACCATGTACTTGATCGCTGGAAGAGTATCAAAGCAGCCATGGTTATTCGTTCAAACGACAATGAGTTGCTTAACTTGTTGAATCAACAGATTGCAACGTTTGATATCGGTAAAAAGAACCGTATTTTATCTAAATGGTTAGATGACTCACCTTATCGCTCTCCCATTAAAGGTGTATTTGGATTCGGCAACCCGCCTTACATGTACCCAGACAGTACTTCTGTCGGCTTAGAGCATGACATTATGCAAAGGGCTTTGAACGATATGGGGTACCGATTGGGTGACGTTGTCACCTTGCCTCGTAGTGCGGCTCGTCAAGCCATTGATAGCAATAGCTCAATATCGTTTGTTTCTGGCGTTCAACTGGATGACTCTTCATTGCACTTTGTCAGTGACAAGGTGATGGATGTTGATTTTGTGCCAGTGTCATTAAAGAGGCGTAAGCTGGATTTGAAGTCGGCAAAAAATTTGTCATTGGGTGCTTTGCTGTTCGATGAAACATCGCCGATTAAAAACTCTGTAGAAGTCTTGGAAAGCCAATTGAGCATTGATCGGATAGATGATCTCGACAGTTTAGAGTCGGCATTTTCCCAGCTGAGAGCTCAAAATGTTGATCTCCTGATGGTAGAAAGGCGCGTATTAACCTGGTTTGTCACCAATACCCGGTTTATTGAAATGCGCGAGATTCAGCTCCATGAAGATTATAAAGTCAGTTATCCCATCTACGTGGATTTCAGGGGGGCGGAATTAAGAGACCGTTTCAATGCCGCATTGGCAAACCTGAAAAGGGAAGACGGGGAATTTGAACCGATTCTTAGACGACAAATTAAGAACGACCTGACTCCGGTTCTGAAGAAGGCCGATATTATTGCTCAAATCTCAGCGTACTTTATCGTCAATGATCGCTTTGACGAATTGCCTAAGATTTTTGACATATTTGACGCAGATAATACCTTCACGGTGATTTCTGCACTGGCTGATAATAATAAGCGACCGCTTGAATCTTGGTTCCTAGGAGATGTATCAACGTCATCATTGGACAAGAAAAATACCTCTAAATTGTCATCCGTGACGAAAGGCGCTGGCTATAAAACGCAGACGGGCAGCACCAATGCTGGGTTTATGACGTTCTATTTCGATGTGGATTCCGTGGAAGGGAGCTATGTTTATTTCCCAGCCATTGAGCAGTTTAATTCATTCGGAGATGGCGCAAAGCGTTATATTTCAGATATTTATCAATCAAACAGTTTAGCCGGTGAACTTCTTAATCTTAGCCAAAATGAACGTCAGTGGATAAAATCTCATCCAGTATTGAAAATCGGTATTGATCCTAACTCTTTGCCTTATGAGGCCGTATCGAGCAAAGGGGAATACATCGGCATGATCGATGATTACCTACAGCTGATCGAACAGAAAACAGGTTTACGCTTGGAACATGTTGACGTCGGCAGTTGGCAGGAGACTCGACGTCTCGTTGACCATAGAAAAGTGCACCTTGTCTCGGCCGCTGTCGAGAATCGTTCACTTAGCGAGAGTGTGAAGGCGGGTAAACCGTTATTTTCTAGTCGCTTGGCCATTGCCTCAAGACGAGATGTGAATAGCCTTGTCTTAGAAGAAGCTGCTGGATGGAAAATAGGTATTTTAGAGGGTGGAGCCAACACAGGAGCTATCATGGATAGTTACCCTGAGATCAACTGGGCGATGGTGTCCTCGACTAATGACGGCTTAGAGCTCGTCGAGTCGGGTGAGTTTGATGCGATGATTGATACCGTTGACGTCCTAACTTACCTAATCGACTCATTTGGCTATCGAGGGATTGGCATTATCGGCCGATTAGATTTCTTCCTGTCGCCAACTCTGCATGTCATCAAGTCTGAACCTTTGTTGTTGTCTATTGTGAACAAAGCGATAGGCAGTATCTCGGCTGAAGAGCACCAGAAGATCTCAGCAAAGTGGGCGGCACCCAAAGCGATAGAAAGAGTTGATTATCAATTGGTTTACACCATTTCGGTTTTTTCTCTGGTGATCCTTCTTCTTATTATTTTCTGGAATCGTAAATTAACTAAGCAGATCAGTATTGCTAAGGAAGCGACCGAAGCTCTGGAAAAGGCGCAGAACCAACTCTACAACATGCTAAATAGCTCTCCAATTGCAGCTAGCGTGGTATTTGAAGAAGAGGTTCGTTACGCGAACGATACGGCGAAACGTTTGTTTGGCGTGGAAAATCAGGCGTTGTCTTCTATCGACGTCGCTGCTATCCATGACTCGCTGAGCGTTCGTGACGGCGTGCATAAAGAGCTCAACCTTAACGGTAAAGTTGAAAATAGGGAGTTGGTACTCAGAAAGTCTGATGGAACCCGATTTGTTGCTTTGGTCAGTTACTATCTTTTTGAGATTGATGGTGAAGTCGCCACACTATTTTGGGCATTCGATATATCTGAAATGAAGCGCCTTAACGAACAATTGGAAGAAGAGAAACAGAGAGCCGATTTGGCGAGCCAAGCTAAATCGGAATTCTTAGCCAATATGAGCCATGAGATAAGAACCCCAATGAACGCCATTATTGGCTTGTCCTATCTGGCGATTGGCGAAATATCGAATCCTGTCGCTCGAAATTACATCGAGAAAGTGCACCGTTCTGGCCATTCGTTACTCGGTATCATCAATGACATCCTTGATTTTTCAAAGATAGAAGCAGGGCAACTTGTTATTGATAACGTCCCGTTTGATCCCGTAACGACCTTTAAAGATGTGATTGAGTTGATGGAGTCGAAAGCGGCTGAAAAGCAGCTCAATTTGTCGATGGTCATCGACCCAGAATTAGACACGCCATTGCAAGGCGATCCATTGAGGTTGTTCCAAGTCATACTCAACCTTGTGGGCAACGCGATTAAGTTTACGGAAAAAGGCAGCGTAGCGTTAAGTGTGGAGCATGTTGACTCGAACGATAGCAGCCTAACCATGAAGGTGAGTGTTATGGATACCGGGATAGGCATCTCGGATGAGAACCGTCACAAGCTGTTTGAAGCCTTTAGCCAAGCGGATACCACAACGACACGTCGGTTTGGCGGTACAGGGCTTGGGCTCAACATTAGCCAGAAATTAGTGCATGCGATGGGCAGTCAAATTACGGTGGAAAGTGTTTACGGGCAAGGCAGTGAGTTCTCCTTTGTGCTGACATTGCCACGATCAAGCTCGGATGCGTTAGCCGACTTCAAAGCCCAAGAGTTGCAGTTGGATTATCAGATAGAGTTCAAAGGCCAAAGGGTGCTATTGGTTGAAGACAATGAGCTGAACCAAGATCTCGCCTTAGCATTTTTCAGTCGTTCCAAATTAAATGCCGATCTTGCTGAAAACGGAAAGGAAGCGCTGGAGCTAGCTAAAAACAACGACTACGAAATAATCTTCATGGATCTTCAAATGCCTGTTATGGACGGCTTTGAAGCTACTCGTTTGATTCGTGAATTCAATACAGATGTACCGATTATTGCAATGTCGGCCAATGTTTTTGCTGATGCGAAACAACGAGCGAGGGCGTCGGGCGTCACGGACTTCTTGGATAAGCCAATTGTTATTGATAAAGCGATGTCTTTGATTACTCGATACATTGTTCCTGAGGTATTAGTTGAAGGTCGAGCGCCATCAGACACGTCTTCAGGTGCGATCCAGACAGGTGATTCTGTTGAGAGTGCGGAATTACACTCCGATACTCACATAGAACCGCCTGTTTTCTCTCAGTCGAGGTTTGAGCAACTGACTTATCATGATGTGCAGCTGCAAGCCAAAATGCTTGATAGGTTCTGCCAAGGATCGCCAGACATGATGTCGGAAGCTTTCGATAATTTAGTACAAGGTGAATGGGAGACGTTAGAGCGTCATCTACATACCTTAAAAAGCATGGCAGCTGCGATTGGTGGATTGCGATTGGCAGAGTTACTCAGTGATTTAGAAAGCAAAGCTCATAACAAGGCGTGTGATGAAGAGGATCTTAAGCAAGGCGAACATGGGTTAATCGAACTGATTAAAGCAGTTGAGATCAGCTTTGACGTGTCTGGTGTTGAGGGATTCAATACGACAAGTACTGAAGTAGCCGGTGTGAGTATTGCTGATACCTCTGACTCACCGAGTATCACGTCAGAACAGCATGCTCAGTTGCTATCACTGCTGGATGCTTATGATAACGATGCAACTCAATATGTGACTGAGTTACTGGCACAGTATCCACATTCCGCTGTTCTCAAAGATGTTCGAAGTGCGTTAGATAATTACGACTTTGAACGAGCCAAAGAGGGGCTAGGCTCTTCTGATTAGCTGTCTTTTATAAATATCACTTCAACATTAAAGCCTTTAGCTCTTACAGCGAAATAACGCGCTAGCTAAAGGCTTTAAATCTATTTATACCGAACTAACCACTCACGTTCTGTTTGATTAGCTCAACAACCGTATCGTATCGGTGCGGCAGTTTTCGGTTTCGTTTTTGAACCAAATACAGCGTTTCCTCAACTTCTACCTTTGGCGGCACAACGTGTAGCTTGTCTCTATCTGGGAAGTGTTCAACCGCGCCAGCCGGTAACACGGTAAAACCTAACCCTTTTGATACGGGTAGCAAGATCTGGTGAAGCTGATTGATGTAGCCAGATCTTGGTATCTCATTAACGTTGATGTTCGCTAAGTCTTTATCTCCGCATAGGTCGAAATATAAAGACAGATAGTGTGCGGAATCTGGGTGGGCAATAAGGCCAATGTCGTTCAATACTTGCGGCGTTATCTCTAAATCAGCAAGGCTGTGATGGACAATAAGACACAGTGCTTCTTTGCCGATGACTTGGCTTTGGTAGTAACTGTCGTTCGGGGAATGCCTAACAATGCCGATATCGGTAGTGCCTTCGATTAGGTCATTCAATATCTTTTTGTTTGGAGCGGCTTCTAAGTTAATGCTCAGATCTTGGTGTTGCTGTTGAAGTTCAAGAAGCTTGGGATACAGACGCAAAGAGAGTGAGCCAGAGCAAGACAAGTGACATTGCCCAGCATAAGGGTTATCAAAACTCAGAGACTCAAAAAGATCTTCTTGGTCTTTCTCTAGTTTGAGCGCATAGCGATACATAATCCGACCCTGTTCGGTCAGCTCGAAGCTCTTATTTTCTCGAGAGAGCAGGTCACAATTACAAGCTTGTTCAAGCTTCTTGATGTGTTGGCTGACTCCTGGTTGTGTCATGTACAACTTTTCTGCCGTTTGGGTGAAATGTCCAACTTCAACCAGAGTCTTAAACGTATTGAGCCAAAGTGGATTAATCATACTCACCTTCAAATGCTAAAGCCTGTAAACAACAAAGCCAATAAATAACAGAAAATTATTATTATCTTAAGTAATGATAATTTCAACTCTAGCGTCTTAAGTAACGCTAATCAAAGTCATATGGTGGTAACACTTTATATTGGTCTATTGGCCGCTTTGTAGAGTTGCTATGAGTAACAAAGTGTTGCGACTTTGTTGAATTTTTGGTCTATTGACCAACTGTGCTCATATTTAGGAACGAAGATGAATAGAAATGTTTGGCTGCTCTCACTGTGTCAGGCCCTGTTGATGACGGGTAACATATTACTGATCTCTGTGATTGGTTTGATCGGTAAGCAGATTGCGCCCAGTGTCAGCATGATTACCTTGCCGGTTGCACTGCAGTTTTTGGGTTTAATGGCAGCCACTATTCCTGCGTCTCTAATTTCAGGCAAGTTAGGGAGAAAGCGAGGATTTAGCATTGGTAATGTGGTTGGCATTACAGGAGCTAGTCTTGCAACCTACGCACTGTCTCAGCAAAATTTCTATCTGTTTTGTTTCGCCACGTTCTTACTTGGGATAGGCATAGGTTTTGGCACGCTTTATCGTTTTGCTGCAATCGAGGTGTGTGATGAAAATGCCCGTCATCGAGCGATATCTATCTCTATGGCTGGTGGCGTTCTAGCTGCGGTATTGGGGCCAAACTTGGCGATTATGTCTCAACAGTGGTCGCAAGATGGCTTGTACATTGGTGCTTTTGCTTCTTTGATTGGATTGAACATTCTTGCGTTACTCATCTTACAAACCATTCAATTCCCAAAAGTCTCTTTTAATAGTCAGGCGCCTAAATCCGATCCTCTCAGTGTGATAGTGAAAGCGCCTAACTTTATTGGTGCCGTGTTTGCTGCCATGGTCGCTTATGCGGTGATGAATATCCTGATGACAGCAACGCCATTGGCAATGATTGGTTGTGGCTTTGACTTTACTAAAGCGGCGGGTGTGATTGAGTGGCATGTGTTGGGGATGTTTGTTCCTGCATTCTTTACTGGTTCGCTTATCGAGAAGTTTGGCTCAAGAATGATGATCTTAGCTGGCGGGGTGCTGTTCGTTGTCTGTATTGCGATTAACATTCATGGCGAATCCATTTGGCACTTCAGAGCGGCTTTAGTCGTGCTGGGGGTCGGTTGGAACTTCATGTTTATCGCGGCAACGGGTTTGTTTAGTCAGTCTTACCAATCGCAGAATAAAGCCAAGGCACAAGCGTTTAATGAGTTTGTTGTCTTTGGATGTGTGACGATTACCGCCATGCTCTCTGGTTGGTTAGAATCGACAGCTGGATGGCAGAACCTCAATATCTATGTATTACCATTCGTGTTGGCTGTTATCTTATTGTTCGCGTTCAGCGCACGTAAATCACACATTCAAAAACAACCGGTTTAAGGACCAGTTGAACCGCTGAAAATTAAACGTATTGCTACGGTAATCTCTCTACAGTGCTAATGATGCTACCAAGCACAGACAAATAAAAAGCCCTACCAATAAGGTAGGGCTTTTGCTTACGGCTTAAATAATAACGTTTTCTTAAAACTGCTGTCGTGGCTTATATCCTTTGACAACAGTACTTAAGCTTGTGTTGTAAATACGCATGACAGAGCCTGCGATGATTTACAGGTCGACCAAAATCGTTTTAGTGGTAATTCCGCCTTGGTCATCGATGATCTTCAGTGTCACCTCGTGCTTTCCGTATGAAGGGAAGATTGAAGTGAATGTGCGACCTCGTTTGATCTTTCCGTTTGGAAGTGTCCACTCGGTATCAACAATACGACCATCGCTGTCTGAACTTGTAGACCACATGGTTACCCAGCGGCCCAAGTGAATGTATTTCGCGCTCGCTTCTGGAAGGGCGTTTGGAGATTCAATACTCACCACAGAGCTAAATGAATCGGTAGCGCCTTTGTCGTCGACAACAGTCAAGTTCACCGCGTATTCACCCGCTTGCTCGTAAGACCAAGTTGGTGCTACTTCGTTACTTGTTGTGCCGTTCCCAAAGTCCCATAGGTAACGGGTGATCTCACCGTCTTGGTCTGAGCTGAAGTTGTTTACAGAAACATTCAGGCCAGTCACATTCAGCTCGAAGTTCGCAGTAGGAGCGACGTTGTGTTGGCTTACTTTAGATAAGCGAACCACGCCGTATTCGTTGTTATCACTTTGATTCACAATATCGACCGCTAAACCAAACTCCGTCAGGATGCGTCCTGAATCTGGTGCTTGAGGCGATGTGTAATCTTGGTCATCCGAGAAGCTAGCATTGCCAACCAAACTGGTATCTTCGAGTACATCATTGTCGCTGTTTACAAGACGCATTGGAGTATGATCTTTGAGTGAAAACGCTGCGTCTCGAACTTGGTAGCGTGTTTGAGCTACTTCACCAGAGTTTGCCCACACCATGGCATTTTGGTCTGCATCGACCACGCCTAACCAACCTTCACCAGGGTGTTTACCTACCCAGTTGTCAGTTAGTGATTCGTCGACGTACCAAATGATCAAGCCTGGGTCGAATGACATCAGTTGTCCCATGCGTTTGATGTTCGTTAGGCCTTCATCAACATCCATGTGGCTGCGCCATTGCAATAGATAGTAGTGCTGCGCTTGATGGAATCCATTACTCAGCTTGTAGCCATTTAGGGCGAAGGTGGAGTTACTTTCAGCATCGTCTATTGGAGTCACTTCACCATCAACGACCACACTGAGGTTATCCAAATAGAAGCCTTCCATTGCTAAGCCGCCATCGGTGATGTATTCAAAAGACAGCTCAACTTCTTGGCCTTCCCATTGTGAAACGTCGAACTCAGCATCTATCCATCCGCCAGACTCGCCGCCAATAGCAGGAACGAGGCCAGTATTGTATGGGTCGTCCATTGAGGTAATGTTGCCAGCAATGGCTTGTCCGTTGATTAGCACGCGAGCAAAGTCGTAGTCTTTTTCAATCTCATACCAAGTTTTGAACGAAAGCGAAGCAGAACCGCCCGCTGGGATCACCAACTTGCGAGTCATACTGTTTTTCAGATCATCGCCTTTTTGAGAGTGGAACGAATACTCGCCCTCAAAGGGTTTCAGGCTTTCAATCTGCTTTTCAGGAAGATCGACCTTAATCATGTTCGGACGGCTGTTATCCGTTGTTTGGAACAGCGTATAAACTTGTGGGTTGTCTTCTAGGTCATCAATCGAGATCTGATCATCGTTAACCCAACGGCCGCCAATCGATTTCTGTAGGAAGTGTTTTGCCCAAGAGCTGAATGCCGTTGGTTGTGTACCACCAATTTGACCAGCCAACTGCCCGAAGACATGATTGACCAGTAAGATACAGGTTCGCCTTTGCCTGTGTATTGCGTGTCGTACTCGTCTGGTAAGCCTAAATCATGGCCATATTCGTGGGCACAAACACCAGCAGCCGCATCAATCGGTTGAATGGTGTAATCGAACGCCGCGTATTGGCCACCAAATCGATCTGGAAGCGAGCTAGAAGTACCTTCCAGTACATGAGTGCGACCAAGGTTGAATCGGTGAGACCAAATCGCATCAGGGCCTAACACGCCACCACCGGCTTCTTCGCCTACCGATGCATGAAACACCATCAGGTGATCAATCACACCATCGGGTTCGCGGAAATTTCCGTCACCGTCGTAATCGTAACGATCTTCGATGTCGTAATCGGCAAGGTTGATACTCGGGTCTTGAGCCAGTTGATTCAGCGCTTCACGAACCAGTTCTTGTGCGTTTAAGTCGTTGTCGGTGGTAGGGGAGTTACCACCATAGAATGACGCAGGCTTAGAGGCGCGATACCAACCCGCAGCTTGACCTGCAACGCTGTAACTGTCACCTGATTCGCTTTGGTAATATTGGCGCATCGAGATTAGGTTCTCGCCGTTGGGCCCCGTGTAGCCAGAATTTGAGAACAACAACTCTTGATAATGTTCAGGGTTGTAGCTCTCGTAGAGCATCTGCGTGTGCTCTTCGGTCAGCTTGTTGTCATCCCAGTTCAAATCAGGGAAATCGACCAACAGAGCGAGTACTTTGTCGGTACGCTTGGTGCCGACTTCTAAAGCAAAGACACTCGCTTTTTTAACACCAGCCCCTTTTTCTATGGCTTTGAGTATTTTCGCGCGTTGCTCAAGTGCTTTTTTACCGAATTGAGCATCGCCTTTAAAACCAGAATTGATTTTATTTTTCAAGTAACGGTCAAGTGCATCCTGCTTTGCCACATCGGTTGCATCTTGGTCGACTAAGCCTTGTCTAACTAGCATTTCAATGAGTTTGTCTTCATTAACTACGCCTAAATCAATAGGTGTTTTTGCATAACCACTGACGCTAAATAGAGTAAGCATTGCTGAAGCCAACAATGTTTTTCTCATCATTTTCATTATATTTCCTTTTCATATTTCCATGTCGATATCAGTATCAACTTGCCTTATTCGGATCTGTTGTCCGAGTTTGGCCTAATACACTCTTGTGGTGTCTTATTTAACTGACGTGTGTTTGTTGTATGTTTTTTACCTTCTATCTCTTTTGTATTGGTTGTCTCTTTTCTATTTTTTGAATCAAACGGAGTGCTCTTCAATTTTTTAGCGTTGAGATAGATACGCAAAGCTTCTTGATTTTCCTCATAGGTTAAGCCTGAACAGATAACACCTCGTTTAATCAATGACTTCAGCAATAGTTCGTCGTTCTCAATAGTGGAAGCCTGTGACAGTGAGGAAAGAATTAGAACCATTAAAGCCATTGTTTTTCTGGGTGTTTTTGTAAGAGTCCTAGTTGTACGAGCCTCGGTTGTAAGAGGCGCTGTTATAAGGAACATAGTCATAAGAGCCATCAGTTTTGATTATGTAACAAAATATATTTATAAAATTAACCAATCAAATGGATAATTATTACAATTAATTATTCGTTCCGGTTTCAACATTTAGAGTTAATATAAAATAAGGAATGTTATTTATTCTATTGTCAGTTATTTAATGGGTTTTGTTGAATGAATAGCTGATAGTTTGGATATTTAATAACATTGATTAGAGCGCGGTTATAATTCTGGAGGGCGCTTTATACAAGGAGTTGGCTTCTAAATAATAAGATAATTTTTTATTATCGGTGTTTTAAAGTACGCATGTAATAACTGAGTCATTAGTAAATACACATGCTCAAATTATTTTCACTCGAAATATCAATAATTAGGGTATTTCGAGTAACTTTCAATGTTTCAATGACGTGAAATTTAACAATAGCGGCGGTGATAGGAGCGCCAAGTAGCAAAAAGAGCCCGTGTTTGAGCTCTTTTCCTTTTAGTCTCGTTGGTATTTTTACTTATGACTGAGAGACATCGCGATAAAAGTAACGTTCACAAGTGCTTGGATTCATGCGTTTAATGACGTTGGATATTAAAGCGATAACCAGCACTGAGAATACTAACCTTCCCCAAAATATGGTGTAGAAGTCAGCCCCAATGAGCATGATCAACAACGTATCTTCAATCAAACTGTGGAGCAAGTTGAGCAGCATGATCGCGGTGAATACATCCCTCGCAGAGATATGTCCTTTCTTGGCTTCGTTGATCAATAAGCCACCGCCAAACGAAAGACCAAGCGTGATTCCGATGATCGTTAAGTTGGTTGCGTCCTTGCTGATTCCTAGCAGTCTCAAGAACGGTCTTAACAATATTGCCATGAGCTTTTCAATGCCGAGAATCTTTAAAACCTTGAGTAGCAGTAATAACGCTGAAATCACCATGAAGATAACGGCAAAACTCTTGAGCTGTTCAATAGCCCAACCTAAATAGCTTGTGTCTCCTGATACTTCAGGCTGCCAAAGTACGGTTACTGGGTAATTGAGCAAATCCCCATATTGATAACTGAGGTTAAGTAGCCAAGCCAGCATCAAGCTACCACCTACTCGCACCGACAGGGTAGCCAACCAGCTCACGCCTGCTTTTTTGGCTATCGCCCCCTCAATCGGCAATGAATGTGCTAGTAGCATCATGCTGCCTAAAACCGAGGCTTGAGCAACCGTTAAGGGAGCGTCGGAATTGATGAGGATAATCAGCCCCGCATAGATGTTAGTGAGTATGGTGGTTGCCCATACCAAGCCCATTTCTTTCGGTAAGCCGACGCTTTCCATTATTGGGCTCAGCCATTCGCTAAGAATCACGATGCCGCCGAGCTCTTCAATGACCTTTATCACGATGATAATTGGAATCATGATTCGGAAAAGAGTCGAGGTGACATCGAAAATCTCTCTAAGGAGTTCTTTAAAAAATTGATAGGTTGATTTCATAGTTACGACCATGGTTCGATTGTTTGGTATGAGAAGATCTTACCGTGATTGTTGTGATTCAGATTTCTAAATTGACCTTTAAAGTTGCGATAGATTTTTTAATTATCGTAGTATTGAAAATTATAAGTCATAAATGTATTGGTTTAAGAAATTATGATGATTGACCGTATAGATAGAAGCATTCTGGTTGAACTGCAAAAGAACAACAGAATCCCTAATCAGACATTGGCTGAGTTGGTCGGGTTGTCACCGCCTGCTTGCTTAAAGCGAGTGAAACGGCTGAGAGAAGAGGGCGTGATAGTCGGTGATGTGTCCATCATTAATCCAGAACTGACCGGCAGTAAGATGACTTTGGTTGTGTCCGTGGAAATGGAGCGTGACCGAGGGGATATTTATCAAATATTTCGCCATTCTATTTCAAAGGCAGAAGAGGTCACGCAGTGCTATCAGATATCAGGCAGCTTTGATTTCATGCTGATTGTGACGGTCAAAGACAGGCTTTGTTGCGTAATTCAATGGAACTAAATCAAGAACCTACGATCTGATCAGCTACCTCCACTCTATCTCGTAGTCCTATGCCTAAGCCTCGTTATAAAACAACCAACTGGAAGCAATACAACCGATCACTCATTAACCGTGGTTCTCTGACTTTTTGGATTGATGAAGAAGCAATAAGCGGATGGGCGCAAAGCAAACAGAATAAGCGCGGTAGGCCGCGTCGGTTCAGTGATTTAGCTATCACGACAGCACTCATGGTCAAACGAGTTTTTTCTATGCCATTGAGAGCGCTGCAAGGATTTATCGACTCGATATTTAGGTTAGCCCATGTACCGTTAAGTTGTCCGCATTACACCTGCATCAGTCGTAGAGCCAAGCAAGTTGAGGTTTCATTTAAGACTAAAACGAGAGGAGCGATACAGCACCTAGCCATTGATGCTACTGGCCTTAAGGTTTATGGCGAAGGTGAATGGAAAGTCAAAAAACATGGGACGGATGGCAAGCGTAGAGTCTGGCGAAAGCTGCATATTGCAGTCGATACCAACACTCATGAGATCATTGCCGCCGAGCTAAGTTTATCGACGGTTACAGATGGAGAAGTACTCCCGAACTTACTGAAACAAACACGCCGAAGTATCCTTGAGGTGTCTGGTGATGGCGCTTACGACACGAGAGCGTGTCACGCTGCTATTAAGATTAAGGGAGCTATTGCGCTTATTCCCCCAAGAGAAGGGGCTGCCTTCTGGGAGCGTGGTCACCCTCGAAATTTCGCCGTGGGTTGCCAGAAATTATACGACTCAAATAAGTATTGGAAAGAGCGGTATGGATACCACAAACGTTCACTCTCAGAAACAGCGATGTATCGAGTTAAACAGTTGCTAGGAGGGAAACTGAGCTTAAGAAATTACAATGCCCAGGTGGGTGAAACTTACGCGATGATAAAAGCGTTGAACAAGCTTACTGGGTTAGGTATGCCTGAAACTTGTCGTATTGACTAAGAAACAAGCGAAACGGGTTGGCTCTATCTCTAAATTTAATTACGCAACAAAGCCTCAAAGACATTCAAGCTTACGAAGACTTTGTGGAGCGAGTACTGCGCAAAGATCTGAATATTCGCAAATTCCATACCTCTGTCTCAATGAGAACCGTGAAATTTACCACTGCAGTAAACTTAGATGAGTCATGACTGTTAGCTTGAGAAGATATGTGAAGTTATTAGCTTTGTGAGGTACTTAGCTAATATTTGTATAAATAGCAGGCATTTACACAAAATGTGACGTTCACATTTTGTCATAACTTTAATAATTGTATATATTCCTCGCCTAAAATAATAATTAACCTAAGTTAATATAATGACTGTCAGCTCATCTACTCAATCTCGTGAAACGCTTCTCAGCGAAAACGAACAACTTGTCTCTACCACTGACTTAAAAGGCGTGATTACGTACAGTAATGATGCTTTTTGTCGTATAGCGGAATATAGCCAACAAGAATTGCTAGGGCAACACCACAATATTGTAAGGCATAACGATATGCCGAAAGCCGCTTTTGCTGATATGTGGGTTAACCTAAAGCAAGGTAAAGCGTGGCGTGGCATCGTAAAAAACAAAACCAAATCCGGTGGGTTTTATTGGGTCGATGCTTACGTAACTCCGATTTACGACAATGGTAAGGTGAGTGGCTACCAATCTGTTCGTGTTAAGCCAAAGAATGAATGGATACAAGTTGCAGACAAGGCTTACCAAGGCCTCTTGAAGGCTGAAAAGTCGGGTCGTCAATGGTCCTTAAAGATCAGTGACAGTGTTCGTTACGCCGTGTTGTTAGGTTCTTTGGCTGCGCCTCTGGTTTCAAATCTTATCGAAGTTGGGCAAGTATCCCAATGGTTGTTGAGCCTACTTCCTGTTTCAGCATTAGTTCTGCTTTTCCGACAAGAGTTGATAGATACTCCACTGCAGTTGAAAAAGCTGCAATCGAAATTCGATAGTGTCAGTCGCCTTGTCTATTCAGGTAATAGTCAGTTCTCTGTGGCCGATTTTCACTTAAAGTTATTGTCTGCACGAATCCGCACCGTATTAGGTCGTATGACAGACTCTGCCAAGCCGTTACAAGATTTGGCTGACAACCTGAATGCCACGTCATTTGAAGTATCAGAAGCCTTAGATCAACAAACAAAAGACATTCTTCAAGTACGAGAGGCGACTGAAGAGGTTGAAGTCACCGCCAATGAGGTCTCTTCTCGTACAGAAGAAGCGCACCAGATTGTCGATGTGACTTTGCAAACCTGTGCTGGCGCTAAAGAGAGTATTAATCAAACTCATCAAAACTTAGAGAGCCTAGCTTCTCAGGCCGAAAAGGCGACTCAAACGACTTACCAACTGAGCGACCAAGCGCAGAGCGTAAGTAAGATAATGGAAGAGATTGGTGGAATCGCCGAACAAACCAACTTGTTGGCCCTTAACGCTGCGATTGAAGCGGCGAGAGCGGGTGAGCAAGGACGAGGCTTTGCTGTCGTTGCAGACGAAGTGCGTGCGTTGTCGGGTCGAACCTCAAAGGCTACGGTTCAGATCAAAGAGAGCATCGATACAATGCTAACGACGATTGAAGGGTGGCAGAAAGATATTCTGGCGAACCGAGAGCAAACGGACGCGTGTGGTGATGTTGCGAAGGTGAGTGCAGAGCGCTTGTCGGAAGTCGAAAACCTAATGCAATCCATGAATGAACTCATGCAGTCTGTTGAAAGTTCTGCTCATAAGCAACGTGAGCTGTCGAGTGAAGTCAACCTGCATATGCAGTCCATCGCCTCGACCGCAGAACAAAACTTAGTGGCAACGCATTCTGTGAAAGACCACTCCACAGAGCTAAAAGAACAAGTCAATGAGTTCTACCAACTGGCGAAGCGTTTCGAAGAAAAATAGCCGTTAGATTCAAACTCGAATGAGAAATAAGTGACAAAAAAAGCCCCGCATTTTCATGCGGGGCTTTCTGTATGCATCAACCCATTTAAGGGCAAGACAATGTATTCAAGATTAAGCTAGAAGCTCTTTCGCTGTGTTTACTACGTTTTCAGTAGTGAAACCGAACATCTTGAATAGCTCGCCTGCTGGTGCAGATTCGCCGAACGTTGTCATACCGATGATCTTGCCACCGAAACCAACGTACTTGTACCAGAAGTCAGCGATGCCAGCTTCTACTGCGATACGTGCGGTAACGTCAGATGGAAGTACAGACTCGCGGTACTGCGCATCTTGCTTGTCGAATGCGTCAGTTGCAGGCATAGATACTACGCGTACCGCTTTACCTTCAGCTGTTAGTTCAGCCGCAGCGCTAACCGCTAGCTCAACTTCAGAACCAGTTGCAATGATGATTAGCTCTGGCTTACCAGCGCAATCTTTCAGGATGTAACCACCCTTAGCGATGTTTGCTACTTGCTCAGCGTCACGATCTTGCTGTGCAAGGTTTTGACGAGAGAAGATAAGTGCAGAAGGACCATCTTTGCGTTCGATTGCCAGTTTCCAAGCAACAGCAGACTCAACTTGGTCACATGGACGCCATGTGCTCATGTTTGGAGTCAGACGTAGAGAAGCGATCTGCTCAACTGGTTGGTGAGTTGGACCATCTTCGCCAAGACCGATAGAGTCGTGCGTGTAAACTTGGATGTTCTGAGTTTTCATCAGAGCAGCCATACGCATAGCGTTACGAGCGTATTCCATGAACATTAGGAACGTTGCGCCGTATGGTACGAAACCACCGTGCAGAGCGATACCGTTCATGATAGCCGTCATACCGAATTCACGTACACCGTAGTGGATGTAGTTACCAGAGAAGTCGTTTGCTTCAAGAGACTTAGAACCAGACCACATAGTTAGGTTAGAAGGCGCAAGGTCAGCAGAGCCGCCCATGAATTCAGGTAGCATAGCACCGAACGCTTCTAGAGCATTTTGAGATGCTTTACGTGATGCGATGTTTGCTGGGTTAGCTTGAAGATCAGCGATGATTGCCGATGCTTTCTCTTCCCACTCAGCTGGTAGGTCACCGTTTACGCGGCGTTTGAATTCAGCTGCCAGCTCAGGGTATGCTGCTTCATAAGCTGCAAGTTTCTCGTTCCACGCTGCTTCCTTAGCTGCGCCTGCTTCTTTCGCATCCCACTCTGAGTAAACTTCCGACGGAATTTCAAAAGGACCGTGCTCCCAACCTAATTCTTTACGTGTTGCTGCAATTTCTTCAGCGCCTAGTGGTGCACCGTGACAGTCGTGCGTACCTGCTTTGTTTGGAGAACCAAAGCCAATTACTGTTTTAGTACAGATTAGAGTAGGGCGAGGGTCTGCTTTAGCCGCTTCAATCGCTGCGTTGATAGCGTCAGAGTTGTGTCCATCTACCGCTGGGATTACGTGCCAGCCGTAAGCTTCAAAACGCTTAGGTGTATCGTCAGAGAACCAACCTTCAACTTCGCCATCGATAGAGATACCGTTGTCATCCCAGAAAGCAACCAGCTTACCAAGACCAAGCGTACCTGCTAGAGAACATGCTTCGTGAGAAATACCTTCCATCAGACAGCCATCACCCATGAATGCATAAGTGTAGTGGTCTACGATGTCGTGGCCTTCTTTGTTGAACTGTGCAGCTAGCGCTTTCTCAGCCATAGCCATACCAACAGCGTTAGTGATGCCTTGACCTAGAGGACCAGTCGTTGTTTCGATGCCTGGTGCGTAGCCGTACTCTGGGTGACCTGGAGTCTTAGAGTGCAGTTGACGGAAGTTCTTAAGATCTTCAATTGAAAGCTCGTAACCTGCTAGGTGAAGCAGAGAGTAAATCAGCATTGAGCCGTGGCCGTTAGACAGGATAAAACGGTCGCGGTCAGCCCACTCTGGGTTTGCTGGGTTGTGGTTTAGGTGAGAACGCCAAAGTACTTCAGCGATGTCAGCCATACCCATAGGTGCGCCTGGGTGACCAGAGTTTGCTTGTTGTACGCCGTCCATGCTTAGAGCACGAATAGCGTTAGCTAGATGTTTGCGATTCATAAGAACTTCCGAATAAAAATTAAGAAAAACAAAATTGATAAAAGTAGGGGAACTGAACGTTCCCCTATTTGAATTTGGTAAGAGTGATTACAGCTTAGCTGCGATCATGTCTTCTAGTTTGCCTTGGTCAACGGCGAAGTTGCGGATGCCTTCAGCCAGTTTCTCAACAGCCATTGCATCTTGGTTGTGGTCCCATAGGAACTCAGCGTGAGTCATCGCTGCTGGACGCTCTTTAGTACCGTTAGAGTCGATAAGCTTCTCTACTACTTCGCCTTCTGCAGCTTCTAGGTCAGCTAGAAGTTGAGGAGCGATAGTTAGACGGTCACAACCAGCAAGTTCTAGGATCTCGCCGATGTTACGGAAGCTTGCGCCCATAACAACAGTTTTGTAACCGTGGTCTTTGTAGTAGTTGTAGATATCTGAAACAGAGATTACACCTGGATCTTCTGAAGCTTCGAAATCACGACCTTCTTTCGCTTTGTACCAGTCCATGATGCGACCTACGAAAGGAGAGATTAGGAATACGCCAGCTTCAGCACAAGCACGAGCTTGAGCGAAAGAGAATAGAAGCGTTAGGTTACAGTTGATGCCTTCTTTCTCTAGGATTTCAGCAGCACGGATGCCTTCCCAAGTAGAAGCCAGTTTGATAAGGATACGGTCGTTAGTGATGCCAGCGTCGTTGTACATTTTGATAAGTTGACGAGCTTTAGCAACGCTGCCTTCCATGTCGTAAGAAAGACGAGCATCTACTTCAGTAGAGATACGGCCAGGTACAACTTTCAGGATTTCTTTACCGATGTTCACGTTAAGCATGTCGCAAGTATCTTGAACTTGCTGTGCTTTATCACCGCTTTGCGCTTTTGCGTATTCGATAGAAGCATCGATTAGAGGAGCGTACTCAGCAATTTGAGCAGCTTTAAGAATTAGAGATGGGTTAGTTGTTGCATCTTCAGGAGTGTACTTGCTGATAGCTTCGATATCGCCAGTGTCAGCTACAACAGTTGTTAGTTTACGAAGTTGCTCTAATTTATTGCTCATTTTGATCATCCTATGTATCGCATAACACCTCGTTAATGGGAGAGGTGTGGGCATTTGCAAGCTAACTAATGAAGTTCTCAATGGTTGTACCAGTGAGCCAAACTTACATTAATTTAAATTTTTCTCCGAACGAACATTTGCACAGAACATTTGATCGCTCGATGAGTAAATGATGTAGCCATATTTATCCGATCTAGCCCCAAAGTCAACGGTAAATAGTGCTGTATGGTGACTTCAGTCAAATATATTTCGCTCTAGTAATCATGGGGTATGCAAGCAAACGTTTAACGAGCAAAGTGAGGTGAATTAATCAACAACAAAACCATGGTTATGACGATGAGCAAATGTACCTTGCTGTTACATATGTTCGGGGTGTAAACTTGTGTATCACTTGCTTAAGCATCGAACATTTGTTCTTCAAGCAGGTAAAATAATTGTTAAATATTGGTTGAGTGATATATGAGTAAGAATATCCAAGATGTTTCCGAAGAAAACACTGATCTCCTCACTGAAGTAGCGGTTGCTTATTATCAAGATGGTGCCACGCAAGAAGAGATATCTAAAAAGTACTCTATCTCTCGTGCAAAGGTTGGTCGAATGCTCAAGCAAGCCAGAGATGAGGGCATTGTTGAGATAACCGTGAAATACCACCCTGTCTTTAGTGCGAAGATCGAGCAACGTTTGATCGAACGATTTGGTGTGAAGCGAGCACTTGTGGCACTAGATCAACCAAATGAAGAGAAGCAGCGATTACAGGTTGCTGGTTTAGTGTCTAACTATCTTACCAGTACACTGAAAAACGGCATGGTGGTGACAGTAGGACAAGGGCGAAACGTATCGTCTGTTGCTCACCACACTGGTGTCATTACGCCACGAGACTGCAAATTCGTGTGTGGTATCGGCGGTATTCACCCAAGAGGTGGTATGTTTAATGCCGACCATATATGCAGGCAGTTAGCCAAAAAGTACGGTGGATCTTCTGAAACCTTGTACGCGCCTGCTTATGCCGAGAATAAAGCGCAAAAAACCGCATTCATGGAAAACAGCACCGTTAAGCAGACCCTAGATCTCGCTCGAAAAGCCGATGTTGCATTAGTCGGTATCGGTGATATGAGTGAAAACAGTTATATGGTCGACTTAGGTTGGTTTACCGCAGGTGAGGTTGTTCAATCTCGTCTATTACAAGGTGTCGTCGGTGACTTTGCTGGTTATGACTTTTTCGATGTTCACGGTAAAACAGCAAACACAGTAATGAGTGATCGTGTAATTGGTTTGGCCTTGGAAGAATTCCGGCCAATAGCAGAAGTCATTGCCATTGCAGCAGAGAACAGTAAACCTCTCGCTTTGTTAGGTGCACTAAGAACAGGCGTGGTAGACGTGATCGCAACAAGCGTAAGTAATGCTTTAACGGTACTTAACTTGGATGAACAACTTAGCGTGAATAAACCAAACGGCAGTGAATCGTAAGATATTTGTGCTTCGTTGAATTCACTATTTGAGTAATCATGGCAATTCCTCCCTAATGAAACCAGTGCAATAAGGGGGATAACTATTAGATATGACTCGAATAGTGAATTTGTTCAGCGGTTGAAAGAATTATCACTCTTTAATGTTAAGCCACACTAAAGGAGATAATTATGAAACTGTCATTTATCACACACGCTATTTCTAGCAACAGTGACCAATCAAGTTCTATCTTTAAATCTATTTCTATCTTTGGGCTTAGCTCAATAGCCGCAGCTTGTATGCTCACACCTACAGCACATGCCGATGATAAAGTCGTCGCAGGGTATTTTGCGGATTGGCAATATCTGAATAAAGACAACCCTTATACCGTTGACGACATACCTGCAGACAAGCTCTCACATATTATTTACGCCTTCTTGAGCATGTGTGGTCCTCATAGCGGTGCTGGTGAGCCCGTCCAAAAACAAATTCAGCAGCAATGTGCAGACAAACAACCATATACCGCGATTATTGTGGATAAAGAAGCTGCGTTAGAAGTCGATTTCGGAGACGTGGATGTTGATGTCGCCTATAAAGGTCACTTTGCCCAGTTAGCTCAATTGAAGGCCGACAATCAAAATATCAAAATCTTGCCATCATTTGGTGGATGGACAATGTCTGAACCTTTCCATGCGATGGCGAAAGATCCTAAAGCCATTGCGCATTTTTCAAAAACTGCTGTTGAGTTGATCCAAAAATATGACTTCTTTGATGGTATTGATCTTGATTGGGAATACCCAGGAGGCGGCGGCTTAACCACTTCGCCTTGGAACCCAGAGACTAAACTAACGGATGAGCAGAAAGCGCAAGAGCGTGAAGCTTTCACACTTTTAGTAAAAACAATCAGAAGTGATTTGGACGCTCTATCAAAGACGACTCAAAGAGATTACGAGCTTTCAACGGCTGTCGGTGTTGGTACTAAGGCAGCCCAAATAGATTGGAACGCAGCCAGCCCATATTTGACGAATATGTTTGCGATGACGTATGACTTCCTCGGAGGCTGGGGAACTCAAACAGGTCACACAACAAACTTACATGCCACCGAGCGTAGTTGGTGGGGAATGGGAGCTGACGTCTTCATTAATCAGATGATAGAGCAAGGTATTCCTAGCGAGAAGCTTGTGATCGGGGCAGCTTTTTATGGTCGAGGCTGGCAAGGTACAAAAGACTTTGCTGGAGAGCTGCCTAAAGGTGACCTAGTTTCTGAACAAGGAGCGCAGTTTGGTACCGGTGAAAACGGTTACTTTATGTTCTGGGACCTTATGAATAACTACAGCAGCAAACAAGGTTATGAGTACAAGTATGACGAGCAAGCTCAAGCACCTTATTTGTGGAACCCAGATAAAAAAGTATTCATTTCTTTTGAAGATCAGCGCTCTATTAAAGCAAAGGCAGAATGGGCGAAGAAATCAGACCTAGGCGGCATTTTTACTTGGGAATTATCAGGAGATCCTTCCGGACAGTTGATCGATGTTATGCATAGCGAAATGAATAAATAACCCATCAGAAAATATCTAGAAAATAAGGTAGGTGTTTATCCACCTACCTTATTTAGCTCGTCTATTTAACTCACGTTCTTAAACAGAACATTCCGCGTGCTCGGTCACTTGCTGGTTTAGGTGAGCAGCCAGCTCATCATAAGGAATAGGGCGAGAGAAGTAATAGCCTTGCATCAAGTCACATCCACATGCCTTTAGAATTGCGAAGTGCTCGTTCGATTCTACGCCTTCTGCTAATACCACCATGCCGAAGTTCTTACCGATTGCGATGATGTTTTGCACCATTGTGAGTGATTGCTGGTCGACAGCAATGTTCTCAATAAAGCTCTTATCGATTTTAAGCTCATCGATAGGCAGTGCTTTCAACATGCTTAGTGATGAATAGCCTGTCCCGAAATCATCTAGAGAGATCTTTATATTCTTCTCTTTGAGGGCTTCAAAAGTCGGTTTCACTAAAGTCACATCTTCAATGAACAAGCTCTCCGTAATTTCTAGCGTTAAACAGCTAGGAGAGAGTTGATACTTTTCTAGTGTCGCGAACAAGTGCTCAGAGAAGGATTGATGAGAAAACTGACGCACTGATATGTTGATCGACAGCCCGATCTTTTGTTCTGTTGTTCGGTGCAAGTGGGCGATCTGCATAATGCTGGACTCAATAATAAAAGTACCCAGCTTTTGCATTAAGCCTGTGCTCTCAGCTATCGGTATAAAGACATCTGGCGGAACAAAACCCAATTCGTCATCAATCCAGCGAACGAGTGCTTCTACACCGTGAATACTCTCATTTGCACGAACCAGTGGTTGGAAAACCATGAACAGTGTTTGTTTCTCAATAGCGATGCGTAGCCTTTGTTCTACTTTCATTTTGTAGAGGTGCGCGTCTTGCATTTCCGTTGTGAAAATACTGTACG
Organism: Vibrio coralliirubri; assembly: GCF_024347375.1. NCBI lineage: Bacteria > Pseudomonadati > Pseudomonadota > Gammaproteobacteria > Vibrionales > Vibrionaceae > Vibrio > Vibrio coralliirubri. The sequence continues at coordinate 931,751 of NZ_AP025471.1, read as the reverse complement.
AGTTTTGCTGCTGTTTCGCTTTGTACATCGAAATATCGGCAGAACGTAACAGGCTATCCAGATCTTTTCCGTGTTCAGGGAAACGTGCTACGCCGATGCTGCAACCTAACAAAAACTGAGCGCTTTCAACTTCATAAGGTTGAGAAAGCACTTCAATAATGCGCTTGGCGAGTCGTTTAATTTCAGCTTGATTCGACAAGGGCGTTAAGAACAAAAACTCATCACTGGATTCACGTACCAATAGGCTGAGGCGAGATCGGAACCTCATCAAACGCAAAGCGATCTGTTTGAGAACCTTGTCTCCAAAGTCATGCCCGTGGGTGTCATTGACGCATTTAAAGTTATCGATATCGATAAATAATAGCGAAAATGGCTCTGACTCATCGTCAATCCATTTGCCAATGTTTCTACGCATGTACAAACGGTTTGGCAGAGAGGTTAAAGGGTCATGGTTCGCCTGATAAATGAGTTGGCTACGAGTGCGTTGTTCATTTTTGGCAATCGACTTAACCAAAAAGTAGAAACCAAACTGAAGAAAAATAAAGGCAACGAAAAGAATGCTGAATTCTTGTATGAATATACTATCGACGTGAGTTAGGTCGGTACGTCCTACCACCCATAATTTGTAGTTTGGGATGTATTTCGCGCTCATTAAAGAGTGGTATTGTTCATCGTCGACGACAAAAGAGTAGGTTTCTTGCCCATTCATCGCTTCTTGCACGCTAATTCCGAAGTGGTCGGTAAAGATACTTGCAATACGCTGTATGACATCTTTGCCTACTGGAGAGGAATACGCACTCTCAGATTCGATATCACTCGAATAAAATTGGCGATAGCTGTCTTTTCGGATCAGGCTTAGTGTATTGAAACTTCCGGCGTGAGCATTATTTTCAAATACGATCGTGGCGTCTAATCGTAGCCCTGCGGTCATTACTGCATCGGTTTTCTTGCCATCGATTGAAATGGATTTTCTCAGCGGGATAACCAAGCTATTCAACGATTCTTGAAAATAGGTACGGCCAAGCACCATGCTACTGCTTGATAGGGCGTCTAAAAAGGAGTCTCTTGTTGGCGCGTATTGCAGCAAGTTCCTTTGATTCGCAAGTTCGAGATTTGAGCTGATCGAGAGGTAATCACCGCCGGTGTTCAACAAGCCAAACGCTGCTATCGCAGGGTGAGTCTCAAGTAGCTTGTCTAAAATTGGCCTAATTTGGATAGACGCAGTACGTGTGAAATCAGACTGTTGAGCCAGTTGATGGCCGACTACTTCTAACAAGGCTTCTTGACTGGTCAGCAGTGAGTTGACGGAGCTAGAAAAAAGCTCAACCTGAATGTGCTGCTGCTCTATGAAGTCGTCTCTGTTCGCTTTCCAGTTTGTTATTCCCAACGCCGCGAAAAGTATCAGGGTCAGTAGTACGATAAACGCGTACAGCGACCAGATATTTTTCTTAAATAGAGCCATGAGATGCCTTTTGTTGGTTACTACTTTTAACAGACTGCAAATGACAAACTATTGGGTTGTCAGTGTGATTCATGCAACGAAAGATACAAACACAAATGGTGAAAGTATCAATGATTAAATAGTGTAACGACTATGAGCAGAGATTCTTGAGTGAAATATTAGTATTCATAACGTCGATAACGATTAGTTTATGATTAATCACAAATTATCGTTAGCAACTTAATGTGGGCTATAAATCAAACGGCGTGAATCGAGTCTTGGTCTCAAATGAACATAGCGTTAACTGCGACATAAAAGCTTACTTCATGAGACGTGAGGCCATCATTATCAGTAAGCTCTTTATGCATGCGCAGTATATTCTAACAGTGGCAGTAAGCGAAGTTGAATTACTTTTTAGTCACGGCAATAGGGAGTTTGTCGTTAGCACCCCATTCCGTCCATGAACCATCGTAAACGCCCATTTCACCTTTATGGCCAGCGAGTTTAGCGGCTAATAATATGATGCAGGCTGTTACGCCAGAGCCACAGCTAAAGAACATAGGTTGAGAAGGCGTTAATTCTAACGTTGAAAAGATATCAATAAGCTCTTCTTGAGGCTTTAACTTACCGTTATCGAGTACTTGGGCAAATGGTAGGCAAATAGAATTCGGTATATGGCCACTACGTAAGCCTTCACGTGGTTCAGGAACTTCTGAATCGAAACGAGCTTGAGAACGAGCATCTACAATGTTTGCGCTCTTGTCAGTTGAGTAACCTTCAATCTGCTGAGCACTGACAAAGTAGTTGTCTTGAATATGGCCTTCAAAATTGCCCGCCTTTACTTCGGTGCGATAGTCAGTCTCGGTCGCGTAACCGGCTTCGATCCAAGCGGGCAAACCGCCATCTAAGATGAATACGTCGTTGTGTCCCATTGCCATAAACATCCACCACGCACGGGGAGAAGCGAAGGTTCCGGAGTTATCGTAAACCACAATCGTACTGTCTTGATTGATGCCACTTTCCTTTGCGCGAGTGTTGAAATGTTTTTCGCTCGGGAACATGTGAGGAAGCAGAGTATGTTTGTTACAAAAGTCTTTGTCGTAGTCAAAACGAATAGCCCCAGGAATCATTTGTCCTTTGATCTTTTCTGACTCGCTTGGAATTTGAAACTCGATACTGGCGTCGAGGAGGATGATGTTGTCTTCTGCTAGCAAACGTTGTTGAAGTTGTTGTGGTGAGATGAGTGGCTGATTCATTATTGTTATATCCATTCTTGTTGTTTTAGCGATTCTTGCTGTTATAGCATTACTGCTGTTTTAGCGAATACAGTGTTATAGCATTACTGCTGTTTTAGCGAATACAGTGTTACAGCGATTACTGTCGTTTCTACGAATACCGTTGTTGTATCGATAGCTACTGTGCGGCTCGACAGTGGATGAACTGATAACTGCTTTGTCCGGTTATTTGATTGTTTAATGTATCAAGCGCGACCACAGAATCAATAGGGCAGTCTGTGGTAGGAGCAATAGAGACCCGAAATACGTCATTATCTTTTGTCTGAACCGTAAGATAACGCCTGTGCCCATCTAAGGATTGAGTAAGCGTGTTCGAAATGACTTTGGCTTGAATGCGTTGCCCCGTCTCTGATGTTAGCGGGAAATAGGCAAGGGCAACTAACACGCCTACGCCACACATTAAGATAAATAGACCTATTTTTAACTGTTTCATGAGAGTAAGTCTTTGAAGGTTATATTGAAAATATAAGTGAGATTGGTGGTAAAGTGAATGCTACTCGCTAAGAAAGCTGAATTAATCGCTCTTCGACGAAAACAAAAAAGTGAGCATTTCTGCTCACTTCTTACTTACAAACAACTAATTTTGACTCTGTTTCGTCATAGACCTAACTAACGACAAGTTACCTGCTGTTAAACGATTTACTGCCAGACAATCTGAGAGTCGCCGCTAGAAACCACTTGTTGTAATGGAGGTTGACCATCGTAGAACCAAATCTCTATCAAGAGTGCTTCATGGTTTACCGGTGCTGCAAAGTTCGAGGCGAACACACCATTATCTAATGGACCTGCAATGACCTTACTGGAGTAATCTGGCTTCAAGGTTGAGTCATCTCTTGTACTAAATCGGCTATAAACGGTCACAAAAGAACGGTCTGTCGAAATGCTGCTGATGTCGATGTCGAGATCAAACTGTTCAACAGAGTTGTAGTCAAACCCGTCAGGTACCACCAAATCACTCATCGTATAGCTTTGCGCTGCTGCCGCACTTGTCGCGGGAGACGGCGAAGGCGTTGCTGTTACCGGAGTCGTTGCTGTTACCGGATTCGACGGGGTTGCAGGTGTCGAGGGTGTAGATGGCGATGGAGTCGATGCACTGCTACCGCCCCCACCGCCGCCCCCACAACCGGCTAATACTAATGGAGCTGCTGCTAAAAAAACGGCTAGTGACTTCTTCATGTTCCAAGTGCTTTGTACAGACATATGTTTTTCCTCAAAGAGATTACGACTTGAATCAACGCAATGATTGTCTCGATATTGTTTAGTGTGAATAGTCATAACGTCTCTCCTTATGGTTCGTAACGTTGGTTGTCTGCAGGTGATTGGTACCATGTCTGGTTCGTTTCACCGCCGGATTCTGCGTATGGTTTAAATTCTGGGTAAGCGGTAACAATATCGACGTACTCTAAAGGCCACTCCCATTCGTCATCCGAAGTCACAATTAGCGCCCAAGGGTGGTTTTCTACTGTTTTGAAGTATTTACCTGTTGATGGATTACTGTCATCAACGCCTAATCCAGCCTCAAAGAGGTTAGTGGTATCAAATGCTTCTGTTGGCGCTTGGTCTGGCAAGTGAACCTCCCAGCTGCGTCCTGGATGTAGAGGTAGGTTTTCACCGTGATAATACCCAGGCGTTGCGAAGATGAACGGGTCGTAAGGCATATCGGTCCAGCTGCCAGTATTCACACCGTCTCCGGCTAAAGTAATACCAATTTGGAATGAGAACTGCTCATCCTCTTTACATCCATTACTGGTGCGGTAGAAGGTACAGCCAGTGCTGATTTTTTCTGTCAGGTCATTGGCGATAACAAAGATTGCTTCGCTACGTCCATCTTCTAGGTCAAGGTCAGTGAATACACCATTGTGTTTCATGTAAGAGCTACCACTACTCACCAAGCTCGGGTCTAGGTTAGGAAGTCGAACAGCAAAACCATTTCTGTACGATGCTCCGACAGCAGCAAGGCGGCCGTCAATAGTGGACTTAACGACTTTTCCATCTTTAAGGATTTCGGTAATGCGATACATAAGAACAGCATCGTTCATGTCGTAGTCGGCTTTATATGGCCAGTTATCTTCGTATGCGAGCGTTGCGTAACCGGAAGCACTTGGGAAGTAACGAGCGGTGGCACCATCGTTAAGAACATCGACTTGAATATCGACCACCTCACCAGAGGTTGAACCGCCAAAGTAACTTAGGTTGGTTTGTTGACTGAATCTGAATCGAGCCCACGTCGTACCGGTCAGTGCGTTGATATCAACATTAAGGAAAAGATCGTTTTCACCAGCGTCTAACAGGTAATCGGTAAATACTTGCTCGTTGGCGCCATCGAAGCTGCCATCTTGGTTCCAGTCTATCCAAGCTGAAAGGTAACCGGTTGTTGAAGCTTCAATCACTACTTTTGAATCAAGACCAGCTTCAAGTGCGGTTACAAAACCGATACCACCGTTCGCCCACTCATCATCAATACCCACGCTTTCATCTGATTGCGGTGTTACGTAGCCGTCAAGGTCGGCGTCGGGTGCATCTGTACCTAACCAAGTCACGCCATCCAATTCATGTCGAGGACCGTTACTTGCTAATAACGTTAGGTAAGTATCTGGAGCGTCACCGAAGTCGATGTTGGAATCTTCATCCACAACGGGCGCATTCGCACAGCGAGCACCATCATTTTGATTAGAAGAAGGGCCATTGGATACAAACTCTACAGCAGGAACGACACCTGCAGCGATGTTTGCAGCGTTATCTGGGGATAGGTTGATACGGTAGATCTTACCGTCTTGATTTCGAGATACGTAGTAGTAGCCGTTCACATCGAAATAACCTGCGCCGAATGTCCCTGTTTCTCCGGTATCACCGATATAGGTTTCTGCACCAGTTGTAGGATTGAAGCTGTATAAGCCACCAGAGTTATTATCGATACCATATAAAGAGCCATCACTTGGATGGAAGGCGAAATCAGTCAATTTTACGGTTGCTGGGCTACCAGCTATTTTGTTAACCGTAACGGTCGCGTTTGGGTCGGTATCTAAAGGAGATAGGTCAACGGTGAATAGCCCTTTTCCAGTACGGTATAAGTAGTAAACGTGATCATATACGTCACCTACATAAAAGGTGTGATCGGTGGGTAAGCCACTGGTATTGATGACTTCAGCTTGGAAATCTTGACCAAGGCGAACTAGGCGTTTATTAGTAGTGTCGTAGCCGTATATATACCTGTCTTGAAAGTCGAAACCGACACCATTGATATTGGCATTCATACCCGTGTCGTCTTCGAGAAGGGTAGTTGAACCAGTTACTAGATTGACACCCCAAACCTCAACGGGTTTTGACTGAAACAAGTAAGCCTTACTTGGACATGTGTCGAATGGCGCAGCGTTGGCGGCTAGGGGCGCACTTAATAGCAAACTTAACGTTGTAATTCTCATATCTACATCCTTGTGATGGAAGGTCTAGATACTTTTACAAGTTACGTGCCATTTTTAAGCTGTTGATTTTTATGGTTTATGTTTTAAGTCGCTAAGTTTCTCATTATATTCTCAAAATGAGAATTCAAATGAAACTAATCTCTCATAGAGTATTTCAAATTGATAAAGCGAGTTGAGATGCTGACGTTGAGACATAAAAAAGCCCCAACATATAGTCAAGGCTTAGGCTTTCGATAAGAGGGGATAGGATTTAGTTTATCCACACACCGAACAATTAGGCATCTTCATTAAATTCATTTCACGCCAGCTGTGAGACATGGCATCGAGAATCAAAAGTTTGCCTTGCTTTGGTTGTCCAAACTTGGCAATAACCTTGATAGCTTCCAAAGCCTGAGCCGCGCCTACCATGCCAACAACAGGTGCCATCACACCGGCTTCAACACAGCTTAGAGCAGCGTTGCCGAATAGAGCGCTCAAGCACTGGTAGCAAGGTGCATTTTCATCTTGATAAGTGAATACGCTAATCTGACCTTCCATGCGAATCGCAGCGCCCGATACGAGTGGCGTTTTTGATGCGTAACACAAACGGTTCAACTGATTGCGCGTTTCAACGTTGTCACTGGCATCAAGAACAAGCGAGTGTGCTTCAATCAACGTGCCAAGTGTTTCGTCATCAAGCCTGTGATCGACAGTTTCAATCGTCAGATGAGGGTTCAATACCTGCAAAGACTCGGCAGCAGAATCGACCTTCTTCTTACCAATATCAGCATCGGTATGAAGTACTTGTCGCTGTAAATTTGAAAGCTCGACAATATCATCGTCGATCAGTGTTAGCTTACCAATGCCCGCCGTCGCAAGGTATTGAGCAGAGGCACAGCCTAAACCACCTGCACCTAACACTAAGATTGAACTCTGTTTCAGCGCTTCTTGGCCTTCAAAATCAAACTGTTTGAGAATGATCTGGCGATTGTAACGAAGCATCTCTGCGTCAGACAGTATTTCCATCAGCAAGCCTCGTTAGTAAAGCGTCGAGTTAAATAGTTGAACCTGAACCGTTTCACCGACTTCTACACGGCCACGTTCACGCTCTAGGACCACAAAGCAGTTTGCTAAGCTCATTGAACGGAAAGCGCCGGAGCTTTGGTTACCTGTTGTCTCTACTACAAACTGACCGTTTTCAATCGAGTAGATGCCACGTTGGTAATCAGTACGGCCTGGGCCTTTTTTGAATGCAGACTTAGTGATAGCAGGAATCGATTCTGGTGCTGTCCATGCGGTGTGACCTGCCAGTTTAGCCAGCATAGGCTGAACTAACACATACATAGTCATCATTGCTGATACTGGGTTACCCGGTAAGCCACAGAACCACGCGTTATCCAACTCACCAAATGCGAACGGTTTACCTGGTTTGATAGCGAGCTTCCAGAAGCCGATTTGGCCGAGTTCTTCCAAAATATCTTTGGTGTAATCCGCTTCACCAACACTCACGCCGCCAGAAGTCACAACAACATCTGCGAGTTCTTGAGCTTTTTCGAAGGTTTCTTTAAGCGTTGTAGGGCAATCAGGGATGATGCCTAGGTCAATCGCTTCACAACCAAACGCTTCAATCAGCGGTTTAATGCCGTAGCGGTTGCTGTCGTAGATCTGACCGTCTTCAAGAGGTTGGCCTAATGGCTTAAGCTCATCGCCAGTAGAGAAGAAAGCGACTTTAGGCTTGTGTGCCACAGTTACATGGCTCACACCGAGCGAAGCAATCATTGGAATGTCACGAGGTGTTAAACGTTCGCCACGGCTAAGAACGATATCGCCTTGCTTGATGTCGTCACCAGTAGGGCGAATATTATTGTTCAACTTGATGTCGTCTTGTTGAATTTCAATGCCAGCGCCAGTTTCAGCCGTATTTTCTTGCATGATTATGGCATCGCATCCTTCCGGGATCTTTGCGCCTGTCATAATGCGAATACAGGTGTTTGCTGGCCATTCACCTTCAAATGGTTGACCTGCAAAGGACTTACCCGCTAAAGGCAGTACTTTACCGTTCTCTAGGTCTGCTAAGCGCAGTGCATAGCCATCCATTGCTGAGTTATCAAAAGGAGGGACGAAAATAGGGGATAGAATATCTTCAGCAAGTACGTAACCCAATGCTTCTGCCAATGGCAGTGACAAGGTCGTTTGAATAGGTTTAATTGGTGATAGCAGCTTATCTAGTGCTTCTTCAATTGGCATCAAGCCCGGAGCGTCGCAACAGCCCATAATTGAAATCCTTTGATCGTTATTATTTTGATTTGGTGGTTGGCAATAGGGATTCAATAGTTATCAAATCATGATGGTTCGCCAACGAAATTGCAGCCACTTTAGCATAGTTTAAGCCCCGTAAATAATGACCTCCCTTAAAATATGGGTGTATTTATTCAAAATTCCGAGTATCCTTGTTTGCCATCCAGAAGGGGTAATAAAAGAGGAAGTTCAATGTCAGGTCTTAGCGAATCAGCGAAGTTGGTTAAAGATGCGCTAGCAAGCCGCGGGTTAGAGACGCCAATGAGTCCTAACCAGGTTAGCCGAGAAGAGAAAAAGGAACGAATCGAGCACCATATGCGTGAGATTCTAACTCTCCTTGAACTTGATCTTACGGACGATAGTCTGGAAGAAACACCGCAACGTATTGCTAAAATGTACGTGGATGAAATTTTCTCTGGTTTGGATTACGCTAATTTCCCTAAAATTACTGTAATCGAAAACAAGATGGGCGTTCGTGAGATGGTACGAGTAAAAGACATTACCGTGACCAGTACGTGTGAGCACCACTTAGTGACGATCGATGGTAAGACTGCGGTCGCTTATATCCCTCGTGGGAAAATCATCGGCCTTTCAAAGATTAACCGTATTGTTCGATTCTTTGCTCAGCGCCCACAAGTTCAAGAGCGTATGACTCAGCAGATCCTTGTTGCATTGCAAACTCTACTCGAAACTGATGACGTTGCTGTAACCATGGACGCGGTTCACTATTGCGTGAAATCTCGCGGTGTAATGGATGCAACCAGTGAAACGACAACCACAGCTCTGGGCGGTATCTTCAAATCTAACCCAGCGACTCGTCACGAATTCTTACACGGCCTGCGTTAATACGTTTCGTTATTGGATCAACGAGATTTAGCCTCTGTAAATTGATGTTCGTTGAAATATATTCTAAGCCTCGCTTTCTGCGGGGCTTTTTTACGCCTGTAATGAAGTTAATTGTAATGACTACGAATGTCGTCATTCCCTAGAGTGAAGAATGAGCGAGTAGGGAGTCTGTTTATCTGTGTAGTTTCTGACTTGGTATGAGATCCCCGACTCAGTCGTTCCTCCTTCTCGAGGATGACGGCGAGTGAGGTAAAATACGAGGGTGAGGGTTCAGTGTGTATTCTATCTCCAGCCTTTTAGAAGAAAACGCTGCTGATCTTGCAGAATGAGCGACTCCTTAACTTTTGTCATTCCCTAAAGCGAGGAACAAACGTAATAGGGAATCTGTTTTGATTAGGCGTTTATTAGTTTGGTCGGCGGGAGATCCTCGACTCAGTCGTGCCTCCTTCTCGAGGATGACGGCGAGTGTGGGGGAATTCGCTCAATAGTATTTCACCTATAGCAGTTTCTGTTTCTGTCTAGGCAAACTGAAACGTTGAATCTCAGTAACACGAGTCAGTCATTCGCTAAAGTGAGGAACGAACGTAATAGGGAATCTGTTGCGGCCAAGCAGAACAAGTACGCTCTATTAAAACATAGAGCTTAACTATAGTCAGTCGCTGGTGGGGTGCTTAAGAAAGGTTAAACAAACGCTTTAAGTGGTGAACAATACCGGATGGCTTGTTCTCAGCTTGATAGATGTTCAAACCATCGTAAAAACTGGCCATGAACTCTACGCGAATCTCATCATTACTGCTTCTCGATATGCGAGACAGTAGCGTAGCGGCTACAGCTGCGTGATCATTGGCTAGGCTGTAATCCATTCCTAGTCGTCCTTGAATGAACAACCACAAGTGCGTGACTAGTTTTAACTGTTGAGCGTTAGAGTTTTGAAACTTGTCGCTGTGTTCAGTGCCCACTGTATTATCGAATACATTTTGCATCGCCTCATTGGCTTCTTTATTGCTTTCAAAGCGATAGCTTGCATCGATATGTACCTTGGTTAACAGGCCAAGCAACGTCTGGCGTGCAGAATTGTCCGGCTTGTTCTCGCAAGCGTGTTTGAACAGAGCGTGGTTTTCATCAATAAATGACGACAGCTCTTTCTCGTAGCCTGTCGAGAGCGCTTTGACTGAATCTAAACCTGCTTCTTTTAAACACTGGTGAAGCTTGGTTCTAGCTTGTTGTTTGGCTTTGATTTCTTGCTGCGCGTCGGCTTGCTGCTTGGCTTCTTCTTGCAGGCTAGCTTCTGTTTGCGAACTGTTCGGGGTTGGACGCTCAGTCATTACTCTGTAGCTCTTCCCAAGTTACTTCTGCAGATTGAGTATCGCTGTTTACGAAAGCAGAGTTACCCGACAGCATGACTGAAAGATCCATCGTACGTTGTGTCATCGCTGCTAGCTGCTCAATACCATCGTTGTCTAGACGAACGATCTGAGCTTTTAGGTAACCGAATTTACCTTTGTTCTGCTCCCACCAAACGTTTGATTTAGTGTTGAAGCTGAATACGCGCACTGATTTAGATAGGCGAGTTGCCTTCTTAACACGCTCTGGATCAGGTTCGCCTACATCAACCCATTCTAGGATTTGCTCGTCTAACGACTTCTGCCATAAATCGGGTTCTTCAATGCTAGACAACCCTTTAGTGAACTCAAGTTCAGGAGATGCATTGATACAGAAAGCCATGATACGTGCCATCATTCGCTGTTCTGTTTCAGAAGGGTGTTGTGCAACCGTTAGATTAAAAGAGTCGTAATAGTCGCGATTCATATCGGTTAAAGAGATACGAAACTTGTAGATTGTGGGTTTGAGAGCCATGTGATGTAAGGGTTCCAATCGGATGAGGTGTACTATAGGTGTACCAATGAGTTTTTTGAAATCACAGCCTATAGATAAGTTGTGCCTAGTATAAACGAAGTAGAGCAGTTAGCTAGCAAGATAAGGCTTTCGGTACTCCCAATTATTTTAAGCACTTATGGTGAGCTAACAAGAAAGGGATCAAGCGGTGACAAACCATATCAATGGTACATTCCCTAGTTGTGATATTCGCAACACCAACAAGAAAAACGGATTAGCTCTGAGGGATAAGTAGGCGTGAAATTGATTATAGTTACTATTGGTTAAATAAATTGAACGACCTATGAGCATTTGAGTATTATACAAATAATATAAATTGTGTTGGATTTTTAATGGACAAGAAAACAATAGGTCAACAAATAGTTGAACGGCTGATAGATAAAAGTTTCCCATCAATAGTGCTACTTTCAGGACCTTGGGGGAGTGGTAAAACCCATATAGCGAAAACTGAACTCATTCCAGAACTGAATGCTCTCAAAATGAGATCTCATTATGTTTCTTTATACGGTTTATCAGACTTAAACGACTTTAGAGATCGAGTGATATCTGGTTGCGAAATCAATTGGTCTCGAGTGTTGAAATGGAGTTCTCCAGTTAAAAATCTAACAGGGGTAACAACAGCCGCTCTTGGTGATAACGGCACTGCATTAGGTGTAATGAATACTCTAACTCAATCATCCAAACATAAGCTGATATCAAAAATTAACAACATAGCCATAATTGTTGATGATCTAGAAAGAGCCTCTAGCGACGACCTCATTTCTGAAGTTCTTGGAGAGTGTCTTAACTTCGCAGAGAACAATACTAATGTTTGGGTTATTGTTATCGCCAATGAAGAGCATATTCGAGATAAGCCTTTATTCGAAAAGACATTCATGGATAAACTCTATGTTACCCCTTCACCAAAAGACTTAATCAGATTCGTAGAAAATAAGTATCCAAATTTGCTTTGTACCTCTACAAAACAGCACCTTAAGTTAGTCTCTGAAGAACTTAAGCTAACAAACTACAGAGTTATTCAGCGTATATTACAAAGATATGCATGTCTGATTTCATTGATCGAAAATAAACCCGAAGTAGACCAAGTAACTGCTAAAAAAATGCTCATTGATAAGGTAGCTCGCATTTGCCATGCTCACTACGAGTGTGGCTTTTCCGCAACTGAGTTATGTGGATATATGGAAAATTCGACTCGACTTTATGAAAAAATCGTTGCTCAAAGAGCTAATAACAAAATGCAAGATGAAACTGAAAGTAGTGAAGATGAGAGGCAAAAGACACTAGAGAGAATACTTCGCTCGGCTTTGTTGCGTAATTAAATTTAGAGATAGAGCCAACCCGTTTCGCTTGTTTCTTAGTCAATACGACAAGTTTCAGGCATACCTAACCCAGTAAGCTTGTTCAACGCTTTTATCATCGCGTAAGTTTCACCCACCTGGGCATTGTAATTTCTTAAGCTCAGTTTCCCTCCTAGCAACTGTTTAACTCGATACATCGCTGTTTCTGAGAGTGAACGTTTGTGGTATCCATACCGCTCTTTCCAATACTTATTTGAGTCGTATAATTTCTGGCAACCCACGGCGAAATTTCGAGGGTGACCACGCTCCCAGAAGGCAGCCCCTTCTCTTGGGGGAATAAGCGCAATAGCTCCCTTAATCTTAATAGCAGCGTGACACGCTCTCGTGTCGTAAGCGCCATCACCAGACACCTCAAGGATACTTCGGCGTGTTTGTTTCAGTAAGTTCGGGAGTACTTCTCCATCTGTAACCGTCGATAAACTTAGCTCGGCGGCAATGATCTCATGAGTGTTGGTATCGACTGCAATATGCAGCTTTCGCCAGACTCTACGCTTGCCATCCGTCCCATGTTTTTTGACTTTCCATTCACCTTCGCCATAAACCTTAAGGCCAGTAGCATCAATGGCTAGGTGCTGTATCGCTCCTCTCGTTTTAGTCTTAAATGAAACCTCAACTTGCTTGGCTCTACGACTGATGCAGGTGTAATGCGGACAACTTAACGGTACATGGGCTAACCTAAATATCGAGTCGATAAATCCTTGCAGCGCTCTCAATGGCATAGAAAAAACTCGTTTGACCATGAGTGCTGTCGTGATAGCTAAATCACTGAACCGACGCGGCCTACCGCGCTTATTCTGTTTGCTTTGCGCCCATCCGCTTATTGCTTCTTCATCAATCCAAAAAGTCAGAGAACCACGGTTAATGAGTGATCGGTTGTATTGCTTCCAGTTGGTTGTTTTATAACGAGGCTTAGGCATAGGACTACGAGAGGCTTTGTTGCGTAATTAAATTTAGAGATAGAGCCAACCCGTTTCGCTTGTTTCTTAGTCAATACGACAAGTTTCAGGCATACCTAACCCAGTAAGCTTGTTCAACGCTTTTATCATCGCGTAAGTTTCACCCACCTGGGCATTGTAATTTCTTAAGCTCAGTTTCCCTCCTAGCAACTGTTTAACTCGATACATCGCTGTTTCTGAGAGTGAACGTTTGTGGTATCCATACCGCTCTTTCCAATACTTATTTGAGTCGTATAATTTCTGGCAACCCACGGCGAAATTTCGAGGGTGACCACGCTCCCAGAAGGCAGCCCCTTCTCTTGGGGGAATAAGCGCAATAGCTCCCTTAATCTTAATAGCAGCGTGACACGCTCTCGTGTCGTAAGCGCCATCACCAGACACCTCAAGGATACTTCGGCGTGTTTGTTTCAGTAAGTTCGGGAGTACTTCTCCATCTGTAACCGTCGATAAACTTAGCTCGGCGGCAATGATCTCATGAGTGTTGGTATCGACTGCAATATGCAGCTTTCGCCAGACTCTACGCTTGCCATCCGTCCCATGTTTTTTGACTTTCCATTCACCTTCGCCATAAACCTTAAGGCCAGTAGCATCAATGGCTAGGTGCTGTATCGCTCCTCTCGTTTTAGTCTTAAATGAAACCTCAACTTGCTTGGCTCTACGACTGATGCAGGTGTAATGCGGACAACTTAACGGTACATGGGCTAACCTAAATATCGAGTCGATAAATCCTTGCAGCGCTCTCAATGGCATAGAAAAAACTCGTTTGACCATGAGTGCTGTCGTGATAGCTAAATCACTGAACCGACGCGGCCTACCGCGCTTATTCTGTTTGCTTTGCGCCCATCCGCTTATTGCTTCTTCATCAATCCAAAAAGTCAGAGAACCACGGTTAATGAGTGATCGGTTGTATTGCTTCCAGTTGGTTGTTTTATAACGAGGCTTAGGCATAGGACTACGAGATAGAGTGGAGGTAGCTGATCAGATCGTAGGTTCTTGATTTAGTTCCATTGAATTACGCAACAAAGCCACTACGAGATAGAGTGGAGGTAGCTGATCAGATCGTAGGTTCTTGATTTAGTTCCATTGAATTACGCAACAAAGCCACTTCGCTCCTCAATTAGTCGTATAAATGGTTCATTTATTAATTATTGCCTTGGCTTAACCAAGTTACCCCAAAATATTGTTGAAGAGTTCAACTTACCTCTAATATCAAGTCCTATAGATAGAGTGGTTAGCTTAAACCTTACAGGAATGAATGAATCCGATTTTAATGCCGCTATTGAGAAAACAAAGGATTTTATCTACAAAGGCAAATCGAAACCATTTATCAAGTGGATTAAAGCTTTAGACTCATACCTCCATCTCTTAAAGAATAAATATACATCGGGAGATATAAAAGAGGCGTTCAGCAAAGCCAAACATGAATCATCTAAAGATGATTTTTTTGCTCCTAGCCTCCATAGCATCGAAAGAGAATTTATCGGGGATATGTATAATGAAGATGTTGACTTACTAAGAAAAGAACTGCTCCCCAAAGTAGCCAACAAAACTAATAAAGAAAAATCTTCAGCTTTACAGGAGAGTTTTATACTTTCCTGGAATCAAGCAAGTTATACAATATACAAAAGCTATGACTTCAAACCATTTTTAAATGATTTCGACATAGGCCTAGTAGTAGATGGAATTATCAATAACTGGAATATTGAAGATACTATTGTATTTGGACAGTTTATGGAGGCTAGGTATAAGAGCAACAGTATTTATGATTATTTATCATCTGAATTCAATACTGTTCGAGACCTGATAACTACGATAGAAACACGAATTGAAGTAGCAGAATCTTCTTTAAAAACAGGGATGTTAGTTGAGCTATTGGAGCACCTAAGTAGAGCTCTGCAATGGATAAGTAGAGCAGAAAGCACAAGAGAAAAGGCAGCTCTTCCTAGATGAAGCCGAGTTGATTGAGTTACTATTGTACTAATCGTTAACTTGTCATCGTTCACAGTCAAAGTTTACATGATAGTAAGTTGTACTTCATAAATCAGATCTTGAGCTGAAAGCAACACTTCTGATTCTTCATCCTTTAGTGTGGAATTAGACTTACGGAGTACGTATAAATAGTCGAACTTTACAAAGAAGTCATAAAGCAAAGGGGGGATATTGGGGTTTACTATTGAGATATATTGCTCAAGGCTCTCATTTGGCAAACAAGCGTACTCTTTACTTCCAAGAGCCTTGATGATAGCCACTCGAATGAAGCGAAAAAATGGGTCCAGTTCTGGTGGGTTAGCAACCATGTCTATTTGTCTACTCCTTTAATAAGTTAAGCTTCATTTTTAACAATGCTTGTCATAGCTACAATTACTGTTGCTTGCAGGGTCGAGCCAGTTAACAATTAATAAGTCTTTCTTAGTACTTCTTTGGCAAACTCGTTAAATCAGAAGCTTGTCGCCATATTCCCCACATCCAAATTTAAGTCGGTGCCTTTTTCTGCCTTCGCTTTATCAATCGCGACTGGCTTTTCAGATTTGATGGTCAATGACACTTCAGATTTACTTTTGATGCTTTGATTACCTAGTGGACTATACGCTGTGTGCCCTTTAATTGGCTGAATCCCTCCGGTTTGATAAGCGTGGTATCCCTGCTCGGTTTGGGTTCGCTCAGTTCGATTTTGGGTTTCATTGGTCGTAATGCCAAGCGTCGCGCTCTTATCTTCAATACGCTTGAGTTTAGCGGCTAAGTTATCGACTTCTTGGCCAGCTTCATCAGTTTGAATTTTCCACCCATCGGGGATGAGCGCATCCGGCAGCTTGTTGATTAGGGCTTTGAATTTATCCCATAACCAGCCAATGCCGTCACCAATCCATTTAATGACTTTGTCTAAGCCAATGAACTTATCGATTAAATAAGTGATCGCGATTACTGCAGCGGCAACCGCGGCCACCATAAGCCCGATTGGGTTTGCCAGAACCGCTGCATTTAAAGCAATCAGAGTCACTTTGAGAATGGCGACCGTCGCCAGAATCCCTTTAAAGTTTTGCGCTAACCAAATAAGCCCTTTACCTAGCAGTTCAAAACCTTGATAAAGGCCGTCTACGGTTTGAATAAGCTTTTCGATAAAATCGGTTCGCCAGGCTGCGTTCTTAAATTTCTCAGAAAACTGCGTGAATGCTTTGGTCGCTTTTTCCATGATGGGTGCAAGTGCTGCAAATTTCATAGAGCGAACGCTTTCTTCGATTTTTTGCAGAGCATCGTTGTAGGCTTCCGCTTTCGCCGCATCTTCTGCAGTCGCACCGCCACCCAATGCAATGAGTTCTTTTCGTGCTGCCGTTAATCCTTCGGTGCCTTCACGCAACATGATCAGCATTTTACGACCGTCTTGTCCAAAGGCCGCGTCCGCAAAGGCCATTTGCTCTTGCGGCGTTTCAAGCTGAGAAAACTCTTCAAGGAGCATTTCATAAGCCTGCTTAGTGTCTTTCGCGCCTTGTAAATCTTTATGCAGCGCGTTCTCACTCTTCTTGAGGTAAGAGCCTAACGCACCAGCCCCCGTTTTTTGCAGCACGCCAAGCCGCTTGGTAAAGCGAAGCATAGAGTTAGACAGGGCATCAGAGCTTACCCCCGCATGTTCAGCTTGGGACTGCATGGCTTGGAGTTCTTGAATGGGTAGGGTTAGGGTCGCCGATGTCTTTGCCAGGTTGTCCATTTCACCTGCCGCACCATTCACTTGTGTCACTAACCCGGCAAAGCTCAAACCACTTAACAGCGCGGCGCCTTTTCCTGCCGCTGCAGCGCCGACCTTGGGAAACTTGATGGAACGGCTCAGCTTTTGAATCGGGCTCATGACTCTTTGTAGGGTGGTATAACGCTTACTAAGCCTGCCAATTTCCTTACCATGCTTCTTGTAACTTCGATTCAGTCGGTCGTACTCATCATCAAGATTCCCTGTATTTACTCCTGTCTTTTTTAACTGGGTATCGAGCTTTTCTAAATGGGACTTGTAACCTTCTTGCTCAGTGTTCAGTTTGTTCAGCTTAGCTTGCTGCTTTGTGATTTTCTCCGTTAGAGCCGCACTTGGTGATTCAACGCCTGCCGCTTTTACTTTTAACTCCTCAAGCTTCTCGCTGACCGCAGCAACCGCAATGGCGTTCTTGTCCATTGCTTTTCGTGACGTTTTTAAAGAATCAATCATCCCCATTGCTGCAGAGTCATCAGCCTGTGTCTTCTGTACCTTTTTGATAGATTTGGCGTAATAATCGCTCTCGCCACTCATCCCTTTGAGAACGGCTGAAGTTTTATCTTTCATATCCATGAGAACAGACAGTTTCATTTTCATTCTGGATAGCCTTTTGTTGATACAAAAAAGAGAGCTTATTCGCTCTCTTGTGGTGTTTGTTCGTGCCTCTCTCGGGCAAGCTCTCGAAACAGTAATAGATCGTCGTAGCTGAGTTTGTCTATTTCGCTTGGCGGCCAATGGAACACAAGGGCGATATCTGCGTAATAGTCTTCAACTCGATCTATTACTATTCCGTCGCGACGAAAAAAGAGGCAAGCGTCGTGAGCAAAGGCGCCCAGTTCTCTGGAGGCATGTTGATAATGTCACGCTCATTCAAGCAAGAGATTCGAGGCAATAGCGTTTGTCCTGCTTCAAACTTCATTCCGCACACATCTATCAAGCTCAACCCGCGCAAATGCCCAGAGTGTGGCTTGCTGATATCAATATGCGTAAGCGCTTTGCCGTCTTTTTCAATAGGCGAGGCCAGTTCCGCGACCTTGACTTGTGACTCGTCTTTAATGGGGTTGGTCATAGCCAAGCTCCTTTTGTAATGCTTCAAGTTTCTTCTTTACGCCGCCTTTGTTTGGATCTAGCTTCATCACTATCTCAAACAGGTTGTGCGCCTTTTCTTTGTCGCCTGCTTCAAAGTGCCAGTCACCGACAAGGCGGAACATTTTCACTTTAAGTGGAGCGTTAGTAGCAAGCTCACCCGCCAGTAAATCATTTACGGCTTTAAGCAGGTATTCGCGCTTGTACTCTTTCTTTTCGGTGTGCGCTTTGTGCGTGTACTTAAATACGTAATCACAGAAGCCAGTTTGACCATTCACTTTGAAATTAGCCGGTGTTTCTAATCCGCCATCGATGGCCGCTCGAAAGTCATCGTGGATCTCTTCAAACTGGCCAAGGTCAAAGTGCCACATATAAAAGCACCACATCACATCGAGGTTGCCGTAGTCGCCTTTGTGAGTGTCCAATAGTTTTTCAACCAATGGTCGGTACTTGTTAATGAGCTCTTGTTTGTACGGATCTTTCTCTTTCGAACCAGACAAGGTGCGCAAGTAGCTTTGGTCTTGTTTAAACACAAGTTGCGTTTCTTCCCAGGACTTATCAGCAAAAGCGGTGCGAACGGCTTGGCCTACTGTTGACTCGTTCATTACGTCAACACTGTCGATAGCTTTAAAGGTTTCAACCTGTTCTGGCTTTGCCTTCTGAGCCTCTCGTTTCATCAGTATGGATAACATGGTCTTTCTCCTTACTGCGGGATGAGTTCGTCACCGTTGAAGAGCACTTCAAGCTGACCATCTTTTATCGCAACCGTAAGCGGGTCGACTGTCCATGCGCCCTTCAAGGTGTAAGCGCGGTTTGTGTTCGTTTCTAAAGTGATGTCTTCACCCACAAAATCAGCAATGGCTTTTTCATCGGTGTCTTGAGCGTGAATGATGGTGCATTTGATAAAAGGCGCATCCGAGAATTGCTCAGAGAAACCCAAAGGACCGTCGTCACCCATTATCGTCTCGCGCTTCATGTTGCCGAGGCCATATTCCGCCCCTTCTTTGATGGGAAGGCGTCCCAATGAACCCGCGTTAAGGACAGCTCGGCTAGTAATTTTTGTTCCCATGACTTACTTCCTAAATTGAATTTTGCCTGCAACGATAATCAAACCGTTCACGAACTGCGGTGAATCTTGGTAGTTGACGCGCTGCTTGTTGGTTTCATCGAGCTCGACAATGAGCGACTTTTTGTAGCCATCGAAATCTTGCACGATGCCTTGGTATTCCAAATCTCGATACAAGGTCAACAGCTTGGCTTTGAACATGGTCGGCGTCACGATCGGCTGACCTTTGGCGAACTTGGTTCCGTCTTTCGCTACCTTGTGGCGAGGGTAGACACTTAAGATCAATGAACGCTGTTTCTGACGAAAATACATGGCGGTTGCCGGTGTCATGACATCAAGGTAACTGTTGTCCGTTACGCCAGCTGCGTTTTCTGTGTAAGCGGTAACGGCGCGCTCGACTAACACTTCATTCGCTGAGTTCACCGTGTACGTACTCAACCCTTCATACAAAAAGAGGTTACGTTCAGCCCAGTCCCATTCTTGTGCTGCCAATGAGTAAACACCGTTTAACTTGAGCGTTTGCAGGGGTCTGCAAGGATCGATGGCCAATGACGGGGCGATTTGCCCAACCCATGCGCCAATCGCTGCCGCGTCAGACAGTGGCGCTTCTGCAGAGTCACCCAAGTTATTGATGGGCAGAAAGTTGATTAACGCGCAATTGCTTGTTGGTGCAAAGGTGATGAGCTCTGCGTGTGTGCCTTTCTTGGGTAGATACGCGATGCCTGGTACTTGCTCTAATGCGCCATATCGCTCTTCAAGAAAAGTCCCTAACTCACGAATGGTGGTGTTGTCGTTCAATGAGCACATGATGTGGTGATATTGAACGTCACCCAACGCAGCTAAGGCGCTTGCGGTATCACTATCTTCAACACTGACCGCAAAGATAGGCATGGTCTTATCTTGCTTACGGAAATAGGTGATCATTTCCACGATGTCGCTATTGGCACCAAACGAAGCTGCAGCAATCGTCTCATCCATACAAAGCGTGACCTTGTTTGGCGCTACCGTTGCGTCACTGACCGCATTACCGATCGCTAAGATAACTTGCAAGTCTTCTGCGCTGTTTGCCAGGCTATTATCAATTTCAATGTAGACACCGGGAACGCGAGCGGTGCTTGGTACTTCAGCAAAACCAATACTCATTATTTAGTTTCCTTCTTGGCTGTGGGCTTGGCTGTTTTATCGATGACCACGATACTTTTTTCAGCGAGTCGACGTAGCCAGTAAGCGTTACGAGGTTTATCTTCACCTGCCGCTTTCAGTGACTCTCGGGTTGTTGGGTCTTTCACGATCAAACTTGTTTTCGCTGGCTTAATCTTGAAAGTGGGTAGCGCCGTTTTCTCTACTTTTTGTTTATCCATTACGCTGCATCCTCTAGTGCAAAGTGTTCCGCTGCCATGGCGAGTAACTCTCGCTCTAGAGCAGGCGTCCAACCAATGAAGGTTCGTTTGGGCATTTGGTAATTGCGTTTGGTTTTCACGCCACCTGTCCATTGACCTGTTTTACTGTTGTAGTGACCATTAACACGTGTCGTAAATGACACTTGAGCGCCTTGGTTGTGCTCTTGGCCAATGCGACCTGCGACGCCTTTTAGGCCAATCTCAAAGCTATCGTCTGTAACGTGAGTTCTTAACGCCTTGCCAAAACCCAGCAACATGTTTTTATTGTTCACGGTGTTCTGCGCTTGAGTGCCATCCCATAGTTGGGTTGCCTTTCGCCGCGTTCGGCTTTGGTACGGGTTATTGTCTATATCTCGCTGAGATCGAATTTGCTGACGAAAGAATTGTCTTGCGCGGTTGGCCATCCGTTTGTTCAGTTCAAACTTATCACTGGCCGTCAGCACCAAACTTTCCACAACTTGAGTCAGTTGCTCAGGCGTCGCGAGAGTTAATTCACTCATGGCAAATCATCTAAGTGGCCGACAAAGTAGACCAATTCGCCGAGTTGGTCTTCATCGGCTCGCGCTTCGAATCCACTGATACATTCATAACGGGTATCACCTTGCTTCCAATTGCCTTGTTCGTTTTCTTGAAGGTTGAACTCTTCACGAATATCAATTTTCAACTTGAGATCAAACGCACCTTTATCGAGAGGCTCTAGCGCGAACGTCGGCATGGGTAAGCCTTTTTCCGCTCGCTCTGGGTCGCACTTATTGAGCCAGCTGACTAAATGCATAAACAACACTTGCGGCTCTAACTTGGCGCTTTGCAAGAAAACGATGGTGGTATATTCAATTTCAAACCCATCGACATCGGCACCCTGACCACAAAATAAGGCGCCATCCTCCGCCCATATATCCATTTTGGCCGCATCTGTTACATGGCTTTTGAATAGGTCAGTTAAGCTTTGCAGCGCTTTCATTACACCCTCTCAAAGCAGTAGGTTTCTTCTGCGTGAATCAACATATCTATGGCTTGGCGGGACTGCACTTCACACTCTTCTTTCTTACTGGTGAGCGCTTCTTGTCTGTCTGCCGCTTCAGCGGTGGCGTCACCACTCATTTGCATGCTAATCAGTTGAGCGGCGGTCAGTGCGAATACGGCCTGCTTGTAAAGTGTTTTGGCTGAGTCATCATCACCAAAGCGTTCTTGAGATAGCTCCGTCAAACTAGCGAAAGGCACTAAAGTGTCTTTAAGTTCAGAATGCACTTTAATGCGTGACATCTTCGCGTGATGCAGAATGCCTGCCTCTGTTTCATTGCTTTGGAAATGTAACAGAGACTGAAACTCTGAAATCTTCAGTACTGGATATTTATCCGTGGCTGGTAACTCAGATTCATAGCGCTCGTTTTTATCACCGACAAATTCCATGATGTATCCTTACAGTGTTAGGGAATGCAGGCCGACAATCGCGAATAACAGTTGGCGCCAAAGCGCACCTGAAACAGCAATAGAGCCTGCATTGAGGGGGTGTTAGTTTGTAATGGTTGGCTTAATGCCAAGCCTCGTTAACCCAAAGCTTCACGTTTTTGAATTCAATGGCTGCGGCTTTACCAACTTCTTCGATCACGTAAGCCATATTCATCGACTCAAAGTTTTCAATTTGGTCTTTTTCATCGTTCTTCTTACCTGTAGAGCGGCGAACTGAACCTTCTTGAATGTAGATGGATAAGTTGTCGTAACTGGTCACCATGATGCCCGTCGAAGGGAAGCCAGGTACTTTCACAGCAGGCAGACCGCCATAAGTACCGATGACTTGCAACTCTTGAATCTTGCCTTTTTCGCTTGGCGTATTGCCGTGCGCTTCGTAGAACTTGGCTTTGTCATAAGCCAGCAAGTCAGAGCCGATGATGGCCACAAGGTTTGAATCATTTTCACACGCGTCATGCAATAGGTTTTTCGTTTCAAGCACGGCTAGGTCTAGGTTGATGAAGTCACCACCTTCACCGATACGAATTTCACCATCCGCTTTTTGCCCCGTGGTAATTAAGCGATCTGCGTTATGGTCACGCATGGCTTGGAACCAGCCTTTGTTCACGTCCTCACCGTTCGGGTTGGTGCTAGCATCGGTAGTTTTAGCGACGCTTACGCCATACCAACCAATGGTGATTTTATTGGCGTCAATCTGCTCTCGGGTTGTTTTGCTTATCAAGGCATTGAAGTTCTTATGGTGCGCCCACGCGTCCAGTTTTGCGTAACGAAGCGCGGTATCAAAGTTCGTTTGCTCACACATGTAAGGCATCGCCCCCATGCTTGAGTGATCTTTCGGTGTACGTTTGCCTGAGCCCGACGTATCGGTACGACTGGCAATCATGCCTGTTACACCAAGACCAATGGATTCGCCTTTTTGGTTTTTCACTGAGATGATGTTGATTTTGTTAAGGAACCAACTGCTTTCACGGATAGCCGCGATAATGCGCTGAGTACCATTCGGGCTCACGTTAAACTTCTCGGTAGCATCATCTACATCGTTTTGCGCTGCCACGGCTTTCACGTAGGCGCTGAGTTTTATTTTGGTCTGCTTTTGCATGTTCTTACCTAATTCAATTCGTTATGGGTTGAGGGCGTGTCGAAGCCTATAAGTAGCGCTCTTCGTCATTACCTTCGCCGGCTAACTTGCGCTGCTCTTCATCGGTTAACTTACTGAACTTTTCAATTTGGCCAGTTAGGTTTTCTACCTGTGAAGACAGAGTCTCTACCTGGTCTTTTAGTTCGGTGACACCCGTACTATCTTCAGATTCAGCGGGTTGCTCGGGCGGCTGACCATTGGTGTTGATCTTTTCAACTTGCTCATTTAACTGACTGAGTTGTTGTTGATTTTCTTTGCCTTGCTCAATGCTTTGCTTGAGTAGCTCTTCAAGTTCTTTACTCATGTCGTCTTCTTCCTGTTGTTGTGAGAGCTGCTCAAGTTCACCTTCGCCCTTAAGCCAGCGTTTAAATGTATGGAACATCGAGGTTTCTTCCTCGGTGCTTTGCGATAATTGTTCAGGAGTGATTTGAAAGCTCGTTGGGACGCACGCTTTATCTTTGCTGTTGGCAGACAGTTGAATCTGCGTCGTACCTAACGATGCTGGCTCATCAGTCAGAGCCAATCCGGTCAGGTAGGCTTTCCCTGTATCTGCAAACTTTTCATAGAACTCACATGAGGTATGTAAAAGCTGCCCTTGCTCAGCCATACGCAAAAGCATTGAATTTGGTTTCAGTACGGCGAATAGCTTGTCTTCTTTCTTTTCGACAGAGAGGACAGAGCCGTACTTGTTACTCCATGGGTAATGGTCTGCATTAATTCGAGCTGTATAAACGTCTGGGTTGTAAGTTTCTGCAATCTCATCAATGATTTTTTGCTCAATGATTCGACCATCAATGGTTGCTCCTGCCTGTAAAATACAAATTAGCTCTGATTGGAACATGCCTAAACTCTCCTAAATTCGATGATTACAATTTACCCAATGCCTCCGCCTTTTTGTATTTGTCCTAGTTCTAAATACTTGATATAGAAATCGTTCAAGCTGAGTAATCACAAGCGCTGTAGCACTATGCAAACATGGAAAATAATGTTGTTAGCGAACCGCTCTATACCGCCGACCAAACGAAAGCTTTGGGATTGTTTTTACGCCAACGTAAGCCTGCTGAAATTGCAGAATCGGTTAGTGTGGCCACTCGCACGGTTCAAAAATGGATAACTCAGTTTGATTGGAAAACGCTGAGGGATGACGCGCCCGTCGAATTAATGATGAGACAGCGCATTGCTTACTTGATGTGGGTTGACCAAAAACTTGAGAGCCAAGAGCGTGAGCTCAAGATGTTGCTCGAACAGCAATTTAAACGTGATGAAGCTGAGCAAAGACGCAACCGACCAGCAGGCCGAAGTGATGGCGAGAATAAGCGTGGTCGCAAGCCAAATAAGACGAAGAACGATGTATCCCACATCACCAAAGAGATGTTGGACGAATATCGCGAGAAAACGTTCTTCGAATACCAAAAGGACATTCATGGCCATAAGCAAAACGATGAGATCAATGAAGTGCGCTTTTATCTTAAGTCGCGTCAAATTGGTCTTACGTTCTATTTTGCCTTTGAAGCGTTTGAAGATGCGGTGCTTACTGGCGACAACCAGGTGTTTATCTCTGCGTCGAAAAAGCAGTCTTACATCTTCAAGAACTACATTCGTAAGTTTGCACTAGAGATTGGTGACGTTGACCTAAAAGGTAAGGACGACATCGAGCTCAGCAACGGTGCGAACCTTGGTTTTATGTCCACTAACGTAGCGACCTCTCAAGGTTTTAACGGCCATATGTATTGGGATGAGGTGTTCTGGATCCCCGGTTTTGCGGATTTGGATAATTACGCTGGCGGTATGTCGATGCAGTCGCAGTTCCGTACCACTTACATTTCAACCCCTTCCACCATGGCTCATGAAGCCTACCCGAAATGGCAAGGTAAGAAAGAGCACGGCATTGATATTAGCCACAAGGCGCTAAAAGCCGGTGCTTTGGGTGTTGATTTTATCTTCCGTCAAATGATCACTGTGGATGATGCGATTAAGAAAGGCGCGACCTTCTTCAACATGGATAAGCTCAAGCGCAAATATCCAGTTAAAGAGATTTTCGATAATCTATTGCGTTGCAAGTTTTTGGACGACAGCGCTTCATTCTTCTCACTGAAAGCACTACTGGCGTGTAAGGCAGACAGTTCACTTTGGAAAGATGTGGACCACGAGAAAGCAAAGCCTGTGGGTAACGCAGAAGTTTTAGTCGGTTATGACCCAAGAGGTGGCGGTACGGGTGAAAGCTCGGATGATGCAGGCTTAGTGGTGGCGTTGAAGCCTAGACGTAAAGGCGGCGTGTTCCGATTTATTGAGCGAGTTCGCCTTAAAGGCTCCAGCTATGAGCAACAGGCTGACACCATTCGCGGCATTACTGAGAAATACAATGTGGTGTACATGGCGATGGACACCAGTGGCGTGGGCTCGGCTACTGCTGAGCTGGTTCGTAAGTTTTACCCAGCTCTGGTCGAGCTGGATTACTCACCCGAAGTGAAACGATTGATGGCCTATAAGTCGAGAGAAATCATTAACAGCGGCCGCTTACAGTTTGAAGCGGAATGGGATGATCTCGTTCACTCGTTCTTAATGATTCGCCAGCAAACCACCAAGGTGAGTAACCAAATTACCTTTGTTTCCAACCGCAGCAAAATTGGCTCTCATGCCGATTTAGCTTGGGCTTCGATGCATGTAATGCGTTGGGAGCCGATTGATATAAACAATGACACCAACACCAGTGTCGAGTTCTTCTAGCCTAATTTTGGAGAGGCCAAGTGATAGAGATTGAATTTTCTAACCCCGTGAGCGTGATGAACAGCGACATTCTGAGCTATTTAGAAGTGGCGTTGGTTGATGGTTTATACGAACCACCGATTGCACTCGATACCTTAGCCAAGGCACTGCGCACGAACCCGATGCATTCGAGTGCGATTGAGTTTAAGCGCAATACGTTAATGCATGCCATTGCGCTGAGTGGATTGCTTTCACGCCAAGATGCAAAGCGCTTTATTCAAGACTACTTAACCTTTGGCAATGCCTACTTACAGGTCATTCGAGGCTATGGAGGGTTGGGTGAGCCTATTAAGCTCAAACACATACCTGCTTTGTATATGCGTAGACGTGAAGACTTAGGTTGGACGTATAAGCCTAGAGCTTACGATGATGATGGGCGCATCGACTACAAGAAAGACCAAGTGTTCCATTTGGGCGATTACGATGTAGCGCAAGAGCTGTATGGTTTGCCGAGTCACATTAGCTCTTTGACCTCTATCTGGTTGAACGATGATGCCACCTTGTTTCGTCGTCAGTACTACCGTAACGGTAACCATGCAGGTTACTTGCTGTATATGAATGAGCCAACCATGACAGAGAAACAAGAGAAGGCGATCAAGAAGCAGTTGCAGGCTCAAGAAGGCATGGCATTCAAAAACTTGTTTGTGAATGCCAAAGGTAAAGACACCAAAGCCCCAGAGCTCAAGCCAATTGGTCAAGTGGAAGCAAAAGACTCTTACAAAGAAGTGAAGAATCAGACCATGAACGAGGTGCTTTCGGTTCACCGTGTGCCAATCGAGTTGATGAGCATTCGACGCGAGAGTATTACGTCACTCGATTTGAACAAGGTCGATTGGCTATTCCACAAGAACGAACTGCTGCCACTGATTGATATGATGCAAGAATTGAATGATTTTGTGGGGAGTGAAATTATCGCGGTGAAAACCTATAAATTACAACCATCATTCTTTCTTTGAACAACGTTGTTGACCGTTAAAAATTGTAATATAAAATTTAATAATCAATTGAATGTGATGTATATTATTTCGTCATAACCCCGTCTGGTACTGGATAGTAGTTGAAGCATGAAAGATATTAACAATGTAAGTAAGCAGGTTGAATCACTTTTATTAGAAAAAGCATTCCCCTCCGTTGTTCTTTTAGATGGCAAATGGGGGGCAGGGAAGACATATTTTATAAAAAACAATCTCGAACAAGACTTGGCTGAGCTGTGTAACCGAAATGAACTTAGGTTTGAGTACCTGTCTTTGTACGGAATCGCAGATAAAAATGAATTTAAAAATTTAATACTCTCTGTAGCGTTTTCTAATAATGAAAAGTCATCAGGAATTATAGAGTCAGTTACAGGGGGACTTGGGGGGTTAGCAAAAGCATTTGGGGATAAAGGTGCGACAAGTGGTATCCTTAATAGTATTTCAGGTATTGTCAAGCAGGAGTTGTATAATAAGGCAAACAATTTACTTTTAGTTTTAGATGATATTGAAAGAGTTGAAGAGGGTGTTGCTAAAAACATCCTAGCTGAGTGTTTGCACTTAGTGGAAAGAGATTCTAGTAACATCATGGTTATACTTGTTTCTAATGGCGAAAAAATTTCGTTGAATGATGATATTGAAAAAGTAATATCAAATAAAGTTCATTTTTCTTTATCAATTGATGAAATTGTTAAGATAGCAAGACGTCCTTTTGATGAGTCTCATAATTTCAATAATATAGATTTTCATTCTATTGTGAGCGGTTGCATATCAAAATATAACTTTTACAACCTTAGAATTATAAAGAGAACGATTTTTCAATTTGAAAAAATATACAATTTTGCAGTTTTAAGAAAAAATGAACATTTTGATATTGTACTCGGTGAAATTTTTGAGAAAATTTTATGTATAAACATAGCTCATTATGAGCGAGGTATCGCTGCACATGAAGTTATTGATGCTTTAGAGAGTAATGATAGAAAGGGTGATTTGCTCGGAGTTTATTTATATCCAAGAGATAAGGAATTGGTTGATTATTGTTATAATATGAATAGTAACGTAAAGGAGCTTGTTGAAAACCTTAAAATGCCTAGTAAAAAACACAAACTCGCCTCGTTTGTATATAGTGATAATCGCACATCTCTTCCTGAAGATGAGTTCATAGAGTCCATCCTACTTTTGGAAAATACCTTGAAAACTGGGGTAACAGACAATTTTTCATTGAATGATTGGTTGGTTTCAGCAAGTTTATATTTGGAGTTGGTTGAAGGTGATTATATTGATTGTAATTTGAACTCCTTAACAGTCGATGCTAAAAAATATAATTATGAAACTTTGGATTTATTAAGTAAAGAAACTAATGTCGATTTTGAATTGTTAGTTTTTGAATGTAGGTTAGGTAGCTCGATTATAAAAAATAAGGAGTTAAAATTATTGCTTGATGAAGTAAGAGAAAAACATGAAAGTAAAAATAAAAATGAATCGCTCAATGAGAACATCAAAGAGTTTTTGGATTCGTGGTCCAATGTTCGTGACAATGTTATTGATGGTTTAAGACGTCATAAAGATTTAGAATATACGGTAGAGACGATGGTTTTAGGTCTAGAAAAATGGTCTAACCCCGATGTTTGCTCCTTCTCTGAATTTATCCTGCAATACTATAGAGGGAAGGCTGAAAATGTTCTCAGACTACCAGAGTTAATTCCTGATATAGATCTTCACAGTGAAGTAGAAGAATTTAAAAGAAAGGTAAATCCGTTCATTACTAAGTTGGAATTAATGATTAATAGTAATGATATGTCGAAGTTGAAATTACAGAATATTAAGAGTCTACAAACTAAATTAGAATCAATAGTAAATGAAACGGCTTTGTTGCGTAATTAAATTTAGAGATAGAGCCAACCCGTTTCGCTTGTTTCTTAGTCAATACGACAAGTTTCAGGCATACCTAACCCAGTAAGCTTGTTCAACGCTTTTATCATCGCGTAAGTTTCACCCACCTGGGCATTGTAATTTCTTAAGCTCAGTTTCCCTCCTAGCAACTGTTTAACTCGATACATCGCTGTTTCTGAGAGTGAACGTTTGTGGTATCCATACCGCTCTTTCCAATACTTATTTGAGTCGTATAATTTCTGGCAACCCACGGCGAAATTTCGAGGGTGACCACGCTCCCAGAAGGCAGCCCCTTCTCTTGGGGGAATAAGCGCAATAGCTCCCTTAATCTTAATAGCAGCGTGACACGCTCTCGTGTCGTAAGCGCCATCACCAGACACCTCAAGGATACTTCGGCGTGTTTGTTTCAGTAAGTTCGGGAGTACTTCTCCATCTGTAACCGTCGATAAACTTAGCTCGGCGGCAATGATCTCATGAGTGTTGGTATCGACTGCAATATGCAGCTTTCGCCAGACTCTACGCTTGCCATCCGTCCCATGTTTTTTGACTTTCCATTCACCTTCGCCATAAACCTTAAGGCCAGTAGCATCAATGGCTAGGTGCTGTATCGCTCCTCTCGTTTTAGTCTTAAATGAAACCTCAACTTGCTTGGCTCTACGACTGATGCAGGTGTAATGCGGACAACTTAACGGTACATGGGCTAACCTAAATATCGAGTCGATAAATCCTTGCAGCGCTCTCAATGGCATAGAAAAAACTCGTTTGACCATGAGTGCTGTCGTGATAGCTAAATCACTGAACCGACGCGGCCTACCGCGCTTATTCTGTTTGCTTTGCGCCCATCCGCTTATTGCTTCTTCATCAATCCAAAAAGTCAGAGAACCACGGTTAATGAGTGATCGGTTGTATTGCTTCCAGTTGGTTGTTTTATAACGAGGCTTAGGCATAGGACTACGAGATAGAGTGGAGGTAGCTGATCAGATCGTAGGTTCTTGATTTAGTTCCATTGAATTACGCAACAAAGCCAAATGAAACTTCAATAAGAGATAACTATTGATTGCCCTTTGCTATTTTATCGACTCTCATTAAAGCTTTAAGTTGACTTGCGCTCTTATCCAAGTTTGTAGCGATAAGAGCTTCTGAGCATTTTCAGCACAGGTTTGCAGGTTCGCCACATCTTCCGCTAAGACTTCGGCGTCTCGTTCGTAACCTGTAGCGGTTTTGGCGGCACCATCAGAGACGGTGGAGGGTTGCTGAACACCGATTGCTCGATTATGCGCTCGTACTGATTGGGCGCGGATGTGCATCCAGTCAGGATCATTGACAACGCACTGCTTATCATTGTTCTTTTGAGCATACTTGATCACCTCTTTTTCTATCTCTCGAAACTTAATTCGAATATCTGGCTTTTGGTTCGCGAGCTTCACGGCGAGCTGAAAAGCCTCGTTTTGTTTTTGCTCTACTTTGTCCCATAGGGCATTTTGTGCTTTTAAGGCTTTAACCTCAGTGGTTGTTACGCCGTAGTCATACGAACAATAAGCGACACTGCTAAGAGCGGCAGCAAAGGCGATGGCTTTAAACAAAGTTAGATATTGGTTTAGCATGATCACCACCCATTCAAACAAACATGTTGTTCTTTGGTTCGGCGTTTAGGAATACCGGCACAGTTGCTTTGCTTGAGTCGGCAGTCTTTGCCATTCACAAACACCCATCTTGGGTACTCGTTACAAGCGCCTTGATGATCACCTTGGTTAAACTTCTTCAGTAAGGTAGAGCGTGTGAAATTGCCGGCGCCAAGATTAAAGACAAAGCTCACCATCATGTCGTATTCGCCCTGGTTAGCGGTTTGGGTAATGTGTTTGTTTACCACTTGTTCGGCAGCTGAGATATCTTCAACAAAATACTCAGCTGCTTGTTGCTCGGTTAACACTATCTGTGGTGTAACACCGCTTGTATGACCAAGCCCCGCAGTCCACACATCGGCACTGCATTGGTAGGGTTTGAGTCTACAACCTTCTTCATTCGCGACATGGCTGAGGCCGTGTTCACTGGTAGTAAGCTCTGAATCAATGGTAAAAACAATGGCAAGAACGGAGGCAACAGAGCACACCACAGTCTGTATTGCTTTGGTTTTTATGCTCATACTGAACCCTCTTTTTTTGAGTTCAACTTGTCCAACTGCGCTTGGCTGAGTTTAGTTGCAATAGCGTAGTGGCGAATAGCCATGATGCCTGCGCCAATACCGACCGCAACAGACAAAATTTGGAGTGCGTCATTTACGCCAAAACTGATTAGGGTTGCACTAATGGAAGTTAAGATTTTCTTTAGGCCAGTGACATCGAGTAGTGATACGACGAGTGCCTTTGCCTCTGATTCATTCATTGGTTTCTCTCTTATGGCTAGATAATTAGTTCCCCCATAAGCAGTGTATCTCGTTGAGTTTTTAAGGGGACTGATGGCATTTCTAGTGTCGAGATATAGAAGTTCAGAGGGCAGGAAAAGAAAACCCAGCGCGACAGCTGGGTTTGAATATGGTTGGGGTTAGTTAGTAGGCGGCGTCGGCCAAGGGTTTTCTGTTTGGATTTTGTTACGGGCAGCTAGGGCTTGAGCCTCTATTGTTTGTGCATCATCTTCAAAACCTTGTAAGCGCTTAATGTTGGCTTCAGCAATTAAGGGATCACATATCTGAGCGTATAGCCCACGGCGAACGTTGTCGACTTGGTTATACTCAGCAATGTGTTGATTGCTCTTGTTGGTTACCCAAGCACCGTCAATCCATTCATCGAATGGAGTCGATGGTTTTTTTAACGTGTATTCGTCTGACACTAAAGAAGCATCGGCAAACACTTTTGGCTCCTGAGTTTTCTTATGGTAAGCCGTCACTTGAATTGGCTTTAGCTCAACAAGCCATTTCTGATTTTTCACATCATACTTGGCTTGTTCGGCTTCTTCGTCAAAAGCTGGTTTAGCTACCCATGTAGAAAACTGAGGCAAGATATACTCATCATACCCAGCCACTTTATGGATTTGACTCTCACCTTGATAAATGAAGGTTTTGTAATCGTAGTGATAAGCTATTTTCATTGCATCCAGCCTCGGTGAATTTTAATCGAAAGGTTTGCTGTGTATGGACGGTTTTCATCAGCAGTTGGGACACTTTTAGAGGCATCAAACCCGACGTGGAGAAGATGCTGATTTGACTTATCGCCACCGTATGAACGGGCGCCTTGATTGCCATTGGTATATAACGCCCCATTGAAAGTACTGCTGTGATCTGTTGATATACCCTCATTCGAGCTAGCATTCCAGTTACCTATGATGTTTCGAATTGCGTCGCCTTGTGTCTCACCATGGTTAACTCCACTGGGGTTACCTCGAACGAAATGTCCTAAATGGTGGTTAGGCACCGTAAATGTCGTGGCACCATCACCATCACCAAATTTCATAGCATGGGTCATAGGGTCTGTGTCTTTTGTTGCCTGAACGATTACCATTCCTGCCGCCACTGCATAATCCCAAAGAAGTCTATCGGTAGTTCTTGATAACTCGCCGCCGTTTAAGTCAATCCAAGCGGGCTTTTCTCCGGAATGATGAAACTCTCCTATCATTCCCACCATGTTTGCTAGTGCCGCTTTAATCGGCGCTAGGTGTAGCTCATTCAATTCAGTTTCAGTCACAAACTCGCTGTGCTTAAAAATAACTTGCCCAGCTTCACCCGAAACTGCCGCTTTGAGTGTGACCATACCGCCGATACCTTTCGGTAGGGCGACTTTAGGTGTCGAGCATTCGATCACCGCTTGATTACTGCTATCAAGCACATGGATTTGATGTAGGTACTCATCAAAGTGCTGCTCAATAGGCAAATTCAAGATGAAGGTTAGAACGCCATTGTCATCGTAGTAACTGGTTTCAATGGTGTTTTCATAGAATGAGTACAATGATTCATTCGGTGCGTCATGGGTTAACGCGCCAATGAGCCGATACTTTGTTACTGTATTTTTTAACTCACTGTTTAAAATGTCTATCCCGTACTGAGTAGGGATGGCTTGCAGTGCGCTCATACGGTGTCTCCTATTTCAAGTTGCCATGTAATGGCGGTGCGGCACAGGAATGGTGCTTCAGTTTCTAGTTCAAGCTGAGAGCTAAATTCTGGCTTAATGGTTAAGGCTGTGACCTGTTCAAACTTTGTTTCTGCATCGAGAGGATAAATCCAATGAAACTCGGTGTGAGGCAGCCGTTTTTCTTCTAGCGCTTTAAAGGCCGCGTCATTGCTGTAGCTATATAGTTCTATCTTGATGAGGTTTGGGCTGGCAACCTCGTCATACACGACACCGTTTGAGCCCATTGTCATTAAGAGCCGTTGATAGTCTGAAATCTTCCAACCAAATTGTTGCTCTTCAAACTCGGTTAATAGCGACAGTTCAATCTCGTCATGGGTTTGCTTGAAGTCTTTGGCAATGCCTTGGATGGTGTTTGCTAGCTCTACGTTCTCAGTATCTTGCCAATATTCACCTTTGGGTAATAACCCTCGATAGGCGCCTTCAAAATCACCGGCATTGTATTCAATAATTAAGTCGGTGGTGTCCACGTTACGTCTCCTAATACGTGTATCTGATTGTTCTCAATGGCGACTTCTCCCACCGGAGAGCGGACAATAAAGTTGTTGGTCACGGTAGAGATAGTTAAAACAATTTCGGTATTGGTGATGGATTCAGGCTTCTGAGTTTTCGGCTCGATGTTGCCCATTTTTTCTTTCACTAAGTTTTCGAGTGCAGTAACCACATCGTCTCGCACCACTTGGTCTTCAATACCTTGGATCTCGATATTGATTGGCACTTGCTCTGGTAGGTGAGCCAATGGGTGACAACCTGCGAGTCGATTGTCTTCAAATGTGTCTTGTACCAAGTTGACCACTTCACCGCTTAACGTTGGGTCGTTGTCTCGCGCACCGATATACACTTCTACCATTCCTCGCTGTGGGGTGTTATCAAGCGCCCAAGCAAAATCCACATCTGAGTGAGCCGATACGGCCCACACTTTATAATCCGACGCTTTGCCAATCAGTTCGTTCTTTTCAAATGCAACGATGACACGTACCCGCCAATGTTCTAACTCTTCAATATTGGCGCCTCCGCCAATGCCAAGTGAAAGCACACGATTTGGGTCAATACCGCTTAGTCCTTCGCTTAACGTAAGCACCGCGCCTTCAGGGAGATTACTCTCCACGCCAGATTCAAGTGCAATGACGTCAACGGGGACGTTGCTGTATTGTTCTTTGGTGGTTTCGTACTCGTGATTAGCATGCGTTAAACGGGTGCCTTTCTTGATCACCACCGTGCCACCAAGTTCAGTGAACTGTACTCGGCCCGTTGCGAACGTGGGCAGCAGTCGAGGGGCTTTATGGCGATTGGCGTGTAGGTATAACCACTCTTCAGAGCAAGTCTCTGGGTGCAGCTGTCTGAAGAGCAAATCTTGATAACCATATTGCCCATAGCTGACACCAGCAATGGCAGCGGCTATCGCTTTGGTTGCGGGGTTGTTTTGCCCTGTTTCAGATACCAGATTGGCTTCTGCGCGAGCAATCAGACTGTCTAGGCTTCGTTGTGTACTCATTGGTTAACCTTTGAAAGTGGAACATCAAACTGAGAGCCATCGACTAAAGTGATCATCACATTGCGACCCATTTGGTTTGTCTTCTCTCGCCATACTGAAACTTCAACTGCTTTAGCGTGGCCGTCGGTAATGAGCCAAGCGAGCGACTCTTCACAAAACCGCTTAGCGAGGCTTAATGTTTCGTCTGTGAGCGTTGCTCGTTTGAGCGTCCAATCACGAGAGCCGACCACGTTTATCAACTCATTGCTCCAAGTGCCGCCGCGCTCATTGCGTGCCATACGGGCGCGATCGTTTTGAGTCGATTCGGCATAGTTATAAACACTCTGCAAAACAGCGTGGGTTAATCCCTCTTTAGAGCTGAGCGGTGCTGTCAGGGCGGTTAAGTTGAAATGACTCATCCTTTATTTGGCCCCTTGGTAGTTGTTGTCGTCCCATCGTCGGTGTAGTCGTGGTCATGCTTTTCAACTTTGACCCCGCCGAACGTACCGGATGAACCACCCACAGAACCGGTGACATCAACGTTCTTTGTTACTTTCAGATTACCGCCGATTTCTACATCACCAGAAAACTTGGACTTAGGTGCAGTAACGTTCACGGCCGTTGCGTTCACTGTGGTCTCTTGTGCCGATATGACTTCTAACTTTGCGCAGGCGTTTATCTTGATGCCTTGTTGCGTGAAATGAACAAGGTTGCCTTTGTCATCAAGTATCGCGACTTCACCAGGCTGCAACTCTATTTGGTGACGTTCGTCTTCAACGTTTACGGTGATGCCGCGAGATGTGGTTCCACCAATGAACAGGTTGTAAGTTTTCGCCCCTGGTAATGGATGGCTCATAAACCCGTAGTTGTGCACGCGTTTTATCTTGTCGTTGGTTCGGCCTGTCGCGGTTTTGATTTGTAATCGGCCTGTGGTTGCACCCGTGACAGTACCGGTGCCAATCACGTTTTTGATTCTGGCCATTAATCGTTGTTGTTGCTGCAGAGCACTAGACATAGCTTTGCTCCTTAAATGGTCTAAATAATTCGACCAAAGTTTCCGTAGAGTTTTCAGACACTGATAGGCCAAGCGACTTGATCACCAACATCTCACTGAAGATTTGCTCTTGGTCAGCGACTCGAATCACTCGGTTTAATCCATCAATGGTCAATTCAGGGAAGATGTCGGCAATCGAGCTTGATGCAGTCAGACTTTGAGCAATGGCGAGGTTGCGCTCATATTTAGCACGAGACAGGCAAGCGTCACGGTTTTGTAATTGGTCACAGGTGATCACCATGGTGCGTGAGCTCTCGATGTTTGGATTGATGACCTGTGCGCTTGCGTCATCCCACTGGCCTTGCACATCAATGGTGTAAAATTGCTGATTGAAGGTGCGCTTGATGTTCAGGCTGTCGATGTTGTTGCCCGTTTCTAGACCGATATTGCTGATAGTTGCATGCGCGGTGTTTTCAATGATCAACACGCCATTGCGCTCAACCAAAATAAAGCCTTGCTCTCGAATGAGCTGCGCCACGTTCTCTACGGGTGATTCTGCATTTATCTGAAACTCAGGGATGACCGGCATACTCTTCACCAGGCTTTTCACTTTCAAACCAAATGGCTTGGCGACATGGCGAAGTAGTTCTTCCACGTTCAAGTTATAAAGCGCATCCATCGTGATGCGTGAATCAATCATGTTGGCACTCTTCGAGCGACCAGAAATGGAAACTGCGTGAGCGCTTGAATCGGTATTGGAATCCACACCATCAATCTGACCAATCAGAATCGACTTGTCGTTAAGGAAGAACTCGACCGATAACGGACTTTCAATACTCATAGGCTCAATTGAGCAACTGAACGTGTGGGCCAGCTGTTCAATAGAGTAGTTGATATTCGCTTGATAGAAGGTGCGCGGCTTGCCATCAATGTGCATCGTTAGCGTATTCATGACACATCCCTCACGGCAATGTCACCACGAATGAATAGCGGGTGCTGCAGCGCATTCATTTTGGTGATGACTTTTTCTTGAGTGAACTCATCGTGCGCAATCGTCAGCGCGGATTGAAAGCGTGGTGATTGCACCGTTCTATGAGGCGCAATACCGCTGACCACCTTATCCTGCTGAACCTTTACATTACTTTTT
The DNA here is from genome assembly GCF_024347375.1 of Vibrio coralliirubri. Classification (NCBI taxonomy): domain Bacteria; kingdom Pseudomonadati; phylum Pseudomonadota; class Gammaproteobacteria; order Vibrionales; family Vibrionaceae; genus Vibrio; species Vibrio coralliirubri. The sequence continues at coordinate 895,001 of NZ_AP025471.1, read as the reverse complement.
AATGTCGTGACTGCGTCGAACAGCTCAATGCTTTCAAGCGTCGATACTTGGGTGGTGTCTTTGATGCGCTCATCGATACCGACAATCAAAGTAGATAGATCATTCTTGATGGTTTCAGGCTGCTTAGCCGGCTGCGTAATATCAAAGCGGTCGCCTTTCTCTAGGTGTGTGATGTCTTTGTTCATCTTCACTGCGCCCGTCACCATTTGCACATTGTGGTGCTGAGTTGGCGTGTCCGGTTTGACTTCACCTAGCAGCAAAGCTTGAGCACTGCGCGAGTTGTCTACTGCTTCATTGCTTGAGCTTGGCTCAGCTTGAACACCATCGGCTACCGCATCCACTGACGTAGAAAACAGATCAGCGAACTCAGTTGGGTTGGTGCTGAGGCTACTCACAGCCGAGAATGCTTTATTGATGGCGTCGTTAATGTCTTGAAGGTTTTCATCTTCGAGGTTCAAACGGTTGGTGATGTCTACCAACACGTTCAATGCGCTGGTGACATCACTCTGAACCCTGTGAATATCCGATACATCCAAGCCGTTTACTTCTTTCACGAAAGAACGTTTCGACAAGCTCTCAACTATGTTGGCCTGCGTTTTTGTACGAACGGAAGTCGGTGCAGTGATTGAAGGGGAAGAGCCAGCGCGAGCAAACTTCAGGCTCAGCGTGACTAAGCCTTTTTTTGTACTGATGCTTTGGGATACGTCTTCAAAGACAAGCGGTAATTCACCCAACCAAGGATGCTCTAGCTCGCCTGTTGGTTTTGCTTCTAGGTTTTCAATGAGGGAATTGGCATCGGCCAGAGAACTGGAGCCAACGAACACCGCTTCAATTGTGTAGGTACGAGCTTTTGTTCCCATGACTTTGATGTGTGGTAGGTCAGAGTAGGGGATTTCGCTGACTTGCAAGCGCTTACCACCATCAAAGGCGGTCGATAGGATGTTGAGCTTAAGCCCATTCCATCTAGCGTGCTCGTACTGTCGTTCCCACATCAAAAAGCCACCAACTACAGAAGAAAATCAGAATTAGGCAGCGAGAATAAAATTAGTGATGGAGTAGGGCGCTCAGGCCCTGTTCGGACTCACCCACCCCTCCATACCAAAATTCCACACTGCAATTATGCGATCTTAGAACCGCATTTCATTTCGGTAGTTGTATTGGAACACAGCCCCCGATGTATCTACATCGAGGGCTGTTTTAGATAGGGGATCTAGAGATCGTCTGAGATCGTTTTTGTTCGTTTTTTAGAAAGATAATATATATCGTTTCGATAATTACTTAAGGCATAGATGAAAACCATAGTGCATTATTCACATTGCCTATAGAGCTATTTTTGAACTGAAAAGTGTAACCTCTTCAATCTCATACGAAATGTAGCAATACTAATTGGGTCTACTAATGAACGTCGACGACTCGCGGTTTCCATTTCAGACGCTAAATCCAATAACTCTCTCAATACAGCAGTCTCAACTTCTATGTTTGCTTTTAATTTTCTAATATTTCGATTAACTAAGCTGAAGGATGTTGTAGCAAAAGCCAAGAGTAACAAACCAGCGAAAGTCAAGATATAGCTCCCACTATTACTCAAGTTAAGCATCTCAAAGTATAAGTATACTGCTATAGCAGTTGTATAAAGCACGGCTATCGTTATGATCATTCTCTGTTTAAGATTTCCGACTTTACTATCCATATCCTGAACGTGATGTGATACTTCCTCTGCCAATGATATGATCTTTTCTAAGTCCTCACTTTGAACATGTCTTGAGTAACTTTTGTCACGCGCTAGGTCGTCGGTATCAATAGAGTACTTATCTGAATTAGTCATTATCTGCCTCTGCTATGGTTTGAACCAAGTTCCTCATTAGTATCGTAGATTCTTGGAATGTTTCGAGCTTGGGCGTTACTTCAATATTATTCCATATGAAAGGCTTCGCTCTTGTACATACAGGCACGACATAACATTTGAGGTTCTGAGTACCAACCCTTTTTTGTAATTTGGAAATTTCGTCTACAAATAGGCTACTTCCATTAAGGTCATAATACCTCTGCGCATCATTCAATGTATCTAAATATAAATCAGATTTATTAACTGCAATAACTAACCACTTTGGGCCTTTTTTATCAGAGATAGAGGCAGCAATTCGGTCGCATACGCGTTTAAATTCATCTAGTTCATTTTTACGGTTATACTCTCGAATTTGCTCAATAGTCTCAACTCCATCAGCAATCAATGCTTCTTCGACTACAGTAGAACGATTCGTTGTAAAGCCATAATCAACAAGGTGAACAACCCCTTCGAGTCCCTTGTGCTTATTGAAAGCTTCATTAAGTCCTTGTTCACGCGCAGCTATATCTTGACCTGGGATCACAGAATAAATTCTCGTCATCTCTCCTATAGAGATAGCATGTCTTTCAACTAATTGTGAAGTTTTAGGCTCTTGATAATCGTGATTTTTAATTTCACCATGCAAGCAATTAGTTAACTCTGTTTTACCTGCTCCAGCAGCCCCAGTAACAACAACATTGGTTTCACCTTTGTTAGCCCAAACAAGCAATTTCTTATACCACTTATTAATTGTGCCCCAGTTTTTGTAAACACTGTAAGGGGCTTTAACTGCTGACAGTAGCATTGTCCATTCGGTCATTTGTTATAATCTCCAATCTATTGTTGTGTAGCCGTTAAGCGAGGGATTTCATAGCGCCTTAGTATATGTAAAGTAAAAGGAAATGGATACTGTACGAGTAAGAAAGAGTCGGCTGTTCAGCGATTTTACCTACTTGCGCTTAGTGATATCAGAGACATATACTAAGGCGCTTCAAATATATCGATTTGGTTCACATCACCTTTGCACAACTCGGGTTGTAGTTCTGAGCTTGGCTTCTGACCTGTTGGCTCAATGAAGTGCGAGAACGACGTATGCGCTACAAACACTTTTCCGCAATTCAGGTTTAAACATTGGCAGTACAGCTCTCGCGTTTCTGAACTGATGGAACGCGAGGTCGCTATACGAGTTTTGCTTTCACACTTGGGGCATGTCACTAGCATTATTGTAATCTCCCTTCTAAATAATCCGCTTTGGCACTTTGCCAATAACTCACTTCATCCTCATCGGGTTCTTCGGGTATGTAAGGTTCGCCAAGAACCGATCGCCAATAAGCCCGCCGTTCTATGAAGTGGTGATATTGCGCTTGATAAGTTTCATCTGCTTCTTGCTTTAAATCGCTACAATCGATATCACGACAAGTCATCGACCAACCTCTAGCTCCAGCTGCCCACATCAAGAAGTTATCCATTCGTTCTTTGGCTTCATCACCGTCAAAAGTTATCGAGAACCGGTTACCACTAGAAGCATGCATTTGGCGTGACTTCATTTCTTGCGTGGTTTTCTTAGCCGCATGTTCTAAGCGAATAATTCGTGACTGCAGTTTTTTGAGGTGGTCTTCAGGCTTGCCTTGTTGCTTGGCGATACTCGACGCTTTCACGGTTTGAGCTTTTTGCTTATTGATACGTGAGATAGTTCGCAGTAAAGGCTTTTTCCACTGCTCAAGCTTGTAACCCAATTCACGGATAACAGCAGTGATATTGTCAGCTTCGAATGATGCGAGAGTCTCCCAACTTGGTGCGCGTGAGACTCTTGCTATGCTGTAACGATTCCCCTTAATTAAACCTTGGTCAGCGTTATTACCTTTGGCCGCGTAGCCCACTGCTTTGATGAGATAAGTGCTGGCTGCTTTAGGTTGTCTAATTCTTTCGATGTGGGCCATGCCGTGACCCCATAGCGACTCCAAACGTTTAGCCCAGTCTTTGAAATGCTTTTTATCGACCGTCCATTTCAACAATAAGTGAACGTGCGGGTTGGGTTCGCCATCTTCATTCATTGGGCTTTCGGCTACCCACATATAATGGAAATCAGCTTTCTCTCTATCAGGGCCAAAGGGTGAAGGCTTTGCTTTGAATTGCCCAGGAACGTAGTCACCGTCCTCAGTGTACCAACCTCGGTGAAACATCTTTTTGCTGCCATCGAGAAAGCGAGAAGTTTCGCGCCCAATACTGGTATCGAGTGGTTTAATGATTTTGAATGGTTGTTTTGGTAACTGTGTATACAGGCCGTCTTTGCCAGGAATAAGATCACCGGTATCTCGTTCAAACTCTACTGGAGTGAACGGGCCGTCAGCATCGATGCCTTCGTCCATTGCGCCAAAAATGGCGTGACGTTGTGCCGGTGTAAAAGTCAAAGTTAGAAATGTCGTAAACCCTTCATGGCATTGAGCAACATACGCACCGCTTTCGAACATGTTAGAAACGCTCTTTGGTGTTAGCTTTTCCGTATAACGAGTACCCGAATTCGCCTCCGGTGCATTTCCCGCAGGCGTTTGGGTAACAATTTGAGCGCGCATTTGCCCAGACCAGTCTCGTTTTTGCAGTTGAAGAGAGATAGGGGAGAGCTTCCTCTCGAAAGGGGGCCTTTTCTCATGCTTCAGTGGCAAAATTCGCGCGGTATTTCGCTCTGTACTTGCGTATAACGCATCAAAGCTTTCATGGCCCATTCGGCTATCAAGCTCTGTCTTAGTGCCAATGGTCCGCCCAATAACCTTCGTATGTTTTTTCTCGTGTCGGACTTTTGCGCCCTTGGACAAGCCTAGTGTCTCCGGCCTTTCGGCCGCCGCTTCGCGGTCGGGTTTGGAGTTTGAATTTAGCCTTTTGAAATGTTCAGTTGCCAACTTAACATCTGTTACGTGCTTTGATTTTTGATTAAAAACACGGTCGTAAACAGGAAGAGATTTAACCACGCCAGAATCGAGCAATTGTTGTTCGTATTCTGTGTAGTGAGGAATTTTAGAACCTAAAAAACCAGCTTCATAGCTGGCATTAGCAATTTTAACTTCATCAATAGGCCGGACGGCTCCGGCCACATGGTACAGAGTTTCAATCTTCATCGCTTATTGCTTCACATCCCCTGGATTCGCATTACTTACCGAGCCCCAAGGTTCAGCGCACCCGTTTTCACTACACACATAATTCATTGGCTGAGAGTTGCCCTTAACACGCTTTTTAATGCCGTGTTTTTCGCGCAACTTCGACACTAAAAAGCGCGCTCGCTCTCGTTTCTTTGGATCTGGGTTCGCCATGCCCACCATATCAGGGCAGGGCTTATGTATTGGAGAAGTGATAGGCAAGTCAGCCGTCGATTTAGCTGGTTTAAAAGTAACGTCACTCATAATTCGCTAAACTCCTGTGTGTCCATAATCATGTGGCCGCCAGTGTGGTTGCCCTTTATGATCACGCCATTCATAACGTGTTCGCAGTTCAACGCCTCACATGCTGACTCAATAGCAAGTTTTGGCGTATCAAACTCACCTAAGTGAAGGTTCATTACCTCATTGGTTTCAGCGTGACGAACCACGCCGCCACCGCTGTTCAAAGTTACCGCTATATAACTCAGCATCAGTTCGCCCCCACAGCTGACAAACAAAACTGTTCGAATTGATATAACGCTTCATCATCAAAGTGGCCTAGGTCACGTAGACCAAGCATTTCAAGAAACAGGTGGCGGTTACCCATATCTAAGCTCGTCCAGTGGTGAAGCTGTGAAACTTGTTCGATCGAACCGTTGCGATACCAGCTAGGAAATGAATGCCCGAAAAACAAACGAGCACGTTCACCGTCCATTGCCTTTTTAATATCGGCTAATACGTCAGCTTGAGAACGATGTGTTTCAATGGGTGTTTGCTTCTTAGCAATTGCATCTAATTGGCATAGCAATTCATGCTGTTGTTCTGTGCTACTTGAACTAAAGCGCTGTGCAATGAGTTCAAATGATTGTTCAAAAAGGTGATTTTCGAGATTACTCATGGCGTCATTGCTCCTAAAAAATTAGTTGTGGGTGAGGTTCGTATTGCATGGTTCTTTCTCCATCCCGAGTTTCTCTTTGGCAAGCTCAAGGAACTTGGCAATTTGAGTTTGGTTTTGAGCGAAGTCTTCGACCTTATACAAAGGGAAGTACATAGAAGCTCCCCATCCGTCAGGGCCTGCTAAATAAGCTTCAGCAGCTTTCACACCTTCTACATATCCAGCTTCGTAAACATAAATATTGTCTTCACCTGAAGTGATGGTTTTGAGTAGAACTCTCATGCTGATTCCTTCTGGCAAACCTTGAACTGGTCGAGAGCATCACCCGCTTGCTTGTGAATGCCACGCCACATTGCGATCAAGTTGTTCTGAAGTTGCTCTTGGCCTTCAACTTCGTTCGTTTGATATTTGGTGATAGTGAGTGCCGCAACATTCTCGATGTTGAGTGCTTCTTCTAATGAGTTGATTTGAATCGCGATAAATGGTTTTTTCATAATTACACCCCGTAATTAAGTAAGACCGGGTAAAGGCGCACCGTTGGCTATCAAGTCCACACCCATACATAAGAAAGGGTGTGCACCACTTGTGCGGTCTTCTAGGTCGTTAATGAGCAGCACCAAGTTGCTAATACCAGCTTGTGCCGTTTTGATAATTGAGTTTCGAGTTGAGCGAGGTAGGGCTCTTTTTCCTGCCGTGTCTAACGCAAGCTGAGAGATCTCTCCAGCAATCACAGAGTTGTCTAGAGCACGTTTAATAAACGTTTCTCTCTCACCCTCAGGAATATGAGCGGTCACTAACCCTAACTGGCGAAGTACAACTTCTAAAATTACGTAGTCATCCGTAGCTTTAGAAATTGCCATCATTTCAGGTAAAGAAAGTACGTGCGGTTGCTCGATATTCAGCTTGTTACGCAACATGTTTGACCTAAGGCCACATGCTTTGGCTATGTCTGTTAGCTCGTTACGGTGTCGTGCTCGAAACAAGCTGCATGCTTCGTTGTACTGTTCTTGTACATCCGCTAAAAAGACGCACATTGTCTGGTTCACTTCCATGTCTGATACTCACTATGAAACATAAGAAAAGTGGTTAGCTTTAAGCTGGCTTAATGGTGACCGAATTTGCCATAGACCGATTCCCACTCGCGCTTAGCTTCAGCTTGCTTGCGGTCAATGTAGAAAGCTAAATCATCAATAGAAACAAACAGAGGAGCTTTAGTGCCTTTGTTCGTTTCTGTTTCTTCATGAAGTCGAAAGGTGGGGATAGGGAACTCATTCGCACTTACTTTGCCTTTGGCTGTCGCGTACTTCATTCCAAAATATTGTTCAGAAATCTCAGAAAGTTTTACTACTGGGGAACCAAATACAGCATGCAACGCATATTGAGTATTCATAGGGTTAGCCTCATTTCCACTACGCCACTGACGTGATATAGTTATTAGTTAGTTGCAGTTTATCTTCGTTAATCTCTTACAATATCGAACTTAAACTGTGTTTATAGTGTGTTTACGTGTTCTTATGCTACGACCTTGCTGTTCGTGTGTCTAGTGTTTTTATGTGTGCTTTTGGTGGTTTTATGAAGGAATGGTTTCTGAGTACTGAACTCGTGGGGTTAGATGGAATGGCTAACTCTTCTTCAGGCGTGGCTCAAAAAGCTAGGAGAAACAATTGGTTAAGTCGAGGTTCTAAGGAAGGTACTCGGGCTTTGGAGTACCATATTTCCAATTTTCACCCAGATGTAAAAAAACAGCTGATTGAGAAATACGTCACGGATCTTGATGAAGCGAAATATCTATTAACTGCATCAGCACCTAGCGAAACTTCGACGTCAATAGATATGTCTGTAGGGCAAGTTGATATTGGTTGCGGGCAAACTAACCAGCAGGTTGCTAGTCGAACTTCTCGCAATACCGATGATAATGTCACAGAGATTTCGAATGTTAAGTCTGTGAAAGCCACTTCTCAAATAGGCGATATGTGTGCTGTACCTGTGTACAACGTTTATGCGTCTTGTGGATTTGGTTCTCAAAACGATACCGAGTACCAACTCAGAACTGAATTCCTACCATGCTTATGGTTAAGACGTTTCGGCCTGACAGAAGAAGATGCTCGTATCATCATTTGCCACGGCGACTCAATGGAAGACACTTTGAGCGACGGCGATGAAGTATTAGTCGATACCCGAGAACTCGATCACCCAGTAAAGCACGGTGTCTATGTTGTTCGTATTGGTAAGCACGTTTACATAAAACGTCTGAAATACGACATCATGGCTGAGGGCTATAAAGTCATCTCAGACAACAAAGAAGAATATGATTCGTTTATCGTGAATGAGGAGAAACTCGACGAGTTCGCTGTAATCGGAAAAGTTGTTACCACTGTCATGAAGGCGGTGATTTAGAAAAGCGAAGGCACCCTATGGGGTGCCTTTTTTGTTAAGTTTTTTATCAAAAGTGAATATGAGTAACTAACCGAAGAAATGGCCTAAATACTTTTAGTTATTACGCTAAAAAAACCATTAGGCTCGTGATAAAGGTTGATTGCCATAATCATTAATCAATAGGTCAAGCTTGGTATGGATGATTTTACAACTACCGCAATGAGTGTATTGATTACTGAAGTAACAAAAAGAGCTACTTCAGCAGTCCTTGACAGAAACTGGCTTCCTGAGCTTGAGCAAGGCAAGCGCCTTTTGCAGCAACTCTTAGATAGTTACGCTCAAGAACAATTTACAAGTAAATATGTAACAAAAATACTAAAAATACGTACGTTGCATAGCCCCGAATCAGATGTTTACCTAAACGAAATCTATACGCCTTTAACATTGCGAGCTTCTGGAGATGGAGGTGGGGATTTTGAGTTAAGGGTTAAAGATGATAAAACGATCGAACATTCGGGAATAGTTAATATTGTTGGTATTGCAGGCCAAGGTAAAAGCACTGTAATGCGAAAACTATTTTGGGAAGAACTAAAGAAATCTAAGAGGATACCTTTCTTTATTGAATTAAGGAAAGTGGAAACAACTATCTTTGAATATTTAAAAGAAACTTTAAAAAACATTGGGATAATGGCTTCTGATGATGATATTAGCTTTCTTTTACAATCCAAAAGAATAGTTTTAATGTTGGATGGTTTTGACGAGATAAGACTGGACTATAGGCCTAAAATTCTCAAAGAAATTACTGATATACTAAATTTAAGATACCAATGTCCAATTATTACTTCTTCTAGACCTGACACTGAAATTTGTAGAGAAGTTGGTGTAAACAGTTATACGGTTCAACCATTAGATGTTGAAGATGTTTGCCACTTGTTGATTAAGTTGAATGCTAACAATAAGCCAGTCGAATTAGTTGATTTAGTAAGGAATAATGAATATTTACAACAGACGTTAGTCACACCAATATTAGTAAATTTGCTCTTTGTATCGTATCCGTATCTAGATTCAGTTCCCGAAAGTGTACCTGATTTCTATAGTAAGTTGTTTATGACTCTTTTTCAGAGGCATGACAAAATCAAAAATTACACAAGAGAACGTAAGTCAAATTACCCAGATGAAAAAATCAATGATGTTTTCAACTCATTTTGCTTTAACAGTTTAAATAAAGGAGATTCGGATTTTACTTCTCGAACTTTAAATAAGTATATTACTTCCTCATTGGACTTAGAGACCTTGGATTCTAGTGAGCCACAATTGGTGTGGTCAGATATTATTGATATTACATGTCTTCTTCAACAAGATGGTTATGATAGATATCTATTTTTGCATAAGTCGATACAAGAGTTTCATGCCGCGCAGTTTCTTGCTGATTGTCGCCATGAAAGAAAAGTAAGTATCTACTCTCAGATTTTAGATAAGATAGATATAGACCATAAGTGGGACAATGTAATTAACTTCTTAAGTAAAGTCGATGAAAATGATTTTTCTGAAATGTTTTTGATAAAAAAATGCCAAAGCATAGATTTAAATCATATAAATACAAATAAAGAAACCGTGTTAAGTAATGCGATGTCTAAGATTTTGGATAATAAGTACATTTCAATTTCATATAATTCTGATAATGGTGCGTTGATGTTCAATGGGCGAGATTATCTTCAGAGTTTTACATTTATTTCTACCTTTAATCTGATTGAAAAAGGTAATAGAAATCTAATTGAAGAAGTTGAAAAACCTGTTGAAGATTCTATTCGTAGGCTTAATGAAATTATGTCTGGTATCGATAATAGTATGAAGTCAGAAGACTTGATTGAAAAAATACTTTCGATTTCGAAAGATAGAGTTAATAGTGCCATGGCTGGTGAGCGGAAACTTGAAATACCTCTCGAGCCTTTCTTACAACTACTTGGATTCTACGATGTTTTAAAAAAAGTGGTATATTCTTATCTTATGAGTTATTACCGAGGGGTTTACAAGCCTAAAGCAAGGCAATTAGAAGTGGCAGAGAGAATACTTGATCTTGAATTTAGAATTAGCTGAGTTTTTCGTTTATCCCACATTATAAAGGAGCCAAATAGCTCCTTTTTCTTTCATTGTGCTAATAATTTATATAACAGTTTGGTGCGATATTTTTGACCATTTTTGTCATATCGTTATCGTAGCCTTGGATATGTCGTCTAGCAGCTGCATCGAGCGCGTTGAGTTCATCTTTTGATAATGATTTTAAGAACTCTAACTTAAACATAGGAATCGTATCTTTTGGAGGATTCATGTTTGTATTCGCATAAAGTTGAATTAGTTGAGCATTAGCTATATCAGTTTCAATAAAGCGTGCATTTAAAAAGTCTAAGTATAAGTTTTGTGCGAATTTTTGGTCTTTCTCCACCTTGAGTAATACTTGTGATTGTTTTTTTGAAAGTTTAACTTTAGTCACTTGGCTAGCGTCAATAATACAGCCAATGAATTGCTCTTGAGTTTTGAACGTTGACTGCGCGTTAGCTTGTGCAATGATCAAGAGAGACAAGCTTATTGCAGTTAACAACTTAATGAGGCTTTTTTTGAACATGACGTTGTACAACCTATTATGAAAAGTTTTATTATTTAATTGTGAGGCTTTGTAGTCAGTATCTACATGCCGGAAATATATTAAGCTCAAAGGTAAGTGAAACTTAATATAAAAAGCCACTCGATAGTGGTGAACTATCGGTGGCTCTTGTTATGGATTAGTTTTTGGAGTCTAAAGTCGGTTTTGGAGGCCTAAGTTTTTTAGTGCTCTTAGTTAAAGCTGTACCCTCAACTGATACTTTGTGAGGTATGCTGATATCAGCTTCAGCAGCTATTACTTTTGCGCTTTCATCGTCGCAACGACGGTGACTTTTTAAAATTGTTAACCAACTTGATAAGCTACTTGCTCTGCGAGCGACACTTGAGCCTCTTAAACCTCTTACACGTTCTTGGACAAATTGTTCAGATGAGTTAGGGTCTAAATCATTCATACTTTCGGCATTAGCCCATTTCATCCAAGCCCACCCGAAGTCGCTTGACTCAAACCTATCTGCAAGAAATTTATACTGTTCGGTTCTATGGTTTCGATGTGCTAGTACTCTACCAGATGTCGTAACGGTGTTATTTGAATTTAGTAATCCTAGACATTTTGCTGCATGTGTATGGTACTGAACTTGACGTTCCGACCCTATCCCGGGAATTGCTTCATGCTTGAGTTCACCGCCGTTGACTCTATGGACAACAATATCTATAACACGGTCTAAACAGTTGGCTTGAGGTACCTTGCTTGAATCGATAAAAGTCTTAGCATCTTTTTCTAGCCTCTTGATTAATGGAAGGAGGCTTGATGAACTTATCCGGATTGGTTTCTGTAAAATGTCGGATGTTTTGGACTTGAGTGTTAATTCGAGCTTGTCCATATTCACGATATCAAGAAGGTCTTTTAACCTGTAAGGATCTATACCGTACTCTTCGAGTTTGTTTTCGAGGGCATTTTCATCTGACAAAATAGAATCCAATAACTCCATCGCTACGGCTGCTCGTTCTTGATTACTTGAGCCAAGTTTTACGTCAAAAGAGCTGTATTTAGCGTTAAATGGGTAAAGACTTGGAGATGTGTTATTCCTATCTTTCATCAATAACTTGATCATGTCACCAAACGCTCCGAGCACTCTTGTAATTGAATCATCATCCGGCGAGCCTTTTCCACTGAGCTTCGCGATTCTTAGATTAAAGTTCCACTTTGACTCAGGGGCAATTGACTGAATTTCATCAAGTTCAATTGAAAATTCTTTTGGCGGTAGATTAACATCTGATTCTTTATCGAGAGCTTCAAGAGTAGTCGGCTTATTTAACTCTTGGGCATAAGTGCACATAACCATCAGCTGTTTCGATTTAGAAAAAGCTTGATGAAAACTGTATTCTTCTCGAAGTAGCTCATCTAAGATTTTAGGGGATGTGGGCATATACAGCCATTTTGAAGTTAGGCCGTCATCATAGTCTCCGCTCCAATATACTAGATACAAACGATCCAGTTCATCTTTGACTGAAAAGCACTTAGGGCCAAAGAAGTCATCATAAATTTCGAAGAAACTTAGGCGGCCAAGAAATGTATCTTTAGGTAAAATATTCATTACTCCTCCACCTTATTCTTGATGTGTTTATGTGGTTCAGCATCTTCTGGTACCCAAAGTGTTATATGTCCATCTGGGGATATTTCTTCAGGAATAACCCCTAACGGCTTTGTTGCGTAATTCAATGGAACTAAATCAAGAACCTACGATCTGATCAGCTACCTCCACTCTATCTCGTAGTCCTATGCCTAAGCCTCGTTATAAAACAACCAACTGGAAGCAATACAACCGATCACTCATTAACCGTGGTTCTCTGACTTTTTGGATTGATGAAGAAGCAATAAGCGGATGGGCGCAAAGCAAACAGAATAAGCGCGGTAGGCCGCGTCGGTTCAGTGATTTAGCTATCACGACAGCACTCATGGTCAAACGAGTTTTTTCTATGCCATTGAGAGCGCTGCAAGGATTTATCGACTCGATATTTAGGTTAGCCCATGTACCGTTAAGTTGTCCGCATTACACCTGCATCAGTCGTAGAGCCAAGCAAGTTGAGGTTTCATTTAAGACTAAAACGAGAGGAGCGATACAGCACCTAGCCATTGATGCTACTGGCCTTAAGGTTTATGGCGAAGGTGAATGGAAAGTCAAAAAACATGGGACGGATGGCAAGCGTAGAGTCTGGCGAAAGCTGCATATTGCAGTCGATACCAACACTCATGAGATCATTGCCGCCGAGCTAAGTTTATCGACGGTTACAGATGGAGAAGTACTCCCGAACTTACTGAAACAAACACGCCGAAGTATCCTTGAGGTGTCTGGTGATGGCGCTTACGACACGAGAGCGTGTCACGCTGCTATTAAGATTAAGGGAGCTATTGCGCTTATTCCCCCAAGAGAAGGGGCTGCCTTCTGGGAGCGTGGTCACCCTCGAAATTTCGCCGTGGGTTGCCAGAAATTATACGACTCAAATAAGTATTGGAAAGAGCGGTATGGATACCACAAACGTTCACTCTCAGAAACAGCGATGTATCGAGTTAAACAGTTGCTAGGAGGGAAACTGAGCTTAAGAAATTACAATGCCCAGGTGGGTGAAACTTACGCGATGATAAAAGCGTTGAACAAGCTTACTGGGTTAGGTATGCCTGAAACTTGTCGTATTGACTAAGAAACAAGCGAAACGGGTTGGCTCTATCTCTAAATTTAATTACGCAACAAAGCCACCCCTAACTCAGCGGTTAAGTTACCATATACAGTTTGCCATTCTCCATATTGTTCTGGGAAAGGGTAGTTTTTTGCTACGCGCTGTATTTTAGACAGTTTAGACCAAAAAGAAATGCCATAAGATTTAGGTAAGTCTTTTCGAGAGTATCTATAGCCTGGCTTTTCGTCACGGTGACGCTGAAAATCTACCTTTGTTGGCGGAGTTGTTCGAACAAGACGATATACTTTCCCTTCAGCAGGAACAACGCCACACTTTTCGGGAATGCCCTCTGGGAAGTCTGCTGGCCAACAATAGTTTGTGTTTACTTTATTATCCATCTAAATTCTTTCTAATAACCTAGTGCTACTATTGCTAAGTGATATACATTATGGTGCATGTTATCATGTGCATTATTGCATTTAATAGCAGTTTATCTGCATTCATATCACAATTAGAAAGTAGTGGGCCCAGAAAGAATGACACACTTAAATTCAGGAAATGGTGAAGCCACCGAAAGCTCAGCTAGAAGTAGGCTTGCTCTGTTAGTTCCGCCATATATTTTCATTTACTCTTTAGCTGGACTTTGGTTAGCGATTGACGGGTGGCTTACTGGCTTTTCTAGTGCATTAGGGTTGTGGGATAATGTAGGCGAGGCTCCTCCCTTCATTTTTTCTATGATGTTTACAATGGCAGGTGCATTACTCGGTAGCGCGATTTTAGGGATCATTTCATTTCATCGTTATTTCGCAATCGAGAAATCATTTGATAGCAATCATATTTGGGGGTATCTATTTTCACCACTGCTAGCACTGATCGTTGGAGCTCTATTTTTTGCATTATTTAACAGTGGATTAGTAGTATTGGTAGGAAACAGCAGTGAAGTCACTGAACCACTAAGTGCTTCGTTAGGTTATTTTTCTATGGGAGGCATTATTGGTTATAACTGGGATGTATTTGTTAAGAAACTTGAAGAGCTATCCAGAAGCTTAGCTCCTTCTGAATCTCAGTAAATATATATCCATAGATTATTCAAAGCCGCTTTTAGCGGCTTTGTTCATATCTTACGTTCGTGCAATTTATGTGGGAACAGTTGAGTATATACCTGCCACAAGGTGTTTAGGTTCCTATGGCCAGTCACCTGAGCAACTTCCTCAATGGTAAAGCCTTTCTCGAACAAGCGGCTTGCACCTTCACGGCGTAGGTCATGATAGCGCAGGTTATCAACTCCAACCTTTTGACACACTTCAACAAAGCCTCGTCCAACTGAGCGTGGGTTATATGGAAATATCAACTCTCCCTTACGCTCTTGCTTCATTACAATATCGAATGCTTCACCGAGTAGAGGAACGACCATGTGGTTGCCTTCTTTCTTACGTGGGTCTTTTCGGTCACGTACGATCACTGTTCTAAGTTCTTCGTTTAAGTCTTCCCACCGAATACCACACACTTCGCTGACTCTCATACAGCTCAGGATACTGAAGTCTAGAAGCATGGAGTAAGGGATTTTGTTTTCTCTGCGTTGCTCACGTTCTTCTAGTGCTTCTTTTAACAGGTCTATTTCATCGGTAGTAGGGCGTCTTGTTCGTTTCTCTGACTTACCGATGAGTTTCATTTCATAGAGGATAGGTGTTGCTTCTAAGAATGTGTTCACGTTAGCGGCAACGTTGAATACAGGTTTAGCTCGTTTGAATACCGAACGTAAAAAATAGATGTCGGAATAGACGGTAGAAGGCTTGGTTCCCGTACTGCATCTATCTTGGCAGTGGTCAATTAAGTCTTTAGTGGTTAGCTCATCGGAATAGATTTTTGCTATGTCACAATCGCGGAGCATTTTTAAGACGGTTTGTTTAGATCGGCCTGTATTGTCCCAGAGGTTTTTGTTTTCAATGAACATGTCTAGCAGCTGGCCAATGGGTACAGAACGGTCTTGAGTTTCACCCTCTTCTATCTTTCGGACTTCATTTTTTGCCCAGGCAGTAGCGAGCGTTTTCTTCTTATGAGTTTTGGAGAAACGTTGAGCAATTTTGCTCCGATGTTTCACGGTAACAGTGGCTTTGTAGCGAGATTCACCGCTCGCTAAAGTTCGCTTTTCAATACTATAAGATGCCATGAATGTGTGCCTCTGAGGTGTACCAAAAGGGTGATTTGAGGGGTACAAAAGGTGTACCAAAGTTCAGAGATTATAGCAGTTTATTAAAGTTCTTCTAGGTTGTTATTTGTATTAAGTGTTTGAAAATAAATGTATATGTGGCTAGTTCTAGGTGGGGCGAGGAGTTGTGTATTTTAGTGAAACTTATAGATTGTCGGTTTAAGAGCCATTGAGAGGGTGTCTTAGGTAGAAATAGTGAAGGGGAATATTACCTTAAATCTCTGAATAGCGGGTAAAAAAATAGCCAGCAGAGGCTGGCTATTTTTAGAAAGCTTTAAAATACTAAATTAAAGTACTTTGATGCTGTCAGCTTGTGGGCCTTTTTGACCTTGAGATACTACGAACTCAACTTTTTGGCCTTCAGCAAGAGTTTTGAAACCGTCGCCAGTGATAGCAGAGAAGTGTGCGAATACGTCTGGGCCGTTTTCTTGTTGAATGAAGCCGAAGCCTTTAGTTTCGTTGAACCATTTTACTGTACCAGTAACTGTGTTAGACATGATGATATCCTAAAATTAAATTTTTATTTTGAGCCAATTGTGGCACTGATAGCGCGGAAAAGTTTATTGCTATTGCGTACAACACAACGGGGTTACTAGTAATCCAACGAAATGTTTATATACAAAGAACTTTCTTTCTAGCCGGAGTGAAGTCTAAATCAAATCAGGGGATAGTCAATCGAATCCATAGTGAAAGGTTGCAGAAACTTGGGGGTAGTCAAACTTTGCATTCCTTAAATATCATGGAGTTACAGTTGTATGGTGATTTGTTGTAGTTTTTGTGAAAAAGGTGGTCGAAATTGATGACGAATTTGGAGTAAATGCACTGTTTTAGCGCATTCATTTTTGCAAATTTAAAGCCGCTAACTGAGCGTTGAGCCCACTTTTAACGGCTTATATTTATAAATGTCGTTGTAAGGAAAATGCCTTTACTTGAACGAGGTATCGGCTACTTTTTCAAGCGGTATAGGTTACCATTATCGGTGCTGAAGAAGATGTCTCCGTTTGGTGAAGCTTCGATGTCTCTTATCCTTTCGCCTAAGTCCTCTAAAATGCGTTCTTCCTCGATTGCCTCACCTTGTTGATTGACTGTCACAATATTGATGTGAGTAAGTTTTAGTGCGCCAGCCAGCAGCTTGCCTTTTAATTCTGGGTATTTGTCTCCTTGGTAAACAATCAAACTGCCCGGAGCGATTGAAGGAACATAGACTTTTTTAGGCGCTTCAATACCATCTTTGGTTTCAGATTCGCCAACGCTGATAGGGCCCCAATACTCTTTTCCGTGTGAGGTGACTGGCCATCCATAGTTGGCACCTGCTTTTATAAGGTTGATTTCATCACCACCACGTGGACCGTGTTCAATCGACCAGAGTTTTTGAGTCGGGAAGTCGTAATAAAGACCTTGTGGATTGCGATGGCCAAAGCTCCAAATTTCATTGAGCACCTTGCTGTTATCCGCGAATGGGTTGTCGTTTGGTGTGCTCCCATCGGCATTCAGTCGTAATATTGAGCCGGCGTGAGTCATGGTGTCTTGGCCGTTGTCTCGGTCACCTCGATCGCCGATCGAAAAATACAGGTGGCTATCATCAAAGGTGATACGGCTACCAAAGTGACGTCCGGTGTCCGTTCTGGATTTCGACACAAACACGTCTGTCCAATTGGTAACTTCATTATTGCTGTAATTAGCAGAAGCCAGTGTCGTTACACCTTCGCCATCAACGTCTTTACTGTAAGTGACGTAGAACTTTTCGTTTTCAAAAGGGGAAAGTGCGATATCCAATAATCCACCTTGGCCTTTCGCCCATACACTAGGCAACCTGAAGAGTGTTTTTTGATCGCCTGTTTTTAAATCAACGTGTTTAATGACGCCTGATTTTTCTGTTACTAGCATGGACTTATCGTTGATATAAGCCAGCCCCCAAGGGATCACGAGTCCGTCGGTGAGCTTCTCTGCCTGCCACGCAAAGGCTGATGTTATAGGACCAGAGGCAAGCAGCGCTAAAGCACATGAAAAAATACGGTGATGAGTGTTCATTGAAGTCCCTTGATTATGAGCATCTAGTGTTAGTCTAGCGCTAGTCACCGATTGGCGGAAAGCCGAGGTTGCTGAAAAGTGACTATTCACATATTTAGTTGAACGCCTATTGTATGATTATACAAGCTCACGTATGTTTACTGTGCCTTTCTCTATTTGATCCAATCGGAGCATTATGAACAACTCGCCAGCAGCATTTTTGCTATTTTCTCAGTTTTTATGTTGTGAGTTAAATACGCACGATTTTTCTTCGAACGGACGTATTAAACGATGAGTCGTGGATTTGATTTTAAATCGATCTTACTTGCGTGTTTGGTCATCAGTATCGGCCAGCTCAGTATGGGCTTGGTGTTTCCTTCTTTACCTTGGATCGCAAAAGATTTTAATGTCTCGCTAGAGCAAGCTCAGCTTTTGGTGAGTGTGTATTTATTAGGCTTTGGCCCTTCCCAGTTTATTTATGGCCCTATTTCCGATGCTCTTGGGCGTAAGAAGGTACTGCTAAGCGGTTTGTTGATTGCGATGCTGGGCCTCTTGATGATCATCTTCTTCAGTCACTCGTTTACTAGCATGGTGATGGGGCGATTCCTGCAAGGCTTAGGAACCGGTTGTTGCGCGGTACTTGCTCGTGCGTCCACGCGAGACAGATTCAGTGGGGCAGATTTGCCATTGGCGATGTCTTACATTGCTATGGTTGCATCTATTACACCTTTGATTGCGCCGGTTATCGGCGGCTTTATCAACTTCCATTTTGGGTGGAGCATGGTGTTCATTTCACTACTTGGCTATGTCTCATTGGCTTGGGTGGTATTGGCGTTCAAATTTAAGGAAACCGTCACTCAGGTTTCGGCGATCCCTTCACCGAAGAAAATGGTTTCTCAATATAAAGAGTTACTCACTTCTCGTTATTTTATGAGCTTTGCGAGTATCGGTTGGCTTAACTTTAGCTTGATGATCACCACCGTATCAGTGATGCCGTTTATCATGCAAAACCAGATTGGTATGACGTCAGATGAATACGCGATGTGGGCGGTGATTCCTGCATTAGGCATGCTTGGCGGAACAAGCTTATGTAACCGTATTCGCCCTATGCTGGGTAACAAGAAAACTCTGTTATGCACTCCAGTATTACACGTTGCTGCGGCCTTGTGGCTGTTCTTCTGTCCACTCGAACCTTTGTATCTCATGCTTGGCCAGTTCTTGATGATTCTTGGTAATGGTATTGCGTTACCTTGTGCTCAGGCGTTAGTGATGCTGCCTTATAAGAAGAACGCTGGCGCGGCTGCTGCGATGTCGGGCGGTGGTCAAATGGTTGTGTCTTCAATGGTGAGCATGGGGCTGGTTCAGTTAGGACTAGGGGAAGCGTGGCATTTATCGCTCGTCATCATGCTGTTCACATTGATTACCCTATTTAACATTTTGCGTGGTTTCAGTAGCCAAGAAGCGAGAGAGTCTCAGCTCAGCTAGTTGTTTAGGTAATTAGCTAGCTGCCCAGCTAGTGGAAAACAAAAAGGCCATTGAAGTTCTACAATTTCAATGGCCTTTTTAATGTTCGGCACTTTGGTTTAAGTTGCCAGAATACATGCTATTTGCCGATTGGCTAGGGCAAGTGGTGGTGTTCCCAGCGCAGCTTGCAGCAGGGACGTTAGTTTCCATTATTGGTGGTAGCTACTTCATCTTTTTGTTATTGAAATCTCGAAGAACATAGGTTCTACCAAAACTGAGAGTCCTTGATTATCAAAGCTATTGGTATTCAAAGCTACTGGCAATCAAAGCTATTGGCAAAAAAGCTACGAATGAAAAGCAGTGAATGGAGCGATCCATCACTGCTTTTTTATTGATGTCGCTTGTGTAAGGGGGCGGCGTTAAGCAACACAGGTCTCGCTTCTTAATGTGCAAGTTTGGCATATGTTAATAAAATGTATAATCTAAAGGTCTGACCACTTATAGGGTAGCCACCATGCCAAACCTCGATCGTATTACTTGTTCTATCGATGAAAACCAAATTGCGACGGTTGTGTTGAATCGACCCGATAAGCTCAATGCTATTGATATGGCAATGTTCCAAGGCGTGAATAACATGGTGACTCAGCTGAAAAAGAACACCGAGATTCGTGCCGTAATAGTGAAGGGCGAGGGACCTGATTTTTGTTCAGGGCTTGATGTTAAGTCTCTTTTGACCAGTAAATCTGGGGCGATGAAGCTGTTGTTTAAATGGCTACCGACATTGCCCAACGCTGCACAACGCTTTTCATTGGGTTGGCGAGATATTCCATGCCCTGTCATTTTTGCGATTCATGGTCGTTGTTGGGGAGGCGGTCTGCAACTGGTCAGTGGTGGTGATTTTAGAATTGCTAGCCCGGATGCGAACTTCTCAATATTGGAAGCAAAGTGGGGTCTGATTCCAGACATGGGAGGCGCTATCGCCTTTAGAGAGCTGATGCGTAAAGATCACACCCTTGAAATGGCGATGACGGCCAAAGTGATCGACTGTGAAACCGCGAAAGAATATGGGTTGGTGACCAAGATTGCCGAAGACCCTTACGCTGAAGCCTATGCGTTGGCACTTGAGTGCGCAAATCGGTCGCCAGATGTTGTCGCTGCTAATAAGAAACTCTACAACAAGACTTGGTGGTCAAGCCCGGGCATGGCTGTATTCTACGAGACTTGGTATCAGATAAAGGTTGGGTTAGGTAAGAATAGGGCGATTGCTGCTCAACGTGAAATTCATCGAGACAAACCACGCCCTTACGTTGCCAGAAAGTTTAAATAGCGTTTGTACAGTAATAATGGATATTCCCTTTGTTTATAGGGCTTTGCGGTAACCTTAGAGCAATTTAATGTCTAAGGCTAAATGAGCGCTCTGATGAACAAAACTTTTACTTACTCTCTAGCTGCCACTGCAATTTTTACTAGCTTAAATGCATTCGCAAGTGGTCTGTTTTTGCAAGAAGCTGTCGTTGCTAATGCCGGTACTACTGGCGCTGGTGACGGTGTTTACACTCGCTCTGCGGCGGCGATGTGGACTAACCCAGCCACTATGTCTCACATGGGTGAAAGCAAAACGACTATCAATACCATGGCATTTGATCTTGAGATGCAATATCAAGACAACTTAGACTCAAGTGACAACGGTAAAGCTCATTCCATAATGCCTTCATTTGGTGCCTTCCACGCTCATCAAGTCACAGACAAATTACACCTTGGTATTGCGCTTGGCGCTGTTGGCGGCTCTAGCCTTGATTACGGCAGTGATTGGGCGGGTGCTGCACTTTTAGAAGATATCACTCTCACTGCAATGCAAGTGAACCCATCACTGAGTTATAAGCTGAATGACCAGTGGTCAGTAGGCGCAGGTGTGCAATTCAGTTGGGCTGCATTCCAACAAACAACGTCTGCATTCACGGCAAAACAAGACACTGATTGGGCCTACGGTTATAACCTAGGTGTAATGTACACGCCGACAGATAAACTAAAGCTGGGTGCCAGTTATCGCTCTAAATTGGAACATGAATTTAACAACAACTTAAATGGTAGTGTGTTTAACTCGCTGTCGACAGACCTCGCGCTGCCTGAGATCGTTGATCTAAGCGCAAGCTATGCATTGAACTCTCAACTTGACCTGCTTGCTAGTATTCAATTCCACCGTTGGAGTGCGTGGGACGAAACGGTATTAGATTTCGGAGCAACTGATAGAGGTGGAATTCCGATTAAACGTGATTGGGATGATGTTTGGAAGTTTGCAGTTGGTGCTGACTATCAATTGAATTCAGACTGGCGTCTAAAAGCGGGCTTTTCTTACGAAACCTCGCCACAAGAAGATCCATCAATGCAGTGGGTTGACCTGCCTGTAGGTGAACAGTACCGCTACTCGGTAGGTGCTTCAACGTATTGGGATGATATCTTGATCGATGTGTTCTACGAATACGCAGATTTAGGTTCAGTTGACATGAATCGTAATCTAGCAGGTACACCGGTTACATTGGTTAATGGTTCTTTCGATGGCCGTATCCACTTTGTTGGCGTTAGTGCGACCTTCTAATGACATTACGTAATCTATTACTTGTTGCTTCGGCGATGCTCGGTTCGATGGGTGCTTTTGCTGAAGAGAAGCACCCTGATGATCCGACTAAAATCGTGACTAAAGCTGGCGTTGCTTATAACGAAGATTTGCAGTTCTCTGGGTCTATTGGGCTTGATGAAGCGCGAATGATTAATGCTCGAGTCAATGCAGACGGCGAAGAGTGGCGAGTAGGCGGTTCATGGCTGTTGCCTATGGGTATCGTGAACTTTAACTTTAGCCGTTCTGAATATGACAACGATGCTTATAAGAACAACTACAGTATTGGCACGTTTATCCCACTGAGTTATTTCGACATTGAGCCGTTCGGTTGGCAAATCTTCCCTATGGCTGGTTACAGCTATAATGACGGCGAAGTAGCGGTTTTCGATGATGATAACGTTGGCTCTGACTATGTATTGATGCCGAGTGCAACACACGGTGGTTACATTGGTGCGTTTGGCTTAAAAACGATTACGGATGAATGGTCTATCATGGGCTTCGGTGGTGGTTCAATGGGCTCTGATGATTATTCAGGGTATTGGGCTGGTGTCGGCGCGAGCTACAAGTTGAGTGATGCTCAATCATTCAACTTCTTCACTATTTTTGCTGAGGACGATTTCGGTGAAAATAACAGTGTTGGTGCGTCTTACACCTATGAATTCAAATAGTTATTCTCATATATCGTCTTAGATAAAAAGAACTGAGTGTAGGGTCACCAATTTAGTGAATCTACACTCAGAACTTATCGCTTTTCTATGATCTTTTTAGCGTTGAAGCCGTGCTAGCAAGCCGCTTCGTAACGTTCAACATAGCTCTGCATTACCGCGTTCATCGCTTTGGTGATATTGGCGTATTGTGCTTCCTCTAGATTCGCGAGAGACACACGCAGAGACCACGTTGGCGCATCAAAACCCGCCCCCGGCATCACAATCACGCCATGTTCTTCGGCAAGGCGAACCAAGAAATCCAGCGGCTCATACGTTTCTTCTAACCATGCGAAAAAGTCGTTGCTGTGAATCGTTTGAGCAATCTCTTTTAGATCAATCTCCACGTAATAGAACGCTCCGGTTTGATCACCTTCAGCAACGATTGGCGCGGCTAAGTTCTTCTGCATTAGAGTGTGGTAGCGACGACGCACTATCTGTTTTGCGAGTCGTTTGTACTCTTCGCCATCCTTCATCAAAGACAGTAGCGAGAACATCGTCATTTGAATCTGCTGAGGTGTTGAAAGACCGGCGGTATGGTTCAGTGCGACCGCACGGCTGTCTGCTACTAATCGGTCAATGAACTTAATCTTACTTGGCTCAAGTGCAATGCCTTGGTATCGCTGAGTTAACGTGCTTCGAGTGTCTTCAGGAAGATCTCGAATCATGCGGTCGAAATTATTGTCTTCGTGTACGCCAATCACGCCTAAACGCCAGCCTGTTGCACCAAAGTACTTAGAGTACGAATACACTAGAATCGTGTTCTTCGGAGCCAGCATCGCTAGTGATGTAAAGTTATCAGCGAAAGTGCCATAAACATCATCAGTAAGAAGGATGAGCTCAGGGCGACGGTTAGCAATCTCCGCAATCTTATAGAGTGTCTCATCGCTTAATCGAACCGAAGCAGGGTTGCTTGGGTTAACGAGGAAGAAAGCTTTAACACTTGGATCGTTCAGTTTTTCCAACTCAGAGTCTGGAATTTGCCACGCAG
This sequence comes from Vibrio coralliirubri, assembly GCF_024347375.1. Classification (NCBI taxonomy): domain Bacteria; kingdom Pseudomonadati; phylum Pseudomonadota; class Gammaproteobacteria; order Vibrionales; family Vibrionaceae; genus Vibrio; species Vibrio coralliirubri. The sequence continues at coordinate 871,502 of NZ_AP025471.1, read as the reverse complement.
ACGCTTCATCCGCCATGATTTCTACTTTGTTGAGCGCGTAATCTTCTAGCTCTGGCATTTCAATGTACGGAGTGAAAATCGGCGCACCAATCGCGATGGTGTCACCAGGGTTTAATAGTCGGTTGCTCTTTAGCGTGTTAAAGATGTAAACCATGGCCGCCGTGCCACCCTCAACAGCAAACAAGTCAAACTTCCCAGCAGGCAGTGGTTGTGATCCTGCCATCTCTTTTTCGATGTATTTACGTGCGATAAGCTCTGAGTACTTAAGCATGCGATCCGGAACAGGGTAGTTATTGCCCAAAATTCCTGCAACCCATTCATAAATAAGGGCATCACCGTCTACGTGATATTGGTCTGTGATGAACTGAAAAGCTTCAATCAAAAACTGTACGCCTTCTTGTTCTTCGTATTTTTCACAAAACTGGAGGAAGCGAAGACTCATGTTTTCTTTCTCACCCATACCGCCAAAGCCTTGGTAACCAGAGAACGTCGCTTTTGACTCTTCAAGGGCAAACATACCGAGTTGGAAAAAGGCTTCACGAGGCGCTGTCGCGACCCAGTTTGGATTACCACGACCAGCGTTGATCATGGTTTTTTCATGTGAATGCTGAGCAAGGTCGATCAGTGTGTTTTTTACTTCGAATGGGCTTAGTGTTTCTAGGCGTTTTTCATCTGTGCGTTTCATAGTCGTTTCTCTTTAAATTTGTTTAAGATCCAAGTTTGTTGGATAGATAAGTGAGTCATTTCTTTGAGCAGCTAGTCTGCTTGGCTAGCTGCTGTGTTAAGTCGTTAATGAATAAGTTGAATCATCAATTGGCTGATTCGGTGTTGATTACGAGATTTTGGTGATTAGGTTGATGATGATCGGACCCCATAAGGTGAGGAAGATATTGGCAACCGCATAAGTCATCGTGAAACTCGGTACTGGTGTGCTGTTTTGTGTTTTTTCTAGTAGCGATGCGAATGCAGGGTTTGCACTGCGGCTACCAGCCACAACGGCTAAGGCTTCTACCGGGTTTTTGATTTTCAATACGTAGTAGTTGAACAGGAACGTAAGTATCTGAGGAATGAGTGTGACCAACACACCAAGCAGCAGCAGGGTTACGCCATTTTGTTTGATAGCCGTCAGTGCTGGAGCACCTGCATTGATGCCCACTACGGCAACGAACACAGCAAGACCAAAGGTTTGCATGAAGTTAGCGGCACCGTGGTTAATGCTGCCCATGCGTGGTGTGCGCATTCTTAAGTAGCCAACCAATAGGCCAGATACCAAACAGCCTAAACCTGAACCTAGAGCGATATGAGAACCGCCGATGGTGAAACCAATCTCGCCAATCAGATAGCCAAGCACCATGCCGAAAGACATTGTTACGAAGTCAGTTACGCTTGGAAGCGGGCTGTTGTAGCCAACTTTTTTGGCTACTTTTGCTAGGTCTTCTTTTTGGCCGACAAGAGTGACTTCATCACCAAGGTGAAGTTCGGTTTCTGGTAGCGTTGAGATGTCGTGCCCCATACGAGAAACCTGTGTTACGTATACGCCTCGACGTACGTTCGCATTGGTTTCATCACGCAGTTTACGCAGAGTAACGCCAGCGAGTTTTTTGTTGGTCAGTACGATTTTTTGTCGTGTGTGAACCACATTGTTTTCTTCGCTAAATTCACCGATCTCAATACCCAGCGAGGTCACTTTAGGGAATGCTTGAGTTAACCCTGTAAGGTAGACTTTGTCGTTGGCTGCTAGGATTGGGTTTTTGGTCAGATCTAAGCTTGTGTCTTTGTCTTCATTTCCTCGGTGAATCGCTTCAATTGTTAGGTCTGCATTGAACGCTTCTTCAATCTCAAGCACGCTTTTGCCAACAAATATTGAATTGCTACCTACTTGATAAGCTCGTGATGACACTCGGCTTAGTGCTGAGAATTCCCCTTCATTTAACTGTTTGCTTCCAGAGCCCATTTGTTCAGCGAGCTTTTTCGCTTCTTTAGTGATGTTCCAACCCATTACCATAGGAATGAGTGACATCATTAGAATCGGACCAAGAGAACCGAAGATGTAGGTGATTGAGTAACCCACAGCCACGTTTGTTTTAAGTGTTGAGGTGACATCGGGTGCTAGGTTCAGCTGATCGATAGCATTACCTGCAGTACCTATGATTGCCGATTGTGTTAAGCCACCAGCCGCAAGGCCCGCCGCTAAACCTTTATCTAGTCCTGCCCATTTAGAGAGCAATACAACCGTGATTAATCCTACAAACGTCATCACAAACGAAGCGAATAAGCGTGTTAGCGATGAAAGGCGGAATGACGAGAAAAACTGAGGACCGCCGTTGTATCCCACCATAAAAATAAATAAAGCAAAGAAGATGCTTTTTACTTCGTTAGAGATCGCGATACCGCCGATCTGACCAAGTGCTACAGCCACAAGCAGTGAACCTGCGATTCCACCTAATTCAAACTTACCGATTTTAATTTTACCGATTAAGTAACCGAGACCGAGTGATAAAAAGAGCGCTATAAACGGATAGTCTCTAAGTTGTTCAATAATAAATGACATAATAATCCTTGAATGAAATAGCAATCATTATTAACTCGCTATTTCATTTTTTAATTTGGTTTAACGTTTGATTAAGCATTAATCATATTTGAGTGATGAATTGATCTAATGCTTATTTTTAATGACCTGGAATTAACCCAGGATTCTATTTTTTATGATGTAGTCGTGATGACTTTTTGTGGTCATGCATTTTATCTTTGTGGTGTTTCTGATGATGTCCATCAGAATGGTGGTTGACTAAATGCTTATGACCTTCTGGGTCGCCACCATGTTGACCAGAATGAGAAGGTTGATGCTCTCTATATTCTAAATGGTCTTTATTATGCTTATGGGCAACATCTTCTCCATATATACGTTTCATCTTCTCTTTAATAGCGACTTTAGTGTGATTAATTTGATTCGACATAGTTAACTCGTTTAATTGTTTAAGGAACGATGATAATTATATCGATCGAGAAAATAGATAAATCATTTCCAAATAAAATAGCAATAAAACAAAAATTGAGCTTCGATTGGTGTTTTTTTGTCTAAGCTGTTGATTTATATGGTTTGATTTTTATTTTATATAAGGTGTGTTGGATGTTATATGAGTTTGATTTATTGGTGGTGTTGATAGATAGAATGACCAGACTTAAAAAACAAGGTGAACACATGAGTAAGTATAAAGGCGTTATCGTCGGGTCAGCTCTTTTTATATTACTGTCTTTTGTATTTGGCTTTCATTATGTAAAAGGTGAAATGATCAAAGAGAAGGTCGCTAATTTTAAAATGCCAGCCATATCTGTAACAACGGAAAAAGTAAATCAAGATAATTGGGATGAAAGTTTGAAAGTCATTGGTAACATTCACTCTAATCAATCTATTGATGTGACGAGCCAAATGTCAGGCCAAGTAAAAGAGATTCTCTTTACTTCAGGTCAGCAAGTAAATAAGGGTGATGTTCTTGTTAAATTGGATGACGCTTTATTGAAGTCCAACTATAAGAGCCAGCAATCCAAAGTTGAATTGGCAAGAGTCGAATTGATGAGAAATAAATTGCTCCTTAGAAATAACAGCGTTTCAAAAAATTCGGTTGATAAGCTACAAGCTCAATTTAATGCTGAAGGTGCAAAGCTCGAATATATTGCTACGCAAATTGACTACATGAAAGTGAAAGCGCCATTTTCTGGCAGTGTTGGGATTCGCAATATCGATGTGGGTGATTTTATTAATTCAAGCACAGCGATTGTCGAGCTGGAAGACAAATCAAAGCAGTATGTCGATTTCTCTATTCCAGAGCTTTATTTACACGATGTGAAGGTAGGGCAGGATTTACAGTTTTATTCAGAAGCAACCAACGATGAAGTCTTTCACGGCACTATTTCTGCCATTGAACCGAGCTCAGACAGCAACACGCACAATATCGAATTGAGAGCCATGGCTAACCAAGCTGTGCCGTTAGAAGCGGGTATGTATGTCGACGCTACGTTAATCACATCGGAATCGGACACCATCGTGGCTGTGCCTTCTGTTGCGATCAGTTACACATTATACGGGAACACCGTGTTTGTGTTGGATACGTCGACCAAAAAGGCCAGCGAACACACAAGCAAAGATGCATCACCATTCTATGAATACAAGGTTGTGCAACGCACTGTCGAAGTCGGCCCTAAACAAGGTGGCTATGTTGGCGTGGTTTCTGGCTTGAAAGCAGGGGATGTGGTTGTGACTTCAAACCAACACCAACTTAAGAATGGTGGATGGGTTCTGGTTAATAACCAACATCCGCTAATCACTGACAAAAGCACAAAGCAAAGTAACTAGGAAACTCCCATGACATTTACTGATGTATTTATCAAACGTCCAGTTTTGGCTACGGTATTAAGCCTTGTGCTGTTGGTGTTAGGTCTTAAAGCCTTTACCTCACTGCAAGTGCGTCAATATCCAGAAATTGAAACGGGCGTTATTACCATCACAACGAGTTATCCAGGTGCCAGTGCATCCAGCGTTCAAGGGTACGTGACGCAGCCACTGCAGGCAGAAATTGCCCAAACAGCGGGCATTGATTACATGACATCGGATAGTGCTCTGGGTAAGTCGGTTATTACGGTTTATTTGAAGCTAGGGTATCCATCGGACAGTGCTTTGACTGAGATTTTGTCTCTCGTGCAGCAAGTAAAATATAAGCTGCCATCGGGCGTATTGGATCCGAGTATTCTTAAGTCGACGTCTCAGTCTCCGATCTTATATGTTTCATTTTCGAGTGACACATTGAAGACGGAGCAAGTTTCGGACTATGTGAGCCGTGTGGTTAAGCCGACTTTCTCTACTGTTGAGGGGGTGTCAAAGGTCGACATGTTGGGGCAAGAGGATTTTGCAATGCGAATCTGGCTGAACCCACAACGACTGGCTTCATATGGCTTGACGGCTGAAGATGTCCAAAACGCGCTTCGTGCAAATAACATTGTGAGTGCGGCGGGCAAGCTGCAAAACCCTTATATCGAAGTCGATATTAACGCTCATACCGATTCAAGTTCAGTAGACGATTTTAAGAACATGTCTTTGAAAGCACATGACGGGCAACTGGTGCACTTGAAAGATGTGGCGACGGTTGAACTAGGCGCAGCAAACTATGACTCAGATGTTGAGTTCAATGGTGTGACTACCGTATCAACGGCGATCAGCAATACGGCAACGTCGAACCCGTTAACCGTTGTTGAAGGCATTTACGAATTGCTTCCGCAGATCCAAGCAGGCCTACCTGATGGTATTAAAGCGGACGTAATCTATGACTCAACTAAGTTTATCGAAACCTCAATTGATGAAGTAGCGAAAACCTTAATGGAAGCTGCGCTGATCGTTGTCATCGTTATCTTCGCCTTTTTGGGCTCAATGCGAGCGATGTTGATACCACTTGTAACGATTCCTTTGTCATTGATTGGCTCTATGTTCTTCATGTTGAGCATGGGTTTCAGTATTAACCTGTTGACGCTGCTTGCCATGGTATTGGCGATATCGCTGGTGGTTGATGATGCCATCGTTGTTGTAGAAAACACATTTCGTCACCTAGAAGACGGCACCAGCCCAATTAAGGCAGCAATAGACAGCGCCCGTGAAATTGCAGGCTCGGTTATCGCGATGACCATTACATTGGCCGCAGTGTACGCGCCTATTGGTTTCATGGGAGGGCTCACCGGTAAGTTGTTTACGGAGTTCGCATTCACTTTGGCGGGGTCAGTATTAATTTCGGGTTTCATCGCTTTAACGCTAACGCCGATGATGTGTTCAAAACTGCTTAACAAATCGGTTCTCGATGGAAAGTTGGTTAAGAAAATCGATGCGGTAATTGAAGGTGTAACAGAGCGCTATCGTAAAGTGCTCGAACATGTGTTGAACAACCGTGTTTATATTTGGCCAGTGGTAGGAACATTGCTGATCAGTTTGGTGTTCATGTTTATGAATACTTCATCTGAACTGGCACCTGAAGAAGATCAAGGCGTGATGATTGTGATGGGGCAAGGTCCTGCGCAAGCGAATACCGATTACATTCGCCACTTTACTCCGGCTCTGATTGACTCTATCAGTAAGAACGATGAAGTCGAAATGACCATGCTAGATAACGGTTACATGAACAACAATGCGTTCTTTGGTTTGGGTGTTTTGAAAGATTGGGATTCGCGCGAAGCAACGGCAAAAGAGGTAATGCAACGTTTCGAAAAAGAGAGTTCTGTATTACCGGGTTTGCAGGTGTATACCTTCTCTCCACCAGATTTACCAGGTACGCCGCAAGGTTTGCCATTCCAGATGGTTCTGAAAACGCCAACGGGTTCTTATCAGGATCTCTATCAGTACGCTGAAAAACTGAAAGAGTACGCGCAAAAGAGTGGCAAATTCATCTATGTACAAAACGACCTGAATTTTAATAAACCACAGGTAGAGATTCGCATCGACCGCGATAAAGCCGCTCAGATGAACGTGAACGCTCAAGACATCGGTACCGTGTTGTCTCGCTTTATCAGTGAAGGCTTCGTGAATTACTTCTCGATGGATCAGCGCAGCTACCAAGTTATCACTCAGGTACCTAACGAGAACCGTAACTCTTGGGATGATTTGAAGAACTACCACGTCCGCTCTAACACCAATGAGATGGTACCGCTGGCGTCATTGATTGAAATTAGCCAATCAGTACAGCCATCGAAAGTGGATCAGTTTCAACAGCTTAATAGCGCCATGATTGAAGCGAAAATGATGCCGGGAATCAGTATCGGTGAAGCCTATAAAGTGATGGAAGAAGGGGCAGCGAAGATATTGCCTAAGTCTTATACGACGGACACTTCAGGCCAATTGAGACAGTTCCTACAAGAAGGCTCTTCACTGGTTACGACGTTCTTCCTAGCGCTTGTGATCATCTACTTGGTATTGGCAGCGCAGTTCGAAAGCTTACGAGATCCACTAGTGGTATTAACCAGTGTGCCATTGTCTATCTTTGGCGCTCTGATGCCACTGTATTTGGGTATTGATACGCTCAACATATACACCGAAGTGGGGCTGGTGACCTTGATAGGCTTGATCAGTAAGCACGGTATTTTAATTGTGGAGTTTGCCAACCAAATGCAACAGGAATTGAAATGCAGCCGACGTGAAGCAGCTATTCGTTCTGCGACTGTTCGAATGAGACCAGTATTGATGACCACAGCAGCAATGGTTGTCGGTGTTGTACCGCTCCTGATTGCAAGCGGAGCTGGCGCTCAAAGCCGTTTCTCGATTGGTTTGGTCATCACGGTGGGTATGTCGGTAGGCACGCTGTTTACGCTGTTCGTGGTACCAACGATTTATACCTACTTGGCGGCGGATCACCGCGGGCAAGAACAAGAAGTTTAGTCCGTTATCTGGCTGGTTACTTTAGTCGGCCAATACACATAGAAGCTTAATCAACACGAATCCCAATTTATGAGCCTTATCGCTTAGGGATTCGTGCACTCAAAATTTAGAAAATTAGAGGTTCACATGAAACTACATTACCTATTCCCATTGATCGTTTTATTCACTGCTGGCTGTTCAAGCAACATGCCAAATAAACAAGAAATCCAGAGCGTCGACTCAAACCACTACTTCATTGATAGCCAGTTTGATGACGACATGAAAGGGGTGTCATGGATAGCCAAAGACAGCCGTTCACTTCACTTTAATGAGTTTGAATTTACTACCGTTGGCATAAAAAGTTCGGGGATTGACAAGCGAGTATCAAAGCAGGTTCAGTCTCAATTCAAAACACAGCTCCACAAGAAAATGGACGAGAAGCTGGCGACTAAATTACAGGGCTACAAGAACGTATTGTTGGAGAATAAGGAACTCGATATAAGCGTGATGCTCTATGACATCAATGATATTCCAGAAGACATGCGTGTGACTGAGTTTATCCCTGTGGGCTCTGTTATCGGCGCCATTAAATATGCGGCAGGTACTCGTGACCGTTCAATTCGTATATTGGCGAGTGTGGATTTGAAAGATCATGATTCATCGCAGCTCATTGGTCGCCGTATTTTCGTCGTGAACGATAATGGCGTACTTGAGAACGACAAATCAGAAATCACCATAGATATGCTCGATAAAAACCTCGAGCAAATTACCCAACAAGCGGTCGACTTTGCTTTTGAAGTGACTTATCTCGATAAAAAACAAGGGTAGTGTGATGCAAGCTCGTAAACAGAACAGCGCTAGTAAACGCATCGGGATTGGTGAAAGTCTAGCTAGACACAAAAACACGCTTGCTCTACTGGCTATCGGCCTTGTTGTGAATGCTTCAGCGTATGCTAATACTGGCGGTGCTGATGAACGAGCAAGTTATGAGCAATGTATTTTGTCTTCATTGGTCAAAGCGACCAATCAACAAAGTATTGAGTGGTTAAAGCAGCAATGCGCATCCCAAGAAGTTGTTATATCGAACAAAACACCTGAGAATAAGTTGTCGGGTGAAACCAGAGAAGACGGTTTAGACTCAATCAGCGAAAGTGCACTTGAGTCTAAAGTCCCGCGATTGAAGATGGAGTACACAACTGAAGATAACCCGTTTGTTATAACGCCTTATCGTTTGAACTACATTTTGCCAGTGACTCACATGACCAACGTGAATGCACAGCCCTATGGGGATGAGCGATTCGGAGGTAAAGCGGATGACCTCAGCGATGAAGAGATCAAACTGCAGTTAAGTTTAAAAATCCCAGTGGTCGATGATGGTGTGTTTAATCAAGCAGACAAAATCTACTTTGGTTTTACGCTTAAATCATTTTGGCAGGCGTACTCTTCTGATATCTCAGCACCGTTTAGAGAGACCAACTATCGCCCAGAACTCTTCTATGAAACGCCTTTGAATATCGAGTCAGCTGATGGTGTTTGGTTCTCGCGTTTGGGCTTGGAGCATGAATCTAACGGACGAACGGCAGAGCTTAGTCGCAGCTGGAACCGCGCTTATGTTGGGCTAGGGTATACCGAAGATGATTTTGCAATTTACTTCCAGCCTTGGTACCGAATTCCTGAGTCGAGCGGTAGCGATGACAACCCTGATATTCAAGATTATCTCGGTCACTACGAATTGTCTGGCGCCTACAAATGGGATGGTTTCGAGGTTTCAGCATTGGGTCGTTATAACTTTCAAACCGGGTATGGCGGAATACAGACATCACTCAGCTTTCCTCTGTATGGTCGGTTACAAGGGTATGTCCAGTACTACAAAGGCTATGGAGAAAGCTTGATTGATTATGACTACAACAGTGAAAGGATTGGTGTCGGTATTCTGCTAACCAATGCGTTGTAGCTGTTATCGCTTTTTTATCAAAGATTTAGCGATTAACGATTTCTGTGAGAACCAAAAAACACACCGCTTGAGTAAGCGGTGTGTTTGCCTTATTAATCATTGGTTGATACCTAATTTGGATTCAATCTCGGTGACGTTACTTTTGAAAAACATGGTTTGGGCGACTTTCAAAACTACAGAGTGACCAGATTCCAATATCGCTTCATAGTAGTACTCTTCCGCCATTGAAGGGTTGCCTTGAGACTCTTCTATTTTTGCCAAGATAATCATAGACATCACACTGTACTCATTTCTCGGTATCAAGCTCAGATAGTAATCGGCTTGGTCTGGATCATCTTCAGTGAGGAAGTAAGCAGCTAAAGCGTCATAGACTCGGTAGGAGTTGGCGTTGTTCTGAGCATTTAATAACTGTTTTTTAAATTTCTTATTGAGCGCTTCAACCTGCTTATTCTTATGTTTCGATCTCAATATAAAAATATCAGCAAGCTCATACATGTAGCGACTCGACATAACAAAATGGTTGTCGGGTTCTAGCTCATTGGCTTGGGCGATCTTAGATAAGGTGTCGGTTCTGTCTAACGTCATGAAGGTGAGCCCAAGCGATTCAAGGGTAAGTTTTAAAGCTTCTTCTTGTTTGGGTAACTCAGATATTTGCTGCTTCAATATCGATTTTTGAATATCCAAATTAAATGAATCCAACAGGTCATCAAGCATTGAGCGCATGGTCGTGTGGAGTGACGCTGGGTCAATCAGGTAATCTCGACCTAGGTGTCTGAAGTTAGAAATTCGGTTGAAGTAGGTGATATCAAGGTATTCTCTGTCACCATCAATTTCACTCTTGAAACTGATCACATTGGCTGAATTCGGCACCAAGGTTTCATCGACTACGACACGAAAATCGCGATAGGTGGTCAAGTAGCTCATTAATTTATGGATAATCCCACGCTTAAAGGCATCCGTCTTCAAGTTGTCATCGATACTTACGTAGATATATCTAGGTTCTAAAGACAAGTAGTGCACAGATTCGTGAGCTTTATGGGCATCTACATTTTGACTTTTTGCAGTCTGGTTAGATCGGCTTTGTTCCGTTAACTGATTTGAGTCAGGCTGTGACTGGGATGATTCATTAGCTGCGGTATTTAAACTGCTTAAATTCAAGTCGTTTGATGTAGAGCTGGTCGGCTTTAACATCCACCAAATAAGTCCAAGCGCGATAACTATAGCGACCCCAAACATCACAGCACGAGACGTTCTTTTCTGAGGTTTATTTGCTGTGATAGGCGCTTGTTTGTCGCTAGCCGTTTTATTTACAAATGGCTGTTGAACGGACTGAGCTGTACTCGAATCGGTATGGCTTGAATGGACATGGCTCGAATTGCTAGGTTTTGAATCAACAGGCTGAGTAGGTTCTTGCGAAGCAGGTTGTTCTGAGGTGGGTTCGACTGAACTCTCTTTAGATTCTTCGACTTGTTGTTTTTTATCCTCATCCAAAACTGGCGACGTATCTGGTGCGTCTGACTGAATTGCAGGAGAGGGCTCTGCATCTGCGACGGACACGGTATTTGTGGTGACACTCACAGGCACCAAGATGGTTTTGTGGACATCAACATCCAGTTTATAACCGCGTTTGGGCACGGTGATGATGTGTCCCATGGAGTGTCGTTCAGCCGCTTTGAGTATTTTGCGCAGTTCAAAAATTGCTTGCGTGATCACCTGATCCGTCAAGATTGAGCCATTCCAGACTTCATTAATCAGCTCATCTCGTGAGAATACGATCTTAGGATTTTGGCAGAAAAAGTTGAGTAGCTTAGACAAGCGATTGTCGATAATCACGTCTTCTTCGTTCATGATGAGTTTGTCTTCATCAGGAATAAACAACCACACGTCGAAAGAATATTGAATGCGTTCTTTTTTCATAACCACCGAGACTAAGTCATTGTATTAAAATTACTTTAGTAGACATGTTGGGGCAATTCAATTAACCAATGTCTAATTATGATACGTGGTCGTGCTTTTGAGTAGATTAGTGAGAACCAGCAAAAACTTAAAAATAATATTGAGACTTATTCTCATTTATTGATCTCGATAAAGGAACGGTTTAGATTGTCTGGTTAGTATCACTACAACATGAATATTATGAGGTTTTTTATGAGTACGGTCGTTGTATGGGGAGCAGGAAGTGGGTTAGGCGCTGCAATCGTTGAGCATTTTCACAAACAAGATTATCAAGTGATAGCCGTTGCGAGAAACCCAGAGAAGAACGCGCGTTTAGCTGAACTTGGTATCACCACACTATGCTGTGATGCTACCGATAAAGAACAAGTTGAATCTGTGGTCGCTCAGTTACCTAAATCGGCACTTATCGTTTCTAGCATGGGCAGCTTCAGAGCTGACATTCCTGTTGATTACATTGGACACCGACATCTAACAGATGCGCTTGAAGCCAATGGTATCGCTCGATTTGTGCTGGTAACGTCGTTGGGTTGTGGTGACTCTTGGCAGTATTTGTCGGAGCGATCTAGAAAAGGGTTTGGCGCAGCGGTTCGTGAAAAGTCGTTGGCTGAAGCTTGGTTAACCTCGAGTTCTTTGGATTACACCATTTTACGCCCGGGTGGCTTGTTAGACGGCGAGGAGACTGGCAACGGTGAGCTGTCCCAACAGGTCGAAGTTCATGGTGTGATTTACAGACAAGAAGTGGCGCGCCTTATCGAAGCCTTGTTAACCAATGAAGCGAGCATTGGGCAGATCTATCAGTGTGTTGATCCTACGGTTAAATATGGATAACGCTGTTAAGTCTGATTTTTAGTAAAGCCTTCAAGCGATAAGCCTATAAATCTGTGAAGCCGTTTAGTGAAATTAAGCGGCTTCTGTTTACTTCCTCTAATTTCTCTTTTCTCATCTTTTGCTGTCTCTTTCTGTCTTTTTCCATATGAGAGTGCCGCTCTCTTAATCTAGATTAAGTTTTCCCTGTCTTATTCTCTGTAGTATCCGCCTGAATCAGTGCCCATGCTTAATGGGTAACTCGCGTAATACGATTTTGAGAGGAAGACACTTGAGCACTTTGTTTACAGAAACCCACATTGGCAAGATGACACTAAAGAACCGCTTCATGAGAAGTGCAACGTGGGAAAATATGGCCACCGAAGATGGGCATATGACAGATAAACTGTACGCTATCTATGAAGAGTTGGCTCAAGGTGAAGTCGGCCTGATCGTGACGGGTTACGCGAACATTGTTGAAGAAGAAAAGCCGAATGCGGGCATGATGGGGATGTATAACGACTCATTCATTGAAGAGTACAAAAAGCTGACTCAACTGGTGCACGACAACGACTCTAAAATCGTGATGCAATTGGCTTATGGTGGCACCAAAACCACGCATGATCTTGGCGAACGAGTGATCTACGCACCAAGTGAGGTTCCAGAAAAAGGGACTCAAACACTAGGCAAAGCGATGACCAAAGACGAGATCGACTACATTGTTGATGCGTTTGCTCAAGCGTCTTTGAGAGCACAGAAGTCAGGTTTTGATGGCGTTGAAATTCATGCTGCTCACACTTACCTGATTAATCAGTTCTTAAGCCCTTATTACAACCAACGTGAAGATGAGTACGGCGGTAGCTTAGAAAACCGCATGAGATTCTTGTTAGAGATCTATACCGCGACGCGTAAGTTGGTGGGAGATGATTTCCCTATCTTGGTTAAGCTTACAGCTTCGGAGTTTTTTGAAGGTGGTGTGACCTTCGACGAAACACGTATTGTGTGTAAAAAGCTTGAACAAGTGGGCGTGGATGGCATTGTCGTGTCAGGCAATATTCATGGCAAAGCAGACACTATGATTGGCGAGTCGCACGATGGTTTTACCATTCAAGCTGAAGGCTACTTCCATGAGTATGGTCACGCGATCAGCCAAGACGTTAATATCCCAGTGATCACGGTTGGTGGCCTGACAGATTTTGATGCTATCGAAGCGATTGCAAACAACACTGGCATTGAATACTTCGCGCTTTCAAGACCGCTGCTTTCTGAACCCCATTTAGTTAAGCGTTGGAAGGAAGGGGATAGAAGCCCTGTTGAATGCGAACGATGCTCTAAGTGTCGTACTAAGCGCGGTAACTTCTGCGTGGTGAATAAAGACAGAAAAGTACAGCTTGCTCGAATGTAGTCGCTGAACCCAGCTCCAAGCGAGAGCCGAAGTTTATAGCCGAGTCTAAGTTTGAGCCTGTGTAATCGCGCAGGCTCTTGTTTATTCCGTATTCCACGAAACGAAATTTGAAACCTTATTAATCACATCTTCCTGTCAAATTGGCGCGATTAAACAGATACACTACACCTGTAAATTATCCAACCAAGTTATCGATAACAAACTGAGCAAACTGTGAAATTACTTCCTCTTCTTAAGCAACCTCGAATCCACTGACGACTCTTTAGTTTTAGCGACTTTGCTATGATTTAAGTGTGATACTCACTATTCATCCCAGTGAACCCTGTGTTTATAGGGCGTTAGTTTGTGCACCTTGGATTTGCATCGTCGAACATTTTGATAGTTAACGAATAAAACTAAATAGATCATTCAGAGGTAAAAATGCAAAAGAAGCATTGGTCCAAATTCGAGTTGCTGCATGAAGTCGTAACCAACCCCAATATTCACGTAAAAGGTCAACACAGTTATTACAGCGATTGCTGGGATAACGGCTTTGAACAATCGGTAGTTCGCTATTTACACGGCGACGAAGTCAGCCGCCAGTGGCAGCCTAGATGGAAAATCGACGAACTCTATATCGGCGATTATGTCTGTATAGGCGCAGAGGTTGTGATTTTAATGGGCGGCAACCATACCCACAGAGTAGATTGGTTTTCACTGTATCCATTTATGGATGTCATCGATGACGCCTACATTGGCAAAGGCGACACTCACATTGAAGATGGGGTGTGGTTAGGCATGCGAGCGATGGTGATGCCCGGTGTGACGATTGGCGAAGGCGCCGTAGTTGCAGCGAATAGTGTGGTGACTAAAGACGTCGCTCCCTACAGCATCGTCGGTGGCTCTCCAGCTAAAGTCGTCAAATACCGCTTTGATAAGTCCGTTATTGATGAGCTCATTTCATTCAAAATATACGAGTGGCCAGAAGCGAAGTTTGAAGCGTTGAGGAAGCATTTATGTGACTCAGACTTTTCAAAGTTAAAGCAGGCGATAACGGATTACGATAACTGTTTGTAAGGAGCGTTTGTAAGGAGTGTTTTTAAGGTGCATTTATAGTCACAGATTTGTGTAAAAAGACCTGTGTCATATTTATCTTGAAAAACACGTTAAATCAGTTCGTTACCTTGCAATACCCAATATGGTGTACCAATCTTATTTCATAAGCATGGATAAGGATTGTGTATGCCCGCAAGTTCAATAAAAAACAAAGGGGTGGTAGGGAAAGTCCTACTGCCTTCTTTGCTCATAAATCTTCTTTCTCTCGCCGTTCCGCTAACGGTTTTACAAATTTACGATCGTATCTTACCTAACCAGAGTTATGGGACTGCTACTCTGCTATTAGCGGGTGCGACGTTGGCTGTCGCTATGGAAGCGCTAATCCGCTTTGTGCGAACTTGGCTTTTGTCTGCAGCGGCCAGTAACACCGAGAAAGCGACCTATCAAACTATGGTTGAAAGGGTGACTAATGCTTCATCAAGTCATCTTCGTCATTTAGGTGTTGGTGGCGTAGAAGAAGGACTCGGCTCTGTATCCAAAGTCAAAGATTGGTATTCCGGTGGTGTGATTGCAGGCTTTATTGATTTGCCTTTCGCATTGATCTTCTTGGGTTTGGTGGCTTACATCGGCGGTGAGCTGGTGGCGATACCTTTGGCAGTTTGGCTGATTACTCTCGGAATTGTTTGGTTATCTTCTATTCGCGTTAAAAGCCTAAGTGAAGAAGCTTCCCAAGATGAGCAGGAGCGAAAAGCGTTTTTAATTTTGCTAAGCCAAACCATTCAAGGAATCAAACGTCAGGCTGTTGAGTCTCGAATCTTCAATCAATTTAAATCCCTCAATAATGTTCGTTCTCAGTCTAAAGCGAGAGAAGAGGAACAGAATGCCTTCGCTCAAGAGTGTATTCAGCTTGCCGCATTAGCGACGTCAGTTTTACTCGTGATTACTGGCAGCTTATGGGTGTTGGATGGCCAGTTAACCACAGGTGGATTGGCGGCATGTTCTATCTTATCGGGCAGAGCGG
Source organism: Vibrio coralliirubri (assembly GCF_024347375.1). Lineage (NCBI taxonomy): Bacteria > Pseudomonadati > Pseudomonadota > Gammaproteobacteria > Vibrionales > Vibrionaceae > Vibrio > Vibrio coralliirubri. The sequence continues at coordinate 855,937 of NZ_AP025471.1, read as the reverse complement.
TTGCGCCTTTGAGTGCTCTGGTTGGGGTTAGAATCAAGCTTAATTCAATACACAGTGCCAATCAGGCAATAGAAAAATTGAATGACTTATCACTATCGGACTCTTCAGATTCTGAGCAAGCTGAGAACCACTTATCTGACTTTGAGACGTTGGAAATCAAGCAAGCGACCGTTGAAAGATACGGTGAACTCTCTCATGCAGATGTCACCTTGAATAAAGGTGAGTTGATATTGTTAGAGAGTGAGGATCGCCACACCAACAGTCATTTATTGTCGTCGATTGCAGGTATTGATGATCTAAAAGCGGGTGAGTGCTTCATTAACGGAGCTGCCGTTTCAATCGCATCCGTAACCAACATTACTGCCTACTGCGGCGTTAAAGGGCAGTTGGTGTCGGGTACTATTCTCGACAACTTGTGCGGGTTTGATCCTGAGAGAACACATAGCGTCAGTGACTATGCTAAGCGTTTGGGTTTAACCAAGGAAATCACTCGATTACCCGATGGACTAGAGACACAAATTGGCCATACGAGTGCGTCTCTGCTGAGTATGGGTAACGTGAAAATGCTCAATATCGCGACTCAACTGGCAAGTGATAAACCCATTATCATGTTAGAAAGGCCAGACTCTTCGCTTGATTTAGACGCCCTTGGGAATCTAGCTAAGGTGTTGGAAGAAGAAGTGGCGGCAGGACGGACGATACTGATGGTGAGCTACCATTCTAAACTTCGCGAATTGGCTAATCGAATCATTACCGTGGAAAGTCGAACTATTGCGGTCGACAGTGAGAACAACCAGGAGGCTATTGTATGAATCGTTTAGATACTGGTAACCCTTCAGGTACGAGCAACCGTGCAGGTACGAATGGTCGACAAGAGGTGATGAATCATTTAGAAAATGAAAGCCTTTCGGTTCTTAAACAGTTGGAAGTGAATGCGAATATCCAGTTGTTCGCACATCAATGGGTCGATGAAAATGGCATTGAATCAATCGACGATATGTTTGCCTTGTTCGACAGGCTTGCACTGCCTTATCGCTTGGTTGCCAACCTAGATGAAGTTGGTGAACATAAATTGGTCTTACTGGTACTTGGTGAACATGAGCTGGTCTCTGGTCATTTAGAATCCAAGCAATTTGTTGCCTTTAATGCCAATGACGACATTACCGATGTCCCTCAGTTTTGTATTGTTATCGAAGGGCCACCACTAGAGAAGGCTTCTCCTGATTGGGTTGGCGAACGACTACATGCGTTTCGCCCCATTATTCCTAAATTGCTGCTAGTCAGTTTTATCACTAACTTATTTGCGCTTGCCGTTCCTTTCATCACGATGTCGATTTATGACCATGTGATTGGCGGTGATGCAGGGCATGAGTTGCAAGGTATCGCCATTGGCGCGGCGTTGCTGTTTGTGATGATGGGTTGGTTGAGAACATTACGTAGCCGAGTGTTTGCTTCAGTTTCCAACCGAGTAAGTCGTGAGATTTCTCAATCCCTCGTGCAGCGTCTGCTTCGTAATAGCTATGCTCAAAATCAGCAAACAGCTTCTTCTAGTCAGCAAAACCAAGTGATGCTGTCAGAGCGTATTTCAGGTGTACTATCGGGGCCACTAGGAAATGCGTTATTTGACCTACCATTCATTCTTATTTTTGTACTTGCGATAGGTGTTTTAGGCGGATGGTTGGTACTGGTTCCAGTCGTCTCTTTAATCCTTTATTACTTGCTAGCAAAACGTTCGATACGCTCTAGCAGCAAGCGCTCGATGCAGTCGACAGTGGCAGGTACGAATCGTCAAAACATGACTAATGAGCTGTCATCCAAGCTTGCCTTTATTCGCAGTGCTGGATTCTCAGAGCACTGGATTCAACGCTTCAAAAAGGCCAATCTTCTTGCTTCAACAGTGACCTTTAATCAATCGGTTCTCCAGAGTCGGTATACCTCGATTTACTATTTCATTGGGGTTGGTTCCACATTAGCTGTGATGGGACTAGGAATAGGGCTCATTTTTGAACAAGTGATGACCCCTGGTGGCTTGATTGCTTCAATGATGTTGATATCTAAAGTGACGGGTCCTGCTCAGGTATTGGCGAACAGCGCGATGCGTTTTAATAGCTTTAACCAATCCAAGCTGCAAGTGAACCGCATCTTGTCTCAGCCGTCTGAGCGTGAATTCAGTTACCAGCATCACCCGTTACCTGTGGTAGCGCCTAATTTGAAATTAGACCAAGTGACACTGCGCTATCCCAAACAGAGTCGCCCCGCTTTGAATGGTGTGAGCTTTGATATTGAAGCGGGTGAAATTGTTGCGATTACTGGCCCTTCTGGGAGCGGTAAATCAACATTGATCGAAGTACTGTCTGGCTTGCAGCCTATCCAAAACGGCATGGTCGAGCTTGAAGGCGTTAACCTCGTTCAATACGACCCGCAGCTCTATCGTCACTGGTGTTTTATTCGAGCAGCTTATCCTGATTTGCTTACGCTGAGTATTCGAGAGTGGCTAAACGACGGTCATAAAGTCGAAGATCAGAAAATGATCTCTGCGATTGAAATGGTCGGCGGAAAGCGTTGGTTCGAAACATTGTCAGGTGGGCTAGACACCTCCATCAGCAGTATTCAGCCGGATAGCCTTTTTGACATGTTGTCTGGTAGCGTCGCGCAGATCCTTATTGATGCAAAAGCGCTGGTTTATGACTACCCAATGTTCTTAATGGATAATCCTGTGCCTGATGCTCACCCAAATGCTAAACGTATATTTGGTGAGTTTGTGCAGTCGAAAAAAGGAAAAGCAACGGTGATCTACACGTCCCACGATCCGGATTTAATCAAGCTTGCCGATAAAGTGGTGGTATTAAATGAAGGTGCAGTGGTTTATGCCGGTCCATTAGAGCAGTCTTCGAAGCAGGAACAGCCTTTAGAGCCTCAAGCTTCCCAAGAACAATCTGAGTCTAAGCAAGGAGTCGCTAATGGCTAAACAATCTATCGAGAAGGGCAAGCGCTACGGTGAACTTGTTGAATCACAAAATACGGCTCGAACATTGGCATTGGCGACGTGGTCAGTTGCTTTGTGTGTTATCGCTTTTGCCACTTGGTCTGTCGTCACCCAAGTTGATGAAATTGCTAAAGCCAAAGGCGCAGTCATTCCAGAAGGTGAGAAGCAGGTACTTCAAAGCGCGATTGGCGGTAAATTAAAGCAAATTCTCGTTAAAGAAGGTCAGCTGGTCGAGAAAGGGCAGCCGCTTGTTGAGTTTGATGCGACATTCCAACGTACCGCTCTTGAAGAATTGAAATCCCAACAAGTGACGCTTCTAGCCAGTGTAGAACGTATGAATGCGCTGCTTGAACAACGTGAGCCAAACCTTGCTGAGTTTGAAGTCGATTACCCAGAGATCGTTAGCCAACAAAAAGCGCAACTGAACGCACAAAAAGCCCTCTATTTTCAAAAGCGTGTGGTACTTGAGAAAGAGAGCGAGCAAATTGCGGAGCAACTTCGTAGCGTAGATAAGTCATTGCCTAGCTATGAGAAAGAGTTGAATGCGACCAAGCAAGAGTTGAACATACTGGAGAAGGGGTATAAAGCGGGTAACATTTCACGCTTACGTGTGCTTGAAATGCGACAAAAACTGGCCAGTATCGAACAGAAAATCGAAGAAGCTCGTGGTAAGAAAGCGGTGTTAATCAAGCAAGCAGACAGCACAGAGCAAAAAATTGAACAGCTTTTAGCAGAGGCGAAAGCGAAAGTGAGCGACGATCGTTCTAAAGCCGTATCTGACTTATCAGCATTGAATGCTAGAGTTCGTTCAAGCCAAGCTAAATTGACGAACACTATGTTAGTGTCACCGCTACAAGGCTTGGTGCAAAGCCTGCCAAGCACGCAAAACGGTGGTGTTATTCAGCCGGGTGGCACTGTGGTCGAAATCGTTCCTGTTGGTGGGAAAGCCGACTTTAAAGCTCGTTTGTCGCCAAGAGATATTGGTTTTGTGAGTGTAGGGCAGCCGACTCGTATCAAGATTGATGCGTTTGATTACAGCCGCTTTGGGGCGCTAAAAGGGGCGGTTGAGAGTATTTCACCGACCACCAGTCAAAGCGAACGTGGCGAGATCTATTATGAAGTCGTAGTGTCGGTTGATACGCCATACTTCCGCGATAACCCAGAGAGCTTTTCTATTTTGCCAGGTATGACGGGTGAGGTAGACATCACAACCGGTGAAAAATCTGTGTTCCAGTATTTATGGAAACCGATCTACACCAATGTGAGTGTCGCATTTGGTGAAAGGTGATCGTTATATAGAGTCGCTGAGAGTAAACGAATAACAACAGCAAATAATAAAAAGGGAGCACATTATGTGCTCCCTTCTGTTTAGTCTCGTTATCGGTTAACTATTTGGATCAATGTCTGGTAGCCCGTCTACGTCGTTGTGATGATGGTGCTCATCATCTTGGTTATGGTTGATGTTTGCATCATGGTGTTCCAGCGCGTCTGACATATCCAAGTGCGCTTGGTCATGTGTTACTGCATCTGGTTGGTCGACTTGTGCAAGTACGATATCCATATCCGCAGGTTGATCATGAACCGTTGTCGATGTCGCATCGGGTTTAATGCCCAATGCATCCAGATAAGCGGCTGCGCCATGGTGACTGGTTTTCTGATCGGGTTCTTGATGGGTCTGCTGGGTTAAATCCAGATTACTATCATCGCTTAGAGTGACGGTAAAGTCGGCTTGTGAAGCCATGTCTGGCTCGTCATGTTGAACAGGAGGCGGTGGTGGGGGAGCTGGGTGTGATGTATGGACCAAAGGTGTGATTGTCATATCAACCACTTCAGTTCCAACTGTCAGCTTTCCACTATGTCCAGGCCCATGACTGAGTATCTGGATATTCACATGGGCGACAACTTCATCTTGATTTGTCCCTTGCAATGCCACTTCAAATTTATCTTCATGTTGACCTATACCAGAAGCGCTGCCATGAGGGCCCGTGTGAACTTGGGCTTGCTCTTGATAATGTAAATGACCAGTCTGAGGGTCAATGGTTAATGTCCCGTATTGGCCATGATGACTAGTGACGTACTGTCCGTTAGGTAAATGGATTCGCCAACCGCTTTGTGCTGTTGGTACCGGAGTTAACGATGGTAGTAGTGGTGGGACCCCAAGCGTGCCAGATACTTGGTGGCTTCCCGATGGTGGTCTGACAATGATAGGTTCAGGAATAGCGCTTGCAGCGAAACCTTGGCTACCTGCGGTATTACCGTGTTCGTCAGTCATTGTTGCTTGTACATTAGAACCGGGATGAACTTCAATTTGTATTCCATGCTGTAGAGTATGAGCATCTAATACATGATCCTGACCGTTAACGACAAGATGCTCACCGATTTTGGCATCACCAGGAGGCGTAACGGTTGCTGTGATCGTATTTGCATGGCCTCGGGCAATTTCAGCTTTGCTGTATAAGTTGTCTGACCCTGCGTTTTCAAAAGTAATCGTAGGAACGCTAACCTGTGTATCGACTTGGTAAGTAACATCTGCAGTGGCATGAGCGCTATTACCTGCGGTATCTGTTACCGCTATTGATGCCTCTATTTTTTGGTCAGCATCGGCAATGAGTTCACTGCCAGGTACGGCAATTGAATAGTGTCCTTTTGCATCGACCACGCCAGTATGCTGTGTCCCATTTACATCTAAAGTCACAATGTTGCCTGTATTAAAATCGCCAGAAACGGATCCGGTGATGTCAATGGAGCTGTTGGATTCTTGAGCATTAATCACATGGTCGGCGGTAATCGGGTCTGTTTGAATACCGACGTGTACTTGCGTATCTATATGGACAGACAGAGGCGAAGAAGTTGCAGACATCACTGACGAAGGAGCTAATGCTTCGGCGGATAGATTATGATCGCCATTCGATAAGCTGCTTACTGCCACACTATATTGTCCAGATGCATCAGACACCGCGTGTCCAACGGGTGTGGAACCATCGTAAATCGTGACTTTCGAGAATGGAATATCAGTGTGTCCGGTAATTGTTGGGGTCGTGTCATTGGTCAGGTTGTCAGTGCTTGATGAACCAGAATCACTGGTTGATGCAAGATCCAGAGTAACGGTGTTCGTTGGTGCGATGTTAGTGCCTGAAGGCAAGGTTGGTTGCGTCGCGGTTACCGAAGGTTGTTGAGGTACTGTGGTTGATATGACCAGACCACCCGTTGGTGAGGTGGTGACATGCCCCGAGGCATCAAAGGTGATGAATTTCGAACTCTCGGCATGTTGGTCGCTCACTTTTACTTCAAACACATCCACACCATGATAGGTGTTGGTGGCAGAGTTATAACTCATTCCGGTGATTGACGTATTGGGTGTGTAGACGTAGTCACCAGTGTTTGGATTGACCGACAGTGATCCGAATTGCCCCGTTGAACTGACGACAGAGAAAGTATGTGTGTCTTTAACGTCGACATCTGTCTCTGTTAATGTACCCGTCGTCGATGATGTTTGGTTTACGCCGAGAATCGGTGCGTCGTTGGTGCCAGTAATGGTGACCTGAATTTCATGCGAAGTCCCGTCCACACTGTGAATCGTGACCGTATCTATTGCGGTTTCACCCTCTGCCAATTTTTGTACGGCAGGGGAGAAGTTATCCATATTGTATTGCCAACTGCCATCTTTAGATAACAGTACGTGCCCACCCAATTTGGTGTCATAACCAATGCCTGCATTGTTTTGAGCGTGAAGCATTGAATCGAATTTATCTTCACCTGTATCCGCATCGCTAATGGTTAGTTGCCCTTTGGTTATGAGCCATTGCATACCATAGAAGCTATCTTCAGTAACGCCGCCAGTGTCTACTCCGGCGATTGTTGCTGCGTCGGCGACAGGGTCAATATGAAGGGTATTGGTAGCCTCTAACGAATTTTCATGTCCATCATTGACGGTAAACTTGAACTGGACGTCACCATTGAAATCTTGCGCAGGGACGAACTGAAGTTTACTGATGTCAGCTGTAGAGATCTGTTGTCTCGCTGTAACATCGTGTCCATCAAGTAAAAACTTACCTTGTGTTGCTGGCGGAAGATCTGTGATTGCTATGGAATGTAGCGTATCGCCGGAGTCGATATCACTGAATCCAAATTGACTGGCTTGCATTTGGTAGTGCGTGTCTTCAGTGCCATGTGCAAGTGTTGTCGCAATGATGGTCGGCTGATCATTGGTGCCTGTCACCGTTATTGTTATATCGTGGGCAGTGTGGTCTGCAGAATAAACACGATATACAACCTTTTCTACTTCACCTTCAGCTAATGATTGCAAGCGACTGTTTGAAACCTCATACCCCCAACTTCCAGCTGGAGTTATTCTTAGATCTCCACCAAAGGGGTCATGTATCGCTTTCTCACCAAATTGGTTAAACCGGAAATGATCTTCGCCTGTGTCAGGATCAGTTACAGACAAAGAGCCTGATATTGCAATCTTTTGAGCTGAGCTGTGCCCGACATTATGATCTTCAATAATCGTTCCCGCATCATTGCCAGAAATCACAGCAGAATCGCGGGTGGGAGTGAGAGTTATTGAGGCTGATGTAGCGACACTTCCACCATGTGTATCCTGCACATCATAGGTAAAGGAGACTTTGCCGTTGTAATCTTGTGTAGGATGAAAGGTGAAGGTTCCGTCATGGTTATCGGTGATATTGCCATGGTCGGCGGTGAGATTGGCCACAGAGAGTTGCCCTGCATCATTATGATCAATATCTGTCGCATTGGCTAACAAATCAGACGCGTGTAGTACAACATCCGTATCTTCAGTACCCGAGGCTAATGTTACCGTCGAACTCACCTGTGGATCATCGTTAGTTCCGTGAATCGTCACAGTTATCTTATGAGAGGCAGTGCCATCAATAGAGGTAATGGTATGACGCTCCACAATCTGTTCGTTGGCTCCCAAATTTTGAACAACTGACGAGTCTTTATTAATTTCATAGGTCCAATCATGCCCTGTGATTTTAAATACCCCACCACTTGTGGTAGTAACCGTTTCCGATTGCAAGACATCTTCACCGTGATCGGGATCTACGACATTGACGTATCCTACAGTTTTCAACAGTGATCCAACAATTTGATTCTGGTTATCTTCCGAAAGGCCACCATGACTCATGTTGCCCACATGGGCCACATTAATATCGAGTATCTGAGCAGAATCATTACTCCCATTAATAGTGACTTGCACCTGTTGAGGTGTTCCATCAATGGAGTGAATTGTAAATGTTTCAGTGAAGCTTTCATGAGCAGTTAGAGAGTTTATTACATCGCGTTGTGAGGGAGCGGGATCATAACGATAACTTCCGTCTTTCTCCATGTGAAGATAGCCATTGGCTCCCTGAATTGACTCTTTCTGAAACAGATTTGCTTCTCCTGAATCAACATCAGTGCTTGTCATCTGCCCATGCAGCGATACAGGACTAAAGCTTGTATCGGTGCCGTGAGGAAGAATATGATTTTCCGATGAAGAAAGATGAGTATCTCCAGAAATAACGGCTTTATCATTAGTACCATGAACAACGAGGGTAAGCTCCTTTGTATCGGTCCCACCATTATGGTCATCCACTTTTACCTGAACATGTATAACTTGGTCATTGTTTGCTCCCAAGTTTTGATAACTGGCATGGGAGGGGTCAAAAGTGTAACTACCATCATTGTTAAAGGTTAAGCCATCTACAGGTTTATCGATAGTGAAGGTATGCGTGTCTTTTGTATCCACATCAGTGGCATGCATCTGACCAGATAAAAGAGTTCCACCTTCAGTTACCGATTGTGATTGGGCAGAGAGGACTGGTTTATCATTGGTCCCCTCAACGGTAAACTCCACTTTGTGTTGAGTTCCATCAACGCTGTGAATGGTATACTCCTCTTTGAGTGTTTCACCCTCTGAGAGATGTTGTACTAAATAATTACTTATATGGTAGTAATAGTTACCATTACTATTCACCTGAAGATCTCCCCCATGAGACCCTTGATAAATACCACCATAGAGCACATCTGGGAATTGCGACTGTGCAGGACCATCAGGGTCAACAACATGGAACACACCAGAAGCTCCAAGGAGATACCCTCCTGAGATATCCACATTGATATCCTCTTTAACCCCAGAACCTGAGCCTGTAATAACCGCTGCATCACTGGTTGGTGCTAACGTCATACTCGCTGAAGTCGCTGTACTGCCAGCATGTGCATCTTTTACATCATAGGTAAAAGAGACTTTGCCATTGTAATCTAGGGCAGGATGAAAGGTAAAAGTACCGTCATGATTATCGGTGATTTTGCCATGGTCGGCGGTGAGGTTGGCCACTGAGAGTTGCCCTGCATCATTGTGGTCGATGTCTGTAGCGTTGGCGAGTAAATCAGAAGCGTGTAGAACGACATCTGTATCTTCAGTTCCTGCAGGAAGAGTTGTTACCGAAGAAACCTTAGGGTCATCATTTGTACCGTGGATTGTGATCTGAATTTCATGACTTGTTCCATCGACACTGTGGATTGTCACCTTATCGACAAGAGTCTCTGTTGACCCAAGATTTTGAATTTCTGGTTTACGATTATCAATTGTATAAGTATAAGTACCATCTTGTTGTAAAAGTACCCACCCACCCATTTTTGTATCATAGCCAATTCCGTGATAGGTGTGGCCTCTTTGAATATCAAACTGAGCTTCACCTTGGTCGGGGTCAACAATATCTAATTTTCCATCAAAATGAAGATTATATTGTGTATCAATATAACCACGATCTTCTGTCACATTCCCTTGATCAATTCCAGTAATAGTCGCAGCATCGCCAGTTGCTTGTAACTGTAAATTCGCGCCTGTTGCAGTGATACCACCATGCGCATCTGTCACGTCATAAGTGAAGTGCACTTGGCCGTTGTAGTCTTTGGTTGGTGTGAAAGTGAAGGTACCGTCTTGATTATCTTGAATAGAACCATGATCAGCATGAAGGTTCGCAATCGTCAGCTTGCCTATGTCATTGGTATCCACGTCTATAGTGTTTGCTAAGAGTTCGGTGGCTGTGATGGTTTGCGCGAGGTCTTCTTTGCCGCTGTTGAGCTGTACTTCTGAAGAACAGTATGGGCGGTCGTTATCGCCATGAATGGTGACAACGATATCGTGTGTGGTGCCATCTGCAGATTTAACGGTGACAGTATCGGTTAGTGATTCCCCTTTACCCAGATGATCAATAGCTCTGCCGGTTGCATCTTGGCCGATGGAAGCATAGTAGGTCCAGTCCCCGTTAGTTTGAAGTATGACACGACCATGAGTGCCGTAATAAGTGCCTGTTTGGGCATAGCTTTCACCTGCATCAGCATCCACTACCGATAGGTGGCCATCGGTATGGATTTCATCGTTCCACAATTTCCCTATGTTTCCGTGCTGATGATCAGGTGAACGGTCATCAACATAACCGCCAGTCATACTGCCGTCTGGCGCGGTAAAAGTGTGTCCTTCATGGACATCGCCTGTCGATGTCCCCATTATCACCGCAGCATCATTGGTGCCATTCACGGTGATCGTCACTTGGTGTGGCGTGCCGTCAGCGGAGTGGACAGTAATAGTATCGGTAGCTGTTTTATGCGCACCTAACGCTTGAACGGTTGGGTTAGTATTATCTAAGTCGTACGTCCAAGCCCCAGAATCGGTCAGATGTAGAGTACCTAAGTTGCCTACGATATCTGTGTTGGAGAAATGTGCTTCGCCAGTATCTACGTCAGTGACAGTCAACGAACCAGAGGTTTGAAGCTTAGATTCTTCGGTGACAGCTCCTGAGCTTGTTCCCCCAATAACTGCTTTGTCGTTAGTGCCATTCACCGTGATAGTCACTTGATGAGGCGTGCCGCCAGCGGAGTGGACAGTAATAGTATCGGTAGCTGTTTTATGCGCACCTAATGCTTGAACTGTAGGGTTTGTGTTATCGAGGTCGTACGTCCAAGTACCAGAATCGGTCAGATGTAGAGTACCCAAGTTGCCTACGATATCTGTGTTGGAGAAATGTGCCTCGCCAGTATCTACGTCAGTGACAGTCAACGTACCGGATGTTTGCAATTGAGATTCTTCGGTGACAGATCCTGAGCTTGTTCCACCAATAATTGCTTTGTCGTTAGTGCCATTCACCGTGATCGTTACTTTATGGGTGGTGCCATCTGCAGAGTGAACAGTGACGATGTCTGTCGTAGTTGAACCTTGGGCAAGTCCTTGAACTACTGGATTATTGTTATCTAAAGCGTATGTCCACGCACCGTCTTTGGTGATGCTTAGCGTACCGAAATTGCTAGTTACTTGTGATGCCTGAAAGTGATCTTCTCCAAGATCTGAATCCGTTACCGAAAGCTGTCCTTGGACTTGTGTCGTTAAATCTTCAGTTAACGTGCCAGCATCCACGCCTGTGATCACGGCATTGTCATCGTTGCCGCCAATTGTCATATCGATTGTTTGCGGTGTGCCATCTTTTGTGTGAATAGTGAAACTTTCATGCAATGAAGTGGCTGCGGTTAACGCTTGAACATTAGAGAGCGAGTTATCAACTTGATACTGCCAATGCCCATCTGCGTCGATGGTTAATGAGCCATACTTCCCAGAGATAACTTCCGGCGTAACCGAACTTTCACTTTGATCAGGGTCTATGACATCAATTTTACCGTTCGCATGTAACAAGCCTTGTGAATCAATATTGTGATCTTCTGTGACGACACCTGTTAAGTCTCCAGAAATACTTGGCGTGTCTTGCTTACCCGTGACCGGAACTTGAACAATGACGCTTGAGCCGTTAGATAGATGCAACAAGAAATGATCAGTACCTTGTTGGTGCTGATTCAACAGTATGTATTGAGGCGATTTTGGGTTTAATACAAACGTGTATTGACCATTTGCATCAACATGAAGCTCTCCGTAGGTACCTTTTATGACTTCTGGCATGAAGGTAACGGGTAAAGCAGGTGTCGTCGGCACATTCGAATGAGTCGGCTGGCCGTTACTTCCAGAAGAAATGGTTGGCATCGATACCGAAGGAATGTAATGGACTTGCGGGTGAGAAAGCGTCGATAAATGATGAGAAGGAACCAAGTGAGAGCTCGAACCATGGGGTGCGTGACTTGCACTTAAGGTCGAGTTTACGTCGCTATCATTCGTTTGAGCCTCTGGATGAGTAACCGCTGATGAGTCCGTTTTTCCATGGTGGTCGCTGACATCTTTTTCTGTCACGCTATTGGTGGGTAGTTGTTCTTCGGTATCGCCCGAGCTGTCTATATCCTCGGCAGCCGCGTGTTTAGTTAATGATGGCAGTATCATCATGAGTGATTGAAAAAGCGGGATATTAACTTTTAGGTGTGAATGCAGTCTGCGCTTCTTTTTTTTGGTTGGCTTCTTTTGTTCTAGCTCGTTACTTTTCTTATTTTTGATTTCTGTATTTTTCTTGTTTGCTTCGACGTTTTTTTTGTTAGCCATTTTTCTCATCCGTGAATCGTGGTTGCACTATTTTAAGTAAAATACACAGATAGAGGTTTCGCTAGCTAATTGGATAATTTTTAAAGAAAAAACTGTAAAGTCGAAGAATTATCTCGTTTTGATGTAACGAGACGAAAGTGGGGAGGGCACTTAAGGAAAGATACAGCGAGAGGCAGGAACCAAACGTCCATGTTTGGTTTCGGTGTTTTAACTGAACGGGACTAAATTACCTAGTACAACTAACTAAAAGCGTACAGTTAACTTAAAGCGTAAGATTATCTTAAAGTGTACGACCCACTTCAAAGCCATCCCAGATTGCGGCCATGATCGTTCTCGCTTTTTGGCTGTCACCGATATTGAATACTTCATCAACGTCCAGTTGATTCGCCAGTTCTTCATGCAAGTGATCTTCAGCTTTGTAGCCAAGCGCTAGTACGACGTGATCGGAAAGCATTTCTACACTGCTGTTTTCAATGTTTAGACAAACGCCCGTGTCAGTGATTCGCTCTAATCGTGTTGAAGTAAGAACGTTCACTTGTTCTTTGGCTAGAAGCTCTTTCAACATCTGGTAGTTAGCAAAACAGGTGCCGTGAGGACCACCAATGATATCGTCTGATGCTTCAACTAATGTGACTGCTTTACCTTGTTGAGCCATCCATAGAGCCGCTTCTGCGCCAACTAAACCGGCACCAATTACACAGACTTTGTCGCCTGTAATTAGTTCAGGGTTCATCAACATATTTTCGGCAACTAAAACGTGCGGCTTATCTTTTCCTTCCAACCAGTTAGGTTGAGTTGGGCGAGAGCCTGTAGCGAAAATAACGCTGTCTGGCTTTTCGCTTTCAATTGATGCTTTGTCTGCCGCTGTGTTGAGCTTTACGTCTACCTTGTGTCGAGTCATTTCACCGCTGAACCACTCAATCAAGGTTTTATCATCATGCTTGAATGGAGGTTGGCTACCTGGGATGACATTGCCACCCAGTTGGCCGCCTTTTTCGAAAAGTACAACGTCATGTCCGCGCTCAGAAGCAATTCTAGCGGCTTCCATTCCCGCGACACCACCACCGACAACGACGACCTTTTTGGTTTTGTGCGTTGGTAGTAATCTGAACTCTTCTTCTCGTCCACAGCTTGGATTAACCGCGCAAGATAGGTTACCCACTTCAGCCATACGACCTAGACAACCAAGGTGACAAGATAAGCAAGGACGAACTTCTTCGAAACGACCTCGGCGGATCTTATTGACCGTGTCTGGATCGGCGAGCAGGGGTCTACCCAGTGACACACCATCACAAATGCCATTTTGAACAGCATGCGAAGCGAGGTCTGGGTTCTCCACACGGCCAGCCATTAATACGGGGATATCGACCACTTCTGAAACGGCTTTGCAGTAGGGTTTGTACATGCCCGGTTGGAAGTAGTTTGGCGGGTGATTCCAGTACCATGAGTCATAGGTGCCGGCATCAACGTTCAGAGCATCGAACCCAGCGCTTTGCAGGTACTCAGCCGCTTTAAGGCCTTCTTCCATATCTCGACCCACTTCTTCAGCGCGCTCGCCCGGAAGGATACCTTGGCCGAAACCTTTCATGTTGCCTTTAACGGAGTAGCGCAATGATACTGGGAAGTCTTTGCCACAAACAGCTTTGATACCTTCAACAATCTCTACCGCAAAGCGATAACGATTTTCGAAGCTGCCACCGTATTGGTCTGTACGTTGGTTGAAAAATTCCATTGTGAATTGGTCAAGTAAGTAGCCTTCATGAACCGCGTGTATTTCTACACCGTCAAAGCCTGCTTTTTGGGCAATAGCAGCCGACTCAACAAACTTAGAGATGAAGTATTTTACTTCTTCAGTGGTCAGTTCACGGTGTGTGATTGAAGGGTCGAAGCGGTTCGGTGCTTCAGAAGGCGCAACGGATTTGTCTTTAGGAGTGAAGCCCGGAATGCAAGAGCGTCCCCAACCAGCGGTAAGCTGTGCGAATATTTTAGTTCCGTAGGTATGAACACGTTCGGTCATCTCTTTTGCGCTGCGGATATAAGCGGTCGGATGGTTGGTTGGGCATGGAAGGGAAGGCATAGGGAACTGTTCAAGTTCATTTTCTACCATTTGCACACCGGTAATGATCAGGCCAACACCACCACGTGCACGAGCAACGTAATACTCAACGCCACGGCTGTTATACGCACCATCGCCATCGACACAACCTAAGGTACCCATCGGGGCCATAGAGTAACGATTCTTTAGCTTTAAAGAGCCGATCTTCATCGGTTCAAAAAGCACGTTATGCTCTTGTTTTAACATAATCTAATCTCCAATAATTGAATGCATTGGGTGTTAACCAAGCAAGTACTGGTGATATTAAAGCAAGGGAGGAACGTGCTAACTTTGCATTTTAGGACAAAAGTTTTGCCGAATATGCCATCGAAAGTAACGTTGATTTAGATCAGTCTTTACCTAGGTGATATTCTGACTTCGTCTTAATTTTATTGGACTTAGCCCTGTCCACCTCTTAAAAGCACGTGAGAAAGTGCTCAAATCAGAAAAGCCAAGTTGGTAGGCAATCTCGGTCATGTTGATGTGTTGATCTTCTAACAAGTGCAGTGCTTTTTCTAGCTTGTATTTTTCGACTACGCCTCGATAGTTCGTATTGAGCTCAGCAAGCCTTCTATTCAACGTTCGGATGTTCATGTTGAGCGACTGAGCAAGGCTCTCACCCGAAACATTCTCTAAGTTGTTAGCGTGATTAAGCGTATTGTAGATCTGGAGAATCAGGTCGCCTTTCTTTAGGGACTCCGCGTCTTTTCTCAGCAGATTCAGTGCCGAAAAATAGATCCCTTCATCGTAATTATCTAAAGGCTTATGAAGGTGCTTTTTGTCGATAGCGATCTTTCTTATTGGGTGTCCGGCGGTAATTTTTGCTCCAGTTAACTGCTCGAGTTGTTCGGTGTGCTCGGGAGAGAATTTGTGCTCAATCAGTTTGACGCTCACATCGATGTCTTCGCTAAGGATCACATGCTTGATGATGTAAATGAGTGTGGCGATCAGCATTGTTACACCAAGGTAGGTGACGTGGCTTTCTTGGCTGAAAGGCTCGCTATTGAGTACCCATAACTCCGCGCTACCTTGTTTATTTTCTCGATACTGAAGCCGGATAGGCGACGCAATAATGAACGAGAATTCAGCCGCAGTTTTTAGCATCGCCTCGAGGTTTGGAGCGGTCCATAGTGCTAAGGAGTAACTGCCAAAGGTTAAGGGAGTAACGTGCTTCGCGGCTCTTACGGGGATCAGCTCATCATCGGTATATTCACACAGCTTTACTAACTCTTCACGAAGGTCGTGGAAATGCAATCGGCCATCTGAATTCTTACGCTTTGGCGGAAAAAATTGGCTCTCCACTTGATGCTCTTTTGCTGTTAAAGCGAGCAAGGCTTGCCAGCCAGCGTGAACCGAAAGGGAGTTATGAAAGCGCTGTTCCAATGCCATTTTATAACCTTATAAATCGGAGATGTGATCAAAAACACAAAGTGATTAATTGTCCAGAATAGTGAATTTCTTGTCCTGAATTGCAAAGTTAAAGCCTAGGGAAATTGTATTCTGAATGCCGTGAAAAGGATATTTATCTGTACCCTACGTTCATGCATAACATACAAGTTTTGGTTTTAATGGAAAAGTAATATTCAAAATTTAGCCTGTTATGCAAAGTATAATGAGAACTACATAATGAATAATTGGCAAGAGATCCATAGCGAAAAACTACTCTCGTTAGAGTCTGCGGTAGGCAAACTCGCATCAGGTGACAAAATCTGGGCAGGTGGCTTACTGTCCATTCCAGTTGTTTTTCTAAAGGAGTTGGATAAACACCTCGACCTATTCAGTGATTGTGAAATCTACACAGGTTTGATGACGACTCCCTTCGAATTTTTGAAGCCTCAATATCGAGATAACTTCAAGCATATCAGTCTCTTCATGGGGCCAATTGAAAGAAAGCTGCAAAGCACAGGCAACGTAGAAGTGACGAACTTTCATTTCTCAAATTTCGAAAATATTTTTGAAAAACTGCAGCCGAATACGGTTGTCGTTGAAGTGACACCACCGAATACAGACGGTTTTGTGAGCTTAGGCGCGTGTGGCGGCGTAGCAACGAAGGTTGCACTAAAACATGCCTCTAAAGTAATTTTTGTTGTTAATGAGCAGCAACCTTTTATCGGCAATGAAGACAACATCGTGCATGTCGATTGCGCGGACGCGTTAGTCGAAGGCCATCATAGTATCGCGTCACCTAAAGCTGGCCAGCCTTCAGAGCTAGAGACCGAAATTGCAAAACACGTTAGCCCATACATTAAAGATGGAATGACGGTGCAAATTGGTATTGGAACCATCTCAAATGCGATGGGTATGGCGCTTCGAGACCGTAAAGATCTAGGTGTTCATACAGAGATGTTTACGGAATCTCTCATGGAGATGTGTAAAGCCGGTGCTGTGTCTGGCACCAAAAAGAATCACATGCCGAACAAGATCGTCGCGGCTTTCGCGGCGGGCCCTCAAGAAGTCATGGACTTTCTGCACAACAACCCAGACATCGAGATGGGCTCAATGAGCGAAGTCGTTGACCCGTATGAAGTCGCTAAGAACGATAATTTTGTCTCCATTAATACGTGTTTGATGATCGACCTTGTGGGTCAAGTTGCTTCTGAAGGTGCGGGCTTTAGCCAGATTTCAGGCTCTGGTGGTCAGTTAGATTTCGTACGAGCAGCGAACATGGCAAAAAATGGCGTCAGCATCTTAGCCCTGGCAGCAACGCGTGAAGGCAAAGACGGCTTAGAGTCGAATATTCGTTTGTCATTGCCAGTGGGCACGCCGATTACCACACCTCGTAACGATGTACATATCGTGGCGACGGAATACGGCTCGGTTAACCTGCGTGGTATGACGGTCTCTGAACGCGTTCATGCGTTAGCGAACATCGCGCACCCAGATTTTCGTGAGTCGTTACTGGCTGAAGCAAAACAACATGGCTTAGTGAAGTAGGAGGTAATTATGTTTACAGGACAATTTTTCAAACTCGCATTTATCGAAGATTCTAATCGTATTGTTGAATTGGTTTTCAACGCAGAGTCTGATTCGGTTAACACACTCACTAAGTCGGCACTCATTGAACTTGAAAGCTGTGCCGAACAACTTGAAAACAGTGATGCTGCTGGTCTGATCATCCGTTCGGGCAAAGCGTTATTTAGCGCGGGTGCGGATGTAAAAGCCTTTCGCTCTCTGTTTAGTGATGGTGATGCGGCCATTACCGATTACCTATCATGGGCGCATTCCATTTATAACCGAATCGAAGATCTCAACCTTCCTAAAGTCGCCATCGTTAATGGTGTGGCGGCTGGTGGTGGAGTCGAGCTTTCACTGCTTGCGGATTATCGTCTTGCAACGACCGACCTAAAAATGAGCCTGCCTGAAGTTAAGCTTGGCATTATGCCAGCATGGGGTGGGGTGACTCGATTACCGCGCATCACAGGTGTCGATACGGCTCTGCAGTGGCTAACAACGGGTAAAACCTTTAAGGCGAAACAAGCGTTAGAACATCACGTTGTTGATGGTGTGATTGATGCGAGCAAGACAAACCCAACCGAAAGCGCGCTAACCATGCTTGAGTCGTGCATCTCTGGTGACTTTGATTGGCAGCAGCGTTATGCAGAAAAACAAGCGCCACTGACTCTGAATGACGCGGAACTGGCGATGTCGATTAATGTGGCTAAAGGCATGGTCGCGAAAGCAGCTGGTCCGCATTATCCGGCACCGGGCATTATTCTGAACACGATTTCTAAAAGCGCTCGTTGTTCTCGCGATGAAGCCTTAAAGCTTGAGCAAGCGGGAATCATCAAATGTGTCGCAAGTGGTGTAGCAGACGCTTTGGTGAATGTTTTCCTGAGCGACATGGCAGTAAAAGCGACAGCAAAGAAACACGCTAAAGGCGGCAAGAAAACCGAAGAAGTGGGTGTGGTCGGCGCGGGTATTATGGGCGGTGGTATCGCTTATGTTACCGCGGATAAAAAGCTGGATGTGGTACTCAAAGACATCAACAAACAGGGCTTAGCGTTAGGACTAAATGAAGCGAATCAACTGCTTTCAAAGCAAGTGACTCGCGGTCGTAAGAGCCCAGAGGCGATGGGTGAAGTGCTCAACCGTATCGTACCGACTTTGCACAATGCAGCGTTAGACAGTTGTGATTTAGTGATAGAAGCGGTCGTTGAGAATCCAATCGTTAAAGAAAAGGTGTTAGCTGAGCTTGAACAGGTTGCGCCAAATGCAATGATTGCATCAAACACATCTACTTTGATGATCAGTGGCTTAGCGCACTCATTAAAGAACCCAGAAAACTTCTGTGGCATTCACTTCTTTAATCCGGTGCATCGCATGCCGTTGGTTGAAGTGATCAAAGGTGAGCAAACATCACCGGAAACCATTGCAACCGCAGTCAACTATGTTCTGGCACTTGGCAAGACGCCGATCGTGGTGAACGACTGTGCTGGCTTCTTGGTTAATCGCTGCCTAACACCTTACTTCTTGGCTTTTAACCAGCTGTTGGTTGCGGGCGGTGATATTGCTCAAATCGACAAAGTGATGAGCAAAGGGTTTGGTTGGCCAATGGGGCCAGCGCATCTGCTTGATGTGATTGGACTCGATACTGCGGATCACTGCATTGATGTGATGAGCGAAGCCTTCCCTACGCGTTTAGCCAAGCCTGAAGCGAATCTGATCGCGGAATCTGTGGCGAAAGGCCGTTTAGGACAAAAAACAAAAGAGGGTTTCTATCGGTACAAAGCGGATCGCAAAGGCCGCTTACAGCCAGAAAGCCACTTGGAAACCACTGCACTTATTGACAGCCTTTGTGATGCACCAATCTCAATGGAGCCTCAAGACATCACACTACGAATGATGCTACCGATGATGTATGAAGCGATTCGCTGTTTAGATGACGGCATTATTTCTTCAGCGGCCGAGGGTGATATTGCGTTTATCTACGGCACTGGATTCCCGGCATTCCGTGGCGGAATCTTCTACTACATGGATAGCATGGGTCTAGATAAGCTGCTAGAGATTGCCCAACAATATGAAGACTTAGGTTCTTTATATGCTATCCCTCAAGGTCTTCGTGACCGTGTTGAACTGAACCGTAATTTTTACGCGTAATCTGGAGCAAGAAATATGAAAAACGTAGTGATTGTAGATGCGATTCGAACTCCAATGGGGCGTTCAAAAAATGGTGTATTTCGACATGTACGAGCCGATGATCTTTCGTCTCACTTAATGAGTGCAATGCTGAAGCGTCAGCCAAAGGTTGAATCCACTCTGATTGATGATGTGATCTGGGGTTGTGTGCAGCAAACAGAAGAGCAGGGTGTTAACCTTGCGAAGGTCGCAGCACTTCAAGCTGGGTTGTCTGAAGAAGTACCAGCAACCACGGTGAACCGTTTGTGTGGCTCTTCAATGGACGCTTTGCACATGGCGACGCGTTCGATAAAAGCGGGTGATGCCGATGTTGCCCTCGTTGGTGGTGTTGAGCATATGGGGCATATCCCGATGACAAAAGGCATCAACCTAAACCCATATAACCGCAATATGGCGCAAGCGTCTGCGATGATGGGGTTAACGGCGGAAGCCCTTGGGCAACTGCATAACGTGTCGCGTGAAGAGCAAGATGAACTGGGCGCTCGTTCACACCGACTTGCGCACGAAGCGACACTTGAAGGTCGTTTTGATAACGAGATTGTCCCAACCATGGGCCATGACGAAAGCGGTGCGCCAATCTTGGTTAAACATGATGAGGTGATTCGTCCTGAAACTACGGCTGAATCTTTATCTAAGCTTCGCCCTGCATTTGATCCGCGAGGAACCGTAACGGCAGGTACGTCTTCAGCCTTGTCTGACGGCGCATCTTGTTTGCTGGTGATGAGTGAAGATAAAGCCATCGAGCTCGGCATCAAACCGAGAGCTAAAGTTATCTCGTCTGCCTCTGCGGGAGTGCCAGCGGCGCTTATGGGTTATGGACCCGTACCGGCAACCAAAAAAGCGTTAGCGAAGACAGATCTAACGATCGCCGATATCGATTTTGCAGAAGTGAATGAAGCGTTTGCAGCGCAAGCTATCCCGTGTTTAAAAGAATTAGGCTTGTGGGAGCAGCGTGAAGATAAGGTGAACCTGCATGGTGGTGCGATTTCACTGGGTCATCCTTTAGGATGTTCGGGGGCTCGCATCGTCGGTAGCCTTATCAATATTATGGAACAGCGTGGTGGTCGATATGGGCTAGCAACCATGTGTATTGGTATGGGGCAAGGTATTGCGACGATTATCGAAAGAGTGGAGTGAGTCACTTAATGGTTCGAGCTGAGCTCGTCATTTAAGTGTTCACATTAATAAATTAGGGTAACGATTCAAGCCTTCAACCTGTGTTGAAGGCTTTTTTAGTGAGTTGCACTTTTTGGTTATTCAGAACTATCATTGATGATACACATGCACCTTAAGTTCAAATAATCGACAAATCACGGGTATGAATGAATATTTTTTCAACGGTCAGCCAAATATCGGCACAATGGCATTGACCTTACCCTAAGGGGAACGTTTATAGTTGCGGTGTAAATTCAAAGGTAAGCTATGACAAACACATTCCGAAAAACTTGGATTATTGTTTTCAGCATCATTGCGATGTTGATGTCTAGCTATGCCTCAAGCTCTTCAGCCATGATGGCTAATATCATGGCAACGCAGATGATGTCGAATAAGTCTATCTGCCAGCACAACGATTTGCCGAGCGATCCTGATGCCGCAAATCAATTTGCTGCCGGTTGCCATGTGACCGTTACCGATTCAGACATGAGCGATCATGTTCATGGTGATCACTCTGTCCATGATGACCACGCTATTTATGTTGAGCTGTCTGCTGATGACAAGATGGCTTCGCATCAAGAATCAATGGATGCTCACGGTGAGCATGTGATGGGCAACAACTGTTGTGGCGGTTCGGATTCTGCTCATATCTGTTGCTATTCTGTTTGTTCTACAGCATCACACACAATTCAGGCGCTCCAAGCCAACTACCAAATTTCCTCTTCATTCGCACCTCATCACTCTGTGACTATTGGTCAAAAAGTGACTCGTGCACAATCTTTGCTACGCCCACCTTCCGCATAAATCTATATCTAAAAATACAGCTCTATCAGTTAGAAAAATCTGATAAGCCTTTCTTTTTTATGCGCTAATTAGCGCTAGATATGGACATTCATTGTGAATATGAAACCAACAACCTCTGTGTTTGTCATGAACACGAGCTTAGTGGTTGCTGCTACCTTGCCTATGGCCTTGTTTTCAAGTGCTACGCTCGCGGCTACCACGGCGTCAGCGTCAAATGCTCAACACATTTCAGCACATGACCAAGCAAGCTCGACGCAGCAACTCAATACACTGATTGAGATTGCGTTAAGCGAAGATGGAAATCGCAAACAGTACTTTGCTCAGTCTCAAGCGATGCGAGAAACGGGCATTGCCAGCTCGACCTTAATGGATCCTAAATTAAAAGTTGGATTTGGCGGTTTGCCTGTCGATAGCTTTCAATTCGACGAAGACCCGATGACCAATATATCGGTAGGGCTGATGCAGCAGTTTGAGCGTGGCGATACGCTTAACCTTCAACAGAAAAAGGCAGGTCAACAGGCAGATGCTTTAGCTTTGCAGGTGCAAGCAAGAGAATTGACGGTTGCGAATAGCATGACGCAGCTTTGGCTTGAGTTAGGTTATCAGCAAAAGGCTGAGTCGGTGATTCGTCAAAATCGTCGCTTGTTGGTTGAGCTTGAAAACTATGTACAAACCAATTACTCAATTGGTAAAAGTGAAGCGCAAGATCTGCTTAATGCTCAGCTTCAAGTGAGCAAGCTTGATGAGAAACTTCAGGCAAACCAGCAGGTTCAGCGCCGCTTAATCTCTCAGCTTTCTGAATGGTTGGGCTCTGATTGGCTAGGCTCTCAGGTTCTTGATTCTCAGGGCACACTGAATGCAACTAACCAAATCGATTGGTCATTGTTGGAAAGCAAATTAGCGACCAATATCGATTCAACCAAGCACTACCAGCTACTGACTGACCATCCTTTGGTTAAGATCTCCGATGTCAGTATTTCCTCCAATCAAACTCAGGTTGAGTTAGCCGAGCAAGCTTATACCCCGCAGTTTGGGGTGGAAGTGATGTATGCACACCGTCAAGCCAATAACATGGCAGGTGAACCTGCTTCTGATCTGGTGAGTGCCTATCTGACTGTCGACATCCCGCTGTTTACGGGGAATCGACAAGATAAGAACTTATCGGCTGCTCAGTATCAAGTTGGTGCGGCTAAATCTCAAAAAGACACCTTACTTTCCCAAATGAACGCGCAAGTGAATGCATTGCTGGTGGACAGATCAAATCTGATCCAGCGATTAGATCGCTATCAAACGTCCTTGCTTCCTCAAACCGCAGCACGAATCAGCGCGGTTGAGAGGGGCTATCAAAACAACACCGCCCAGTTTAACGATGTCATTTCAGCAACGACCGATGAGCTGGCGCTTCAGTTAGAGCAACAACGTTTGATCACCGATCTCAACATCGTTAATAGCAAACTGGCGGCGTTAGTCAGTGGCTTTGAATACCAAGTAAACCAACCACAACTTGCAACCACAGAGAATCAGTAAGGGATACATAATGAGTTCAGTAAAAGTAGCAACAATCGCTTTATTGGTCGGTGGTGCATTGGGTTTTGGGGTGAACCATTTTCTAATTAATCCAGCACACGACATGTCAGCAATGGCAACCAGCACAGAAGCCAGCGATGAGCCTTTGTATTGGGTAGCTCCGATGGACCCAAATTATCAGCGTGATAAGCCAGGTCAATCGCCAATGGGGATGGATCTTATCCCTGTGTATGCAGACGATGTGAACGGCGGAGCCAAAGATAAGCCTGGAACCGTGTTTATTGATTCTTCGGTGGAAAATAACCTTGGCGTGAAAACCGCACAAGTCACAAGAGAGCCGCTATCACCGCGCATTGAAACGGTTGGCTACGTGGCATTTGATGAAAGTGCGCTATGGCAAACCAACGTGCGTGTTTCTGGTTGGGTGGAAAAACTCTCCATCAACGCAGTGGGTGAGAAGGTAAACAAAGGTGATGTGCTTTTCACACTCTATTCTCCAGAGCTTGTTAAAGCACAAGAAGAGTTGATCAGTGCTTATAAAACGGGTCGTAAAGGTTTGATCAAGGGCTCGACTGAACGCTTGATTACCTTGGGTGTTGATAAGACTCAAATCCGCGCTATTACGCGCAAAGGCAAAGCCTCACAAACCATTGAAGTCAAAGCGCCAGCCGATGGTGTTATAGCGAGTTTGAATATCCGAGAAGGTGGTTATCTTTCGCCTGCACAAGCGGTGATCAGTGCTGGCCCATTAGGTGAAGTATGGGTTGATGCAGAGGTGTTTGAGCGTCAAGCGCACTGGATCTCGTCAGGCAGCAATGCGGTGATGACGCTAGATGCCATTCCTGGTAAAGAGTGGTTGGGTAATGTCGATTACGTTTACCCAATCCTTGATCCAAAAACTCGAACTTTGCGCGTTCGTTTGAAGTTCTCCAATCCAAATGGCGAGCTTAAGCCGAATATGTTCGCCAATATTGCGTTGAAACCTATTAGTGATGAAGCCGTTCTTACTATCCCAAGGTCTTCGGTGATTCACTCCGGTGGTATGACTCGAGTGGTGATGTCAGAAGGTTCTGGCAAGTATCGCTCTGCTCGTATTGAGGTTGGTCGTGAAGCTGGCGAAAAAATAGAGGTGCTTCAAGGGCTAGAGCAAGGCGAAAACATTGTCACTTCTGCGCACTTCATGTTGGATTCTGAATCGAGCCAAACTGCTGATCTGTCACGCATCAATGGTGTTGAAGAAGAAGCTGAAACCGTATGGGCAAACGGTGAAATTTCCGATGTTATGCAAGGCAGTCGCATGGTGACGATTAACCATCAGCCTGTTCCAGAATGGGATTGGCCGGGCATGGTGATGAATTTCACCTTTGCGGAAGGCTTAGACATGAGTGATGTGCAACGTGGTAAGGCAATTGACT
Source organism: Vibrio coralliirubri (assembly GCF_024347375.1). Classification (NCBI taxonomy): domain Bacteria; kingdom Pseudomonadati; phylum Pseudomonadota; class Gammaproteobacteria; order Vibrionales; family Vibrionaceae; genus Vibrio; species Vibrio coralliirubri. Next base: position 831,338 of record NZ_AP025471.1, on the reverse strand, counting down.
TTGAGATGCGAAAGACAGAGTCAGGGCAGTACGAGGTTGTGGATTACAAGGTCAACCAACACAAGATCGCCGGCGAAGTTTGGGTAACGGGTGACATTACAATGTTGATGGCAGATTTTGGCATGATCACCGTAAAACATCAGCCAGTCCCTGAGTGGAATTGGAAAGCAGGTGAAATGAATTTCCAAGCCAGTGATGACCTTGATTTATCTGAGTTTGCCGAGGGTCAAACCATTCGGTTTCTAGTGGCGAAGCAGGGTTCTGATTATGTACTCAAATCTTTAGAAGCGGGTGAGGGCGAACTATGATCAATGCAATCATTCGCTGGTCTATTAGCAACCGCTTCTTAGTGCTGGTTGCTACTGTAGCCATCGTATTTGGCGGCTTATACAGCGTTAAAAATACACCGGTCGATGCTATTCCTGATCTGTCTGATGTTCAGGTAATTATCAAAACCAGTTATCCGGGGCAAGCGCCACAAGTGGTTGAGGATCAGGTGACTTATCCATTAACCACCGCCATGTTAGCCGTACCAGGTGCTGAAACGGTTCGTGGTTACTCGTTCTTTGGTGATTCCTATGTCTATATCATCTTCAATGACGATACTGATATGTACTGGGCACGTTCACGAGTGTTGGAGTACCTAAGCCAAGTTGCACCTAACTTGCCTTCGAGTGCTAAGCCAACGCTAGGGCCAGATGCAACCGGTGTGGGCTGGGTTTACAGCTACGTGTTGCAAGATAAAACCGGTCAGCACGACTTAGCGGAACTTCGTAGTTTGCAAGATTGGTTCTTGAAGTATGAATTGCAAACCGTAGAAGGCGTGTCTGAAGTGGCGACCGTTGGCGGCATGGTGAAGCAGTACCAAGTACAGATTGATCCTGCCAAGTTACGTGCTTACGACTTAACGCTTCAGCAAGTCAATAAGGCAATCCAAGATGGTAACCAAGAAACCGGTGCGTCTGTTGTTGAGATTGCGGAAGCCGAGCACATGGTTCGTACGACCGGTTACCTGACAAGCATCGAAGACATTCAATCTCTGCCGCTAAAAGTGACCGACAAAGGTACTCCGCTGCTATTAGGTGACATTGCTGACATTAACCTTGGCCCGCAAATGCGTCGTGGTATCTCTGAACTTAATGGTGAAGGAGAAGCGGTTGGCGGCGTTATCGTGATGCGCTTTGGTGAAAATGCCAGTGAAGTGATCGACTCAGTCAAATCCAAGCTCGCTGAACTGCAAGCTGGCTTACCTGATGGTGTCGAGATTGTCGCGACTTATGACCGTTCTACTTTGATAGATTCAGCCGTTGAAAACCTTTGGAAGAAGCTGGCTGAAGAGTTCATCGTGGTCGCCGTGGTGTGTGCGCTGTTCTTGTTCCATATCCGCTCGTCGTTGGTTATCGCACTAAGTCTGCCTGTTGGTATTTTAGGTGCATTCATTGTGATGCATTGGCAGGGTATCAACGCCAATATCATGTCTCTTGGCGGGATCGCGATTGCGATTGGTGCCATGGTGGATGGTGCCATCGTGATGATTGAGAACGTTCATAAACACATTGAACGGACTCCGCTTACTGATAAAAACCGTTGGCAGGTGATTGGTAAGGCAGCAGAAGAAGTCGGCGCACCGCTGTTCTTCTCTCTGATTATCATTACCTTGAGTTTTGTGCCTGTGTTCGCGCTAGAAGGGCAAGAGGGCAAGATGTTCTCGCCACTTGCGTTTACCAAGACGTATGCGATGGCCGCAGCGGCGGGTTTGGCTATCACGCTTGTGCCTGTGCTAATGGGGTACTTCATTCGCGGTAACGTGTTGCCTGAACACAAAAACCCAGTTAACCGCAGCCTAGTGGCGATGTACAAACCGCTTCTGAACCTAAGCTTAAAATATCCAAAGGTGATGATTGTTATCGCACTTGGCTTAATGGCGTCTGCTTATTACCCAACCAGTAAGCTTGGCAGCGAGTTCATCCCTCCTTTGGACGAAGGAGATTTGATGTACATGCCAACCACGTATCCGGGCATCTCAATAGGTAAGGCTCGTGAGTTGTTGCAACAAACCAACAAGCTCATCAAAACCATTCCAGAAGTCGAAACCACGTGGGGCAAAATTGGTCGAGCAGAGACAGCAACCGATCCTGCACCTTTAACCATGATTGAAACCGTGATTCAGCTTAAACCGCGAGATGAGTGGCGTGACGGTGTCACTACGGAGTCTCTGCGTAAAGAGTTTGATGATCTGATTCAGTTCCCAGGTTTAACTAATGCGTGGGTTATGCCAATCAAAACTCGTATCGACATGTTAGCGACCGGTATCAAAACCCCAATCGGAATCAAAATCGCTGGCCCAGAGCTGAGCGTGATTGAAGATATTGGTTCGCAACTTGAACCCATCCTCAACAGCGTGAGTGGCACGGCTTCTGTCTACGCCGAGCGTGTTGCAGGCGGTCGTTATGTGACGATAGACATTAAACGTCGCTCGGCTGCGCGATATGGCTTGAGCATTAAAGAAGTGCAACAGGTTATCTCGACTGCGGTTGGTGGCATGAATGTAGGCGAAACCGTTGAGGGGCTAGAGCGTTACCCAATCAATGTCCGTTACCCACAAAGCTATCGTGATTCTGTCGTTAAGCTGCAGAACCTGCCGTTAGTGACACCAAATGGAGCGCGAATTGCTTTGTCTGATGTTGCAGATATTCGCTATGAAGATGGACCACCAATGATTAAGACGGAGAACGCGCGTCCTAATGGTTGGGTGTTCGTTGACATCGAAGGACGCGACCTTGGTTCTTATGTGGCAGAGGCGCAAAAAGTCGTTACCGATCAAATCGTCTTACCTGCGGGTTATTCACTGGCGTGGTCTGGTCAATACGAATACATGGAGCGTGCGAAAGAGCGTTTGAGTGTCGTAGTGCCAATCACCATCGCCATCATCATGTTGTTGCTCTACCTCAGCTTCCGCCGCGTCGGTGAGGTGATGATGATCATGCTGACATTGCCACTCGCAATGGTTGGTGGCCTATGGCTGATGCATGTCCTCAATTACAACTTCTCCATTGCGGTGGGTGTGGGCTTTATCGCCCTTGCTGGGGTAGCTGTTGAGATAGGTGTGATCATGTTGGTCTACCTAAACCAAGCATGGCACTACAAAAAATTGGATGCGGAGCAGAACCAGCAAGCACTTCAGAGTGAAGACTTGACGGATGCGATTCGTGAGGGCGCAGGACTGCGTGTTCGCCCAGTGATGATGACGGTACTTACGGTGATCATTGGCCTTATTCCAATTATGTATGGCGAGGGTACGGGCTCAGAAGTGATGCAACGAATTGCTGCGCCGATGATAGGCGGAATGGCGTCTGCACTATTGCTTACCCTACTGGTGTTGCCTGCAATCTTTAAGCTCTGGAAACAGCGTGAGATTACGCACAGTCAAAATGAAATAAACAAATAACGTATTGATTATTAGCCCTTACTGACCAAAAACAGAGTGAGTAAGGGCGTACCACATGAACATGTGAAACTAACAAATATATAACTGAATTAATCTAAGGAACGATCATGAAAAAGACACTTATTGCGATTGCACTGACGTTAACTACTGCAACGGCTTTTGCTGAAATGGACCATTCGAATATGGATCACTCGATGATGAAGAGTGGAGAGATGGATCATTCAAAAATGGATCACAGCATGATGAAGGATGGAAAGATGGACCATTCGATGATGAATATGGAAGGCATGTCTGAAGTGGGTATGCCTGCGACAGGCGCAAAGCCGGATAAAGTGGTTCATGTTCTGCTAAGTGACGATATGAAAATCACATTTAAGAACAAGGTTGATATTGAGCCGAACGACGTGGTGCAGTTTGTTGTGATGAACACAGGCAAGATTGATCACGAATTCTCGATTGGATCTGCTTCAGAGCAGTTAGAGCATCGTGAAATGATGAAAAACATGGGTAATCACGCACATGATTCGGGCAGCACAGTGACAGTTAAGCCGGGTAAAGCGAAGCAATTGCTGTGGCATTTCCATGGTGATAATAACGTAGAGTTCGCGTGCAATATTCCTGGTCACGCTGAAGCGGGTATGGTGAAGTCGTTAACGCTATAAGGTGATACACAAGCCATATCTAGTTCAAAGGGATGAGTGCTAGATATGGCTACCTTGTTTTAGTGCTATTTAGGTATTAGCTTTAAAAGACTATAGGAATAGGAGTTTAAGGATGAATAAGACAGTTCTAGTACTTGCAGTAACGGGAGCTTTAATAACGTGGTCGACCCACAGCATTGCTGCTAAACCTGAGTGGGCTGGTAAAGGTAAGCCCGATTTAGAAGAAGTGAAAACGCTCGCTGAGGCTAAAAAAGTTGAAGGCGAAATTGATGATCGTGAGAAGCAGCTTGATTCAATGATCGAAGAGAAAAATAAGAAAGCGAAAAAAAGTAAGAACAAAAAAGATAAGCAGAAACTAGATAAAGAACTCGACGATTTGGAAGACGAGAAAGAAGCCCTCGAAGAGAGTAAAGAGAAGCTCAAAGATAAGAAAGAAAAGCTCGAAGATGATATGGATAATGACGAAGAAAAGTCGGGATTAGAAAAGCAGAAAGACAAGAAAGCGGAACAAGAGCGTAAAGAAGAAGGAACAGGGTCAGAGAAAGGCCAACAGCAGCGTGAAGAAAACAGCAAAAAGTGGTGGAACTTCTGGGAGTAATGCGAGGGCCTTACATCACCAATTCATTTCAACCTATCAGCACAGCTTTGTGTGGCAGCTAAGTCATTGGTTAAACATTATGACCAGTTAAAGATAAGTCTCAACCTGTTCAGGAATACATGAACTAACTTGGATTGGCTGAGGCTTATCTGTAGTTAGAATCACTGTAGCAAGATAGAAGTTTCAAGCAGGTGGTGTGCTTCGCCGCTCAGGTGCGGTAGCTCTGCCATGATCTTTTTAAACTTGTCATCGATTGACTCTGCTTCATTCAGCGATCGAAAAGCCAGTACAGCCTGTTCAGGCTCGCTGTTCACATAACCTTTCAATGTATCTAGCTGAATTTTATTGGCATTTTCAACTTTTGCTAGCGCGACATTAATTGCTTCGATGTTAATTGTTAACTCATTGCTTTTAAACATTTTTTATTATTTATGGGTTGTTGCTAATGCGCGCACATTAACACAATGATTTTTGCAGATATTGACCAAGATTATTAAATTGGAACAATTTTGAAAATCATTAAAAGCTGAACTGCAATGTGTGATTTGGATAGGTGTCAGAAATACGAAGCGATTTAAGGAGTTAATAGCTTTGGTTGGTCACTTAGCGTTGATTCGTCAATCTAAGCTTAAATAAAATAAGTTTAATCAGTATAGATTTAATGACTGTGGACTTAGCAAACGGCGAAAATTTTTGAATAGGGTATCGCTGGAAGAAAGTGCTTAATGAAGCTTAAAGAGAAGTTGGAGCGTGCAGCGGGAATCGAACCCGCATCATCAGCTTGGAAGGCTGAGGTAATAGCCATTATACGATGCACGCACACTGTCTTATGAGTAAGACTGAGGCGTTAAGAGACTTGGAGCGTGCAGCGGGAATCGAACCCGCATCATCAGCTTGGAAGGCTGAGGTAATAGCCATTATACGATGCACGCACATCGTCTTAACGAGTTTGATAATGCCACATCTAACTGAAAACGAAACCTTTTTCTTTCATTTTTATTCTAAGTGCTCGCATAACCACCACTCCGCTAGTTTTTCCATCATGTTCGGCATTTTCAGAGTGAATAAAATGTGACTAAAATCTCTAAAAAAGGAGGGCGAGAAATAATAGTAAATGTCATGCTGTTTTTGCGATAAATCCGCCTTAATTTATAAACTTGTTTTAGTGGTACTTGGCTGTCATAAATCTCATGAAAATTAAGGAATTTGGAGTGTTAACATAAACTGATTTTTATTTGTGTTTTGGCGTCCACTAATAACAATCTTAATGCATAAATTTAACTTATCAGCCGGTCAAAACATTCAGTAAACTAATCCCAAATGAGTAGAGTTATAGGCACTTCTAAGGCTTTGCAGAAAAAAGTAACGAGTTCAGTTGATAATTCACGCAAAAGTCTCGTCATTCCGTCTATCGTTTGGTACATTTGCCGCACATTTTGTCTCCCCTAAAATACCCATGCCTTCTCAGTTCCGAATTAACAAAATTGTTGAAATTGGTGACACTCTTCACCGCAGTGGCTGTGCTCCTTACAAGCTAGAGAAATACACTCAATTCTATGCAAAAAAGCATGGTGTTGACGTGATGATCCAAGCAACGCCAACTGCGATTAACTATCAATTTCCAGACGATAACAACGCCGTTATTCTTAAGCGTTTAAAGCCTGCGTCAATTAACCTGAGTTTGTTGGCCAATACGATCATTCGTATTAACCAGCCAAGCAGTGAGCCAGTACCTGAGCCTGTCGGCTACTCTAAATTCGTGACGGCACTTGCCAATATGGGTATTCCGCCTGCCTATTTGATGCTGGTGGGCAGTACGTTGGAAGCGGTGGGCTTTTCTGCGTTATTGGGTTTGATGGTTTGGGTATGTCAGCAAGTCCTTCATTCACGTCGCGCAATTGCGGTTGAGTTCATCTCGGCACTGTTAACGGGTATCTTCGTGGCATTTCTGGCGAGTACAGGGTTGCCGATTCCGGTGTGGGCGTTGTGTATCGCCTCGATTGTCTTGTTTGTCCCCGGGTTATCCATAGCCAACGCACTAGAATGTTTGGCGTTTAATGATCTAGTCTCTGGTACTAGCTTGCTAGGGCAGAGTGCCTTAACGCTGATTAAGCTGTTTGTCGGGATTATCATGGGGCTTAATATTGGCGAAGCGATATGGGGACAAGCGGTCTCCATCGACTATACCAATGCGGTACCTATGTGGATGCACATATCGGGCTTGGTGCTGATTTCTGTGTCTATCGGTGTGATGTTTAATGCTCGCCCTAAAGACATCTTGCTTGGCTTGCCAGTAGCGGTTCTCGGTATGTGGGGCCCATTCTATCTAGGTTTTGATAGTGGTTGGGTTGTCGGTACTTGGGTTACGACGGTTCTTATTACTTTGTACGGAACTTGGATTGCTAAAAAGATGGAGCTCACGGGCTCCATTTATATCGTGCAAGGGATTATCATCTTGGTTCCGGGTAGCCGAGTATTAGTGAGTGCCAGCCAGTCGGTGTTTGAACAATCGATTTTACCTATCCCGAGTATTGGTTTGTCGGCGTTATTCATGTTCTCTGCAATCGTGGCAGGGCAAATCACCGCTTACTCGATTTACTCACCAAAAGTCGAACGTTAAACCTTTTCGCTTCTCAAGTTTTTAAACAAACACAGCTTAGCGGCTGTGTTTGTTCGTTTTAGGTACGGCTCTTTTTTTAAAGACAATTAACCCTTCGTAAAACTTGTTAGATTTATGCTCGCTAAGCCTGACAAGAGCCATTAAAATGGAACAAATTCTATTTAAATGAAGTATCAACGTATGTCTCTACCTCCTTGCCCGCAATGCCAATCTGAATATGTCTATCAAGACCAAAACAACCTAATCTGCCCTGAGTGTGCCTACGAATGGAACCCAGAAGAAGAGCGTTTAGAAAGAGAAGCTGCGCGTGTTAAGGACGTGAATGGTGTTGTATTGGAAAGTGGCGATAAAGTTACCTTCATTAAAGATCTAAAAATTAAAGGCAGTTCTAGCGTATTGAAAATCGGCACTAAAGCCGTGATTCGACGTATCAACGAAGGTAAAGACCACCAGCTAGATTGCAAGCTGGATGGTGGCGGTGAAATGCTGGTTACGGCGAAGTACGTTAAGAAGCAGTAACCATTGTTTCAAACAATTGTCGTAAATCTTCAATAAGTTTAAGTCGCTTCTCGGCATACTGATTCGCATATTGAGCCGCAATTATTTCAGAGAATGAAGATGATCAGAGAATACCGTCCAGCCGATATTGAAACCGTTATAGATATTTGGTTAATCGCCTCGATCAAGGCGCATGATTTTGTGGCTCCTGAGTTCTGGGAGTCGCAAGTGGGTAATATGCGCGATATATACATCCCAGCATCAACAACTTACGTCTATCAAATAGACGGTGAGGTTCGTGGCTTTTATTCGCTTTATGAAGGGATTTTAGCTGCGATCTTTGTGAGCCCGCAGCATCAAGGTTGTGGTGTTGGTAAGCAACTTATCCAACACGCGAAGCTTGAATGCCCAAATCTGTCTTTGAATGTGTATAAAGAGAACCAAGCGGCCATTGAGTTCTACTTGTCTCAAGATTTCTCTATTACGAGCGAGCAAACTGATGAGCACACAGGACATCAAGAATACACCATGCACTTATCTTAGGCTTGGTAACTAAACCCGGTAGAAAAGTAACAGGAATCAACATTATATGGACATGGTTAAAGCTGCTCTTTCGCATTCAACTGCCTTTCATCACTATGTGAATGCCTGTACTGAAGATGGGTTAGATATTTACACGGGCATTTCTGATGGCAGTGATGCCTATTTGGAAAAACGAATTGCTTATTCAAAAGGTGAGGGCTTGCCAGAAGGGTGGACGCCTGCTTCTACTTATTTTTGTTTCGAGTCTGGGCGTATTCTTGGAGTGATAAGAGTTCGTCATGGTACCAGTCCGTACATTCACGATGTCATTGGAAATATCGGATATGAGACGCTGCCACAAGCCAGAGGGCGGGGTATCGCAAGTCATATGTTGTCTTGGATTCAACGGCACGTATTGTCCGAAAGCGCTATCATTACCTGTGAGAGGGGCAATATTGCTTCGCAAAAAGTGATTGAGAAGTGCGGTGGACAATTCTTGAATACCTTTTATTCAGAGCAAGATAAACACGAAGTCTTACGTTACCAACTAGAACCAAAATGAACATTTAAACGTGGCATTTTTGGTTGTGTCCGGGGCTCTGAATTCCGGCTTAAACGAAAATGAAACCATAGCCAATTATTGTTGGAGGTATTTTGAAGTATTCAACAAGACCTGCTCAGTTATCAGATTATGAATTTCTGTTTGAGCTTAAGAAAGCCGCTGAGTTTGAACCGATCAAAGCCGTATTTGGCTGGGATGAGCAAATTCAACGAGATATACACGCCGAAGAGTGGGCAGAAGAACGGCCAGAAATCATTGAATATCAAGGTAAAGCGATTGGCAGTGTATTGCTGCAAGACAAAGGTGAACACTTCTACTTTTGCCGATTCTTCCTACTGCCTGAATATCATGGTAAAGGCATTGGTAGCCAAATCCTCACCGACTGCTTAGCTCACGCAGACAAGCTCAGTAAGCCAGTTGAGTTGTGTTACCTGCAAGGTAATCGCGTTGGAGAGCTCTACTTAAGATTTGGTTTTGAAATCACCTCGCAAAACGACCAGTTTGTCTATATGTGGCGTAAATAGACACTCATTCAAAATGATCACACCGTGTCGGTAACTTGATAGGCACCTGACACCCATCTAACGTAAAACCTTGTAAAGCTCCCTATGCTTGATGACTAAGCGATTACACTTAGAAAAGATCGAGCGTAAGGGAGTGTGCAATGAATTATTACCCGACTTCAAAAATTGTGGGTGAACAAAGGTTTGGTTTTGGGTCTAGATTAGGTCAAACAACCTATTATTCTCCTGTAGAACAGTTGGATAAAAAGCCATTCGTTCACCAAGCCATACAAGATTTACCGAGTACCGAATCTACTCTGATTAAAGTAGGAGAGAATCGTGTACAACGAATGAAGGCCAAGGGTGACGAACAACAGATGCAAGCCACGAAGAAAGAAGCGCAGTCTTTTCTTCGAACGCAGTATCGACAACAAGCTCAAGCTCGCCACCTACAAAGTGTTGAAACGCCTTATGGTTTTCAAGAGCGCATCATTCAGTTTTGGAGCAATCACTTCGCCATCTCGGTCGATAATCGAAAACTGATGCCCTTGGCCGCCAGCATTGAAAACGATGTGGTTCGCCAGCATTGGAATGGTAACTTTGGCGAGATGCTGATGGCTTCTTCTAAACATCCTGCGATGCTTCTGTATCTCGATAATCAACTCTCGATTGGTCCCAATTCAAAAGTCGGAAAGCGCCGTAATAAGGGGCTCAATGAGAACCTCGCGCGTGAGATCTTAGAACTCCACACTCTTGGCGTTGATGGTTCTTACACTCAGCAAGACGTCATTGCCTTAGCAAAAGCCATTTCAGGCTGGGGCATTAAATTCAAATCTCCTGATGCTGGCTTTCGATTTGCTAATAACCTGCATGAGCCAGGAAGTATCACACTGCTTGGAAAGGCTTATTCTCAATCCGGCGTCTCGCAAGGAGAGTCGTGTTTACAAACCTTAGCGACCCACAAAGACACTGCTGCGCACTTGGTTGGTAAGCTATGCCAGCATTTCATTGGCGACACGCCTAAAGAACTCTCGGATCAAATGGTTGCTGAATATCTGAAAGGAGAGGGGAATTTACTGCCTATTTATCGATTGTTATTGAACAGCGCTGAGGCGAGTAAACCTAACCCCAATCGTTTTAGGCCGCCGAAGGAGTGGCTGTTTGCCGTCCTTCGTAGTGCCGATATTTCTTTAAACGAGAAACAGGCATTCAATGCTCTCAACAATTTAGGACAGCCTCCTTTTAAACCGGGTTCACCTGCAGGGTGGTCGGATCAAGACAGAGACTACAATAGCCCTTCGGCGTTGACTCAGCGTATGCAGGTCGCCAATAGGCTTGCGTCTGCTGCAATAAAATCGGCTAAAGCGTCGGGAGTTAAACCGAAGGCGGTAGTGGATAAAGTGATCGCGGGTTTATATGGCGATGCTATTGATGAACACACCCAAATTGTATTGAACAAAGCCGACGGCGCTACAATGCAACTTTCCCTGTTGTGGCTAAGCCCTCAGTTTCAATACCGTTAGGAGTGGGTATGAAAAAGCCAGATTGTTCTCAGAATAAAGCGCCACATAGTATTAACCGTCGCCAGTTCATGGGCATTGCGGCGGCTGTTGGCGTCAGTGCGATGGTGCCATTTCCAAGCTTTGCCAAAACAGGTTCGGACAATATCTTCATTTGGGTATCACTGCGTGGCGCGATGGATGGTTTAAATGTTGTAGTGCCGCATGCCGATCCGGATTACTCTAATTTGAGACCCAACATCGGATTAAAACCAGAACAGTTACTGAAGTTGGATGATTTCTTTGGACTTCATCCATCCCTAAAGCAGTGCCAACAATGGTATGAAAGTAACGAACTCAGCTTTGTGCACGCTTGTTCAACCGCTTATCGCGAGCGCTCACATTTTGATGGACAGAAGATATTAGAGAACGGCACTTCCGACCCGTTTAACACCGTAGGGTGGATTAACCGTTTACTCACGTTGAGCTCAGAAAAATACGATGGAATAGCGATTGATTCGGGCTTACCACTCATCATGCAGGGCGAATCGACCGTGGCAAGTTGGTACCCAAACCGCTTAAAAACACGTGATAAACAAACAGAACTGCTGGAAGAGTTGTTTCAAAGTGACCAAATGCTGTCTTCAAACTTCGAAAGTGTCATGAAGATAGATCAACTGGTAGGCGACCAAGGTGTCGGCAAACAGTTTAAATCATTGATGGGTAAAACAGGCGACATATTGTCGGCTGATAACGGACCAAACATCGCAGCGTTAGAACTTGGTGGGTGGGACACTCACGCCAATCAAGGCAACGTAAATGGACGGTTGAGTAATCAACTTAAAACTTTGGATGTTGGGTTAGCGGCTCTCAAGGCTTCACTAGGTGATCGTTGGAAGAAGACAGTGATCATCGCGGCCAGTGAATTTGGTCGAACAGCAAAAGAAAACGGCACCAAAGGCACCGACCACGGTACTGGCAACGTCATGTTTGTTGCGGGTGGTGCGCTGCCATCGTTGAAAGGAGCGGGTGGTAAGGTTATTGCCAATTGGCCGGGCTTGAGCCAAAGCCAGCTATATGAAGGCCGAGACCTTAGTCCAACGACTGATATGCGTTCCGTTATCAAGGGCGTGCTCTACCAACACTTATCGGTAGAAGTGAAACAACTCAACACTATCTTCCCTGATAGTGCCGATATTAGACCGATGAATCTTGTTTAGAGTTTTACCAAGACCCAGTTAGATGCGATTCAGTCGTTTGAATCGCTTTCTATTTCTGACTCGCTTGTTTACGATTTAATCGCCAACAGTGCTCCGAACGTCACTAAGCCAAATCCACACGCTTGATTAAGCCTTTTCTTTGCTCTCAATAGATGCTTTTGCAATGTATTCGAAGTAAACAGCATAGCGACAACGCCAAACCATAAGCCGTGAAGTACGATCATGTAAAGCCCATAGCCGAGTGCGACATGCTGATTATCTGCATCAGGTGAGATGACTTGGCTGAAGATGCTCAAGAAGAACAACATGGTTTTTGGGTTGAGCACGTTACATAAAAAGCCTTGGGCTAAATAGCGCCAAACACTGGTGCTTTGCTTTGCATCTTCCATAGGTGCAAGCTTGTTGTCCGCACTCAAGATACCTTTTAGTCCTAGATAAATAAGGTAGGCTGCGCCTGCGTATCTGATCATGTCAAACAGCTGCTCATTCTGTGAGATTAAGTAACTGATTCCAAGCATTGAATAACTGATGTGGACGCAAATGGCTAAACTCACACCGATTGCAGTCCAAATCCCTGCTTGTCTTCCTTGATTGACACTGTTTTTCAAAACTAAAACGAAATCAGCTCCTGGACTAATAACAATCAATAGTCCCAATACTGCTAGGCTTAACCACTCCATAATGACTCCAACTCTTTATATTTGATGAGCCAGCATTGTATGGTTTTTTATTGCTGCCTATAATCGAAATGAATTCCACCTATCTGTGAGAAAAAATCACACATGAGACATTTGAAAGCATTTCATATTTTCCACGTAGCAGCGCATTCGAACAGTTACAGTGATGCGGCGGATAAACTCAATATCACACATGGCGCAGTGAGTAAGCAGATCAAGGTATTGGAAAATCACTTATCCCAAGTTTTGTTCTACAAACAGGGTAGGAATGTGTGTCTCACCAAAGAAGGGGAATTACTCAAAGGGTACACAGAGCAAGCGTTCCAAGCCTTGGAGACTGGAGTCCATAAGCTTAATCCGCTGAATCATCAAGCCTTGGAAGTTTCATGCGAACCCACATTGACCATGCGTTGGTTAATGCCTCGACTCGGTGATTTCTATAACGAATCCGGAATTGATGTCCGATTGTCTACCGCAGGTGGACCTGTGACATTAGGCGCAACTGGATTAGATATGGCCATTCGCCGAGACGACTTCAACGTAACCGAGCATTACAAACAGATTCCGTTAGTCGAAGAATGGGTTGGTCCTGTGTTCTCGCCTGATTATTGGCAACAGGTCAAAGACAAGCTAGCCGATGTGAAATTACTGCACAGTAGCACGCGACCAAACGCTTGGAGCTACTGGGCATCCATCACCAAAGATAGTGAATTTGATCGCCGATTGGTGTCGCAAGCTATATCAAACCAGACCTTTGCACACTTCTATTTCTGCTTTCAAGCGGCCGTTGATGGGCTAGGAGCGGCTCTTGGTTCCTATCCATTGGTGGTTGATGATTTGAATAGAGGCAACTTAATCGCGCCGTTCGGCTTTGTGCCTTCCGGCCATCAGTACATATTGCTCACACAAGATGACAAGCACGATGAACCAGAAAGCCCGTTTGTGGTTTGGCTAAAGAATGAGTTATCACAGTGTGTTCCAGCCTATAGGAACGATCGTCTGAACTAGCAGTTTGCTTGTTTTATGTCAGACTTTAGTTCGTTATTGTGGAAATCACTCAATAGGCAAAGACAGCACACCGCCATTGAGTTTGACTTGTTTTAGCCATTCGGTTGGAATTCCACCGTCTTCTTCGCAGAAACACGCCGCTAATACCGCGCCAATCACAATCGCACGCCCGCAGCTGTCACCGCCACATAAGATATTGTCTCGAATACCTTGTTGATAACTCTGAGCACCTGCAATGATGCGAATCAGCAAGGGGAACGCAGCGCTCAATTCGCAATGCAATCCAAACTTCTTCGCGGCATCTGTAATCGAAAGCTCAGGATCAGCCAGTGCTTCGTCGATTTGATCGTGTATGAACTTGCTACAGGTTTGTCGCACCATTTCTACCGATTGCAGTGGCGAATTACCTTGAATTGCCGCTTGAATCAGTAGGGTGATGGCTTGTGCCCATTCCACGGCTTTGTCGTTGTTGTTGGTCACTCGTACCGCGCTCTCTACCATCGCTGGCAAAGTGTGAGAGGTGTAAGTACACGCCACTAATGGAATGATTTTTGAGACTGCGGGGAGCTGTGTATCATCCGCGCCACAGGCTGTAATTGGGGCGTTTGCCAATTCTAATTGATGGATGTTCAACAAGCTCATACGAGTCGCTTTATCAATATAGCCTCGCCAACTACCACCAAAATCAAACCAGAAGCGGAAGTGCTTGATGTAGCTCGCTTCATCGTACTGTTGGTTGTCGACTAAACTGTCGACCATCGCCAATAGCTGAGCACCATATTGCGATTGTTCACCTGCGGTTTTTCCTTGGTGAGCAAAGTAGCCCTTGTCTTGATAATCGAACTGATTCGGAGAGCGAAATTCTGGCTCAAAACCCGCTACGTGTAAGATCCTCTCTTGGTCATACAGCCAGTGAAGCCCCATTGAAGCGGCGTCTCCAACCAATGCGCCGACAACGGCGTAAAAAGCTCTTTCTTTATGATTGTCCATGTTGAGCAATGTCCTTGAGATGAATCAACGTAGTTCGATACGTTAAGTATAGTGATTAGACGAGTATTTTGCTGTGTTTCTAAGAAGAAATATGAAGGAATAAATCCTGATTGGTCAATAACTTAAACCAATCAGGTGAAATGGGTAAGGGTGATGAATAGTTGGGCGAGTCGGTACTTCTGATTAATGACGTTACTGATGGTTAAGGTAAGCACTAGAACGTTGCTCAATTACTTTGAACAGGCGTGAAAGCACAAAGCATAAAGCAAAATATACGAAACCTACAATCAGCCAGATCTCGAAGATCAAACCTGACGAGTTTGCCATTTCAGTACCAACGAAAGTCATCTCTTGGATCGAAATCAGAGACACAATCGACGTGTCTTTAACCAAAGAGATTGCTTGGCCAGCCAATGGCGGTGTGATGGCCGTTAATACTTGCGGGCCAACCACAAATCGATACTTAGACAACGCCGATAAGCCGAGCGAGTCAGCCGCTTCCCATTGCCCTTTTGGAATACTTTCTAAGCCAGCTCGAATCACTTCTGCGATGTAAGCTGAAGAGAGTAAACCGATACAGATAACACCAGACGCTAAGTTTTCCCAAAGGTTAGCAGGACCAAACAGAAAGGCTTGAACCGCGTTAATCTCGCCATTGTGTTCACGTAAGATACTTTCTAAACCAAGTAACGGAATCAGTTGGTTAGAAACGAAGAAATAGAATATGAAGACAAACACCAGTGGCGGAATATTTCGAACCAGCTGGATAAAAATCAGTGCAGGCGTACGAAAGAAAGCAATTTTAGAGTGCCTAGCAACGCCAAGTAATGTACCAAAAGAGAGTGCTAACACCATGCTCCAAACACTCAGGCGCAGTGTCGCGATCAAGCCTTGGAAAAAGTAAGGAATATTGCCTTGAGAAGGTGGAATGAAAATCAGGGTAAACGCATCTTCCCAGCGCCACTGGTAGTTAATACCAACAGCAGAACGATAATAAAGCCAGCTTGCAAACACACAAATGACAGCGAGTAACACGCCATCTAAAAGGTTAAGACGTTGATACCAAGGCTTCATATGAACGTTGGGCTTAGGTGTTGTTAATGCGCTAGTACTACTCACGTCATTCCTGTTTAAACGATAATTATTGATGTGTTGTGAGAGGTGGCTATGAGGTTATAGCTATCTCGTTGTCTTAAACAAGACAGCGCAAACAATGCACTGCCTTGATTCAAGTTCTGATTACTGACCTTGAACAATCTGGTCTTGCCAATCTAGAGTAGAGAACCAGTACTCGTAGCGCTCTTTCAACCAACCGTCTTCAGTACGTGCTTTGATCCATTCGTTGAAGAATTCTGTCTTGTCAGTTTCACCTAAGCGAACTGCAAATGCTTCATTACCTTTTGATAGGCGTTCTTCGAATGGAATAAATAGCGTGTCTGCGTTTTTAATCGCTTCATGTTCTGGTTTCGGGCTAGACGCGATCACCGCGTGCGCATTGCCGTTTAACACTTCTTGGAATGCTTGAGCATCGTCATCGAACTGTAGAACTTTCGCTTTAGGGAATGTTTCACGAGCTACTTGAACCGTAAATGCCCCACGACGAGCGGCAATTTTCACACGGCGAGAATCAAAATCAGAGATTTGTGTAAAACCTTCTGCTAGCTCTTTATTAGCCGCCAGTTGAACGCCAGAATGCGAGTAAGGTTCAGTGAACAATACGCTTTTAGCGCGAGCTTCAGTGATAGACATACCGCCAATGATTACATCAAACTTGTTCGAAAGTAGAGAAGGGATGATGCCGTCCCATGCCGTAGGAACGAATTCGACTTTCCAACCCGAATCTTCGGCAAGGCGTTTCGCCACGTCGATTTCGAAGCCTACAAGATCGCCTTGTTTGTTACGCATTGCCCAAGGAACAAACGTCGACATACCAACGCGTAGAGAGCCACGTTCGTTGATTTTGTCTAGGTTAGGCGTTTCAGAAGCAAGTGCAGGCAAACTGACGGCAAGCGCAAGTAGGGCTGTAATTGCGGTTTTAAATAGCTTCATGCTGATAAATCCTTATTGTGTTCGCCAGTTAGCTCCGAGCTTATGCTCAAGCCAAGCTGCAACGGCAGAAAGTGAAAGTGTAAGTGCAAGATAAATGATCGCCACAGAGAACCAAATCTCAAATGGCATCGCGGTTTCAGAAACGATGTTTCTGGCTTCGGTTGTTAGGTCAAAGATAGCCATGACACTCACAATCGAAGAGTTTTTGATAAGAGAGATCACTTCATTAGTCAAAGGTGGCAAGGTGCGTTGCACCACCTGAGGAAGAATCACATCCCAGTAAGTATAGGTCTTTGATAAACCCAAAGATTGAGCTGCTTCAAATTGTCCTCTCGCAATACCATTTAAACCAGCACGGAAGATTTCGGCGGTGTAAGCACCTTGGAAAAGTGCCAAGGCTAAAACGGCAGTGCTAAAACGATCCAGCCCTAGAACGGGGCCAAACACAAAATAGAGCAAATAGATTTGTACTAATAACGGCGTGTTACGAATCAACTCAACATAGCTGGTGGCTAAGGTGCGTCCAACCACAGAATTTGAGTTTCTCAATAGCGCCGTCGTTAAACCAATGATCAGTGTCGCGACCAAAGAAATCAACGAGATATTGATAGTAACCAACAGCCCTTCGACTAATTCAGCAGGCCACCATTCGCCATCTTCATAGAAAGCAATATAGTCCGGCACGCGCTCCCATTGCCAGCTGTATCCCATGGTTTGTGCGCCAGAATCGAGAATCCAAACAACCGCAGCCACCAGTACAACTATTTGTATTAGAGCGGAAAGGACGGGTTTAATAATTCTAATCAACATCAATAAGTCAGGATCTGATTTAGGAACGCTTGAGTACGTTCATGTTGAGGGTTTTCAAAGAGCGCTTGTGGAGTATTCGATTCCACAATTTGTCCTTCATCCATGAAGATAACGCGGTCGGCCACTTGTTTTGCAAAGCCCATTTCGTGGGTGACACACACCATGGTGATGCCTTCGCTCGCCAGTTCAACCATCACATCGAGCACTTCGTTGATCATCTCCGGATCAAGCGCTGAAGTGGGTTCATCGAATAAGAGTAATTCCGGCTTCATACACAGAGAACGGGCGATAGCCACACGTTGTTGCTGGCCGCCAGAAAGTTGCACTGGGTATTTGTTGGCTTGTTCTGCAATGTGCACACGCTCGAGATAGTGCATTGCTATCTTTTCGGCTTCTTGTTTGCTTTTTTTCAGCGTACGAATTGGAGAAAGAGTTAGGTTCTCAAGCACGGTAAGATGGGGGAATAAATGAAAGTGCTGAAACACCATTCCGACTTGGCCCGGTGTGTTGAACTTACTCGGGAGCACTTGCTCTAGCACGGAAAGTTCGCCACTTTCGAAAGGTTCTAGCTGATTGATGCAACGGATCAAGGTTGATTTACCCGAACCAGACGGCCCGCAAATCACCACTATCTCTCCTTGTTCAATATTTAAATCGATATCCTTCAGGGCATGAAAATCACCATACCACTTGTTAAGTGACTTAAACTTAACCATTTCCTTGAGATTGTTCAAATCGTTGTTCATACCTAGTAAAGAGACAGGTTTACCTTAACAATATAGAAATATGATTGCACATAAAATTAGGGACTTATGAGAATTTAATAGCATCTTGTAGGGCAAATTAAAAAGCAGCGCCCAAAATGAACGCTGCTTCTGTTGTACGAAAGAAAAAAGTAATGGGTTCAGTCAGATGTGAAAATTCATCTTTGTATGATCACTATCTTTGTTTTCTTTCTTTTTCCCGATTCTTAGTGAATCGCAGACTCTAGAATCTCACGTGTTTTCTCTGGCGTGATTGCTTGGTTCTCGCCAAGTTGTAGGTAGCCGTGTGATTCAAGTTGAGCGACAACATTGTCAATCGCCGTTGCTTTGTTTGTTTCGTAGCCGTCGAACATGGTTGCTACGTCTAGGCTGTGGTAGAAGGCTTCGATTGCAGCGATTGTGCATTCTGCTAAATCAGCACCCGCTTCTAGGCCAAATACGTTACGACCCATTTGCTCTAGCTTGCCACGTTTCGCTTCGATTTGGTTACGAAGTAGTGAAGGTTGAACAATCGCAAGTGAGCGCGCGTGGTCTACGTGCCATAGTGCTGTGAATTCGTGGCCAATCATGTGTGTTGCCCAATCTTGAGGAACACCCGTACCAATCAGGCCGTTAAGCGCTTGGTTTGCAGTCCACATTAGGTTTGCACGCCATGCATCGTTGTCACGCTCGTCGTATTGCTTACCCAGTACAAGCAGGTTCTTAAGCAGTGTTTCCGCGTAACCGTCTTGAACCATCGCGTCTGTTGGCATTGTGATGTATTGCTCACATACGTGAACCCACGCATCAACTAAACCGTTGATCAGTTGGCGTTCCGGTAGAGACTTCATTACATCTGGGTCCATAACTGCAAACTTAGGCTGTACTGCAGGGTTAAGGAAAGCAAGCTTCTCTTGAGTCGCTTTACGCGTGATTACCGCGCCCATGTTAGATTCAGAGCCTGTCGCAGGAAGTGTCAGTACCGCACCGATTGGCGTCGCTTCGGTTACTTGGTGTTTGCCCGTTAGGATGTCCCAACCGTCGCCGTCATATTTAGCCGCTGCAGCAACGTACTTAGAACCGTCGATTACTGAACCACCGCCAACAGCGATAATGAACTCTACGTTTTCTTTTTTAACAAGAGCGACTGCTTTGTCTAGCGTCTCTTTTGTAGGGTTTGCTTCAACGCCAGAGAACTCAATCCAAGAGTGATCTTTCAAAGATTCTACAACTTGGTCGTAAACACCGTTGCTCTTGATTGAACCGCCACCGTAGATGACCAGTACTTTCTTCGAAGTATCAACCGCTTGGCTGATAGCGTTGATTTGGCCTTGGCCGAAATGGATAACAGTAGGGTTAACGTAAGTAAATTGCATCAGAGATTCCTTGTGTAAAGCGAAATTTGTTATTTTGGTTTATTGCTCAATTTCTATATTTGCATATTAGTACAGTAATCTAGGTCAATGAAGAGCTGTTCCTCCAAATAAATTGCCTATTTCTACAAACTTGATATTCTTCCTCTGCTTTAGCTTACTTACTCTTAGCACTTGGAATGGAAAGTTGCCACTTATGAAAACACTCGCTCAGTTATTACAGTCTTATGTAGAACACAAAGGTTGGGATGATCTCGAAGGGATCAGAGAAACTGAAATTAGCGGCGTGTGGTTGTATAGAAGCAGTGGCGGGAATCAGCGTCAGCCATTTACTTACCAGTCTGGCATTATCATGCTCGGGCAGGGTAAAAAGAACATCTACATTGGCGAAAGGCCAGTGACTTACGCTGCGGGTGATTATCTTGTGGTGGGTGTGCCAATGCCGTTAGAGTGCGAAGCCTTGCCTGTTAATGGTGAACCATTGCTTGGCTTGTCGATTAGCATTGATTCTCAACGCTTGCATAGCTTAGTCAAAAAGCTCGAAGACCAAGGCTTTTTAGAAAGTTATTGTAATAAGCACAAACAGAACTCGAGTGGCTTAGAATCGACGCCAATGGAAGAGCAAATGCTAGAGAGCTTTACCCGGTTGGTCAAAACGCTGCATTGCGACATTGAAGCCAACATCTTGGGCGATGCCATGGTGACAGAGATTGTCTACCGCGCATTAACCGGTTCAGAAGGGCGTGTGCTGTTTGATTTAGCTCATCATGATGGCCATTACGCTCGTGTCGCCAAAGCGCTGTCTAAAGTGCATGAAGAGTACGACCAAACCATCACCGTTCAATCGCTTGCCGACGAAGCAAACATGAGTGTGTCTGCCTTCCACAATGCATTCCGTAATGTGACGTTTGAATCCCCACTGCAATATTTGAAGAAGGTAAGACTCAACAAAGCCAAAGAACTGATTCAGCTAGAAGGCCTTCGCATCAGCGATGCTGCTCGCCGAGTCGGCTACTCGA
Source organism: Vibrio coralliirubri (assembly GCF_024347375.1). NCBI lineage: Bacteria > Pseudomonadati > Pseudomonadota > Gammaproteobacteria > Vibrionales > Vibrionaceae > Vibrio > Vibrio coralliirubri. Next base: position 810,537 of record NZ_AP025471.1, on the reverse strand, counting down.
GCCCATCCCAATTCAGCCGCGAATTTAAGCGCCACTTCAATACTACTCCAAGAGCGGTGTAGTTTTTATATTGTTGATTGGCGGGAGAGGAAGTAGAAGGCTTCACTGCTCTAACGAGTTTGTTTAGCCCCATAAAATCAATCGCTAGAATGCCATGCCGATAGAGACGTTAAACGTATCCTCATCAATGTCATAAGGTAGATCCTCACCCTCTGACTCGCCGCTGTCCACTTGGTAGTTTCTCCATTCCATTTTTAGCTCTGCAAACTTCCATTTAGTCGATACACCGAGGGCGTTGAAATAGGTTGCGTCAGGGTTGGCCGCGTCATCAACCTCGTCGCTGAGCTGAGCGCCACCTATGCCGAAATTATAATAAGGGCGAACCGTGATGCGTTTAAGCGGGAAGCTGTAACCTGCGCCTACCTTTAAAAACGCCATGCCTTCACTGATCGCGTCTTGGTCGTAATCTTCTAGTTGGTCATCACGCTTTCTGTTCTGGTACTCACCGCCAATCTCAAATAGGTCACCACGAAACATCAGGTCGACGTATTGAGATGAGAGTTTATCACCCTCCTGATACCCCAAGCCGAACGCAATATCAGCCATAGAGGGAGCGGAAAACCCTGCTAATAGAGCTGCTAACACTCTTGTTTTAATGAGCTTTGTCATTGCCGAATCTCCTTAGTTCAGGGCGTTGTATTTCTTATCAATCATGCAGTTTCTCAACACAGTCGCATACATGGCTTTGTTATCTTCTTCGGCCTGAGTCCCTGCTCGTCGGCCGCTAACTCTGCCGGATACCACACCAATCGCCGCGCCAGTCTTGGCTGCGTCAGAGCCAGAGCCACCAGAGATAGCGCCAACAGCAGCGCCAGCCGCCGCCCCTTTCGCTGCGCCTTTTACGCCGCTTCCTTTCTTGGTGTCTGTAGGTGCTGTCAGCGTTGACTCAGCAACACCTTGGCATGTTGCAAGTTCTTGCTGAGCAACCTCAAGGGTCACGTTGTCGTAATTGAATGAAATGTGAGTGGTTGGGTCTGTGATGTAGCCACCACTAGCAAGAGCAGAGAGGGAGGTCATGACTAGGCTCAGGCTTAACAGTTTTGTTCTTTTGTTCACTTTCTAATCCTCAAGTTGATTAAACACATTCGTTTAATCATTGATATTGAACTCTCTTCGAGGTCGACAAATAGAGGCTTTGTTGCGTAATTCAATGGAACTAAATCAAGAACCTACGATCTGATCAGCTACCTCCACTCTATCTCGTAGTCCTATGCCTAAGCCTCGTTATAAAACAACCAACTGGAAGCAATACAACCGATCACTCATTAACCGTGGTTCTCTGACTTTTTGGATTGATGAAGAAGCAATAAGCGGATGGGCGCAAAGCAAACAGAATAAGCGCGGTAGGCCGCGTCGGTTCAGTGATTTAGCTATCACGACAGCACTCATGGTCAAACGAGTTTTTTCTATGCCATTGAGAGCGCTGCAAGGATTTATCGACTCGATATTTAGGTTAGCCCATGTACCGTTAAGTTGTCCGCATTACACCTGCATCAGTCGTAGAGCCAAGCAAGTTGAGGTTTCATTTAAGACTAAAACGAGAGGAGCGATACAGCACCTAGCCATTGATGCTACTGGCCTTAAGGTTTATGGCGAAGGTGAATGGAAAGTCAAAAAACATGGGACGGATGGCAAGCGTAGAGTCTGGCGAAAGCTGCATATTGCAGTCGATACCAACACTCATGAGATCATTGCCGCCGAGCTAAGTTTATCGACGGTTACAGATGGAGAAGTACTCCGGCTTTGTTGCGTAATTAAATTTAGAGATAGAGCCAACCCGTTTCGCTTGTTTCTTAGTCAATACGACAAGTTTCAGGCATACCTAACCCAGTAAGCTTGTTCAACGCTTTTATCATCGCGTAAGTTTCACCCACCTGGGCATTGTAATTTCTTAAGCTCAGTTTCCCTCCTAGCAACTGTTTAACTCGATACATCGCTGTTTCTGAGAGTGAACGTTTGTGGTATCCATACCGCTCTTTCCAATACTTATTTGAGTCGTATAATTTCTGGCAACCCACGGCGAAATTTCGAGGGTGACCACGCTCCCAGAAGGCAGCCCCTTCTCTTGGGGGAATAAGCGCAATAGCTCCCTTAATCTTAATAGCAGCGTGACACGCTCTCGTGTCGTAAGCGCCATCACCAGACACCTCAAGGATACTTCGGCGTGTTTGTTTCAGTAAGTTCGGGAGTACTTCTCCATCTGTAACCGTCGATAAACTTAGCTCGGCGGCAATGATCTCATGAGTGTTGGTATCGACTGCAATATGCAGCTTTCGCCAGACTCTACGCTTGCCATCCGTCCCATGTTTTTTGACTTTCCATTCACCTTCGCCATAAACCTTAAGGCCAGTAGCATCAATGGCTAGGTGCTGTATCGCTCCTCTCGTTTTAGTCTTAAATGAAACCTCAACTTGCTTGGCTCTACGACTGATGCAGGTGTAATGCGGACAACTTAACGGTACATGGGCTAACCTAAATATCGAGTCGATAAATCCTTGCAGCGCTCTCAATGGCATAGAAAAAACTCGTTTGACCATGAGTGCTGTCGTGATAGCTAAATCACTGAACCGACGCGGCCTACCGCGCTTATTCTGTTTGCTTTGCGCCCATCCGCTTATTGCTTCTTCATCAATCCAAAAAGTCAGAGAACCACGGTTAATGAGTGATCGGTTGTATTGCTTCCAGTTGGTTGTTTTATAACGAGGCTTAGGCATAGGACTACGAGATAGAGTGGAGGTAGCTGATCAGATCGTAGGTTCTTGATTTAGTTCCATTGAATTACGCAACAAAGCCAAGTACTCCCGAACTTACTGAAACAAACACGCCGAAGTATCCTTGAGGTGTCTGGTGATGGCGCTTACGACACGAGAGCGTGTCACGCTGCTATTAAGATTAAGGGAGCTATTGCGCTTATTCCCCCAAGAGAAGGGGCTGCCTTCTGGGAGCGTGGTCACCCTCGAAATCTCGCCGTGGGTTGCCAGAAATTATACGACTCAAATAAGTATTGGAAAGAGCGGTATGGATACCACAAACGTTCACTCTCAGAAACAGCGATGTATCGAGTTAAACAGTTGCTAGGAGGGAAACTGAGCTTAAGAAATTACAATGCCCAGGTGGGTGAAACTTACGCGATGATAAAAGCGTTGAACAAGCTTACTGGGTTAGGTATGCCTGAAACTTGTCGTATTGACTAAGAAACAAGCGAAACGGGTTGGCTCTATCTCTAAATTTAATTACGCAACAAAGCCACAAATAGATTTAAACGTTATGAAGCGATAAGTGATCTTCATGTTGCGTGCATACTATCTTGGTGGGCATATGTTGGATAATGACCTTGAAACATAAGAGTTATTTGTCTGATGCATAACATGTTTCAACTATGAGCTATTTACTTCGGCTGTTGTTGAGAGCAGGCTTAGAAAAGGGACAACTTATGAGAACATCACTCCCTTGTTAATCAAGATGAGCAAATGTATTGAATTGTAGGTAATTTCAGTATGTTGGTATTTGAATTTCTAATTTATTATTAATGTATTTATATAGTAAAAGCGCTCTAAAATAATTAGTTATTTAGGTTAAGACTTTATGCACGTATATAAGAATAAAAATCAAACAATACAGTCAGTAAGCGGTTTTTAATAACTTTAGTGTGAACGACCTATCAAATTCTTTCTAAATTACTAAAATTATTCTTCACTCTATCTGAGAGAGTATTCATGATTGTTGAATATATCTGAAAATAGAAAGAATTTATTACTCGGTTAGCGCTCGTATTACGGATATTTAGTCGTGTTGTGACTAATTATTCTGTAACGTGCTGATTTATAGTCAAGTGATAGCCTGACGGTTATCACGTTTCTCCTAAAACAATTAAACTAACATGGCGCTACTTTAATCATTCTTCCAAATACGATTGTTAAATATAAATACGTATACCTATTTTATTAAAAGGATAATACCGATGAGTAGCGATATCATTAAAATTTCAAGAAACACTGAAAACGCACCAATTAATTCTGTATCTACACAAACGGTCGCTTTTTCTCATTATAATAACTTTTCTGCTCAACTTCCGATTGAACCTAAAACGGGTGAAATAGTCATCGGTGATATTAAAGATCAAGCCACACAATGTTTGAATAATATTAAAGCGATTGTTGAAAGCATCGACCATGTTATGGATGATGTCGTGAAGATTCATGTTTTCGTTAAGAATATTTCTGATATCGATGCTATTGATGAAGTTTACAAAAGCTTCTTCCACAAAAGCCTGCCAACACGTACTGTCGTGGGCGTCGCTGCACTGCCAAACAGCGATGCGCTGGTTCAAATGGATGCTCTCATTTCTAACGGTGAAGGCACTAAGCCACAAGCACCTTGCGCTCTAATTAAGGTATCAAGAAATACGGATAATGCACCTCAAAGTACTGTATCCACACAGACCGCAGCCTTTTCTCACTACAACAATCTTTCAGCTCAGTTGCCTATAGATGTAGCCACAGGTGAGTTAGTTGATGGCGGTATCAAAGCGCAAACTGCCCAATGTCTATCAAACATTAAAGCTATTCTAGAAAGCATCGGTCATGTAATGAATGATGTGGTTAAAACGACTATCTACCTAAAAAATATCGCAGACGCGGAAGTGGTAAATGAAGTATGTGCTAAATTCTTCCCAAGCTACGTTCCTGCTCGTACCGTTGTTAATGCCGCTGAACTACCAATGGGTGCTTTAGTGCAAATCGATACATCAATTTCACATGGCGACGGTACACCGCCACAATTACCTGAAGACACTCGTTTACTGGTAATAGAAGCCAATAATACCGATGCTGCACCATTTATGCCTTATTCGCACACAGTGGCTTTCTCTCACTACAATCATATTTCAGGACAATTACCTTTAGATCCGAAAACAAATGAAATTGTTGCTGGTGGTGTAAAAGAACAAGCTGAACAATGCTTAAACAATATTAAGGCGATAATTGAAAGCGTTGATCATAGCATGGACGATACGGTGAAAATTAATATTCAACTTAAGGATATTTCAGATATTGATGCGGTAAACGAAATCTACACCACGTTCTTTAATGCTGAGCTGCCTGCAAGAACGGTAGTAGGGGTTTCAGAAATCCCAATGAATGCTTTAGTACAAATTGATGCTGTCGTTTCTAACTGTGAAGGGACACCTCCACAAGACGTTGTTGCTTAAATCAATTGAACCCTTCTCGATAATATCGATCAGATCTCGGTTTAGCTTCCAAATAGGGAGCAAACTCAACAGGCCGAGATCTGATCCGTTCACCTCATTACTCAAGTCCATCGAATCGACACACCTAAGCTTATCCCGTAAACATGGTATTTATAAGGTTGAAGTGTTTTAATATGAAAAACAGACGCTTAACGTAATAAAGAAAACCAGTTTATGCAATTTCGAGCCATTTTACTGCTATGCCTTACCCTAATAGGGTGTTCGTCCAATCAAGAGTTGGTACCCGACCCAACAACCATCACGCTATTTTATGGTGATACATCCATCTCCGCAGGTGTTTTAGAGGATAAAACATTCAATTCAGTCCTTGCCGATAGGGTTGAAAGCGTTACATTTTCGGGCTCAATATCAAAGCAAGACTCAGGTTATTTTGTCGATATGTTAGTGATTCGAGAAACAAAAGAGCCACGTTCAACACGACAGCTGAACACCTCGCTTCTAATGATACCGGGAGAGTTAGTGGATGTTGGCGGCGTGAATAACGATGTGTTCAGGGTAATTCTCGAGTAACAAAAATAAAGTGTTCAATTAATCTGATTTTTTGCTTTACCTCAACCTAACTTCAAGTCTTAAGCTTCTCTCACTGATTAAGAAGGAGCTTATTATGCAAAATAACTACGTAAAAGAACTCGCTATTAAAACTTACCAAGAAGACCTACAAAAAGAGTACGTTAGATCTAAAGCTCGGCCATTCCACGCTCCGAGTTTTATCGGTGGGGTGTTGTTGTCAGTTGTGCTGGTGGGACTGTTTTAATTTATGCAGAATTTTTGATCCATTACCAACTCTCAACACATCTATTTGATGCACTTTAATGCATACGGCACAATTGCTTAGGTTGAATTGTGACGCTAATGTCGAGAGGAAATGAAGTATGGCAAGTCCAAGAGTATTAAAGTCACAGATTACTGATATTACCTGTGGCGAGAATGTCACTATCATCGAACCAAGTAACGTTTATGGTTGTGAACTTAAAGATGATGTGTTCGTTGGGCCCTTTGTTGAGATTCAAAAGAACACCGTGATAGGTGCGAGAAGTAAGATTCAATCTCACACCTTTATCTGTGAGTATGTGACCATTGGAAGTGACTGCTTTGTTGGTCACGGAGTCATGTTTGCCAACGACTTATTCAGAGAGGGCAAGCCAGATCCCAGCCCTGAAAATTGGGGACGTACCTTGATAGCTGACAATGTCACGATTGGTTCTAATGCCACGGTTCTGTCTGTGAACATTTGTGAAGGTGCAGTAATTGGCGCGGGTAGTGTGGTAACAAAAGACATCACCGAAAAAGGTATCTACGCAGGTAACCCAGCCAAGAAATTGAGAGATTTACCGTAACCGAATTAATAAGCCGTGGTTCATGAATCATAAGGTGCGGCTTTTTAGGGAAACATTAGAGTATTTGTCATGGATGTATTTTTACACTTACTTCAACCGAATGACGCGAGTGCGCTCTTGGATTTTGAGGTCGAAAATCGAGAGTGGTTTGAGCAATTTGTTCCAGCGAGGGAAGACCGTTTCTATTCCAATGAGGGTGTTGCCGAGCAAATCACGAGCTTTCTCACTGAATATAAGAACGGCGAGATGATCCCTATGTTGATCAAAGACGCCAATGGCACTGTCTGTGGAAGAATCAACATCCGCGATATCGACCAGATCGCCCATAGTGGAGAGCTAGGGTATCGAGTAGGTCATCCCTTTGCTTCAAAAGGCATTGCGTCTAACGCAGTAAAGCTGTTTCTACTCTATTTGGAGGAACAGACCAACCTTAAATATGTTGATGCCTATGCGTTAGTGGGCAATGTCGGTTCCAACAAAATCTTATCCAATACAGGTTTTGAATTGGTCGAGCATGTTGAGAACTACGCGGTGTTCAAAGGGGAACATCAAGATGCTAATTATTATCGTAAGGTTTTAGCTGATTAGGAGAGTATCAGTGCTTTATACATTAGAAGCTGGCAGCGTCCTTCTAGCCAGCTTCGAGCCTTTTTATTTCAAGGTTTAAGGTTACTTCTAGTTACGGCCACTTATATATTTACGGTTATTTCTGAGGTTTGTTACGTTCGATTACGCTAATGGCGATCGCTAAAAACAGGATGTCTTTCACCAGGAAGAAGTTAGTGACTAAGATGCCATCCGATACTTTCCAAGCGTTTGGTGTTGTAATTAGAAAGCTGAGTGTCACGACAAAGATAGCCGCTGCAGCAATGCCTGAATAGAAAGCAATTGTTGGTTTCTTAAATCCAACGATCAGTCCAATCGCGACAATGATCTCTGCACCACCCACCATGTTAGACACAGCTTGTACTGAGAACAGATTGTAAAGCCAGTTCATTGCTGGGTGGTTTGCGATTAGGGGTTCTATAAGCATCGCTTCAGTTGGTGTAAATTTGTAAATACCAATCCAAGCTAACACTAATGCTACGCCAATCACGCCTAGGTTGTATCCGACATTACTCTGTTTTAAATCATAGGTTTGAACATGCATAAAAGTACTCCATTTAATAAAATCCCTGAATATGACCGCAAGAGCTCAGATTAAATTTCGCGTTGTGAATAATACTTAATATATTTATCTAAAAACTTAATAGGTAGCGGCTTATTGTCTCGATAGGAACTTAAAGGCTAGTGATGTTGAGAACCAAAGCAATGTGTAGGCGATAGTGCTGTTCAAAAGGTAACGCGAGCTTTTCAATTTTTGTTTTCAATATTCACGATTTGGATTAGATTACGCTGATGTTCACCCTAATTATAAGAAGAGTATAACCAGTGAAAATTCATAGAATTAACCCGACCAAACGTTGGTCTGATGTGACTGTTTTTAACGGTATCGCAAGCTTTGTGGAAGTGGCTGAGACGGATACAACGGCAGGAATTAAGAGTCAGGTTCAGCAAATCTTCGAACAAGCTGAAGAAATGATGAGTTTGGTAGACAGCGACAAATCTCGCGTATTGTCGGTGACTATTTACCTAACGGATTTCGCTAACTTTGATGCACTGAATGAAGTTTGGGAAGCGTGGTTCCCTGAAGGCTGCGCGCCAAGCCGTGCATGCGTGAAAGCAGAACTTGCTAACCCTGAACTATTGGTTGAAATGTCATTCATGGTTGCTGCGGGTGAAAAGTTTCAATAAGCCCAACTATCGGTAGAACTAAGCTTCGTCAATACATGTAACGAGCAGATAAAACAAAGCCACTCAGGTGAATCACTTGAGTGGCTTTTTCGTGTTCTACGTTATCCGAAGCTAAATCGGATTAGGTATTAAGCGAGACCTTGATCTCTTGCCATCTGCTTCGCGATCTTCGGCGCGTGCCATAGACACGGCAGCAAGATGAACGATACAGGAACCGCTGTGATCACAATGAACGACTGTAGAGCGGAGATGCCGCCAGAGCCCATTGAGATAAGTGCGATCGCTACCGCCCCCATGATGATACCCCAGAAGGTACGTACCGCTGCGTTCGGCTCTGTCGTGCCCGTCATTACTACACTGATGGTGTAAGTCATTGAGTCACCTGTTGTCACGATGAACGTGGTCGTCAGGATAAGGAACAGAATTGCAATCAGAGTTGGGAACGGCAGTTGTGCGGTAATTGCTAGAAGAACCGCCGGAAGGTTGAAGCCTTCGAACGCACTAGAAATCACACCTGGGTTCTCTAATTCAAACGCTAGACCACTACCACCAACGATGCTGAACCAGAAACACGTTACAAGAGGTGCAACGATGCTGATAGAAACGATCATTTGGCGAATAGTACGGCCACGAGAGATGCGAGCAATGAAGATAGCCATCATTGGACCATAACCTAAGAACCAACCCCAGAAGAACACAGTCCAGCCACCTAGCCATGCTGTATCTTGGCGGTATAGCGCCATTGGGATGAAGTTATCAACCATTTCGCCCATACCTTGCAGGTAGCCATCAACGATGAAGCTCGTTGGGCCAACAAGAAGGATGTAGCCGATTAGACACACAGACAAGATGATGTTGTAACGGCTGACCAGTTGGATACCTTTATTCACGCCGCTCAAAGCAGAAAGCGTGTACATTGCGATAGCAAAGAGAATAACGACACTTTGTGTAGCAAAGCTGTCGGAAATACCAAACAGTTCGCTTAGCGCGTAGCTGATTTGTAGGCCAAGGAAGCCAATAGGGCCGATAGTACCTGCGGCTACAGCCACGATACTGCATGCGTCGACTACGTTACCAATCCAGCTGTTAATCGCTTTGTCGCCAAGTACTGGGTAAAGCAGAGTGCGAGGCTTAAGAGGTAGGCCTTTGTCGTAATGCAAGTGCATTAACACGATGGAAGACAAACCACCTAAGATTGCCCATGCAAGGAAACCCCAGTGCATGAAAGATTGTGATAGAGCATTGAACGCCATGGCTTGAGGATCTGCGTTGCCATACAGTGGCGGAGCTGAAACAAAGTGAGCAATAGGCTCTGCGGCTGCCCAGAACACACCACCGCCAGCTAGCAGCGTACATAGGACGATAGACATCCATTTAAAGGTGGTCATTTCAGGTAGGGCAAGCGTTCCTAAGCGAACGTGGCCGGTGCGACCTAGTGCAAGCACTAAACCGATAATGAAGTTGAGAAGTAGCAGGACTTGCCAAAAAGCACCGAACCACTTAGTTGAATAACTAAAGCCGATGTTTACAAGTTCGGACAACACGGAGGTGTTGGTGAAAGCTAGGATGACAAAGAGGGTTAAAAAACTGCCACTAAGCCAAAAGACTGGGTTTCCGAGTTCCAGTTTTTCACCCAAAGATTGAGCTTTATTGAAATCGATAGAAGTAGATTCTGCGTTGATGTTTTCGTTGGCGACTTGCGTCAAGTTGGACATTATTTCTTCGCTATATTTGGCTCTTTCAAGCCTATGTATTTCTCCCACACTTGCATAGAAATGTGAGGTTCGTCAAAAAAGCCGCCGATACTAACACATTTGTTATCAAAAAGTGGGCGAATTCCCAAAAGAATCCCAAATCGCCTTTAAATCACTACTTTTTGGCTAGTTTTGATACGAATTTTTTCTCGAATCCAAATCACATTTCTGATTTTTGAGACGTTATTTTTTAGCTTTCCGAAATAAATTAATATTAGTTGTTGGTGCAAAATAAGTGTCGACTCATTGCATGCTATAAACAAATTAATGCGAGTCATTTTATAAATACTGAATATTTTAGGTGTTAAATTGGCGCTGTTACCTACAGTTGTTTTGCGAAGAGATTTAAGTGGCGAGGAAAGTCCCATTTAAATTAAACATCTTGAAACAACAACTTAAGGGATAGCTAACATGCACCTAAATCAAGGAAGAGTGGCCAAGAAGGTTTTTACACTCAGTACGCTCACCGCGTCATGCTTAATGGCGTTCAACAGCTATGCGGCTGTGGATTGCTCAACGCTAGAAACGTGGAACTCTGCCACTGTATACACAGGTGGTGATCAGGTTTCACATGACGGCAGTGCTTATACGGCAAATTACTGGAATCAAAATAACAACCCAAGCCAATTTGAAGGCGACTACGCACAATGGAAGAAAGTGGATGTGTGTAGCGGCGACGGAGGTGGCGGTACGCCGAATGAAGTACCAACTGCTTCACTAACGGCTCCCTCTGCTTCTGACGCGATTACTGAAGGCGACAATGTTGTGTTGAGTGCAACAGCGCTAGACTCTGATGGCAGTGTGGCTTCGGTTGAGTTCTTTGTTGATGGCACATCAGTTGCGGTAGTCACAGCGGCACCTTTCGAAGCGACTTGGGCTGCAACGTCGGGTAATCATCAGGTCTCTGTTGTTGCAACGGATAATGAAGGCGCAGCAAGTGTTGCAAGTGCGGTTTCTGTTTCTGTTGATTCAGCACAACCAGGGAATGAAGCACCGACAGTTTCAGTTGCACTTTCAGCGACATCTGTTGATGTTGGTGGTGTAGTCACACTGACAGCAACGGCAGCAGATAGCGATGGCACGGTTGATAAGGTTGATTTCTATGTGGCTGGTGCTCTTGTTGGCACTGCTGCAACGAGCCCTTACACGTTAGATTACACAACGACTCAAGCGGGTTCTTTAGCGGTTTACGCGAAAGCAACAGACGACCAAGGTGCGACTGCAGATTCTGCGTTGGTATCGTTGACTGTGAACGGCGCTCCAACAGTGAGCACATGTCGCCCTGATGGCTTGTATCAAACTCAAGGTGTCGATGTTCCTTACTGTACGATTTACGATGATGAAGGCCGTGAGAAAATGGGCGCAGATCACCCACGTCGTGTCATTGGTTACTTCACAAGTTGGCGTGCAGGGGATGACCCACAAGCTGCTTACTTAGTAAATGACATCCCTTGGGAACAACTTACACACATTAACTACGCTTTTGTGAGCATCGGCTCAGATGGCAAAGTAAACGTCGGTGATGTGAATGATCCTGAAAACGCAGCGGTTGGCAAAGAGTGGCCGGGTGTGGAAGTTGATCCTGCATTAGGCTTCAAAGGTCACTTTGGTGCATTAGCGACAGCGAAGAAAAAACACGGCGTGAAAACGCTAATCTCAATCGGTGGTTGGGCAGAAACCGGTGGTCACTTCGCCACTGACGGCAGCCGAGTGGCTGATGGTGGTTTCTACACAATGACAACCAACGCCGATGGCTCTATCAATCATCAAGGTATCGAAACATTCGCAACTTCCGCTGTTGAAATGCTGCGTAAGTATCAGTTCGATGGTCTGGATATCGATTACGAATACCCAACCTCAATGGCGGGTGCCGGTAATCCATACGATAAAGACTTCATGGAACCACGTCGTCAATACCTGTGGGCTTCGTACCAAGTGTTGATGAAAGTGCTACGTGAGAAGCTCGACGCTGCCTCTGCGCAAGATGGCAATCACTACATGTTAACGATCGCGGCGCCTTCTTCTGGTTACCTGTTACGCGGTATGGAAACATTCGATGTAACCAAGTACCTCGATTACGTAAACATCATGTCTTACGACCTTCACGGTGCGTGGAACGATCACGTTGGTCATAACGCTGCCTTGTTTGATACAGGTAAAGATTCAGAGCTAGCGCAGTGGAACGTATACGACACGGCGGCTTACGGTGGTATTGGTTATCTGAACACGGATTGGGCTTACCATTACTTCCGTGGTTCTATGCCAGCAGGCCGTATTAACATAGGTGTGCCTTACTACACTCGTGGTTGGCAAGGCGTAACGGGTGGTGAGAATGGTCTTTGGGGCCGAGCAGCACTGCCAAACCAATCTGAATGTTCAGCGGGTACGGGTGAAGGCGAGAAAAACAACTGTGGCCATGGCGCAATTGGTATCGATAACATGTGGCACGATACCGATCCAAAAGGTAACGAAATGGGCGCGGGTTCTAACCCTATGTGGCATGCGAAGAACCTAGAGAAAGGTATTTGGGGTTCTTACGCTGAAGCTTACAAGCTTGATCCTGTGAATGATCCTTCAGATGTTCTAACGGGCACTTACACGAGAAACTACGACAGCGTGGCAGTTGCACCTTGGTTGTGGAACGCAGAGAAGGGCGTATTCCTTTCAACGGAAGATAAACAGTCTATCGACGTGAAAGCGGACTACGTTATCGACAAAGAGATCGGCGGCATCATGTTCTGGGAACTAGCAGGGGATTATAACTGTTATGTACTCGATGCGAATGGCAACCGAACGTCTATCGATACGACTGAGCAAGCGTGTAATAGTGGTAACGGTGAGTTCCACATGGGTAACACCATGACGAAAGCTATCTACGATAAGTTTAAGTCTGCGACTCCATATGGAAACAAAGTAGCGACGGGGGCTATTCCAACAGAAGCATTAGATATTTCGGTATCGGTTGGTGGCTTCAAAGTCGGTGACCAAAACTACCCAATTAACCCTAAGATCACGTTTACAAACAACACAGGCCAAGCACTTCCGGGCGGTACCGAGTTCCAATTCGATATTCCGGTGTCTGCGCCTGACAATGCAAAAGATCAATCGGGTGGTGGTTTGACGGTGATTGCTTCGGGTCATACTCGTGCGGATAACATCGGTGGATTAGATGGAACCATGCACCGAGTGGCGTTTACGTTGCCTACATGGGAAGAGCTTCCAGCTGGTGGTGTGTATGAGTTAGACATGGTGTATTACTTGCCAATTTCTGGACCTGCTAACTACGCGGTGAATGTCGGTGGCGTTGATTACGCGTTTAGCTTCGAGCAGCCAGATCTACCATTAGGTGATATCAGTTCAGGTGGCAGTAACCCTGGCGATGGCGGCACCAACCCAGGTACATGTGATACGGCGGGTTTAGCGGTTTACCCAGACTTACCTCAGAAAGATTGGGCGGGTAACCCAAGCCACGCAAACACAGGCGACCAAGTGGTTCATAACGGTAGTGTTTATCAAGCAAACTGGTGGACAAGTTCTGAACCGGGTAGCGACGGTAGCTGGACTCAAGTTTGTTCTTAATTTAATGCTAAGTAATCTCTTTATAGACAATAGAGCGTAGTAATAGGTAATAAATGCGAATGCTTTTAAGTCTATTTATCAGGATGTTAGTATAAATTAAGTCATCAATTCAGACGTAAAATTAAAACGCCGAACTGAATCCAGTTCGGCGTTTTTGTCATAAGTCACAGATTGCGTATAGAAACTGTTAGAGCAATTTAGTAATGTCCGGTTTGAGCCATTTTAAAATGTCCTCCTAAGCTTACCTATATTGGTCTGCTTAGGAGTTATCCGGATGCTTATTACTATGAGTGAAAAAGATATTCATCGATTCAAGGTGCTTACTGACGTACGTGAAAAACGACTACGCCAAGTTGACGCCGCTATAATTTTGAATCTGTCTGCGCGCCATATCCGACGTTTGGTGAACAAACTGGTCTCTCTTGGTGCTCAAAGTCTTACACACGCAGCGCGTGGACGCCCAAGTAATCGACGCTACTCAGAACATTTCAGAATTGAAATACTGAAACTTATCCGTGAGCATTACTCTGACTTCTCACCAACGTTCGCTCTGGAAAAACTGACTGAACGACACAATCTATCCGTCTCTAAAGAAACACTCCGTCAATGGATGATCGCCGACGGACTGTGGCTTCCACATTCACAACGCAAACCTCGAGTCTATCAGCCTCGTTACCGTCGTGATTGCTTGGGTGAACTTATCCAAATTGACGGCTCCCATCATGACTGGTTTGAAGGCCGCAGCGACAAATGCTGCCTATTGGTGTTCATTGATGATGCGACTGGCCGTTTGATGAACCTAAGATTCAGCGAGACAGAATCCGCATTTGACTACATGTTGACCACGCGTGAATACCTCAATGAGCACGGTAAACCCATCGCATTTTACAGTGACAAGCACTCAATTTTTCGAGTGAATCAGGAGAAACACAAACAAGTTGGCCAAACTCAATACGGGCGCGTGCTGAAAGAACTGGCCATAGAACTCATCTGTGCCAACAGCTCCCAAGCCAAAGGCCGCGTTGAGCGAGCCAACCTCACGCTGCAAGACCGACTGGTTAAAGAGATGCGCTTACAAGGTATCGACACCATCGAACAAGCCAACGCCTGGCTTCCCTACTTCATCGCCGATTTTAACCATCGCTTTGCTAAGCCCGCTCAATACCCAAAAGACATGCATCGCCCGGTTCGAGAGTCCAAGCAAGAACTCGACGATATTTTCAGTTGGCAAGAAACCCGCAAGCTCTCAAAGTCGCTGACATTTCAATACGATAAAGTGATTTATCTCATTGAACCTACTGAAGAAAACAGCCGACTAGCGCACGAACATGTCAAGATACTCGACTACCCAAACGGTGAAATCGCCATCCAATACGGGCATCGAAAACTCGAATTCAAAACCTTCGACAAACTCGAGCACGTTCAACAAACCCAAATCGTCGACAACAAACGCCTCGGCCAAGTTTTAAAATTTGCTCAGCAACAACAAGAAGAATTCGAACAACAACAGCAACGAACCCGCAGTAAGAAAGCCCCCAAGCGCCGTGCACAACAAAGAGCCCTTCAAACAGCGCCTCGAGCCATCAACCCTGTCCTCACCGAACCATTCAAAGCTTCCAGTCGAAAGACCTAACAAGGGGACATTTCTATTTGGGACAAATGAGGACATTTTAAAGTGGGATTGACAGAAACCCTTGAAAATATCGACACTCGTTCAGTAAAAAATAAAAACATGATATAAAACAGTCTGTATATAAGAGAAGTCACAGCGTTACCTGAAATTATAAATCTACGGGGTAATCTTGAAAGTCAGACGTAAATACATTCTTAATTTTTCTATAGCGCTCGCCGTCGTGTCGATGATTCTTTCGGCCTTTCAATTCAATCGAACGGAAAGGTCATTGTTGGAATCTAACCAATTGTTTTTTCGTACGATTGTGAACGCGAGTTACGATATTGTCGACACCACAGTTAATGAGGCGATAAAGACATATCTTAAAGGAATTACGGATACCGTTGCGTCCCATGTATGGCATACCACGCCAGAACAAGAAGTTGAACAGGTAAGCCAAATTGCCCGTGAATTGCATATTGGACAGTCGGGTTATATCTATTTGATGTCACCCCAAGGCGTCCATCTCTACCATCCATTCTTGCAAGGTCAGAAGCGCGGGCATCTTACTCATATCCAAAAACAGCTCACCATTGACTCTGGCATGATCGAGTACTTTCACGCTAATCCGCATGAAATAAGCCGTAGAGCCAAAGTCGCATATTCGATGAGGCTCCCAAGTGGTAATACTTTGGTTGCGACGACCTATAAAGAAGAACTGATGTATTTGGTCGATCTTGAGGGTTTAAAAGACAAACTTAGAAAGTACGCGTTTGGTGATAGCGGATATGTGTACATTGTCGATCTGCAAGGTAACTTAGTGCTTCATCCGGATTATGAACATAAATCATTGAAATCCTTAATAGGCTACTCGTCTGAACTGCTAATTGATCGAATCGCCACCAAACCAGAAGGTCAATTCAGTTACTCGATTTCCAGTGATAGCGGCACGACCAACAAAAAAATCTTCTATAAGTTTTACCCTTATCTTAATTGGGTCATTTCTGCAGGTATCTTAGAGCAAGAGCTTAATCGAAATCATAGCCTGTTGTTTATTAGTTTGACGGCTTTGGTTGTAAGTTTGTTGAGCATTATTGTCGTGTTGGTGCTTTACCTGCGGCATCGTCATCTTAAAATCCTGGATGTAGCAAGCCTCGATTACCTTACTGGGCTTCCTAGTCGACGGAGTTTTATCGAGCAGCTAAAACTGAAAATTACTCAGAATTCACCTTATCCGATAACGAATGTCGGCGTCATCTTGCTTGATATTGACCATTTCAAACGGGTCAATGATCAATATGGTCACGCTCAAGGCGATCGAGTTATCTGTGCGGTCGCAAAGTCACTTAAGAGATTTGTTAACCGTCGTCGTTTGATTGTGATGAACATGAGTTATTCGAGTTATCAGAGGCGTTACGGCTATGTGTTGAGCAACTTCAAGGCTTAGTGTCGCCAGTAACAATCAGTGCTGGTTGTTGCCATACCCAAGCACTGACTGATATTGAAACCGCTATCGATAAAGCCGACAAAGCGCTTTATCAAGCAAAAGAGAGTGGACGTAACAACACTCAAGCGTATCGAGAGAAGGAATATCACGTTGCTTACATGTGATCGGTTGAAAGACTTGTTGGATTGAAAAGTTTTGTTCACACAAATCGAGCTATTGAGAACGACAGAGACAAAAAAGCCCAAATAGATCGCTCTATTTGGGCTTTTTCAGAATTATTTGAAAGGCTAATCGCTAATTTAAGCTTTCGCTGCTTTCATCGCTTCCGTTTTTTTTTCCTTTTGCATTTTTGCAAGGAAGTAGATGTTTACACAAGCGATAAAGCCGTTGGTGGCTGCAACTGGCCATGCGTCAATCATGATGCCGTATGCTGTGAAGAGTGCACAGCCAATAAAGTTAAGGACACGCAGACGAACGATATCTTTCATTGTTAATGAAATTGCGACCATAATAGACGCAGCGTAACCTAAAATTTCAACCATATTGAATTCCATTGTTTGACCCTCTTAAATTTGCCGATACTTTGTCGGTACCAATTCTTCTCTTCATGAGATGATTGAGGAAGCTCCGTGCCTCGAATGGTCTGGTTTTGTTTAACGGGGAGAACTATACCAACTCTGTTTTTGTGATTAAACCCCCAAAACAGACAGAAGTGAAGGTTAGCGATTACGCAAACGTTTAATGACCTTTCTATTAACATAATTACTATTTATGTTGGAGGTTGAATTGATAGTTATTCTTATATAGGTAAGGAAGCCTCGAATGATAAAACGATCCATTTGTGCAACAAAAAGCATAAAAAAAGCAGCACTATTGGCTTTGATGGCTATTGGGCTGACCGCATGCACTTCGCAAGAAATACCACCCACACACAATTATGGTGTGGTCACTAGCGGTGACTTTGATTTCATGAAACACGGCGTGATGACGTACTCCTGGCACCCTGAATCTGAAAAGGTTTACCTTTCTCAAAAATACGATGAAACCGTGGTAACCGATTTAGTGCGTGATTCGATTCAAGAACAGCTCTCAAGTAAAGGTTATCAGTTAAAGCAGGATGGTGTCGGCGATGTTGTTGTAGGCTTTGGATTAGCGGAAGAATCGGAACTGAACGATGAGTCTATCTTCGATGCGATTAAGCTATCTACTGGTGTGCCATTTTACGATGGTGAAGGTAAAGTTGCGGAGAAAGGATCGTTGTACATTGCGTTTTTCGTACCTAACTCAGAGGTCGTACAATGGCAAGCATTAGCACAATCTGGCATCCAACCTGATTTAGAGCCAAGCGAGAGCAAACAGCGTGTTACTGGCTTTGTTGAAATGTTATTTAGACGCATGCCTGAGCGATAGCATTGGGCGTTGAATGCATTCGTTGAGTAAATATTAGTTGTTGAAAATATGGTCAGATCGCAGATTATACTTTTTTATTTGTAACGAATGGTACAAATACGTAAAGCAACGTAAAGTTCGCGCTTCTTTTGCTAGCATTTGTCTATACTGCTCAAAACGTTAACTTAGGTTTGATTCAATGAAACTGTTTTCCAAATACTCTCTCCCTCTATTAAGTATATTCATTGTAAGTAACGCCGCGATGGTAAGTAATACAGCTATCGCAGCACCTTCTATAGTACCAAGCCCACCTAGCCTAGGCGCAAAAGGGTATGTGTTAATTGATTTTAATTCTGGTGATGTGCTGGTAGAAAAAAACGCACACACTAAGTTAAACCCAGCGAGCTTGACCAAACTGATGACCAGCTATGTGGCAGGTCAAGAGATGAAGCGAGGCAACATCTCTGCTGACGATCAAGTACGAATCAGCGAAAATGCGTGGGCGAAGAACTTCCCAGACTCTTCAAAAATGTTCATCGAAGTAAATACCGATGTAGCAATGATGGATCTTTACCGTGGCTTGATTATTCAATCAGGTAACGATGCAAGTGTTGCGATAGCGGAACACGTTGCGGGCTCGCAAGATGCATTCGTCGACCTGATGAACTCTTGGGCGACCTCTCTGAAGCTAGAAAACACCCATTTTGCCAATGCACATGGTTTAGACGCTGACGATCTCTATTCGACTCCTTACGATATCGCGTTACTCGGTCGTGCCATTATTCGTGATTTACCGGATGTGTATGGCTTATACAGCGAGCGTTCTTTCAGTTACAACGGCATCACTCAACACAACCGTAATGGCTTGTTGCGTGATAGAAGCTTAACCGTTGATGGCATGAAAACGGGCTACACTTCTGGTGCTGGCTACAGTTTGGCGAGTTCAGCGACACAAGGCGAGATGAGACTTATCGCGGTTGTGATGGGCGCATCAAGCGTTAAGAGCCGTGAATCAGACAGCAAACAGCTGTTGAGCTATGGTTTCCGTTTCTTCGATACACTAAACCCGCACAAAGGCGGCGATCAAGTGGCTGAAGAGAAGGTATGGTTTGGTGAGCAAGACACATTGAAACTAGGTGTGGCAGAAGACACGTTCATTACGTTGCCTAAGTCGGACAGTAAAAAGCTGACTGCATCTATCGAGCTTAACTCTGAACTGAAAGCGCCAATAGCAGAAGGTCAAACTCTAGGTGTGGTTCATTACACCGTTGATGGTGAAGATGTTCAAACTCAGCCTTTGATCGCGCTGGAAGCGGTTGAGCAGGGCGGTTTGTTCAAACGTTTAATGGACTACGTTAAGCTGTTCTTCGCGAGCCTATTCTAAATAGAGCTTGTGGCGATAAGCCGCGCTGAAAAGTCGAAATATTATGGGTGTTGTGAGTGAATCACAGCGCCCATTGTTATTTCTACATCAACGAAAACCCCGCGCCGCACTATCTTTATTAGCCGTAGCGGGCGGTTTCGATTACTATACGCAAAATTTAGCAGTGTAGTCACTTATGACGATAGAGATAAAGAACGTAACCGAACCCGAAGTAACCTGTGCCAATTGTCAGGCATGCTGTTGTCGCTTAGAGGTTATGATCATCACAGATACGGGCGTACCTGAAGAGCACATCGCTTACGATGAATGGGGCGGTGAAACCATGAAGCGCTTAGATGACGGCTGGTGTTCTGCGGTGGATAGAGAAACACTGATGTGTACTATCTACGAAAACCGACCATGGATCTGTCGTGAGTTCGAAATGGGCTCTTATGAATGCGTTGATCAGCGCAAGGATGTAATGGGCTAAGACTTTATCTTAGCTATCGATCTCAGTTGAGCTCTAGCTGTTCTTAGAGCTTTAACTATTTCTTGAACTCAAATAATCCGCAAGAAAATCGATAAACACTCGGATCCTTTGGGGCAAATAGTCGCTCGCATGATACACCGCGTACATTGGTAGCTGGTCATTACTCCAATCCGCTAATAATCGTATTAATTCCCCTTTCTCTACAAACTCTTTACCCATCCAATTCGGCAAAGCGACAATACCTAAACCTTGACGAGACATCTTAAGCAGCATTTCTGGGCTGTCTGAAGTGAATATTTGATTTACTCTGATACTGTTGGCCTTGTGGCTCTTGTCGGTAAAACGCCACTCATTCGCAGGCGTCATCAGTGAATAGGTCAAGCACTGGTGTTTGCTCAGTTCTTGTGGCTGTTGCGGTGCTCCGTGTTTCTCTAGGTATTCAGGTGATGCGAAGTAGTGAACTTTGTTATTAAACAGCAAGCGCGCTTTTAGCCCTGAGTCTTTCAGCTGTGATGCGCGGATGGCGACATCGATATTGTGATCATTGAGGTTAACGATGCGGTCGTCAACGCTGAGATTAACCCGTATCCCCGGGTGTTGTTCAATGAATGCTTGAAGCGATTCACTGAGTAACATGGTTGAAAAGGCACTTGGAGCGGATATTTTTAATTCACCTTCTACAGACTCGGTTTCTCGTTTGAGCTGACTTTCTATTGCGGACATTTCTTCTAGGAAGCGGACACAATAAGTGAGGTAGTCTTTTCCTGCATGGGTTAGGGATATTTTGCGACTGTTTCGCTGAAACAGTGTCATTCCTAAATCACTTTCTAACCACGCAATCTTTTTACTGACGGCACTTTGTGTCATATCGAGTTTATTGGCAGTAGCAGTAAAACTATTTAGCTGCGCAGTTTCCACGAAGATACGAATACACTCAATTTTATCCATTCTACTTGCCTTATGTCTGCTATCTAAACTTAATCATTCCAAAATGGAATCTTAACTATCGTAAAATTAGCATTTATCGTTCGATTTATGAATGGTTAAATGATCCCATTGACGTTAATAATTCTTAAGAAAGGTGGCAATATGATTTCAGTGGTGAGTGTATTACTGGTGGTGTTCTTTTTATTGGCAAGCTCAATCAAGACACTTGCTTGGCAGCGTAAAGTGTTTGAAATCCAACTTGGTTTTTTTAAAAGCTATGGATTAAACCGAGTGATCATGTTTCTAGTTGGCATGGTTGAGTTTTCGGGAGCCGTGTTGTTGCTCTGTGCTTTGGTTGGTTTAGCACCTGAACATACGCAAATGATGGGAGGTTTGATATTAGCGAGTACTACACTAGGGGCGATTTACTTTCACTTGAGATTCGATACGTGGAAGGATGGTATTCCCGCGATGGTGACTCTGTTAGGTTCTGGTTTCTTGGTTATTGCTTCGTACTAAGTTTATTCGACATGTTGTGATAGCTATGAGAGGCAAAGGAAATAAGAGTAGGGCACGAAGCCCTACTAAATGGAAACGGCTTAGAACTCAGAAGGTACTTCAAACTCCATCCATTCACCGGTTGTCGGGTGAATCAACTTTAGGTAGCCAGCGTGTAGGTGTAAGCGCTCGCGTTTGTACCCGTATAAGTCGTCACCACGAATAGGTATACCAAGCCCTAATGGGTGAGCGCAGTGTACTCGCAGCTGGTGGGTTCGCCCTGTTTTAGGGTACAGGTGAACCTTGGTTTTGCCATTATGAGTGCTGACCGCTTGCCAATGGGTCTCTGCATTTCGGCCGTGTTGATGACAAACCAGTTGTCTTGGTCTGTCTGTGATGTCGCCGCGCAAAGGAAGGCTGATATCGCCAGATTCGCCCGTTATCTCACCATCTAACAAAGCGGTGTAGCGCTTCTCTACGGTTCTATCAATGAACTGCTTCTGAATGTGCTTGTTTGATTCCGCTGTGAGCGCCAAGATCAACAAACCTGACGTCGACATATCCAATCTATGAATAATCAAAGGGCCAGTCGCATCTGGGTAACGCGCTTTTATGCGGGTATAAACTGAATCTTCGATGAACTTACCGGGAACCGACAAGAACTCTTCAGGCTTATTGACGACCACGATCTCGTCGTCTTCATAAACAATATCAAAAGACTTACCTACAGCAGGGTTCACGATAAGCGGGTTATCTTCTAGCTCTATGCCACTTAACTGGTGGTCGAGGGTCTCAAAGCTTTTGCTCTGACAAACCGGGTAAAGATTTGCGTGTTGTCGAACGATATCTGTAGGTGGTAATCCCCACCAAAACTCAGACAAAGCTAGCGGCTTGAACTCGTGTTCAAAGGCGAAGTTAAGCAGCTTAGGTAGGCAGCAGTCACCGGAGCCTTCAAGTGCGTCTTTGCCATCGAGCAATTCGAGTAAATTCTTAGATTGCTTGGCTTGATCGATAAAGCGATAGTGAGAGAGACGTTGAGTTTCCAACTGCTGTGAAACTGCTTGGTGATCTTGCTTACGGTTTTTCAGTTCACTTTCAATCAAATCAACGTGTGATTGGCGCTCTGCGATCTTCTGTTTCCACTCAATACGAAGTGCTTTTAGGTCACGTTTCTCTTGGCTACTTTGATTACCCAGTTGTTTGAGCAAATTCGTCGCCGACTCTAGATTCCCTAATGCTTTTTCTTGGTTTGCTTGCTCTCTGAGTTCGTTACGTTGGGCTTTATTCGCGGCCATAGCTAACTGAAAGGCTTCGATAGCTTGTGCTGATTCGATTTTTAACCCTTCAAGCTCGGCCAATAATGCGTCCAGGTTGTGCGACTGTTGCAGCTTTTCAATGTCTTCCGCGAGTTGCAACTGGCGAGCAAGGTTCGCACTGTTCTGAGATTGAAACTGTTCTGAATCGAAGGCTGGTGGAACAAAGTGAATGTTGTTTAACTGAGAGACCAAAGCCGGATCTAACTGCAAGCCTGAAAACGCAGAAAGGTAGCCTAACTCTTGGGTGGTTGGATTCTGAACAAGAAGCACAGCGTAGAGGTTACCTTGCGAGTTTTCATTCACACCACAGTCGATAAGTGATTGCTGAAGCTGCAGCATAGCTAATTCACACACAGGGTGCGGCGTATAGTAATACGGGAACGTAAAGCGATTCGGTAGCGCTAAATCGACATTCGTGTTTGCTAGGTGCAGAGGTGTGTATTGAGCGAGGTTTGCTGGCATTAAGATCAAACTCTATGGCTGTTCAGTTAGAGTTCGGTATTGTTGTCGAAATGAAGACAAATGAGAAGCCAAAGCAGAAGATAAATCGGCTTTGGCTTCATTTAGATTGTTATGTTCATGCTATGGAAGCATTGAATGGAACAAATCTTGATTAGTTCGAGTGCTCTAGCTCTACTTGCTCGGCTTTTTGGTAAGCAGGGTGGTTCTTTAAAAGCTCACCGTATTTAGCGATGTTAGGGTAAAGCGCAGTTGCACCAAAGTTACCAACGATTTCTACGATGAACGACATCATAAAATCTGCACCTGTTAGTGTGTCTGCAACCAAGTAGGTTTTACCTTCAAGTGCATTATTCACGTAAGTTAAGATCTTTTGGTTTTCATCGTCTGCATAACCGCCTAGGAAGTTAGTTTCACAGCCGTCTTTCATCACAAAGATCTTAAGCAACATTGGCAAAATACCTGAGCTCTCAGCGAAGTGAAGCCATTGCGAATATTCGACGTAGTCTGCGGTGCCGCGTGTAGGTGCGAACTTACCCTGACCGTATTTGTCGATTAGGTATTCCGTGATAGCACCAGATTCAGTGATCACGACGCCATCGTCTTCAATGACAGGAGATTTACCCAATGGGTGAATGGATTTGAGTTCTGGTGGTGCAAGAAAAGTGACACTGTCTCGTTGGTAGGGTTTGATTTGGTAATCTACCCCAAGCTCTTCCAATAGCCAGATGATGCGCTTTGAGCGCGACTTATTCAGGTGATGCAAAGTAATCATGATTCTACCTAGTTAACGGGTTCAGTTTATTGAATTTATTTAGCTTCGTTCGTTTTGATAACAAGCTTACCGAAGTTTTGACCTTCCAATAGGCCCATGAATGCTTGTGGCGCATTCTCTAGACCTTCAACCAGGTGCTCACGATAGTGCATCTTGCCTTGGGATAGCCATTCTGTCATTTGAACAGCAAACTCGTTGTAGCGGTGTGCGTAGTCATCAAAGATGATGAAACCTTGCATCTTAATTCGTTTAACCAACAGCATACCCATCAGGCTAGACATCCGATCTGGGCCTTCAGGCAGTGATGTCGCATTGTATTGAGAGATAAGGCCACACACAGGAATACGAGCACCTGTATTAAGCAAAGGCATTACTGCATCGAATACCTTGCCGCCAACGTTTTCAAAGTAAACGTCGATGCCGTTGTCACACGCTTTAGCCAATTGTTCCGCGAAGTCGTTAGCTTTGTGGTCGATACATTCATCAAAGCCAAGAACCTCTTTTGCGTAGTGACACTTCTCTTGACCGCCAGCAACGCCAATAACACGACAGCCTTTTAGTTTGCCGATTTGTCCAACGGTTGCGCCTACAGCACCTGTTGCTGCCGCAACGACTAGCGTGTCGCCTTCTTTAGGTTGGCCGATATCAAGCAAGCCCATGTAAGCAGTAAAACCAGGCATACCCATGATGCCAAGCGCGTAAGAAGGATGCGTTGGTTCTTTGCCGAGTTTGATTAGGCCTTCACCGTTAGACACACCAAGATCTTGCCAACCTGTGTAAGCCAGAACCCATTCGCCAATTTCATAATCAGCGTGGTTTGATTCTTCAACCTGACATACGGTTGCGCCAACCATCACTTCATCAATCGCAACAGGGTCTGCGTAAGATTTAGCATCGCTCATACGACCACGCATGTATGGGTCTAGAGAAAGGTAAACTGAACGAAGTAACATCTCGCCGTCTTTGATACTTGGCGCGGCTACTGTCTCTAAACGGAAGTTGTCTTGAGTCGGTGCGCCAACTGGGCGAGAAGCCAATACGATTCGGCGATTGTCTTGTTGAGTCATTGGATATCCTTAATTTATGTTTTATACATTTAGAATTAGACCAGTCGTCTAGTCTTATTGTCTAAAAATCCCGCCGTCATCAAACTGATAAGAGGGCGGGTGATTTGTTTTGAGTTAAAGCAAATAAAACGCGTTGCGCGTTGTTAGCTTTCACCTTTTAAAATGCGTTCGGTAAGGCTCAAAGCTGACTGTAAGCTATGGGAGCTCTGGCTAAGCTTGCTTAATAAGCTTGCACCTAGCCACATGGAGTATAGGTTCTGAGCGGCTTCTTGGCTGTCTTCAACCGTTATAGAGTTATCTTCGATACCGCCGACAATGCACTGCTCGATGGTATTCGTCACTTTCTCAGCACCTTTTAACAGCGCTTGGCGCATAGGATCAGAGAGATCAGAAACTTCCGCGCTGAGTTTAACGACCAAGCATTTATGAGCATTACAGGTACCGTTTTCGGTCTTCGCCCATAGCGAGAAATAGCTCAAGATTCGCTGATAATGATTACCTTCACCGTGTACTAAAATTGCTTCAATCTTAGTGATGTAGTTTTCAAAATAGTGTTGAATCAACGCCTCGCCAAATTGCTCTTTAGATTTAAAGTAGTGGTAAAACGACCCTTTCGGCACGTCCGCTTCTTTAAGCAATTGCGATAGGCCAACGCCGTTAAAGCCGTTGTTTACTATTAGTTGATAGCCAACATCTAAAACATGCAGGCGTGTGTCATTCGTTTTTTCGTTCATGGGCGGTACTATAGGTTAAATTAGACCAGTCGTCTAGTGATCGGTTTTTGAGGGTATATTTGGTCGTTGTTAAAGTAGCTAAGTCGCTAAATAGCTCAATATCTAAAGAGGCTTCAAATGTTCAGATATAAAAAAGCCCCAACATGGTGTACATATTGGGGCTTAAATCAGAAGCTTATTTATAGCTATTCGATTATTGGATAGAGATGAGTTCTACATCAAAAATCAGAGTCGATGATGGTGGGATAGGGCCTGAACCGCCTTTGCCGTAAGCTAGAGTGCTTGGAATGAATAGACGAACTTTTTGGCCTTCAACCATGTAAGTCAAACCTTCTTGCCAGCCTTTGATTACTTGCTTAAGGGCGAATGAGATTGGCTCGCCACGCTCAACAGAACTGTCGAAAACAGTGCCGTCGATCAGCGTACCGTGGTAGTGAACCGTTACTTTGCTGTTCTTAGTTGGGTGCTCTGTGCCTGTACCTTCTTCAAGAACAAGGTATTGAAGACCGCTTTCAGTCGTAATCACGCCTTCTTTGGTGCCGTTTTCAATTAGAAATTGTTGGCCTTGTTCGAAGTTTTCTCCGCCAGACTTATGATTCGTCCAAGTACGGTAAATCATGAAACCCGCCAAAAGAAAGACAATGACCGGGATGACAAATTTAGACATAGTAAAACCTATTTATATTGAGTGCTGAATTTCGTAGTTAATACAAAATGTGTTAATCAGTTGACTAAAGCCGTGGTTATGGTTGAGTCAAAAGGTAGTTGATCGTTTTTGCAATGCCAGCAACGTCTTGGTGACCTGCTGTTAGTACTTGGTATTTACCGTTGATGATAAAGGTTGGTACTGAGTTGATCTGACCTTTTACTGAAATCTCTTCAGCTTTTTTAACGTAGTCGAAAAGAGCGACTTGCTGTTCTTTGTTCAGCTGGTATGGACTAACCAAACCACGAGAAGTAAACGCTGTCTCTAGTGCTTGTTGGCGCTGCTCAGGTGTTGCATCTGCACCCATTTGAACGGCACCAAATAGGTCGTCCATGAATGCGTGGTCAGGCGTCGCATCAAGCTGCATCACTGCTGTGTAGTAGATCATTGCGCTGATTTGAGCGCTTTCGTTGAACGTCACGTGCATCTTGCCAATAGTTTGGTCTGTTAGAGACTCAATCTCTGGAATTGCACTTTCCATTTGACGACAGTGACCACAGTTAAGAGAGAAGATTTCAGTGATCGGAGACAAGTTAAATTCTGTTAGAGCAGTTGGAAGCGCTTCGTATTGAACGCCTTTTTGTGGCTCGTCTGTTTCACTACAACCCGCGATAATGAGTACGGCAGCAAGTGCTGTGATGAATTTAGTAAATGGTTTAAACATAATGTTTGCTCTAGCGTTGAGAAGTCGTGAGATTCTAACTATTTAGTACGAATTGGAAAACAATTATAAGGTAAATAAATGCAAACAGTTCGAACTAGCGGCTGAAGACAGGCTAATAGACGGTTAACTGTGATCAACAGCACTTTTTTGGGTTCTGCTTTCTTTTCGTCTAAAGTTTTTCCCTCGGTGCCGATATAGACATTAGTGAATGGTTTATCTGCATGAGTGGTTGGTGAAGTAATGAGATATTTAGCGATAATGTTAAGCATAGCTTTGGCTGGGTGTGAAGCCACGTCACCCACTGATTTACTTGGCGGTGACATGCTAGAGACTGCACCACAAACCGATTACGACTTGATGCATCCTGAATGGGGTGTGGTTCAAACGACTCATGTAGCAAGTAATCGTGGGTACTCGATTCAGAGCAGCACTCATCAACAAAGAACTATCACGACCAACTACGGACGTGGCGTTTCGACTAACGACCCACTGGAAGTCTTTTTAAGACAAAACCGTATCGATTTTGAAGTGTTGCCGGGTAACCATGTGATGGTAAAGCTTGAGCAGCACGTGAACTTTAAAACAGGTTCAGCATTCCCTGAGCCCGCTTATAATCAATGGCTAGATACGCTAGGCAGCTACCTTGCTCAACGCCAAGATATTGATGTAGTGATTGAAGGGCACACCGATAATACGGGCACAGATCGAATCAATGATCCGCTTTCAGAGCAGCGAGCAAAAGAAGTGAAGGCTCGATTAGAGAGTAACTATGTGTCGAGTCGTTCTATTTATACTCGTGGCTTCGGTGAGTATGTTCCAGCTTGTACCAACGCTTCTGCGCAAGGCAAGGCGTGTAACCGCCGTGTTGAATTGATGCTGATTGTAGCGAAGTAGTCGTTTGAACTTTCGCTCCCAATTTGAAGCGATTAACGCCACATAACAGACATAAAAAATCCCTCACATTTGAGGGATTTTTTGTATCTGGCACTTTTAGCTTTATTGCTTATGCAAACTGCTTTTCTAAGTAAGTTACGATATCTGAAGATTCGTACATCCACTCAGTTTTGCCGTCTTTTTCGATACGTAGACAAGGCACTTTCACACGACCGCCGCCAGCTTCAAGCTCTGCACGGTGTTGCTCGTTGTTTTTTGCATCACGAAGTTCAAATTGAACCGACTGACGTTTCATCGCGCGGCGCACTTTCACACAAAATGGGCACGCTTCGAATTGGTATAACGTGTGCGTTTTTGCTTGCTCATTCACTTTGCTTTGTTCTTCTTGAGAACGCTTCACACCACGTGGGCTGAAAACAAAATTCAATAACAAGATGACACGACCTAAGAACCAACGGATAAACTTCATAACTCTCTCTACATATTTAAAATTAGCGTTACAATTTGCAGCATTATATACACAAGTTTTGTCAGATGCTCGCAACAAACCGCTAATATCTATTTTGTCCGTTCGATCGTGTGAGACTTAGCCACATTTAGCCCTAAACGCTTAGAGAGTCGAGTCAGATTTGCTCGGTCTGTTTTCAGAACTCGTCCTGCTTGTGCCCAGTTAAAGTTGGCATCTTCCAACACCTCAGTAATGATACTGCGTTGAAAATCGTCCGTTGCACCACGTAGCCCTGCAGAAAGGTCGATCGTTGGTGTCGATAATGGTGTGTTCTTCACCTGTGTCGTCGCAATAGGCTGGTCTTGGTCGAGTGGACCACAATCTTCCTTGGTAATTGTCACCAGGTTTTTATTGGTGCTGCGCGCTAACGCTTTCAATGCTGAACGACTGATCACGTGCTCAAGTTCACGCACGTTACCCGGCCAACCATAACGGTTTAGGAAAGAAAGAACGTCGGAGCGGAACTTAACTTGGTTGATACCAAGCTTACGACGCGCTTGTTCTAAGAAGAAACCCGCTAATAGGCTGATGTCATCACCACGATCTTTCAGTGCTGGCACCGCGATAGGGTACACACTCAATCGGTGGTACAAATCGGCTCTGAATCGACCGTCTTCAACTTCTTGTTTTAGATCTCGGTTTGTCGCTGCCAATACTCGAACATCAATGGTTTGAATGTTGTCTTGGCCAACAGGTTGGATTTCGTTGTTTTGTAGCGCACGTAGAAGTTTACTTTGCGCAGCTAAAGGCAATTCACCAATCTCATCAAGGAACAGTGTGCCACCATCGGCTAAAGCAAACTTACCTAAGCGGTTTTTGTCTGCGCCAGTGAACGCGCCACGAACGTGACCAAACAGTTCACTCTCTACTAAGTTTTCAGGAATTGCAGCACAGTTTACGTAGACGAGTGGGTTACGTTTACGTTGAGATTGGTGGTGCAGGGTGCGAGCCACAAGCTCTTTACCAACTCCGGTGTCACCATGAATCAAGATATTAAACTCAGACGGAGCTACAACCGCGATGTCGTTCTTAAGCGCGACCATGGTGTCACTGTTACCAATCAATTCACCGCCGTCACGTTCCCACGCTTCTACGTTCAACTCTTCGAGTAATTGCTTTGACTGTTTTGCTTGATGTTCAAGTTGCGAGAAGGTCAGTGCCATCTGCATCGTTGAGGCTGCAATCGCTGCCAGCACTTCAAGGTTACGCGCCGGAATATTCGCGAAGACATCAGGTTTCAAGCTGTCTAGAGTCAGAATGCCTAAGAGCTTATCGCCAAATAGCAAAGGCAAGCCCATACAAGCATGCATTGGTAAATCGCCATCATGGTCAATAAGCAAACCATCGAAAGGATCGGGTAAGGAGCTGTCAGCATCGAAACGAACCGGAGAGCGAGACGCGCAGATCTCTTCAAACCGTGGGTGTTCTGAAATGATAAAGCGACGACCGAATGTATCTCGGCTGAGCCCTTGCATTGCGATAGGTACTAGCGTGTCGCCTTGAAGACTTAAAAGCGCGACACAATCACACGTTATGGTTTTGCGAATGGCATCGATCAGGCGATTGAAACGATCTTGATCGTTGACACCACTTGCGAGGCCAATGGTCATTTCCATGAGGGTAGATGCGGAGATATCTTGCATAAAAAACTCTAACTGTGTGTGTTTATCTACATAATAGAGTCTTATTGACTTAAAAAAAAGGTCTTTTTGACATTTTTATAAGATGAGTTTTGAGAAGAAAACCAGTAATGACGGGGATTGATAAAGTTGGCACTGATTGTGCAAAAGATACAGCGAAGCCCAATTATAGCGCTGATTAAACAGACTATTCTTGATCTCAATCAATCAGGTGGCATTAATCAGGTTTCGCGATTTTTTGAAATGAAAACGAGTCAAAATAACTCAGTTTCTAAAAATAACTAAGATTTCAGAAAATCGATAAGTCATTCTTATTTTTAAGTAGTCAAAATGACATATAGGTCATAAGGCTCAGTGTTCGGAGTAAATTCATGCTTAACAATGCACATATCGAAATCATCAAATCTACTATCCCTCTACTTGAGAGCGCAGGCCCAGCTTTAACTCAGCATTTTTATCAACGTATGTTCACGCATAACCCTGAGTTGAAAGATATCTTCAATATGACTCACCAAAGAACAGGTCGCCAAGGCGTAGCACTGTTTGAAGCTATCGCGGCATATGCAAAGAACATTGAAAATCTAGCAGCGTTAACAACAGCCGTTGAACGTATTGCTCAGAAACACACAAGCTTTAACATTCAACCAGAGCACTACCAAATTGTTGGTTTGCACCTGATTGAGACATTACGTGAACTAGCCGCTGACGCGTTTACTCCAGAAGTGGAAGAAGCATGGACAGCCGCTTACCTATTCTTGGCGCAAGTATTCATCGATCGTGAAGCTGAACTTTACCTACAGCGTAAGCAAGCTGTTGGTGGTTGGGAAGCAGCGCGTGCGTTTGTGATTGCAGACAAGATCGAAGAGTCAGCGCTAGTAACTAGCTTTATCCTTAAGCCAAAAGACGGCGGTGAAGTTCTGGATTACACACCAGGTCAATACATCGGTATCGAAGTGAAACCGGAAGGCTCTCAATACAGCGAGATTCGTCAATACTCACTGTCTGATAAGCCAAACGGCAAGCAATACCGTATTTCTGTTAAACGTGAAGGACAAGGCCAAGAGACACAAGGCGTTGTATCTAACCACCTACACGATACGGTTGCTGTTGGTGATGAGGTTAGCCTATACGCACCAGCAGGTGACTTTATGTATCAAGAGCGTAGTAAGCCAGTAACGCTTATCTCTGCAGGTGTTGGTGTCACGCCAATGCAGTCTATGCTTGAGTACCTAAACACGGAAGATAAAAACGAGCCAGTACTTTACCTTCACGCTTGTGAGAACGTAGGCCAACACTCTTTCACGACTCGTGTTAAAGATATTGTTGCCGACAAAGGTTGGGAAGCGAAAACGTGGTACATGAACAAAGACGAATCTGCATGTGAAAACACACATCAAGGCCAAATGGATCTAGCGTCTATCTCGGATACTAAAGGTTTTGAAGAGAGCGATTTCTACATCTGTGGACCTGTTGGCTTCATGAAGAACATCGTGGAACAACTAGACGCACTTAAAGTTGATCGTTCACGCGTACATTACGAAGTATTCGGCCCTCACGCTAACTTCTAATAGTACTCGAGAGTTCTATTAACACTCGCTTGATCTATTAAAAACCTTGCCTATTCAAAAGGCCTCACACTGTGAGGCCTTTTTTGGTTTGGTTGGTTTTGCCTGACATCATCGACTACTGCAGAACACGATAGTTCAGCTAAGACCTTTTCGCTTCTATCTAAGAACGTTTCACCTTCTTGGACATGTAGTCGGAATCAAAAAACTCAGGCCAGTACATTTTCACATAACCGCCTGCCACCCAAATCACTAGGATGGTGGCGATGGTTAGCTCAAAGAAACCAAACTTGTGTAGCCAATACCATTGTGGGTATTCCGTGCCGAAAAATGTGGTTAGACGATGCATGGCAATAGCGCTGATCACGGATGGGAAGGTGACGGCAGCAATTGAAGGTTGGAATTTCAGACGCATTAGGCGGATGTAACACAAGTAAATCAATAGTGTCATGGTGATGGCAATGCCCGCCAATGCACCTGTTAGAATCGGGTCTGGATTGTCGAAGTTAACCAAGTAAGCGGCTAAAGATAAGTTAACCGGAGCTGCCATGATAGCGAGTGTTGGTCTTGCTCGGCGAGGAAGATTGCCTTCGAACACCAAGCGGTACAACACCACTGGTAACATAAGGAAATAGATACCAATACAAGTGACCGCAAGTGTTTCTGAAAATACGGTGTGCCCGAACTGTGTGCCAGCTAAGGAACTGCTGATCAAACCGACTGGATACAGAAACCAACTCGGTACAATGTTAGACATTTTGAAGTTGATGATCTGAAAACTGAAGAACAACACCATCATGGTAAAGTGCAGCAATAACGCGCAGAACCAAACTGGGTAAGCTATGGCGGGCGATATCTCAGCTAAATAGTCGCACAGAATCAGTAAAGCCATGCTCATTGGTGCCATCAAGCTTCCACTTAACGGGTGGCGAATGTCATTAAGGAAGGTATTAAAACTCGTTAAGTAGCGCAGTAAAACAGGCAGCAATAATAGCGCGCCGAATGAAGCGAGGTAGGGACGAATGATCTCACCAATGCCCGGGATATATAACGCCCAAGCTTGTCCTAACCCAATAACGCCAAGTGCTAAAGATGCCTGAGATGGCGGTACATTTTTTACTTGGGTTAATCTTCTCCAGTTCAACGACTTGCTCCGACTTAGTTAATTACAGAATATTGGTGCTTTAGTTAGAGCGTGTAGGTCACCCTTCAATAGATTTTGAGGGCACTCAACTAATTTTGAGTGGATGATACCAAGTTTAACGTTTGCTTTTTTGATTTTGATACAGAATCGGGAGATTAAGCACGTTGAATGTGTGCTTTTGTTTCATGAGTCATTTGTAATTAACGCACTTCCTCTTGTTGAGGGAGATCTTGTTGTCTTAGCTTCTCGTTTTTAAGCGTACGGTTAAGCAGTTGACTGTAAATTGGCTGTCCACCTAACATTTGAGCAATGATTACCGCACCTAAGCAGGTGATGATTAACGGCAGGATCAGGTAGTAGTTATTGGTCATTTCAATAACCAACAGAATACCAGTGATAGGCGCTCGCACGGTGGCGGCAAACAAGGCTCCCATGCCAGCAATGGCAAACATACCCGGTTCAATATTCAGTTCAGGAAAGAATGCCGCTGCGATAAGCCCGAACGCATAACCAAAGAGTGTTCCTAGCGCAAGCATTGGTGCAAAGATACCGCCTGGTGCACCAGAGCCGAAACAAAGCAGGGTAGTGAGGACTCGACCTAAGAAAATCAGCAACAACACATTGGCGCTGTAGCTGCCATTCGTGATGTTCGGGATGATACCAATACCACCACCAGTTAATTCAGGTATATAGAGTAGCAACAAGCCAAAACAACCGCCAAGTAGGGTGCCTGTCATCAAGTAGCGTTTACGGTCATTCTTGTGGATCGCCACAAACAGGTCTTGGGAAAGCGTAATCAGCTTATTGAAAATTACACCAAACAGACCGAATAACACACCTAACAATAAGAACAACCAAAGTGCGTCGAGTTCAGGCGGCTGGTACTGAGGCATTGTGATAACGGCAGATTGGCCATTGATAGAACGAAATACAATGTTGGCTGAAACTGCTGAGATGATGACAGCTTTGATTGATATGAGTGAGTAGCGAAACTGTGGTCTCATCTCCTCAACCACAAACATGATGCCAGCTAGCGGTGCGTTGAATGCGGCGGCTAAGCCACCAGCGGCACCTGAAGCTAACAGTGAGTGGCGAGTGTCATCATCTTTGACTCGAAAGATATCTGTGACCATACGACCAATACTGCCGCCCATTTGAACGGTTGGCCCTTCACGGCCTAACACCATACCTGAACCGAGTGCGCCCATGCCGCCAAAGAATTTTACGGGTAATACTCTCCACCATCGAACAGGGCGCATGCCGTCCATTGCACCTTCGATTTCAGGGATACCTGACCCTGCAGCTTCTGGAGCAAATCGGTGAACGAGGAAATAGCCAATAAAGGCGAATGCAGCACTAATAAGGAAAGCAGCAAGCCACAGTGGTAAATGGCTACCGATTTCATCTTTCAACCAGTCAGTACGAGTTTCTGTGATGAAATGAACCGCAACTTCGAAATAAGTACCCACAACGCCCGCAAGTACACCCACAATACAAGAAAGAAAGAGAACCGAAGCTGGGGTCTTATCTCTTGAGAGAAATTGATTAATAGCATCCCTTGGCATTTTGGCTAGTAAGGACTGCTTAATTTTCTCTCTTCTGGTCATAGAGATAAGTTTCCTGAATGAGTTAAGGCGGGGTTGTATTAAATTATACGCTTCCTCTGTATATCCTATAGCAACAAAGATGAAAAGTTGAATTTCATTTATGGAATGTACGTGTTACATAAATGGAGTCTATGGCCAATAGTGTAATCACCGTCACAATTTTGATCGATTCTCTGACGGCGGCTTGAATATCCCCAAAAATGAACCATAGTTAAATCGTAAAGCAACATAACGAACCGCAAGGAGAAGTGAGGTTTTACACACAATTTGGATGGATTCAGAAACAAAGTTTTAGTTCCTCGTTAAATGTTCAGGTCGATATTTAAGGCTTCCTGATTCGCGAACTCACGATTGAGTAACGAGGGTGAGGCGTACTGAGTAAGTACGCCTTTAGTTCGTCTGGAGCATCCCATTTCCACATTCCGCTTCTACTGCTTTATCTCTTCTGATTATTTTCGCGCCAACCTCTATTAACGAATCTCAGTATAAACAATCGATTGGGGTCAACTTTTTGGTGATTGAGTATATACTCCCTTAAAAAGGAGAACTGATATGACTAAAAAAGTTCCTACGAACATCATTACGGGTTTCTTGGGTGTTGGTAAAACGACAGCCATCTTGAACCTGCTAAAAAATAAACCCGAGAATGAAAACTGGGCTGTTCTGGTTAATGAGTTCGGGGAAATCGGTATTGACGGTGCATTGATGACAGATCAAGGCGCTTTGATTAAAGAAGTGCCGGGTGGCTGCATGTGTTGTACTGCGGGCGTGCCTATGTCGGTAGGTATTAATGCCTTACTTCGTCAAAAACCAGACCGTTTATTGATTGAGCCGACAGGGCTTGGTCACCCCAAACAAGTGATTGCGACACTGACTTCCGATCAGTACACACCTTATGTTGATTTAAAAGCGACGCTTGGTTTGGTTGACCCACGAAATCTGTCTAATGAAAAGTACACCTCGAATCAGAATTTTAATGATCAACTAAATAGTGCAGATGTGATTCTTGGTACTAAGGTTGACCTTGTTCATTCTGAAGACATCGATGTGTTTAACGATTGGGTGACGGATCAAACGCCAGCAAAAGTCTTCCATAAGCTAATTCACGATGGTGAAGTGCCATTGGAAGTGTTGGACATTGAAAGAGTATACGGTAGTGCTTCCTCTCATCTTGAAGCACATCATCACGATCATGCTGAACAAGAGCCTCAGTTCCAACTTCCTCCCGGTGAAGCTTTCATCCGTAAAGAGAATAAAGGACAGGGCTATTTCAGTTGTGGTTGGTTGTTTGGCGCAGAGCATAAGTTCGACTTCGATGCGCTATTCTCTATGTTGTCGGATCTAACGGCTGAACGTGTAAAAGCCGTAGTGAACACCGACCAAGGTTGCTACGCATTCAATGTCGCGAATCAAGTCGTGTCTGTCAACGAAATTACACTTGATGGCTTTGAGTCTCGTCTTGAAGTGATCGACTCGCAGCTTATGCCATGGGCCGATCTCGAGCAGATTCTACTCAAGCTGTGTGGCATCAAATAACCCTGTTTTGCTGTTTGAACCAAGGATCTTGGTGTTTACCTCGTTGAAGGCGGGGTAAACACCAGATTAAATGAGAAAGTTTGCGTTATATCACGATAAATGTGAGATAAATCACTCTAATTACTTTATAGTGCTCGGCTGAAATAAGAATGTAGGCTGTCTGCTTAAGGAACCCGTAACAATGTCATTTTCCTCTCAAGGTTTTGCTCCTGAATTAGTCAAAGCGTTGACTGAGTGTGGTTATGAAAAACTCACTCCAATTCAACAAAAAGCGATTCCAATGGCCCGTAAAGGCCATGATATTTTTGCTACTGCTCAAACCGGTACGGGTAAAACAGCGGCATTTTCATTGCCTGTTATCCAACACCTTTTGAACAGCGGTAAAAAGGCGTCTAGAGGAACGGCTCGCGGCCTTATTCTTGCTCCAACTCGTGAGCTTGCTGCGCAGATCGCTCAAAACATTAAAGACTACGTTAAATACACGGATCTAAGCGTTTCTGCGGTTTACGGTGGTAACAAGATGTCTTCGCAAGTTCGTCAACTAGAACTGGGTGTGGATATTTTGGTTGCAACACCTGGCCGTTTAGAAGAGCACTTAGAAGCGGGTAACGTGTCTATCGCAAACCTAGAATTCCTAGTATTTGATGAAGCTGACCGTATCCTTGATATGGGCTTTATCAATGCCGTTCGTAAGATCATGTTGGATGT
Source organism: Vibrio coralliirubri (assembly GCF_024347375.1). Taxonomy (NCBI): domain Bacteria; kingdom Pseudomonadati; phylum Pseudomonadota; class Gammaproteobacteria; order Vibrionales; family Vibrionaceae; genus Vibrio; species Vibrio coralliirubri. Next base: position 773,695 of record NZ_AP025471.1, on the reverse strand, counting down.
AGAAACATCACCGCAAATCATGATGTTCTCTGCAACGACTTCTACTCAGTTAAACCAGCTGTCTGTTGATATTCTGCGTAAACCAAAACGTATTAGTGTTGAGCGCGAAAACTCAACGGCTGCTACTGTCGGTCACGTGGTTTACCCAGTGGATCAAGAACGTAAAACTGAACTGCTTTCTGAGCTTATCGGCCGTAAAAACTGGCGCCAAGTGCTTGTGTTCGTGAACTACAAAGAAACTGCGAACGATGTGGTTAAAGAGCTTAAGCTTGACGGTATTAAAGCGGTACTTTGTCACGGTGATAAAGCGCAAAGCGCTCGTCGTCGTGCTTTGGATGACTTCAAAGAAGGCAGAGCACGTGTGATGGTAGCAACCGACGTTGCGGCTCGTGGTCTTGATATCGAAGACTTGCCACACGTAATTAACTACGACATGCCTTTCCTAGCGGAAGATTACGTTCACCGTATTGGCCGTACAGGTCGTGCTGGTAAACAAGGTCACGCAATCTCTTTTGTTAACCGCGAAGAAGAGCTGACTGTTGTTCAAGTTGAAAAACTGATTCAACAACGTATTCGTCGTGTTGAACAACCGGGTTATGAACCGAAGAAACGTGATGCTTACATTGAGAAGCTGAACACTAAATCGGCTTACAAAAACCGCCAAGGTCGTAAGAACAACGCGAACGAAGAGCCACAAGATCAAGCAAGCGCTGAACGTCGTTTGACTATGATGAAGCGAATTAAAAACCGTCGTAAGTAATTACGGTTGGTGATTGAAAAGAGCCACTGTTATGAACTGACCCCCAATAGTTGGACACCAATTATTGGGGGTCTTTTTATGTCCAAATATAGCCGAGAGCTAAAATGTATCATTGCTAAGCAATACTTAGATGGCACGTCATCTCTCTACTTAGCAAAACAATATTCAATTTCTTCAAGGCAGATACGGTATTGGGCTCAAGTCTTTGCCATCCATGGTACTGATTCATTTTTACCAACTAATCATGCCGCGACTGCTCAAACAAAACGAAAAGCATTGAATTTAATGTGGACGAATGAATGGTCTCTCACGCACACTAGCGCTGTATTAAACCTCTCATCCCCTGGAATACTCTCTGTCTGGCTTAAACGATTTAATGAGCTCGGTATCAAGGGGCTCGAAATGCGCCAGAAAGGAAGACCCTCAATGAAACAGCAACCTCAACGTACCACTAAGCCTGATAATGAAATGACACTTGAGGAGCTAAAAGAGGAGTTGGTCTACTTACGAACCGAGAATGCCGTTCTAAAAAAGTTGGAAGAGTTGGAGCAGAAAAAAAACCGTCGAACAAAGAAAAAGCGGTCATAGCTCTAACTCTTAAAGGCAAGTACCCATTAAAGCACTTACTGCACACTCTACAGTTGGCAAAAAGTGTCTTTTATTATCAGGCTCAAACGAGCAAGCGCCAAAATAGCTACGAACGTGAGCTGCGGTTGATAAAGTCAATTTATCATGAACATAAGGGGCGATACGGCTACCGCCGTATTCACTTGGAACTAAAGAATCAGGGGTTCGTGCTTAATCACAAAACGGTTCAAAGGCTTATGGCTCAGCTCAACCTTAAATCGACGGTCAGGATTAAAAAGTATCGTTCATACCGAGGAGAGTCAGGAAAAGCTGCTCCCAACGTTCTTGAAAGAGATTTTAGTGCGACTCAACCCGATGAAAAGTGGGTAACTGATGTCACGGAGTTCAAAGTCAAAGAGCAGAAAGTATACTTATCTCCCGTTGTCGACTTGTTTACTCAGGAGGTGGTTGCTTATAGAGTGGCCAAAAATGCCTGCTTGCCGCTTGTCACAGATATGCTGACGGAAGCTATATCAACGCTTAAACCCAACTCAAAGCCAATTATACATAGCGATCAAGGTTGGCAATATCGCCATCGACAGTATCAGAAAAAGGTAGCGGAGAGTGGGTTAACGCAAAGCATGTCGAGAAAAGGTAACTGCTTGGATAATGCTGTTGCTGAAAACTTTTTTGCTTTACTCAAAACCGAGATGTATCACAACCAAAGCTTTGAAGATGCAGATGCTCTGATAGAGCAGATTAAAGAATACATCGAGTACTACAATACCAAACGTATAAAAGTGAAACTAAAAGGCCTGACTCCGATAGAATATCGAACTCAGGCCTTGAAAGCCGCTTAACAGAAATGTCCAACTTTACGGGGTCACTTCAGAATGTGGCTCTTTTTGTTTGTATTGATCGCAATATTGTTTATTGTCATCACTGCTTCGTTTCAACCTCGCTTCATTTCAAGCCCGATCAAGAAACAAGAACCACTAAATAAAAATAAGTCGATAAGGTAACAATATGGATAGCGCACTACTTTGGGCTTTTATTCCCACGTTTTTCTTCGTGTCAATCACGCCAGGTATGTGTATGACTTTGGCGTTGACGCTAGGCATGAGTGTTGGGTATAAGCGTACATTATGGATGATGATCGGTGAATTGGCTGGTGTTGCTGTGGTTTCTATTGCTGCGGTATTGGGTATCGCTTCTATCATGTTGAACTACCCATGGCTATTTACAGGCTTTAAGTTTGTGGGCGCAGGGTACTTGTTCTATTTGGGCGTTCAGATGTGGCGTTCGAGAGGCAAACTGGCGATCAGCACTGACAACCAAACAACAAAAGTCAGCAATGATTGGGACTTGGTGGTTCAAGGCTTCGTGACAGCTATCGCGAATCCGAAAGGTTGGGCATTCATGATTTCGTTATTGCCTCCTTTTATTAACAGCAATAAAGACTTAGCACCGCAGTTGTTGATTTTAGTGTCTATTATTCTGGTTTCTGAATTTGTCTGCATGACATTGTATGCTACGGGCGGTAAGAGCCTAAAACATATGTTGGGCAAAGCCGATAACGTTAAGTTGATGAACCGTATTGCTGGTACGTTGATGATGGGCGTTGGCGTGTGGTTGTTCGTTAGCTAATTCTGGTTAGCCTACAACGAGCAGAGATCCCCGATTCAGTCGTTCCTTCTTCTCGAGGATGACGCGTACTTGGGATGATGACTATTTAGGGTTACGGTGAGTTTTGAAAATTCGGATTCTTACTTAAACCGAAGAATGCATAGAATATAAAAAGAGCGATAGGGCATTTGGCCTTATCGCTCTTTTTGATTTTACTTAGCTAGCGAGCAGAAAATAGATAACAGAAATGTTTCTGATCTTAGCCTGCGTTGTAAATTTAAACCGCGATTTCACCGCCGTCTTCACGACGAATCACAACCGTAGATGCTCTTGGGCGAACATTGCCTTGAGTTTGAGCCGTTGCATCTTCAGACGATGGCCAGTTTGCTGGGTGTTGAATGTTCACAAACAGTGATTTGAAATCTGGGCTAATAGTAAAGCCAGTTACTTCACAACCGTTTGGACCCACAAAGAAGCGCTTAAGCTGTGCTTGGTTGTTTGCATCAATCACCGCGCTGTTGCCGTTGTCATCCGTTAACTGAGATGGAACCACTGCCAGCATTTGGTCATTGGTGTAACCAGTTACTTCGTCTGCGCCATTATCTGTCTGAATCCATAAAATACCACGAGCATCAAACGCTAAGCCGTCAGGACTCGCGAACTGGTTCATGTCTGTCAGACCAGAGCGGTTAATAGATTTATCTTCCACTGCTGGAGAGCCAAATACGAAGATATCCCAATCGAACTCGCCTGCCGTTTTGCCTTCATCCCAACGGATAACATGGCCGAACTTGTTGTCTACGCGAGGGTTTGCAGAGTTCGCTTCTTTACGCTTGTTGTTATTAGTCAGCGTTAGGTAAGCCGTACCTGTCATTGGGTCAACAGAGCACCATTCAGGGCGATCCATTGGCGTTGCACCAACAAGGTCGGCAGCACCAGCTGTATTGATAATAAGTGCAGCTTGAGAATCAAATGAATCACCTAGCTTGCCGCCGTCTGCGGTCTTGCTGCTCAGAGTCAGTGGTAGCCAAGTACCTGAACCGTCATCGTTGAACTTAGCCACATACAGTGTGCCTTTGTCCATGTACTTGTCACCCGCACTTAGACGATTGCTTGGATCTGCATCACGTGGGTCCCATTTCTCTTCGGAAACGAATTTGTAAAGGTATTCAAAGCGAGAATCGTGACCAGAGTAGAATACGATTGGCTCGCCTTCGGTCAACTTACCAAACGTACAGCCTTCATGGCGGAAACAACCCAGTGCAGAACGTTTTTTAGCACGAGAGTTTGCTGTGTATGGGTCGATTTCAACGATGTAGCCGTGACCGTGTGCTTCGTTACGGTAATCGTCCATTGCTGACTCACCTGTTGGTGTTACGTCAAAGCGTGCAAATTCGTCTAAGCGTTCTTGCTTGTTGCCTGAAAGCGTGTCCCAGCCGTAACGTGTTTTGTCGGTAGCGATACCAATACGTTCTTGCGCTGGCGTTGTCTCGCCTTTGTTAACGAAATAACCTGGCCAGTTTTCTTCACACGTTAGGTAAGTGCCCCATGGCGTGTAGCCATTACCACAGTTGTTCAACGTGCCACGAGCTTGGCTGCCGTCTTGTGAGAACTTGGTTTTGGTAAATTCACTGTGAGCAACAGGACCAGACAGATCCATTACGGTCGCGCCCGTGTAGCGGCGGTTAAGTGGATCGTTATCGACCATCACCCATTGGTTGCCTTCAAGTTTCACACGAACCACACTGACGCCGTGTGCGTTGATCTCTTTACGTACTTCATCAAGGCTAGGGCGGTTGCCTTCATCGTATGTAGGACCATTAGCGTGCAGTGCTTTTTGGTCAATGTATTCGTGGTTGATCACCAATAAGCCGTCGTTGCTGTTGCCATTAAGCGGGAAGAAGTGCATGCCGTCGTGGTGCATACCCAGTGAGTTTGCTTGATCTTGTGCGTTGTTGGTGCCGTCTTTTAACCAAGCATTGCCTTGCTTGTTGAGTGGAGTACCCCAAGGAACCAATACTTGTGCTGTATAGCCTTTTGGCACAACGACACTGTCTGTCAATGAGCCTTTAACCGATTCGAATGCAAGTGTAGCAGTGCTTTTTTGCGGTGCGCTAGATGACGCTGTCGCCGCGTGCGCCGTGCTGTGGCCTGCTAAACCAAAAGCACCAAATGCGGTCATTGCACTGATGCCCAAACCGCCTTTGAGAACATTTCTTCTTGAAAGGTTCGCATCTAAAACTTCTTCGAAGGGTTTGTTTTTGCTCTTGTTAAAACGAGTGCTATCAAATGTTTCCTTGCTCATCTCGACTGCTTCCTATTGGCTGATTTTATTATTCGTTATTCATGACTAACCCAGTTACAAGGGCGTGTTGACCTTTCGTGGTTAAATTTTGTTCGAGATGAAAGCGTTTTAATCGCGGCGAGGGGGAAGTAGCCTAGTCACTCTAAGCAAATCCCCCTCAACAAAGAGTAAAACGCTTTTAGCCGAACCCTTCGGGCAGCGTTTGCTGGTCATTTCTACTACGTTATCGGCTTCTCATGTAGGCTAGCTACATATCGACGCCTCTGCCTTGTATAAATACCCAGCAACTCGCTGCAAAAATCAGCTCGAAAGATCAACACGCCCTAACTAATGAGTTAATAAGTTTGGTCAATGTGTGACTAATCGTGAAGCAGTTAAGTGACAGATTTTTATAGATTTGATTAAGATTTTGTTTCTGTAGCACGAATTTTGCCATTAACACTCTCGTGCAATACAAAACTCTTGGGGATTAGGGGAGAACTGTGTATAAATGCTTTATCAAACGAAAAGAGAGACAGTTATGAAATTAGATAAAATCGAAAACAAAAATCGCCGCCTACGCAAAAAGCTATACCTAGGTGAATTCGCGATTCTGGGTTTTGAAGTAAGCTGCAAGACTTCGATTGCTGATTTTGACCAATACGATGTGTTCATTGACGAATTCATTGATTTCATCGACAGCATCGGTCTGTGCTTTGGTGGCGGCGGCCTTGAGCTGTTTGAAGGTTTCTTATGCTCAATTGAGCGCTACCGTTCAGTAACAGAAGCAGAACAACTGCAAGTTGCACAATGGCTTGAAGCTCGTGCTGAAGTAAGCAAAGTGGAAGTTAGCGAATTGATTGACGCAAATTACGCGTTCTAATTTGATGTTGTGTTGTTAGCTCGATTGAAAGGCCAAATACGGTTTATGAAAGAGTAACAACAGTACGCCAGAATAAAGGCCGAATCGGTAAATCGATTCGGCCTTTTTGCGCTTAACTCGCTCTATTTCTATTCTTTACCTTCTTTTCTACCCCTTACTAAGCAAATAATGAATTGATACTTTTCGCTTAAATATTAATACCTTACCGCTATTTTATTGGCAGTGATAAGTTTGGATAAACTTGTGAGAGTTTTATGAGAATTCAATGAAGTTGCTGATAGATTTGATCGCCATTCTTAGAGTCAACAACACCACAGTTCGTTCTGGCAAAGGTAACGGTATATCGCTGTTACTCGTTTTGTTGGCAACGATAGGACTCGATAAAGGATGGAATCAAAATGAATAAACGTACTCAAATCAGCTTAGTGATCAGCTTGGCTATGCTGGCCTTCGGAGCGGCTCAAGTTCAGGCTGCTGAGCTTGAAATCACTGTCACTAATGCAACGAAAGGGATCTACTTTACGCCTATCTTAGCAGCAGCTCATGACTCAAGCTTGTTCATGTTTAGAACGGGTGAAACGGCTTCTGCGGAACTAGAATCCATGGCCGAAGGTGGCGATATTTCAGGTTTATCTGGTGTCATTGCCAACGCGGGAGGCGTGGTGGTGGAGAATCCAGCGGCCGGAATTCTCAATCCGGGTGTCGCAACTACGTTTGATATCAGTACTGGCGATTTAGAGTACCTATCATTGGGTGCCATGCTGCTGCCGACTAACGACGGCTTTGTTGGTCTAGATAGCTGGAAAATCCCAACTCAAGCGGGCACCTACAAAGCGACTCTAAATGGTTATGACGCGGGTACAGAAGCCAATGATGAGCTGGCGGGCAGCATGCCGAACCCTCCATTCATTACCTTTGGTGCTGGTGGTACAGGTGTAGAAACGGCAGTATCAAACGCTAAGGTTCATATTCATCCGGGTAACATTGGTGATAGTGATGCGGCGGGCGGCATCAGTGACCTCGATAGCAGTAGTCATCGTTGGTTAAACCCTGTTGCAACTATCACCATTGTTGTGAAGTAAGGGGGATGTATGAAAGCTAGAATTCTATTTATCGCTGCATCAGTAGCTGTGTTAGCGGGTTGTCCGGACGATGACGACGATTACTATCGTTATGATGTGAGTGTTACTAACCTCACCCCTAATCAACCAATGTCACCACTCGCGGTGTTGACTCACAATACGAATTTTGACCTGTTTGAAATTGGGCAAAGTGCTTCTGTCGATCTTGAATACTTGGCGGAAGGGGGCAGCAATGCACAATTGCTTGCGCTCAGTGAAAGTGACGCAAATGTATATCAGGGCATCTCAGGCAATGGGCTGATTCTTTCAGGTGAGCAAGACACGGTGTCTATTCGTGTCGACCCAAATCAAGAAGGGTATATCTCAGTTGCTTCAATGTTGGTGAATACCAATGATGCGTTTGTCGGCGAATCCGGTTTATCGCTCAAGTCCTTGGCGGTGGGTGACACCTTTACGATGAACATGAATGTTTGGGATTCGGGAACTGAACTGAACGATGAGCTTGCTGCAACCATTCCGGGACCAGCAGGCGGTGGTGAAGGTTTTAATACCACACGAGACGATACCGATGTAGTGAGTTTCCACTCTGGCGTAATCAGCCAAGATGACGGCCTTACGACTTCTACTTTAAGTGCCAATCATCGCTTCCTTAACCCCGGTGCAAGAATCACCATTACTCGAACTGAGTAACAGGTTGAAAGCACGATGAAAGAATTCCTGCTCTGTTCCGGTCAATTGAAAGGTGGGCAGACTCAGAATAGAGCAGGGATCATGAATAGTGCTGCGGTAAATTTGATGGCAAACATATTGTTGGTTGAAGACGATGACGACTTGGCTGAACTGGTGCAGATGCATCTTAAGTTCCAAGGGCATAACGTAATCAGAGCTAATGTGATTGAAAAGGCTCAGGCGCTCTATAAAGAGGGTCATTTCGATTTGATCGTACTGGATCGTGGCTTACCAGACGGTGATGGACTCGATTTCTGTCGAATGTTGCGTCAGCAAGAGGATTGGACGCCAGTACTCATGCTCACCGCAAGGGATGCTGAGCTAGATAAAGTGTCAGGCTTAGAAGCCGGTGTTGATGACTACATAACGAAACCTTTCAGCGTTCTCGAGTTTCAAGCAAGAGTGAGGAACGTGCTTCGCCGTTTAAGCCATGTCGAATCAGCGACTCAAGAGGTTGTGGCAGCAGAATCGATTATGAATTTTGGTGGGCTCACTATTCAACCTGAACGCCATCAGGTGTCACTCAATAACCAAGACGTACCGCTGACTGCTACCGAGTTTACCTTACTTCATTTCTTAGCAACCCGTCCGGGACGTGTGTATAGCAAAGACGAGCTGCTCGATCATGTTTGGAATACTCATCACTCTGGCTATCACCATACCGTGTGTAGCACAGTCAACCGTCTAAGAACCAAGCTTGCGATGCCGAATAGTGATGATGATTTCATTAAAACCGTTTGGGGTGTTGGCTATAAGTTTGAGTCAAAAGCTTAGGCATATGTGTCGCGCCCGAAGTTTACTAAAAGGCCAGTAAGACCTAAGAGCCATCGAGGAGAGAACATGAGTTTCAAATCGCGTTTAGTGTTGTTCACCAGTTTGTGGTTTCTGCTCGTGAGTGTGGTGATTGCCTACACCTATAATTGGCAGAAAGAGACCATAGAGCAGAGAACTAAACAGAGCTTACACAAAGAGCTCGCGGTTCACATGCGCGATGATAATCCTTTGATGATTGGCACCGACTACAACCCTAAAGCGCTCAAATCCATATTCCACACTTTGATGTTAATAGGGCCAGATTTCGATATCTATTTCCTCGACAGTCAGGGAAAAATTACGACTCATGCTGCGCCAGAAGGCACTGTGTTAGCCAACCAGATAGACTTAGCGCCCATTCAACAGTTTTTAAACGACGAGCCTTATCCCATTCTGGGGGAAGATCCGATCAATCCCGGGGCTCGTAAGGTGTTTTCCGTAGCAGCGATTGAAGAGCTAGGTTCGACCGTTGGCTATCTGTACGTTTTGATCGGCAGTAATCGCCACACCGTGATTGCCAATTCGCAGGTCGACACGCCATACATTGCGCTAGCAGGGCTCATGCTTATCTCTATCCTAGGTTTTGCGGTTGGGGCTTATCTGTTGGTCAAACGTAGCCTGTTAAACCCAATAGAAGCCGTAACCAACAAGTTGCAACAGCAAGCAGAGCAAGATTTTCGATTGGATCCGAACTTTATTCATCAAGTACCAGAATTGGTGCCGATTGCACGCTCGTATCAGTTGATGGCGAAGCACATTCAACAGCAATTTTTGCAACTTGAATATCAGTCATCACACCGCAGACAAAGCTTATTACAGCTCAGTCATGATTTAAAAACGCCATTGTCGAGTGTATTGGGGTATCTAGAAACGTGGAAGATTCAAAACCCGCAATCAGACCCATTAATTGACGTTGCTTACCGTAACGGCAACAAGTTGTCTGAACAGCTCCATTCGCTGTTAGATAGCGCCAAGAATGATAATCCGGTACCCACATATCAATACGCTTCAATCGATTTCAATGTGCTAATGAGCGAATGTTTAGAAACGATTCAAAGCCAGTATCGCCATAAGAATGTTGAGTTGAACGTTAATATGCCTAATGGAATCAAGGCTGTGGGTGACAATGATCTGCTTGAGAGGTTGATTTTGAATCTTTTAGATAATGCATTGAGGCATAGCCCAAGTGGCACCGCGGTGTCGTTAGATGTTGGTTTTGAAGCGGATTCCAAACGGCTGAAGGTGGTGATTCATAATGAGGTTGAACAAGAAGCGCCAAACGGCTCGTTAGGTATTGGCACTAAAATCGCGCAGTCGATACTGATGTTACATCACAGCGTGCTAGAAACAACAAAGGCAGAGAACTCCTTCCAGCAAAGCTTTTACTTGCCATCGGTATAGCTCTGTCTGCCTTCGGTTTAGCTTGATGTGTTCTTGCGTAGAAGTAACGTTAAGCGTCTTTACTGTCTTCGTTACCTTCGTTCACTTTCGCGTAAAAGTGAAGTAGCTCAGTTAATTCTTTAACCCAGCCAAACGCATCTTTAGGTGCGTTTTTTAAGATCTTCTCAACTTTTTCACAGTGCACTTCGATTGCGATTGCTTCTTCAAGGTTGAAAGAAATTGAGTAGAAGTGCCAAAGGAGTAGGCGAGTCATTCGCTCGATGTTCTGTTGCGAGTTATCCGACTCAGAGAAGGCTAGGTTCACTTCACCAAGCGCGATAGCGGTCATTCGAAGCATTGCGTCAAATTTTGCTGATTGCATGCGTTCTTCGCTGGTAACTTCTTCTTGCTCAAACGTAAACAATTCCGTCATTGCATCTTCAGGAACAAGGCGATGAATCATTCTTAAACTAAATTCTTCTAGTTCATGGCGAGGCATGGTGATTAAGCAATTTAAGGTGTAGTCGCGTTGCATGGTGTTCTCTTGGATCTGCAAAAAGGTCGGACAGTTTAATGGAGAAGCGAGCTCAGAAAAAGCAGATTTTAGATAAGCCTACGTTTGTAGGCTTATCTGTGTACTACAAGCCCTAAAATCGATGCTTAGGGGAACTGTATTTAGGTTTGAACGCAGTATCAGGCTTTGCTATGGCTTGGCGGTTGATACTGCATAGACTGGTCGTTTCTCATGAATATGTTGCTCGCGACCAAACTGCCGATGCAAATCGAACCAAGGGCGAGCCAAGTCATCGCATCAGGAATCTCGTTGAATAGTGGGATCGCCAACAAGGTCGCCACTGCGGGTGTTGCACTGCCAAAAGCGGCAGAGCGTTCAGCCCCTAAGGTATTAACCGCATAAAGGTAAGTGAACGCCGCGATTAAACCCGCCCCAACGCCTTGCACTGCTGAATGAACGGCAAGCTCCGTGAAGGGCCAATTAGCGATTGGTGTGTCCATTAGGTGGCTTGGGAGGGTTCCAGTCAGGATTAGGACGAGTAACAGCAAAGTAGAACAGAGAGAAATAAAACCGGCACTGACTAACGCATTAAGATTAGCGACACGGGCTGAGATGGTGAACATCGCCCACATTAAGCTTCCGCATAAAAACAACAAATGACCTTTGGTGTATTCAAAGTTGAAGCTGCTTAAGCTACTCCCCAAAAACAACAGTATGCCGAGCAAAACCAAACCTAAACCAACAACACGGTGTCGGCTGAGTGGCTGCTTAAAAAAGAGTACCGCAATTCCAGTGACGAACAGAGGGAGCGTGCCGGGAACAAGAGCACTGCCATGTGATACCGGAACAAACTGCATCGCCGTTCCCGCAACGAGCAGATAAGGTAACCCGCTACCTACGAACATACCCGTTAGATACCGTTTGGGGACGACGGCAATCGTGCTGCGTGCTTTCCACATCAAAGGCAATAACACCAAAGCCGGTATGAGAAATCTTGTGAGAGCGATATCGGCAGGTGTTAAATCTGAATTTGCGCCGCCTTTAAGAGACAGGAAAAAGCTCGCCCAAATGAGTAGGGTGACAGTAATAGATAAGTAGCCAAGATTCATAATATAGAAGGAGAGTGGGTGATGACTCATTATGGAACAGTTGGTGTGCCACAGGTTGGCAAGTTTTGGTTCAACTTGAACTGTCGTTGATGATTTCTGCTAACATTCACCAGATAATTAACGGATTTAACTAATTTTCGGTATTTACTATGGATAGAATTGATAGACATCTTCTCGAACTGCTACAAAAAGATGGCAGGTTAACCACGGCTGAACTTGCTAATGAAGTGGGGTTATCACCTTCACCTTGTGCAAGACGAGTCAAAAGGCTAGAAGAAAAGGGCATTATTGACGGTTATCGCGTGAGCTTGTCACGAGAACAGGTCGGCATCGCAATGAGTGTGTTTGTTGAGGTGAGCCTAAACAACCACCAAGAAGTGTCGATAGATAAGTTTGAAGCGGCTGTTGTAGAGATGGAGGAGGTGATCAGTTGCCACGTTGTATCTGGGGCTTATGACTATTTGCTAGAAGTGGTTAGCCCGAACTTGATGGCCTACGAGGCATTTACAAGAAAACTTCAAAGGCTCTCTAACGTGAAAGATATTCATACCCACCTTGCGATAAGACAAGTAAAAGGCAACGCGCCACTGCCAATTTACACCGATTAGGCCAAAAACCAGAGCAGTAACACGGCGGTAGAATGAGCTGAAAACGAAATGGTTTACTCGTGAAGTAGAAGTGCGGTCAATGTCAAAAATCATCCATTAAGTGTCAGGTTTCAGGCAATAAAAAACGGAGCACCTCGTGAAAGGTACTCCGTATATGATAGGTGCAAAACTTAGTGATACTTAAAGTTAGAGATTGAACAATCCCCAGTTTGTGCATTAATTCTGAATGAAAAAGCGTGTGAATGATAATCCACGCCGTCATTCCAAATTGTCTCTCCAAATATCTTACATAGCTCTAGCTCACTTACTGAACCGAACTCTTCCATGTGTTTAGCTACAGATAAAAGTTTACCTCTTATCTCTGCAGTCCATTCCGTGTTACTCAAGCAGTTGAAAGCCATAGTCTTTTGCATATTACCTAGCCAAAATGTTTCTTGTTATTAAGTTATATGAAGATTCATGATAACAATTTTCTGGCGTTTGTAAATCTATTTTGTGATGAATATCTCACATACTCGCTTGCATTGGTCGGAAATTGAACTTCATTGTTGATAGATAGCACATTACTTTTACAACCTATTGATAAAGCTTTGATTAACGAGTTCTTGGAATATTATGAATGGGATTGAGCATATTTATCGGAAAAGTCCAGTCGAACGAGTGAGAGAATCTAATGGTGATTTCAGTTTGATGCATCGTTTACTGGTTGGTTTATGTGGCGCGCTTCATCAATCATCGTCGCTTCTCTGCGGTATTTTGAAGACAGCTGACGGAATTTTTCACTGAGTGTATGGAGATCTCGGGAGAGTGATTGTGAGCTTTGGACGTGCACCTGCGCGCTTTCTGCCTGGCGTGGGAGTTTTGCTTTGGTGCAGTGTTTGGCGACGGCTTGCCATGAATACGCTAGAGAGTCAGCGCCTTCAAGTTCACTAGACACAACATACGCCTGTTGTAACAAAACCTCGGAGACGTCATACGCGGTATTCATATGACTATTGAGCTGCACATTAAACCTTTCTTCGTACTTTGCCCAAAGCTCAATGATCTGCTCTTCATTAAAGTGTTTAGATAACAATGTTTGTGATTCGTAGGTTGATAGAACTTGGTTGAACTCTTTGGTGTACTGATTATAGCGACCTTCAAAAGAGAGCTGACGATCCAACAGTGTTTGCCAGTTTTCACGGTCACAATGATTCGCTAGAGCGACATTGGCACTCAAAGTTACGCTTACAATGATAACCTTCCCCCAAAAACTCATGACTTTCCTCTACTTACCGTGCGCTCTATTGAGAGTATAGATGAGCAGCAGCATGAGTTGATGTACACTTGAGACATACCTATAACGGAAGAGCTGGTGGATTTGATGAAAAAAGCGCTGATCGCTTTACTTGTGTTGTTGATATTGGGCGGAGGGGGAGGAGCGGCATACTACTTCTTGGTCATGAATAAAGACCCAATCCCACAAGAGAAAACGGAAGAGCCGGCGTTAGAAGCTACCGAGCAATCTGAATCTGACCTTGTACCCATCATGGATCTTCAGCCTGAACCCGAGCAGACGGAATTTTACGTTTTGGAGAGAAAGCTTGAAGTGGTCGAGCAACCTGAAATTGATGGCTTGATAACAGATTACCTCTATAAAGGGGAAAAGGTGGTGGTACTCGAGAAACAAGGCGAATGGGCACGTATCTCAGACTATATAGTCCTTAAAGAAGGCGGCCCACAGACGGCGGAATGGGTCTCTATGTCAGGCTTATCGAATGATGAAGTCATTATTTCGGAAAAAGAAAGCAAAGAGATATTGGATTCCTATTTGGTTAAGTCTGATGATCTCAAGATCCATCAAGAAAAATTCCGTAATTCGGTGGCTAAACTGATCTCTGAGGGGGAGTGTGCCCCAAGTGATTTTGAAGAATTAGGCGGGTGGGTGAAATCTGTTAAGTACAGCAATCGAGATGTTTATTTTATTTATTGTGGTGGGTTGTCCCTTGAAAACAAAATTTATCTTGATGTAAATACAAATGAAATATTTACGAAGTAAGATCCCACGCTCAATTTATTAATGCTATTTACTTAAGGCCACTCATAGATTGAGTGGGCTTTTTTGTCTATTCATAATGCTCATCTTCCCCATTTAGAACGTTAATTATATTGAAGATCATATAGAACCATTAGGAACCATTTATTAATTTCTAATAAGAGATTTGTTATTATTCTCGTGATCAATCATTTCAAATTCCCACATTGCATTATTCTTGAAACAAGCTTAGAGAGGCTTTGTTGCGTAATTCAATGGAACTAAATCAAGAACCTACGATCTGATCAGCTACCTCCACTCTATCTCGTAGTCCTATGCCTAAGCCTCGTTATAAAACAACCAACTGGAAGCAATACAACCGATCACTCATTAACCGTGGTTCTCTGACTTTTTGGATTGATGAAGAAGCAATAAGCGGATGGGCGCAAAGCAAACAGAATAAGCGCGGTAGGCCGCGTCGGTTCAGTGATTTAGCTATCACGACAGCACTCATGGTCAAACGAGTTTTTTCTATGCCATTGAGAGCGCTGCAAGGATTTATCGACTCGATATTTAGGTTAGCCCATGTACCGTTAAGTTGTCCGCATTACACCTGCATCAGTCGTAGAGCCAAGCAAGTTGAGGTTTCATTTAAGACTAAAACGAGAGGAGCGATACAGCACCTAGCCATTGATGCTACTGGCCTTAAGGTTTATGGCGAAGGTGAATGGAAAGTCAAAAAACATGGGACGGATGGCAAGCGTAGAGTCTGGCGAAAGCTGCATATTGCAGTCGATACCAACACTCATGAGATCATTGCCGCCGAGCTAAGTTTATCGACGGTTACAGATGGAGAAGTACTCCCGAACTTACTGAAACAAACACGCCGAAGTATCCTTGAGGTGTCTGGTGATGGCGCTTACGACACGAGAGCGTGTCACGCTGCTATTAAGATTAAGGGAGCTATTGCGCTTATTCCCCCAAGAGAAGGGGCTGCCTTCTGGGAGCGTGGTCACCCTCGAAATTTCGCCGTGGGTTGCCAGAAATTATACGACTCAAATAAGTATTGGAAAGAGCGGTATGGATACCACAAACGTTCACTCTCAGAAACAGCGATGTATCGAGTTAAACAGTTGCTAGGAGGGAAACTGAGCTTAAGAAATTACAATGCCCAGGTGGGTGAAACTTACGCGATGATAAAAGCGTTGAACAAGCTTACTGGGTTAGGTATGCCTGAAACTTGTCGTATTGACTAAGAAACAAGCGAAACGGGTTGGCTCTATCTCTAAATTTAATTACGCAACAAAGCCGCTGTAGGGTTTAATTAAAGCAAAACGTAAATTTTAATTATCAACTAAGACATTATCTTATTAACATCATTGTTATTTAATTGCTTGTAAGGGATGGAACCATTAATGAAAAAGCTTGCTTTAATTACAGGGTCAAAAGGCGGTATCGGCTCAGCAATTTCTTCTAAATTAGTTGCAGACGGCTATCGTGTTATCGCGACTTATTTTACTGGAAATTACCAATGTGCCTTGGATTGGTTTAACGAAAAACAATTCACCGAAGATCAAGTGAGATTGTTTGAATTAGATGTTACCAATACTGCGGAATGTGCGCTGAGCTTAAGCAAGTTGTTAGAAGAAGAAGGCACGGTGGATGTTCTAGTCAATAACGCAGGTATTACACGTGATAGCGTCTTTAAAAAGATGGATGCCGAAGCGTGGAAAGAGGTTATCGAAACGAACTTAAACAGTTTGTTCAACGTGACTCAACCTTTGTTCGCTCCTATGTGTGAAAAGGGTAACTGCCGTGTCATCAACATCTCTTCCGTCAATGGTCTTAAAGGCCAATTTGGACAAACTAACTACTCGGCAGCAAAAGCTGGAATGATTGGTTTCTCTAAAGCATTGGCTGCGGAAGGCGCTCGTAGCGGCGTAACCGTGAACGTAATTGCTCCTGGCTACACAGCAACGCCTATGGTTGAGCAAATGAAGCCTGAAGTACTGGATTCAATCAAGAACCAAATCCCGATGAAACGCTTAGCGACACCTGTTGAAATTGCAGACGCAGTGGGCTTTTTAGCGAGTGAATCTGGCGCGTACATTACAGGCGAAACATTGTCTGTGAATGGCGGCTTGTACATGCACTAATTGTCGAAACTGAAGGGATTGGAATGATGGAAAAAGTATTTATTGTTGCGGCTAAGCGCACTCCTATTGGTGCATTTACCGGGTCGCTAAAAAACGTAGCTGCGGGTGAGCTGGCTGGCGTTGCGATCAAAGGTGCACTTGAGTCTGTCGATATTTCGTTAGATGCGATCGATGAAGTGATCGTCGGCAACGTGATTTCGGCAGGTCAAGGCATGGGGGTTGCTCGTCAGGCTTCCATCTATGCAGGGCTTCCTGAAGAAACACCAGCATACGGTGTGAACATGATTTGCGGAAGCGGCATGAAATCAGTGATGGACGCAGCGGCGCACATCAAAGCACAAGATGCTGAAGTGGTTATTGCTGCTGGCGTTGAAGTGATGTCCCAAATTCCTTTTGTGGTACCAGCGAGCGTTCGTAATGGTCACAAAATGGGTGACATCTCAATGAAAGACTTACTGGTTGGTGATGGCTTAACCGATGCGTTTAATCATTACCACATGGGCATGACCGCTGAGAATATCGCGAACACGTTGAATATTTCGCGCCTAGCACAAGATAACTATGCTTTAGAAAGCCAACAGAAAGCCGTTGCTGCGATTGAAGCGGGTAAGTTTAACGAGCAAATCGTGCCTGTAGAAGTTAAGCAGCGCAGACAAACCGTCACTTTTGATACCGATGAGTATCCGAAGTCAGACGCGACATTCGAAGGTCTGCAAAAGCTTCGTCCAGCTTTTGACCGTGAAGGGTCTGTTACGGCAGGTAACGCTTCGGGCATCAATGATGGCGCGAGCGCAATCATCTTAGCGTCTGAGTCGGCGGTAGCGAAATATGGTCTAACACCTTTAGTGGAACTGACCAGCTACGCACAGTCAGGTTTGGACCCAAAGATTATGGGGCTAGGACCAGTAGAAGCAGTATCTAAAGCGCTTGATAAGGCGAATCTCACTCTAGAAGAAGTAGATTTGTTTGAATTGAATGAAGCGTTTGCAGCACAAGCTCTTGGCGTAATGTACCAATTGTCAGAGCAGCATGACTTACCACTTGATGAGTTCAAGCCAAAGGTCAATGTGAATGGTGGTGCAATCGCACTTGGCCACCCTTTAGGTGCGTCAGGTAATCGAATTATTGTTTCACTCATCCATGAAATGCTTGAACAGAAAACGACTTATGGCGTTGCTTCACTCTGTGTGGGTGGAGGAATGGGAACCGCTGTTTTGCTAAAAGGTATTGAAGGTTAGAGCCTGATATATCGGTAGCAAGCTTAAATATCGGATCAGCTTTTCAAAGCATCGTGAGTTAATCGATGAGCGTTGGCTGAAACGATAGTGACACAAATTTATTAAACTATGTATTCATCAGGAGTTACTTATGTACACGGATATTTTCAAAACAATTACTGACCAAACTGAAAAGCAATTTGAACCGTACTTAAAGTTCAACAAGTTGGTTGCAAAGAACGTCCAAACGATGACAGAACTGCAAATGAATGCAATGCAGACTTACACGAACATGGGTCTAGCGCAAATGAAAGCAGTGACTGAAATCAAAGACGTGACTAGCCTAACGGCGTTCAACAGCCAGCAACTAGCAGCGCTAACTCAATTGTCTCAACAGATGATGAGTGATAGCTCAAAAATGCAAGCTGCTGCAAAAGAGTTCAAAGAAGATGTTGAAACACTAACAACTGAAAACTTGAAAACAGTTACACCTGCATAAATTTAATCGCCATCGAGTTAGCGCAATATTTACTGTGAGGCTCGGTGGCGATTTTCCGATTATTGGAGTCATGTTATGTTTCAACACTTCTTTTCGGACTACCTTGTTAAACTTCAACAAACGAACCAGCAATGGTGGGACAGCTTTGAACAAAACAAGGAAGCCGCGCAATCTCCCCTAAACCAAGCGATGCAAGAATTGAACTTTGATGATGCATCAAAAATCTTCGTGCAAGCCGCCAACCAACCCGCCGTTCTGCTTCAGTTACAATCTCAATGGTGGGAACAGCAACTTAAGATCTGGCAGAATGCCGCGCTGATGGGCAACACCGAGAGTGTTATCTCAGAAGACCGCAGCGACAAGCGCTTTATTGATGAAGCGTGGAAAAACGACCCGTTCTACAGCTTTATCAAACAATCCTATTTGTTATTCAGTAAAAGCTATATCGACACCATCAACTCGATCGAAGGTATTGACGAAAAAACCAAAGAGCGAGTGGCGTTCTTTTCTCGTCAGGCAATCAATGCACTTTCTCCAAGCAACTTTATTGCGACTAACCCAGAGTTGATGAAACTGACGCTTGAGCGAAATGGTGAAAACCTTCTCGATGGGTTAGAACAGTTACAAGCAGACGTTGAAGCAAGCGCCGATATACTCAAGATCCGCATGACAAACAACAACGCTTTCCGATTGGGTGTAGATGTTGCGAACACTGAAGGTGATGTTGTCTTTCAAAACGAGCTGTTTGAGCTGATTCAGTATCATCCAAAGACACCGCAGGTTAACGCGACGCCTTTGTTGATCGTTCCGCCGTTCATCAATAAGTACTACATTCTTGACCTTCGTGAGAAGAACTCGATGGTGCGCTGGTTACTTGAGCAAGGACATAGCGTATTCATGATGTCTTGGCGCAACCCAGGTGAAGCGCAGAAAGACACTGAGTTTGGTGATTATGTCACGGAAGGCGTGGTTAAAGCCGTTGCTGCGATTGAAGACATCACAGGTAAAGAGCAAATCAATGCGGCGGGTTACTGTATTGGCGGCACGGTGTTGGCTTCGACGGTGGCTTACTACGCTGCGAAACGCATGAAAAAGCGCATCAAAACAGCGACCTTCTTTACCACCTTGTTGGACTTCTCGCAGCCGGGTGAGGTGGGCGCGTATATCAACGAAACGATCATTAACGCGATCGAGAAGCAGAACGATGGCAAAGGCTATATGGATGGTCGCTCATTGAGCGTGACGTTCAGTTTGCTTCGTGAAAACAGTCTGTACTGGAACTACTACATTGATAACTACCTCAAAGGCAGCAGCCCGATGGAGTTTGATCTTCTGTACTGGAACAGTGACAGTACAAACGTGGCGGCCAAGTGTCATAACTTCTTGTTGCGAGAGCTTTATCTAGAAAACAAACTGGTTCAAGACAAAGGCGTGAAAGTGGGCGGTGTTTGGATTGATCTCAATAAGATAAAAATACCAAGCTACTTCATTTCAGCCAAAGAAGATCATATCGCGCTTTGGCAGGGGACTTACCGTGGTGCCTTGAATACCGGTGGCAACAAGACGTTCGTGCTTGGTGAATCTGGTCATATTGCGGGTATTGTTAACCACCCAGATAAGAAGAAGTACGGGTTCTGGCTGAATGACAACCTAGATGACTCGGCGGACGAGTGGCTAACTAATGCGACTCACAATGAGGGGTCTTGGTGGACACACTGGAATCAGTGGCTACAAGCTTTTGAAACTGAAGAAAAAATCGAACCTTTCAATCAAGGCTCAGAGCTTAATCCTGTGATTGGCAAAGCGCCAGGCAACTATGTAAAACAGGTGCTGCCGATTGTCGATCAAGAGCAGGTTGATAAAGAGACCGCAGAGAAAGAAGCGCCAGAAAACGAAGCTTAGGGCGTTAAGTCACATTCGATAATAAAGATACACAACGTCAGATAATAAAAAAGCCACTGAAAGTGAACTGACCCCCAATAGTTGGACACCAATTATTGGGGGTCTTTTTATGTCCAAATATAGCCGAGAGCTAAAATGTATCATTGCTAAGCAATACTTAGATGGCACGTCATCTCTCTACTTAGCAAAACAATATTCAATTTCTTCAAGGCAGATACGGTATTGGGCTCAAGTCTTTGCCATCCATGGTACTGATTCATTTTTACCAACTAATCATGCCGCGACTGCTCAAACAAAACGAAAAGCATTGAATTTAATGTGGACGAATGAATGGTCTCTCACGCACACTAGCGCTGTATTAAACCTCTCATCCCCTGGAATACTCTCTGTCTGGCTTAAACGATTTAATGAGCTCGGTATCAAGGGGCTCGAAATGCGCCAGAAAGGAAGACCCTCAATGAAACAGCAACCTCAACGTACCACTAAGCCTGATAATGAAATGACACTTGAGGAGCTAAAAGAGGAGTTGGTCTACTTACGAACCGAGAATGCCGTTCTAAAAAAGTTGGAAGAGTTGGAGCAGAAAAAAAACCGTCGAACAAAGAAAAAGCGGTCATAGCTCTAACTCTTAAAGGCAAGTACCCATTAAAGCACTTACTGCACACTCTACAGTTGGCAAAAAGTGTCTTTTATTATCAGGCTCAAACGAGCAAGCGCCAAAATAGCTACGAACGTGAGCTGCGGTTGATAAAGTCAATTTATCATGAACATAAGGGGCGATACGGCTACCGCCGTATTCACTTGGAACTAAAGAATCAGGGGTTCGTGCTTAATCACAAAACGGTTCAAAGGCTTATGGCTCAGCTCAACCTTAAATCGACGGTCAGGATTAAAAAGTATCGTTCATACCGAGGAGAGTCAGGAAAAGCTGCTCCCAACGTTCTTGAAAGAGATTTTAGTGCGACTCAACCCGATGAAAAGTGGGTAACTGATGTCACGGAGTTCAAAGTCAAAGAGCAGAAAGTATACTTATCTCCCGTTGTCGACTTGTTTACTCAGGAGGTGGTTGCTTATAGAGTGGCCAAAAATGCCTGCTTGCCGCTTGTCACAGATATGCTGACGGAAGCTATATCAACGCTTAAACCCAACTCAAAGCCAATTATACATAGCGATCAAGGTTGGCAATATCGCCATCGACAGTATCAGAAAAAGGTAGCGGAGAGTGGGTTAACGCAAAGCATGTCGAGAAAAGGTAACTGCTTGGATAATGCTGTTGCTGAAAACTTTTTTGCTTTACTCAAAACCGAGATGTATCACAACCAAAGCTTTGAAGATGCAGATGCTCTGATAGAGCAGATTAAAGAATACATCGAGTACTACAATACCAAACGTATAAAAGTGAAACTAAAAGGCCTGACTCCGATAGAATATCGAACTCAGGCCTTGAAAGCCGCTTAACAGAAATGTCCAACTTTACGGGGTCACTTCAAATCAGTGGCTTTTTCGTATCAACTCATATCAGAATTATCTGGTAGAAGTTGATGTAATCTCGATTGTTAATCGATTTCTTTGTCTTTACCCATAGATAAAATCCAAAGAGATACGGCTGCAACACCTGCGAAGCCGCCAAGAATGATAACTGGCATAGCGCTGTAACCTAGGATGTGCCAAATTACGCTTTCTAAAGTACTCATTCAATCGCTCCTTATTGCCAGCCTTCAACGCCGTGCATGTCTGGTAGTTTGTGTGCAATACCTTTGTGACAGTCTACACACGTTTTTTCACCAGAAGCTAGCGCAGTCGAGTGTTGTTTCGCACTACGAGGGCTCTGCTCTGAGAAGTCCATGTAATCGAACTGGTGACAGTTACGACACTCAAGTGAATCGTTCTTCTTCAATCGAGCCCATTCGCGTTCCGCTAGGTGAGCACGACGTGCTTTGAACTTTTCTTCAGTATTGATGGTTTTCGCAATAAAGTGTGCGTATAGCTCTTTAGATGCTTGAACCTTACGAACAATTTTATCTGTCCATTCATGAGGTACGTGACAGTCTGAACAGATAGCACGAACACCAGAACGGTTAGAGTAGTGAATTGTCTCTTGGATTTCAGCAACGATAGGTGCGTGACAGCCAGAACAGAATTCTTCCGTGTTGGTTGCCTCCATACCCGTGTTGAATGCACCCCAGAACAAAAGACCACCCGAGAAACCCAAGAACAAAACAACGCCTACGGCTGCTTTACTTGGTGTCGCGAGTCTTTTCCAAAACGCTTTAAGTAATTTTATCATATATAGCCTCTCTTACAGTCCGGCTACGATTAACGCAGTGAATCTACAGGTTTGAACTCGTTCTCAACTAGTGGCTTAGCATTAGCTTGAGGTACGTGACACTGTAGACAGAAGTAACGACGAGGTGATACGTCTGCAAGTACCGCATCTTCACGGTTCATGTAGTGAGTTACACTCACTTTAGTAGCACCCATTTCTTTTGCGTTTTTCCAGCTGTGGCAAGAAAGACACTTGTTAGCGTTAAGAGAAACTTCATAGCTACGAATAGTATGAGGCACTAGAGGTGGTTGGTATACGTAGTCACTCTCAAGTACTTGGTCACGAGGGAACTTTTTGAAGTCATCTGCTGCGCGAGTTGCTTCAAGTTCACTTGCACCACGTAGAGATTCTACGCCACCAATGCCGCCTGGGTTATCCAGTTCAGCTTCAGCTTGAACTGCACCAGCTAGCAAAAGACCAGCTGATAGTAGGGCAGTAATCAGTTTTTTCATGGTTAATTTCTCCGCCTAAAGGCTAATTCTTTGAGTGGACTACTTCTTTCAAAAAGTAACGAAAAAAGCAGTCGCAATATTAAATACGTCAGATCTACGAGCTAAGTGGTAAGAACATATTGTCCTTAAGCGACCTTAGTGATCTTAACTGGACACTTCTTGTAATCCGTCTGTTTAGACAGAGGATCCGTTGCATCCAAGATCAACTTGTTGATCAGAATTCTTGCATCAAAGAATGGTACGAATACCAAGCCTTGTGGTGGACGGTTACGACCACGAGTTTCAACACGAACGCGTACTTCACCACGTTTGTTTTCGATAAGAACTTCATCACCACGGCGAAGACCACGAGCTTTAGCATCCGCAGGGTGGATGTAACAAAGTGCATCCGGTACTGCTTTGTAAAGTTCTGGTACACGACGAGTCATAGTACCTGTGTGCCAGTGCTCAAGAACACGGCCTGTACATAGCCACATATCGTATTCATCGCTTGGTACTTCAGGTGGCGCTTCGTATGGTGCATTGATGATCAGCGCTTTACCATCTGGCTTACCGTAGAAGTCCCAATCAGATCCTTTCTTAGCATATGGATCTGAACCTTCTTTAAAGCGCCATAGTGTTTCTTTACCGTCAACAACAGGCCAACGTAGACCACGAACTTGGTGGTAGCGATCGTATGGTGCTAAATCGTGACCGTGGCCGCGACCAAAGGCTGCGTATTCTTCGAATAGACCTTTTTGAACGTAGAAACCTTGAGCTTGTGCATCGTCGTTAAGCTCTTGAGCTTCAGACAGTGGGAATGCATCAACATTGCCGTTTTTGTAAAGCACGTCGTACATGGTTTTGCCACGGTACTCAGGCATTTTCGCAACCAGTTCTTCACCCCAAACTTCTTCAATAGTGAAGCGCTTAGAGAACTCCATGATTTGCCATAGGTCAGACTTAGCTTCACCTACGGTTTTCACTTGTTGGTACCATGCTTGTGTACGACGCTCTGCGTTACCGTAAGCACCTTCTTTTTCGATCCACATTGCTGTTGGAAGGATAAGGTCAGCTGCTTGTGCAGTAGCGGTAGGGTATGGGTCTGAAACAACAATGAAGTTATCTGGGTTACGGTAACCTGGCAGACGTTCAGTGTTGATGTTTGGACCAGCTTGCATGTTGTTGTTACACATTACCCAGTAAGCGTTGATCTTACCGTCTTTAAGCATACGGTCTTGAACAACAGCGTGAGCACCTGGCTTGCCATTTAGAGTGCCTTCTGGAAGTTTCCAGATGTCTTCTGCAATCTTACGGTGTTTAGGGTTAGCAACAACCATATCTGCCGGTAGACGGTGAGAGAACGTACCAACTTCACGAGCTGTACCACACGCAGATGGTTGGCCAGTTAGTGAGAATGGGCTGTTACCTGGAGTAGAAATCTTACCTGTTAGCAGGTGAATGTTGTACACAAGGCTGTTCATCCATACGCCACGAGTATGTTGGTTCATACCCATAGTCCAAAGTGACATTACTTTGATGTTTGGATCGGCGTATTGCTTAGCCAGTTTGATAAGGTCTTCTTGAGATACACCTGACATTTCAGACGCTTTCTCAACTGTGTATTCAGCAACAGACGCTTTGTAGTCTTCGAAAGAGATAGCAGTCATTTCACCTGAGTTAGGGTTTGCTGCTGCTTTCTGTAGTGGATCATCGTCACGCAGACCGTAACCGATGTCTGTCGTTGCTTGCTTGAAGTTCGTGTGTTTATTCACGAAATCCCAGTTAACCGCATCGTTTTGAATGATGTAGTTAGCAATGAAGTTAGCAATTGCTAGATCTGATTGAGGTTCGAAGATATAACCTGTGTCTGCAAGCTCGAAAGAACGGTGGTAGTAAGTAGACAGTACGTTTACTTTAACGTGTGGGTGGCTTAGACGACGGTCTGTAATACGAGTCCATAGTACTGGGTGCATTTCTGCCATGTTTGAACCCCACAGTACGAATGCGTCTGCGTGTTCAAAGTCATCGTAACAACCCATTGGCTCATCGATACCGAAAGTACGCATGAATGCGCCTACCGCTGAAGCCATACAGTGACGAGCGTTTGGATCGATGTTGTTTGAACGGAAACCCGCTTTCATCATCTTAACGGCTGCGTAGCCTTCCATTACTGTCCATTGGCCTGAACCGAACATACCAACACCTGTTGGACCGTTCTTCTTCAGTGAAGCTTTCCATTTCTCAGCCATCACGTCGAACGCTTTGTCCCAAGATACGGGTGCGAAATCACCGTCTTTATGGAACTCGCCATCTTTCATACGAAGAAGAGGTTGTTCTAAACGGTCTTTGCCATACATGATTTTTGAAAGGAAGTAACCTTTGATACAGTTAAGGCCTTTGTTTACTGGTGCTTCTGGGTCGCCTTGAGTCGCAACCACTTTGCCGTTTTGAGTACCTACTAGTACCGAACAGCCCGTACCACAAAAACGACAAGGCGCTTTATCCCACGTGATTTTTGTTTGATCAGAGCTAGCAATCAGGTTGGTTGCAGTTGCCGGTAGAGTTACACCTGCAACGGCTGCCGCTGATGCAGCTGCGTTTGCTTTCACAAACGCACGTCTTGTCATTTTCATACTTCACCCTCAAGTTGAGAATTGTTGCTTCCAGTTTCTAAATCCGTTTCGTCCAGTCCAGTTTCGATTTGGTGATAAACCAAAGCTGTCCCTAAAACGTTCGTAATATTATTAATTTCTTCGATGGTATCCGTTACAAAACCTTGGTTCTCGGTTTCTAGGACCACTATGATTTTGCCTTCAGGGCTACTGCCGTAAATCTCTGCATTATCGAACTGCTCGATTTGTGCTTTGATCTCGTCTAGATGCTCTGGGCTCACATGCACGACTAAACTTGATATATGCACTTCATTTAGTGCCATAAATTGCTCTCGTTATTTTTGTTTTATGCATTACTCACAAGAATAGCTGAAGTAGGGCAAACTGCTACGCAGGCTCCACAACCGCTACACTCATCTAACTTGATTTTTGGTAGAGCAACACTGCCTGCTCTAAGTTGAAATTGAATCGCCATAGGTTCACACATGTCACCACAGCTTCGGCATTCAACATTTTGTTGCGCTAAACACTTATCAGAGATATGTGCTTTTGCTTGCCAAGGCTCTCCTTGCTTTGGCTTAAAAATGGGTTCGGGACAAACATCTGCACATTGATAGCAGAACGTACACTCATCAATAGAGAAATCGACAGTGGGAAAGCCACCATCGCCTACAATGATTATCTTAGTCTCACAACTCTCGATGCATTTACCGCAGCGAGTACAGTCATCTGTAAAGCTTTCTAGGCTGTCAATCCAAGGCAAGCGAATCTGGCTTGTGTCAACTTTTCGTCTTGAAAAAAGACGGCGTTTTGATAGATCTACCACTAGATACCTATAGATGTTACTAAGATGTTGTAATTGTAGGCCATTATTCTATTAATATCTTGTAATGAGTCCTCACAAGTAGTGTAGTTTTAGAAACAATTGTATAAATACCCCCTAAGGGCTAATTGGGGGCATATATTGTCTTAGATCAATAAATTACGGAGCGAGTGATCACATATTGAATGGAGCTATGATTTTTGATGTGTGACAATACGATATCGCTGGCAAGTCATTTATCAATAGGAAGGCACTTTTGCTTATAAAACCGGTTTCATCTGTAACAAGTACGATAGCAAAATCTTTGCTCTCTATACTGCTGTTGTCGGTTGCTACGACTGGCTTTGCCATCTTTACTTTAGCTTCAAGTTTGAATGATGCGGAAGCGGTTAACGTGGCCGGTTCAATGCGAATGCAAAGCTACCGTTTAGCCCATGATATTCAAATAGAATCCGTCGATTACGAATCCCATATTCGTGAATTCGAAAGTTCTCTTTACTCGCCATCGATGACCAATTTGGTCAGTTGGAATGTTCCGACAGACATCACAGAAGATTACTATTTAATTATCGGCCGTTGGCATGAGCTGAAACAGGTCTTGAATAGCGAAGAGCGCGAGCACTATCTCGTGTTGGTTGAAAACTTCGTGGCTGAAATCGATGGCTTCGTTTATAAGCTGCAAGAGTTCTCTGAAGACAAGTTAATAAAGTTAGCGTGGGCTGGTGGTATCGGCCTTGGTGGAATTCTGGTCATATCTCTTTTTGTTGTTCACTTTGTACGTAAACAAGTTGTTAAGCCACTCCATGCGCTCGTCGGAGCCAGTCAGCGGATCAAAAACAGTGACTTTGAGGTGGAATTAAAAGTCACTAACAACAATGAACTGGGTATTCTGACTAAGACGTTTAACTCGATGGCCAAAGATTTGGGCGTGCTCTATCGAAACCTTGAGTCTGTTGTCGACGCTAAGACGGTCGAGTTGCAAAACGCCAACCAATCTTTGCAGGCGCTTTATCACTCTTCACAAGAGCTCACGGTTACACGTATCGCCCCAGAAAACTTCCGAGCTATTCTGCAGCACCTAGTCAGTCTCGAAGGGATAGAATCGTTAAGGCTTGAGATTGCCGATAGTTCGGGTCGTTCGTTGATTATGGACGAAGGGTATGATTCGAACTTGGACTATGAAAAGTTTGAAATGAAGTTGGATGATAACGAGCTTATCTTGGGCTATTTATATTGTTCATATCATCATGGTCATTCAACCAAGACGCTGATTGAGAGCTTTATCCAACTGTTATCACGAGCGATCTATTATAATCGCGCGCAGAAGAAAGCAGAACAGCTTATTATAATGGAAGAGCGTGCAACGATTGCGCGTGAACTTCACGATTCATTGGCTCAATCACTGTCGTATCTGAAAATCCAAGTAACGTTGTTGAAGCGTGTGATTGGCAAATTGCCAGAACAACAGCATCGAGAGCAATCTGAACAAATAGCGTCGGAAATCGGCAACGGTTTAGCGGATGCCTATACTCAATTACGAGAGTTGCTCACAACCTTTAGGTTGACGATAAAAGAGGGCAACTTCGGAGATGCTTTAAGCACCATGCTTGAAGAGCTCAGTGAAAGAACAGATGCAAAGATTAACCTAACCAATAATCTTTCATCCATAGAGCTTGATGCACACAGTCAGGTTCACTTGCTTCAATTGATTCGTGAAGCAACAATAAACGCAATAAAACACGCCAATGCCGACTTGATAGATGTATGCTGTATCGATGAAGAAGGTGAAGTATTCGTCGTGATTAAAGATAATGGAGATGGCTTTGATTCAAGTAGTTCTAAGATGAACCACTACGGGATGAGCATTATGCAGGAGCGTGCGGCAAGACTGAATGGCGATTTATCGATTGAAGCGGCTCAAGGTGAAGGCTGTACAGTCATATTGAAATATAAAAGTTTGAAGGAAGTTAAAGTTGACGATTTGTAAAGTAATGCTGGTTGATGATCATCCATTGATGCGCAGAGGTATAAGCCAATTACTGAGCTTTGAAGATGAATTCGAAGTGATTGCAGAAGCAAGTAACGGTACTGAAGCAGTCGCTCTTGCTCATGAAGAAGAACCTGACTTGATCCTTTTGGATCTTAATATGAAAGGCATGTCTGGACTTGATACGCTGAAAGCACTTCGTACTGATGGCTCAAGCGCTAACATCGTTATTCTAACGGTTTCTGACAGCCCTGCAGACATTGAAGCGATTGTAAAAGCAGGCGCTGATGGCTACTTGTTGAAAGACACAGAACCCGATGAGTTAATTGAACTGCTTAAGCAAGCACACAGCGGTGACAAAGCTTACAGCAGTGTGGTTGCTCGTTACCTAAATGATGCTGGTAGCCGCAATGATATCTTCGATCAACTGACTGAACGCGAAATGCAGATCCTTCAAGAAGTCGCAAAAGGTTACCGTAATAAGCAGATCGCCGATCACCTGTTTATTTCTGAATCGACAGTTAAGGTACATATGAAAAGCTTGTTGAAAAAGCTGCAAGTGCCTTCCCGTACCGCTGCAACGGTTCTGTATCTAGAACGCTATGGTGAAATGAAGTAGGGCTTGTTCCTTTGAGATAACACTATTTCAAGCCTGACTGTTTATACATATCTCGATAGTTTTAACGATGTTGAGAAAGTGGTATTAAAAAAGGCGCTGAACTTATTAGGTTCTGAAGTGACCCCGTAAAGTTGGACATTTCTGTTAAGCGGCTTTCAAGGCCTGAGTTCGATATTCTATCGGAGTCAGGCCTTTTAGTTTCACTTTTATACGTTTGGTATTGTAGTACTCGATGTATTCTTTAATCTGCTCTATCAGAGCATCTGCATCTTCAAAGCTTTGGTTGTGATACATCTCGGTTTTGAGTAAAGCAAAAAAGTTTTCAGCAACAGCATTATCCAAGCAGTTACCTTTTCTCGACATGCTTTGCGTTAACCCACTCTCCGCTACCTTTTTCTGATACTGTCGATGGCGATATTGCCAACCTTGATCGCTATGTATAATTGGCTTTGAGTTGGGTTTAAGCGTTGATATAGCTTCCGTCAGCATATCTGTGACAAGCGGCAAGCAGGCATTTTTGGCCACTCTATAAGCAACCACCTCCTGAGTAAACAAGTCGACAACGGGAGATAAGTATACTTTCTGCTCTTTGACTTTGAACTCCGTGACATCAGTTACCCACTTTTCATCGGGTTGAGTCGCACTAAAATCTCTTTCAAGAACGTTGGGAGCAGCTTTTCCTGACTCTCCTCGGTATGAACGATACTTTTTAATCCTGACCGTCGATTTAAGGTTGAGCTGAGCCATAAGCCTTTGAACCGTTTTGTGATTAAGCACGAACCCCTGATTCTTTAGTTCCAAGTGAATACGGCGGTAGCCGTATCGCCCCTTATGTTCATGATAAATTGACTTTATCAACCGCAGCTCACGTTCGTAGCTATTTTGGCGCTTGCTCGTTTGAGCCTGATAATAAAAGACACTTTTTGCCAACTGTAGAGTGTGCAGTAAGTGCTTTAATGGGTACTTGCCTTTAAGAGTTAGAGCTATGACCGCTTTTTCTTTGTTCGACGGTTTTTTTTCTGCTCCAACTCTTCCAACTTTTTTAGAACGGCATTCTCGGTTCGTAAGTAGACCAACTCCTCTTTTAGCTCCTCAAGTGTCATTTCATTATCAGGCTTAGTGGTACGTTGAGGTTGCTGTTTCATTGAGGGTCTTCCTTTCTGGCGCATTTCGAGCCCCTTGATACCGAGCTCATTAAATCGTTTAAGCCAGACAGAGAGTATTCCAGGGGATGAGAGGTTTAATACAGCGCTAGTGTGCGTGAGAGACCATTCATTCGTCCACATTAAATTCAATGCTTTTCGTTTTGTTTGAGCAGTCGCGGCATGATTAGTTGGTAAAAATGAATCAGTACCATGGATGGCAAAGACTTGAGCCCAATACCGTATCTGCCTTGAAGAAATTGAATATTGTTTTGCTAAGTAGAGAGATGACGTGCCATCTAAGTATTGCTTAGCAATGATACATTTTAGCTCTCGGCTATATTTGGACATAAAAAGACCCCCAATAATTGGTGTCCAACTATTGGGGGTCAGTTCATTCAGCGCCTTTTTGTTTACGCATTTTATATCAGTATTGGTGTTCGTTTGTTCTCGTTCTTTGAGATTAGAAACTTAAGGCTTACGCCGCCATTGGAACCAATACAAGCGTACCGAAGATAACCGTGATAAGACCACAGATTACAGGTACAGACGTACGTTTTACTACTTCAAATGGGCTGATTTTACCCATACCAGATGTCGCTACAATTACACCAGATACTGGCGAAATGGTACGGCCTAGGTTCGATGCTTGAAGCATTGGGATGATTAGGAACGCTGGGTTCAAGCCCATTTTCGCCGCTAATGATGGAGCTAGCTCTACGAATGCATAGAATGGCGCGTTACCAGAACCTGTCGCGATAGCAGCAGCCACCGTTAGACCCGTCAGAATAAGCATCAATGCGATACCGCCTGCGCCTGCCGATTCAGCAAGACCGATTAGGTTATCAATCGCACCGATAGACATTAGACCTTGAGCAAATACGCCCGCCGCAACCAACAGCATTACCACGCCTTTGAACGCGTCAGCCATGCCTTGGTAGCAAGAGTCTAAATCTTCTAGTGTTTTCTCGCCGTCAAACTTCTTAACAACGTAATCGATAACTGCGCCCACGAAGATAGAACCGACCACAATAGTGTAGATATCAAGTGACAGCCCTGGAATCGTACGACCGTTGAATAGGAAAACGCCGATGATAGGTAGGAATGGAAGTGCAGCGTAGAAAGCCGGTGCCGTTGTTTCGATTTCAGAAACGTCTACTTTTTCCATTGGTGTGTTTTCTTTCTTATCTAGGTACTTGTT
Source organism: Vibrio coralliirubri (assembly GCF_024347375.1). Taxonomy (NCBI): domain Bacteria; kingdom Pseudomonadati; phylum Pseudomonadota; class Gammaproteobacteria; order Vibrionales; family Vibrionaceae; genus Vibrio; species Vibrio coralliirubri. The sequence goes on along the minus strand of NZ_AP025471.1, from coordinate 742,408 downwards.
CCAAAAGAAAGCCGCACCTGCCATCACGATGATCGCACAGATAGAAACAGGCAGTACTGTTTGAACAGCAAACACATCAAGAGACATGCCTGATTTTTCTGCCGCGATAACCACATCACCAGAGGTTGGTGAAAGAATGATGGCTGCAGGTGACGCACAAACCGCAACTGCTGCTGGGCGAGAAATACCCATTGCCGTCATCATTGGGAATAAGGTTGCCATCAATAGCACACCAAGACCCGTTGCAGAACTTACTGCTAGAGACATTAGACACGCTACGATGTAAGCCGCAACAAGAAGTACATAGGGAGATTTGATCGCAGCAAGTGGTTTAGAGAACTGTTTCACTACCACGTTGTTAGCACCAATGTGCGTCATGTAAGAAGCAAAACCACAAAGAAGCATGATTTGCATGCCTAGGCCGCCCCCGCGGTACTGAAGCATGTATTTAACAAATTCTAGTGAGTCGGTAACCATGTTACCTGTTGAAGCGACTTTAGCTGGTAAGACTGTGTGACCAATAAGGCCGGTGATAAGAAGTAGGGCAAGGCCAGCAGTTAGTAATACGCCCGCCGCTTTATAGCCTTTTACAATAAAGTAACCAACAGCAATAGTAATCACTAATCCGATCAAGAGCTCTAACATAGAAATCTCCACAAAGTTTAAAAAATATAAGAAAGTGTTTCAGAATATGACAATGAATGTACAGAAAACTGCACTGTGGCACGAGGCATAGTTGAGGTTGATATGATCTAAGACAAACATTTTTTTCGATGTTAATTGTGGTTGTAAATCGTGATTAACTACTGTTGTTTAGATGTTAATAAACAAATTTTGTGGCTCGTTAGAATATAACTTGGATCACCTTTGATTGTTCTAGTTGCATATGGTGGTGTTGTTTTATAAATCGTGAGTGTTTTTTGTACTTTGGAAGGAAACGTGTAACGAAGTGGGTATTTATCGGAGTAAAGAGGTGGGAATCTTAGCTTTTAAGCTTACTTACATTTAAAGTTTACTTATGTTTAACGCCTACTTACTTCCCATAAGTAAGCGCTAAAACACAAGCTGGTACTAAAATATAATTAGGTTTAAAAATAGCGAGCGAGTTTAGTTTATATCAACGTCAGGAGTGTCATTTGAATACGTTGGCAGCTCAGAACAGATAACCTTCTTACAAAAATGAATCATCCCATAGCGAGTAATGAGTAAAAACTCTTCTCTATTCAATGGAATGTAAGGCATGGCGTCAGAAGATAGGGTAGAGCCTTCACTTATCATCACCTTTTCGTAAAACGACAACTCGCGATTCGGGATGATTTGTTGGTGTTGGTTCTCATCCAGTGAGATGTCGTGTTGAGTGACAGAGTAAGATCCCGATGACGTAAAGCCGACTTGCTTAGTCGATAGGCTTTGTTGCGTAATTCAATGGAACTAAATCAAGAACCTACGATCTGATCAGCTACCTCCACTCTATCTCGTAGTCCTATGCCTAAGCCTCGTTATAAAACAACCAACTGGAAGCAATACAACCGATCACTCATTAACCGTGGTTCTCTGACTTTTTGGATTGATGAAGAAGCAATAAGCGGATGGGCGCAAAGCAAACAGAATAAGCGCGGTAGGCCGCGTCGGTTCAGTGATTTAGCTATCACGACAGCACTCATGGTCAAACGAGTTTTTTCTATGCCATTGAGAGCGCTGCAAGGATTTATCGACTCGATATTTAGGTTAGCCCATGTACCGTTAAGTTGTCCGCATTACACCTGCATCAGTCGTAGAGCCAAGCAAGTTGAGGTTTCATTTAAGACTAAAACGAGAGGAGCGATACAGCACCTAGCCATTGATGCTACTGGCCTTAAGGTTTATGGCGAAGGTGAATGGAAAGTCAAAAAACATGGGACGGATGGCAAGCGTAGAGTCTGGCGAAAGCTGCATATTGCAGTCGATACCAACACTCATGAGATCATTGCCGCCGAGCTAAGTTTATCGACGGTTACAGATGGAGAAGTACTCCCGAACTTACTGAAACAAACACGCCGAAGTATCCTTGAGGTGTCTGGTGATGGCGCTTACGACACGAGAGCGTGTCACGCTGCTATTAAGATTAAGGGAGCTATTGCGCTTATTCCCCCAAGAGAAGGGGCTGCCTTCTGGGAGCGTGGTCACCCTCGAAATTTCGCCGTGGGTTGCCAGAAATTATACGACTCAAATAAGTATTGGAAAGAGCGGTATGGATACCACAAACGTTCACTCTCAGAAACAGCGATGTATCGAGTTAAACAGTTGCTAGGAGGGAAACTGAGCTTAAGAAATTACAATGCCCAGGTGGGTGAAACTTACGCGATGATAAAAGCGTTGAACAAGCTTACTGGGTTAGGTATGCCTGAAACTTGTCGTATTGACTAAGAAACAAGCGAAACGGGTTGGCTCTATCTCTAAATTTAATTACGCAACAAAGCCTAGTCGATACGTACAATAGGTCATAACTGTCATTCTTCTTAAACTCGATGTTAATAGCAGACTGGTTGTGAATCATATTATTGGACGGGTTAATAATCGATGCTGTATTGGCTAAATAATGCCCTTCAAGATGTGACTTGGGAATAAAGGTAGAAACCCAGCCGACTAATACGCCAAGCAGTACCACAAAAATTGCTGTATTCGTTTTATTATTCACAAGTCACTCCTTTAAATCCGGCAGGGAAGCTCAGAGATTTTCCTGAATTATCGATGATGATTTTTCGTCCCTTATATTCATAAAGCGTCACGTTGAATAACTCATTAAAAGTGAATTCGTCGGATTCGATTTTACAAGAGATAAAATGTTGACCCACGAGATCTTCGCCTAGGCTATTTCTATCTAAATAAGAAAATAAATAATGGGATAAACCTGCAGCCACTACAAATAATGCAACCAGTGCTAATAGACTGTTTGTTTTTTTCGTAGCGGCCGTTGTCTCGGTTGTTGAGCTTTCAGGCGCTGTGTTGGTTTCAGGTTGTGTCGCTTTTTGCTTTGGTTGCGATTGAATTTTTCGCAGCGCGCGTTCTTTGTCTTGTGTCACTTGTCCTGCAAATCGGTAGCCTTTACCGCGCTCAGTGACGATGATCATCCCACTCTTATCTTCTAACGCTTTTCGGCAAATCGAGATGGTCTGCATTAGGCTGCCATCTTCAACATATATACCTTTAGACACCCACACTTGTTCAATAAGAACTTGGCGAGTGATCACCTCATTAGGTCTCGAGATAAAAAACTTAAGTAGCTCTGATTCATTAGAACCTATTGGGTAGGTACGGCCCGTCTTAAAGTGATGGATTTCACTCTCTTCTAAATTGACCTGTATATCATCATTGATAATAAATTCAGCAGACATCTGGGTTCTCATTGTTATAAGCGTTCTAACCTAAATATAACAAATCTTACAACAAACATAAACTTACTGATTTCATCGTCTTTGATATTTAACTGTCTGAATTTAAGTTAATTATTAACCTAATTAGATTTCCTTATATACCTTTTTGAGGTTGTTTAATGCGGTTTCAGGTGCTTGCCGTTAGTAGCTATTGGATCATTAACGGGTGACGCTGATTTAGTGGGTGTGGGTTAATTGCTCAAATTTCTTACGTAGTTTTATCAACGTGTCATTCCAACTCTGTGTTGCCTTGCTCTCTACGAATAAAAAGTCGAGCTTACCTCCGACTCAATCGGCAACTCAAATAACGATAAATCGCATGACCACACCAGTTAAATGCGAAAGCTACGAAGGAGCTGTTTTGAAAGATTTCAATAAGCCATATATATGTGGACTGATTACGCTTGCCTTACTCGGCTGTCAGTCTGAAGACTCGACTCAAGATGCCGTTTCGGTATTGGTTCCCTACAACATTAATGAACTACCAAAACCAAACGATGGGTATGGGTATGACGACGATGGAACAATATCCGGTGTCGGTGAAGACGCTGCCGCAATGTCATCGACCAATAATGCTTATTATCAGGACTACAACAATTCATACGCAGCCCTAGACGGCTGGGGACTTTGTGCAGAACCGATTTTAATTCCGCTTCAAAGTGTTAATTCTGACAAACGTTATCCACTCAATAACGAAACCTTAGCCGGGAATGTTGTATTAATTGATGACCTAACAGGCGAAGAAGTTATCACTCAAATATCCGCTGATGGTTCCAATATTAAAATTCAATGTGAATCAGGCTTAGCTGAGAGTCGTACTTATTCGATTGTAGTAACGGATGGGGTAAAAACTGAATTTAATGAGCCTTTAAAAGCAGATGCCAGCTTTGACGAGTTGATTTATTCAGACGTTCCATTAAATAACGAAAAAGAAGAAGTTCTTCAAGAGCAAGTATTGAGCGCTATTGATTCATATTATGCGTTATATCCAGATAAAGGTATTCCTGTATATGCAGCGCAATTTAAAACTCAGAGTTCTTATTCGTCACTAGACGCAATGAGGAATAACCACGTCAAGTTTAATACTAGATTCTTAGATGGTTATGGGCTTTGTTGCGTAATTCAATGGAACTAAATCAAGAACCTACGATCTGATCAGCTACCTCCACTCTATCTCGTAGTCCTATGCCTAAGCCTCGTTATAAAACAACCAACTGGAAGCAATACAACCGATCACTCATTAACCGTGGTTCTCTGACTTTTTGGATTGATGAAGAAGCAATAAGCGGATGGGCGCAAAGCAAACAGAATAAGCGCGGTAGGCCGCGTCGGTTCAGTGATTTAGCTATCACGACAGCACTCATGGTCAAACGAGTTTTTTCTATGCCATTGAGAGCGCTGCAAGGATTTATCGACTCGATATTTAGGTTAGCCCATGTACCGTTAAGTTGTCCGCATTACACCTGCATCAGTCGTAGAGCCAAGCAAGTTGAGGTTTCATTTAAGACTAAAACGAGAGGAGCGATACAGCACCTAGCCATTGATGCTACTGGCCTTAAGGTTTATGGCGAAGGTGAATGGAAAGTCAAAAAACATGGGACGGATGGCAAGCGTAGAGTCTGGCGAAAGCTGCATATTGCAGTCGATACCAACACTCATGAGATCATTGCCGCCGAGCTAAGTTTATCGACGGTTACAGATGGAGAAGTACTCCCGAACTTACTGAAACAAACACGCCGAAGTATCCTTGAGGTGTCTGGTGATGGCGCTTACGACACGAGAGCGTGTCACGCTGCTATTAAGATTAAGGGAGCTATTGCGCTTATTCCCCCAAGAGAAGGGGCTGCCTTCTGGGAGCGTGGTCACCCTCGAAATTTCGCCGTGGGTTGCCAGAAATTATACGACTCAAATAAGTATTGGAAAGAGCGGTATGGATACCACAAACGTTCACTCTCAGAAACAGCGATGTATCGAGTTAAACAGTTGCTAGGAGGGAAACTGAGCTTAAGAAATTACAATGCCCAGGTGGGTGAAACTTACGCGATGATAAAAGCGTTGAACAAGCTTACTGGGTTAGGTATGCCTGAAACTTGTCGTATTGACTAAGAAACAAGCGAAACGGGTTGGCTCTATCTCTAAATTTAATTACGCAACAAAGCCATGGTTATGACACGGTTCGCGAGTTTAATGGGGATTACAATCAGTATTCTAAGAAGTTAAGAATACCATCTTATCTACCTTTTACTCAGGCTCGAGAATCCGAGTGCCTTGTTGATGAGTTTGATCCGAAAGAAAATTGTCCTCCTTTATATGAATGGATTACTAATCAAGAAGGTGGTTTCCCGACCGCAGCAATGCCAGAACCAAAGGTAATAGAATTTCTCGATATAACAGCTGACATCTATCTACCTAATTATGTTGATACGCCTAGGCCGAAAGATACCTCTATTGGGTTCCCGACTGCGATATTTATCCACGGTGTTACTGCAGAGCGCGGCACTGCTTCTTTGATGGCGGCCGAGTACACAAAAAAAGGCTATGCCGTTGTTGCTATCGATATGCCATATCACGGGGAAAGAATGCGCTATGACAATACCGATCCAGACGGTGTGGGACCAGAGAAAGGGGTAGAGATTAGTGCTAGAGCAGACAAGGCGTTCTTCATCAATATTGATTCCCCTTTAGCTCTGCGCTCTAACCTTCAGCAATCAGTGTCTGACTTTTTAGGTCTTCGTTATGCGCTAAGCCAAGAAGCTTGGGTGAAAAAAGATGACGTTCACTTAATCGGACAATCGCTGGGCGGCATTATGTCGGTAATGGTGAGTGAGTTTAGCCAAGCAAGCCCCGATTTTCACTCGGATACTAATTCTAATTTTGAATTCAATACGGTGAACTTTGTTGTTCCGGGGCAGGGGCTAACCAACCTGGTTCTGTCTTCTCAAACCTTAGGCCCTGAAATGTCTGAAGGTGTTAAGAAGTCTCCTGATGTTCAGCGTGGCATTGCTGAAACGGTGATACCTGATATCTGTACCGTAGAGGCAACAAATCAGCAGTGCATTGAAGCACTTAGAGAGTTTGTCGCACTTTCAACAGATAACGCTCTGCTTGTTAGTCAGTTAGAGAATGACATCTTTGATTTAGTTGTGACCGACCTTAAACAAGGGGTCCAAGCAACAATTGATAGTGCTGACCCTGCGAGCTTTATCTCGAGACAAGTTGCTGCTGAGCAACCCACTCTTTTGTTAGCTGCCGTTGGAGATTGCGGGGAGACTTGTGACGTTGGTGTTGATTACGTCCCAGATAGCGTAATTCCGAATACCGCGCCAGATAACATTCGTACTGGTACTGAACCACTTATTACTGCGCTTGGCTTAGACCCAATTACAGGTACATCAGAAAATATTGATGAAAAGCGCGGAGCCGTGAGAACAACTACCGGCGGACATGGTACGTATTTGTTCCCCTATGAAGGTCCCGTTGATGAAAATGGCTTGCCGGGCACACCAGGTGAAAACATGTCAGACGTTCGTGAAGCTGTGGGAACTCAACAAATTGCCGTTGCTTCTATGGTAATGAGTGACGGCGCAGTAGTCGTCATTAATAACGAAGATCATATCGAAACAGAGGTGCCTCAAGATGAAGAATAAACTTTTATTGGGCACTGCCGCTGCTCTTGTTCCTTGCCTAACTAATGCGGCTGGATTTCAACTTAACGCGCAGTCAGCTACGGGGTTAGGTCGTGCATTTGCCGGTGATGCAGTGATGGCAGATAGCGCTGCGATTGTTGCTAAGAACAGTGCTGCGATGGCTTACATCGAGCAACCAACACTCTCTGTCGGCGCTATCTATATCGATAGTGGTATCGATGTCTCTAATGTGAGCTACACGCCGATGAGAGGCGATACAGAAACATTCGATGATCAATCACTAGATGCCGGAACATTGGTTCCAAATGTTCACTACGTTCATCCAATTCAAGGCTCTAAATTTACCTTAGGCGCCACTGTGCATTCTAACTTCGGTACCGATGTGGAGTTTGATGATTCGTTCGAAGCGGATGAGTTTGGTGGGAAAACAGCGTTATCGAGTATTAATGTAGGTTTTGCGGTTGCCTATGAGCTGTCTGAGAAAATCAATTTAGGTGCTGGGCTCGATGTCATCTACGGGGAAGGCGAAATTCACAGGAAAAACCTTCTAGATGTTGATGCTGATGGTTTTGGATTGGGTGCCAATGTAGGTGCTACTTACCAAGTTAATGAAAACAACAGGTTTGGTATTACCTATCGATATAGTCCGGATATAGAAGTTGAAGGGGATATTACGAAAGGCGGTGTCTCTGCCGACAAGATGAATGTACCTCTACCAGACACTCTAGAGTTTTCCGGTTGGCACCAACTCAACGAACAGTGGGCTTTTCACTACAGCCTGCAGTGGGTGAACTGGTCTGAATTTGATTCGCTAACATCTGACTCTTATGACGACTCAATTAAAGAGTATCAATGGAAAGACGCAGGGCATGTTTCTGTTGGTGGTACGTACACCATGTCGAAAGACATCGTTCTACGAGCGGGTTACATGTACGACATTTCCCCGACTGATGAACTCACGTCGTTATCTATTCCTGACGTTAACCGTCATTGGCTTACGGTCGGAGGGACATATAACTTCACGGCTGCCAGTTCTATAGATATTGGTGTTGGATTTATCATCGGAGAATCACAAGATATTGACGAAAGCCTGACGACGATACCAGGAACGAGTTCCAATATAACTGCTGATGTGACTGCCGATGCTCTCTTGCTCGGTGTTCAGTATCAGCATCGTTTTTAACTTTTACTTTGGAGTTCAGAACGAAAAAATTTAGGAATCATATAAAAATTGCAGGGCTCGACAGTGAGTTGAGCCCTTTTCTCATTATTAGCTGTTTTAGCATTATTTAAATAGCTGGAAGCTCATTAAGTAAGAAATAGCTGCTTAGAAAAACGTTTTAATTCAGACGAATTCAACGGTTATGGTTATTAAAAATGAAATTTACAAAGCTTAGTAAAACAATCTGTTTGGCACTGTTTGCCTTACATATCTCTCCATCGTTTGCCCAAGACTCAAACTTGATTCCTGTGACTATCGAAAAAGCTCACAAACAAGCATTCACTTCTTCAATCAACGAGGTTGGCAAAATCAGGGCAACGGACTCTGCCGCATTGACATTTAGTGCTTCCGACAAAATTCTCAACATCCATTTCAAAGATGGAGATTCAGTTAAAAAAGGCGAATTGATCGCTCAACTGGACAATACCAAAGCGAAAGCTGATTTAGACAAAGCAAGAAGCTCTCTAGCGTTAGCAAAGTCGAAATTAAAGCGAGTACAAGAGTTACTAAAGAAACAGCCTGACTCTATGTCTCAACAAGATGTGGAAGAACTGGGCGAACAGGCGAACCTAGCCGCAGCTGATTTCCGTCAGAAAGAAGCGCTGATGAATGACTATTTATTGGTCGCGCCATTTGATGGGCAGCTAACTAACTTCACCCACTCAGTGGGCAGTAAAATTGATAGCGCAACCGCGTTGGTCAGTTTGATCAAACTCGATCCTGTCGAAGTTCAGTATTCCATTGGCCAGTCGGATTTAGGAAACGCAAATCTTGGGCAGAATGTTTCCATCCAAGTTGATGCATTTGTCGATGAAGCGTTTTCTGGTGTGGTGGATTACATTGCGCCAGCGGTGGACGAAAGCTCAGGCCGCGTAGAAGTACACGCGCACGTGACTAACCCAGAGCATCGCTTAGTTCCGGGTATGTTTGCCAAAGTAAGTCAGATGACCAGTGAAGACTCCACGCAGATGGTGGTTTCTCAAAACTCTGTTCAAGCCAAAGATACAGAGCGTTTTGTTTGGGTCGTGAATGGTGAAAAAATCGAGCAACGCATTGTCGAATTAGGCGTGAATACTAACGATGGTTACGTTGTTGTAGAGAAAGGCTTGAAGCTCGGCGATAACGTCGTTGTGACGGGACAACAGAACCTTAAGAAAGCATCGTTAGTTAAGGTCATGAACCCAAATGCTGAACAGAAAACCGTTGAGCTAATAACGGAACCGACGAGCAAAGAGAACACTCAACAGACCGCTGAGCCTAAACTAGAAAAGACCGTAACCAAGGTGGATGAACCACATCCGATTGAACCTTCGGTTGATTGGACGGAAGCATCGAAAGGTGTGGACGAAGCGATCAACGAAAACAGTGAGCAAGCAGAGACTAGCACGACTGTTGAGGATTCATCGAGCGAAGCTCAAAGCAAGGAAGCTCACAGTAAGGAAACACTAAGCAAGGAAGCTGTAACGAAGGAGAATCTGAATGAAGCTTCCTGAGATTTGTATCAAGCACCCCGTGTTTGCGTCTGTTCTGAGCATTACCATTGTTTTGCTTGGGCTTTTGTCGTTTCAAAAGCTCTCAATCCAATACTTTCCAGAACATAAAACACCGTCAGCAACGGTAACGGCTGCGATCAATGGCGCAAGTGCTGAGTTTATGTCGCGCAATGTGGCAGATAAGCTCATTACCGCTGCAACGGGCCTCGACAGCGTGAAAACCATGACGACGGACTGTCAGGAAGGCACGTGTAATCTAAAAATCATCTTTGAAGATGACATTAATGACGTCGAATACACCAGCTTGATGAACAACCTGCGCAGCAGCGTCGAAGCGATTGGTGATTTCCCACCGAGTATGACGGATAAGCCAACGGTCACGGATGATTCTTCTGACACCAGTATGCCGAGTAACATCATCACGTTTGTGAATACTGGCAAGATGTCTAAGCAAGACATGTACGACTACATTAGCCAGCAAGTCGTGCCTCAATTTAAGCACATCCAAGGTGTGGGTGGTATTTGGGGGCCGTATGGTGGCAGCGAGAAAGCGGTGCGTGTTTGGTTGCAACCGGATCGCATGATGGCGCTCAATATGAGTGCATCCGATGTGGTTGGAACATTGAGCTCATACAATGCAACGTTTACCGCAGGTACCATCAAGGGCCAGGTGCGAGATTTCTCCATCAACCCAGTCAACCAAGTAACCAGCGTTGATGATGTACGAGACTTAGTGGTTCGTGTTGATAATGGCAAGATCATTCGTATAGGTGATATTGCTGAAGTCAAAATGGGTGAGGAGAGCCTTACACCAAGTATTCTGCGTGTAGATGACAATCTAGCGATGTCGATTCAGGTGTTGCCACTGAAAAGTGAAAACCCAGTAACCGTTGCGAATAAAGTTAAGAAACAGATTGATGTGATTCAGCCTCAGTTGCCAGAAGGCATTGAGATGAAGATGGTTTATAACCAAGCTGATTTCATTAAAACGGCAATTGACGAAGGCTTCATGACTTTAGTTGAAGCGATTGTTCTGGTTTCAGCGGTTGTGGTTCTGTTCCTTGGTTCTTTTCGAGTTGCTTCAATTCCGATCATCACCATTCCTGTGTGCGTAATAGGCGTATTTGCCGTCATGCATTTACTTGGGTTTAGCATCAACGTACTGACGATTCTCGCTATCATTCTCGCCATTGGTTTGGTGGTTGATGATGCGATTGTTGTGGCTGAAAACTGTTACCGTCATATCGAAGAGGGTGAAACGCCGTTCAATGCTGCAATTAAAGGGTGCCGAGAGATCGTCTTTCCAGTGATTGCGATGACGCTGACTTTGGCGGTTGTTTACTTACCAATTGGCTTGATGGCAGGCCTAACCGCCGATCTATTCAGGCAGTTCGCGTTCACGCTTGCAGCAGCTGTGATCATTTCTGGATTTGTGGCGTTAACGCTCTCACCAATGATGAGTGCTTACTTAATGAAGCCAGTATCAACTCCGGCGAAGTGGTATCAAAAAGTTGATGCGAAACTCAATGTGTTATCGGATTTATACACCAAAGAGCTAGGTAAATGGTTTGATCGTAAGGCACTGATGAGTGGTATTGCTTTAGTGCTGATCGCTTTATCGGCCTTAGCGGTTTGGAAAATGCCTCAAGTGTTACTTCCAACCGAAGATACCGGTTTTGTTGAGGTGACTTCTACACCCCCAACAGGTGTTGGTCGTCAGTACCATCTAGATAACAACGAGCAACTTAACAGTGTGTTCAAAGGTGATAGCTCAGTAGAAGCGAACTTGTCTTACATTGAAGGTACACCAACCAATCACGTTCTATTGAAACCATGGGGCGAACGTGACCAGTCAGCTGATGAATTGGTAAACGAATTTATCGCTAAGGCACAAAGTTCAGTCTCTGCTTACGGCATGTCTTTCAAGGTTCGTTCAGCAGATAACTTGAACATCGCAACCAACATGATCCTTGAACTGACGACGGTTAACCGTGATACCACTGTGCTGTCTGAAACTGCGAGCGAAGTCGTTAAGGCGCTTGAGGATTACGAGGGCGTGACCAACATTAAGAACTCGATGTTGCGTGACCAGTTACGTTATGACTTATCGATTGACCGCAATGCGATTGTATTGTCTGGTGTTGATTACGGTAACGTAACCAATGCGTTATCGACGTTCCTTGGTTCTGTTAAAGCCGCAGATTTGCAAGCGGACGACGGTTATACATACCCAATTCAAGTTCAAGTGAACCGAAGTGATCTTGGTGATTTCAAGGTGCTCGATAAGCTGTATGTGGATTCACAGTCGGGTCAAAGGCTTCCTTTGTCTCAGTTTGTATCCATCAAACAAGTGACATCGGAATCTAACTTCAAGACATTCATGGGTAAAGACAGCGCTGAAATTACCGCGGACTTGATGCCCGGATATACGGCGAGCGACGTGAAGGCATACATTGATGACACGGTACCAAGCCTGTTGAAACCTGCTCAGAGCTACGAGTTTAATGGCATAGTTAAAGACCTAGTTGATTCAACCGCGGGCGCACAAGTGCTGTTCGTATTAGCGTTGATTTTCATCTTCTTAATCTTGGCGGCGCAGTTTGAAAGCTTTGTCGACCCGATGATCATCTTGCTGACGGTTCCACTGTGTATTGTGGGCGCGATATTGACGCTTTCGGTATTTGGTCAAAGCCTGAATATTTACTCGAAGATAGGATTGCTGACACTGGTTGGTCTCGTGACCAAGCACGGTATTTTGCTGGTGGAGTTTGCCAACGAGAAACGCAAATCTGGCGCGAGTGCGAAAGAAGCTGCGATCAGCAGTGCACGTTCAAGGTTACGTCCAATCTTGATGACCTCACTGACGATGATCCTCGGTTCATTGCCATTGGCATTGGCGGATGGCCCGGGTTCCTTAGGTCGAATCAATATTGGTTTGGTATTAGTCGGCGGTTTGACAGCCGGAACCTTCTTCTCACTGTTCTTAGTGCCAGTGGCTTACGTTGGCATGGCGAATCTAAAACAGATGGATATATTGACTCGATTGAGAACGAAACCCGCATAACTCGCCATGTAGATTGACCAGTCAATTGAAGTGAAAACTAAAACGCGCCAACCATGAATCATGGTTGGCGCGTTTTGTATTTTACTCTCTCAATTGCCTAGAACGGAGCAAAATTGTCATGTACCACTGTTGGTACTGTCCAGCGTTGATGCGCATCTATAGGCTCTAGTACCGAGTTGTGGTGTGGTATTTGTCCACGGTCGCCATACAACCACAATACCAAGTTCGAACGTTCACCACTTGTTATCGGCAGCGCCGCATGGGCAACGTTTCCTCGATGAATCATAGCGACACCGGGCGTGAATGTCGTTTCATTCATCTTACCCGTAGCAGGGTCATAAAAGTTAAGTTCTGAGCCTGAAAACTCTTCATCTGGCATATTTACGTTAATGTTGAGCGTGACCGAAGACGCATCAGTATGCAGGCGTAAAGACGTATCTTTGTTCGCTTGATACTGAATCGAGAACCCAAAAGTTTGCGTATCGTAACCCATGATTTCAGGGAACAATAAGCGAGCGATAGGGCGCATGTAACTGTCGAGTAAATCTCGGTAAAACGCTTGGAAACTTGGCGCGGCTAAATAACCTTCAGATCGGCTGTCTAACATTGCTCCACCACGGTTAAGCACTATGCCATATGGTGGGCGTAGCGGGATTTGAGCGTTAGAGACCGCTTCCAAGTAATCACGCAACTCAGCGAGACGTTCAGCATCAAAGAACTGAAACTTAAACACCCCAGGAGAGATCTCTTCGAGTAATTCTTTTACCGCGATTTCTTTCGTTGGATCTTGCCAAGCTTCTCTGACAGCTTCACGCAGTCGTGCATCTAACAGTGAATCGTCGAAATCCAATTGGCTGCCTTCCGCACTTGCTTCCCATTCTATCCAAGCCTCGCTGAATAAGCCCTTATTGTTGTCCCAAAACTGTTGTACAGAAGGAGCTCGTTGAAGCATCGCTTCTCGTGTCGGTAAATCGATGGCGCGTGCGCGCTCTAGTTGATTAGATAACATAATGTATTCGCTCCTTTTGTTTGCCTGCAACCAATCTATTACACCAAGGTTTGTAGATAAACGGGGCGCTGGGCAAAACAGAATTAACGTTTTCTATATAATCAGCAAAAAATCGAGAAGAAAGGAAGGTGAGTAAGAAGACTTTATACTGGTGGCTAAAAACGAAAACAGCACATGAATGAAGGCATCAAGCGCTGTTTAAAGAGAGTGGGAGCTTATACGATTAGAGGCTTTGGATTAGCTCTCTTCAAGTTTACCGCCACCACTTAAGTATTCGACACGGCGATCACCCATCGAATAGATGCATGTTCCGCGAAGGTCCACAGTTGAGTTACTGCGTTCATGTTTTGCTAGCACCATATCGTCGGATAACACTTGTTGATTATCGGTGCTTTCAATACCGGTCATTACGGTATTCCACAGCATTGCACAGTCAGAACTATTCTTGGCCGTTGGATACTCTTGAGGGATTAGCATTTCCATAAAAGAAATCGTTGCACCATTGATCTCGATAGACTCCGGTTCACCCTCGATTTTGTGCTTTGACATTGCCAGATCCATTCCATCCTCGAAAGCTGCGATAACGGCAACGAATCCAGCGTCTCGTGCATCATCTTGTGACGAAAGAAACCTGGGCGCAGCGGTAACTGCAATTACGCCTAGCACCACGATAACGATAACTAATTCAATGAGTGTAAAACCTTTTTGTTTCATATCTACCTTTGACCAAATATTACAGAGAATGAAATAAACATCTGTATTACTTATGGTTGATGTTGTAATTATTTTTCCTGGCATTATAAGTACGGCGTTCCAATAGTGCAATGATAAATGGTTTGCCGTACGGAAAATGTGAGATTTACAAGGTGGAATAACAATGGGGAAATGTTCATGCTTGAATGAGCTTAAAAAGATAATTAAAACGATCACGCAAATCCTTTTGCATGTTCGATGGGGGAAGCGTTATTTAGAAATCGTAGTTTAGATTCATTGAGCTGTAGATTTCGGCGTTACTTTGGTCTGATGCGACAGTGGTGTTGTAGATGTATTCGGTATCAAAAGTCAGCGCCAAATTGCCCATCAAGATGTTCTTTAGATAGCCTTTGAGGTTGTAATTGGTGTTCTCTTCACCGTAAGCCATGTTAGCCGTTGCCCCCATAGAAAACGTTTCTGTGAGCGTCAGTGAGCCATCAACACTGGCATTGACGATCAGCTCATAGTTCTCTTTGTTCGGGAACTCTTCATCGGAGGAATGGCGTTGACTGATTCGGTAACCCGGACCAGCAGAGCCTTGGAGTTTGATTCTTTCAGTATCATAAAAGTGGCGACCCAATCCTGTAGCCGTTATGAATTGCTTACGATAAGTACCAAAGTGGTCGTGTTCAAAACGTGTTGTCGCAACCAAATAGGTGACTTCGTTTAAGTCATAGCTGATGCCATAGTTGGTGGTATAGCGATTGGTGCCGTCTTCATCGTTTTCAGCATCGGTATAGTAGGTATCAAACTGAACTCGTTGGCCCCAGTTCTCTTTTTTGTATCCAACAGAGATTCCAGAGTTAATCGACAAAGATGAGCTGGTGTTTTGCGAGTAGATAAACCCGAGCTTGGTCAGGGTCGTAAAAGGGGATTCTTCAGCTTCTTCTTGTAACTCGGAACCTTCGCTTAATACGACGTCGTCCTCGAGTACCAATTCTTCAACCTCTTCTCCAGCCTCTTTTCCAAATATGGGCATAGAGAACGCGATGAGAAATAGAGGCAGCTTTGCTAGGGAGCGTGTGTATGAAACTGTGTTGGTTAATGGGCGCGTTGTTTGTGGGATAGCGTGTGTCGACATAATGGTTTGGTATATAAGGTGATTGGACACGACGAACGCAAGGCTAGTCGTGAAGAGTCGTCAATGATTGAATCGAAAATGCGCGTGAGTTATGACGCCATAGGCAAAGGCGAAAAAATCGTTTTTATCGCTGAGAATCCGTTGCCTCGATGAGGATTGAAATCTTCAATGTGGACAAAGAATTCAAGTATCTCAGAGGGTTTATCGTCTTCGATTAACAAGAACTCGAGTAGCCCTTGTTCGACATGGCATGAAACGATGGTTTCGCTCGATTGATCAGCTGAAATCTGTTCAACATTGATCACAACGCTCGTCTCGGGTAACACATTGAAAGCATCTTGCGCGCACTTAAGAATACAGCTGCAGACATACTCTCGATATAAGGCATTACTTTCAGAAAGAGACATCGTTTCAAGCTTCACTTTGCCTTGGCACAATACCTTTTTTTCTTTAGGGATCACGTTGTGCTTATTAACCTGAATATTGATTTCTAGCAGGTGACCATTCTTATAGGTATTGAAGTTATGGTTAATCAGCTTAGTGTCGACTACCGCGGCGTTAATCGAGTTCTGTTGCGCTTCGGAAAGGGCTGATAGTTTTGCTTCACTATCGTTGTTTAATATACCTTTCGATAATTGGTTGCCCTTTGCCCAGTAGCTGTAGCTTTGAACCCAATGTACAAACTCTGTCTTGTATTGCTCGATGTCTTGCTCGGCGGCACGCTCGATATTGTTGGTGAGGGTGTACAACTTCGACTTGTTGCCCAGCAGCATATCTAGCCAGTTAGGTTTGTACTCATCGAGAGCTTCCATGGCTTTGACTTTATGATCGAATCGAACCGTTGGCATTGTCGGCGCAGGTTCCATCGCAATCGACTCCCAATTCATTTTTGGGGTCGGAATGGTATGCACGGATTGGATTAAGTGGAGGTGCTGATTGAATAAGCTTACTTCACTTACAGCGTCCTCAAGTTGTTTGGTATTCATCTACATTCCTGTCGACTGTTGTTCTTGTAATTTGGCGCTTAGTTTATGGTCAAAGCACGAGAACAGTATTTAAATGAATGTGAATGATCTTTCGTGAGGTTACTTGATATTGGTTTAGGAATATTTGGGGAGGAAAGTTGAGTTTATGATTGAGATAACAGCATAGAAACACAGAGAACAACGCGCTCTCTGTGTTGGTCATTTTGCTATTATGGAAACTCGTTGATGAGCATTATCTCTGGCGTCTTGCGACCAAAGTAAATCGGTAATCGTTAGACGTGAAGTAGTTACGGCTGTATTCAAACACCGTGTTATTGGCGAGGTAACCGCGAGTACGTTTTTCAATGATAGGCTGAGCTGGGTCAATACCTAACTGTTTAGCAACGTCTTCAGGCGGAAGAATCGGTACCAATTCCTGCTCACTTCGATCAATCACCATGCCTTTGGTGTTTTCAATAAAGTCGTACTTTGATGTCTGCATCACTTGATAGGTGAGATCTGGGAATAGGGCAACAGGTAACCAAGTTTCTTCAACCGTGATTGGATTGTTGTCTATGAAACGAACACGTTTTACGTAGAAAACCAATTCGCCTTCTTTGATATCTAAATGTTCAGACATCGCCAAAGAACACGGCTTCATTTCGAAGGCCAGAACTTCACTGTGTGTAACCACATCTAAATGCGCCCACTTTTCTTGAAAGCTCGACTGTTTGTAGATGTCGTAATTGATCTTGTTCTCTTTGACGTAAGTACCGCTACCTTGAACGCTTTCAAGCTCATCGTTTTCGATCAGTAGTTTCAGCGCTTGCCTAACCGTTACACGACTTACCGAGAATACTTCACGCAATTGCGCTTCCGTTGGGAGTGCTTCTCCAACTTTATATTCTCCAGAACTGATCTTTTCTCTTATTGCATCGGCGATTTGGCGATACATAGGGAGTCTTGCCATTTTTGCCTCATTTGTGCGCTAGGACAACTAGACTTTGATTAACAACCTGTACCTTAAATACGTAAATTTGCTCTATATAAGCCTTGCTTTCAAGGTTAGTGTGAGCGTCGTATCGGCGTTTTGTAGTACATATAATACAAATTAAACGATACATAACAAGCTTTCTTAAAGGATTTGCCAATACGATTTAAATACAAATTAAATACAAATGTGTATTGGTGAGATCGTGATCACGGATTAAATGTCTTGAAGTTGTATTATTCTTCTCGTCGACAGGGACGACTGTCGTACTAATCCGTGACTATGGGACAAAGGTTATGAAACTTACTACTCTAACGAATAAGTCGCTCGTAAATCTGCAAACTACGTTTAGCAGTCGAGAAGAAGCGATTTACGCACTTGCTGACCAACTGGATCAGCAAGGCAAACTGCATAACAAGCAAGAGTACCTTGATGCAGTATTTGCTCGTGAAGAGCAAGGCCCGACAGCGCTTGGTGAAGGCTTAGCAGTACCGCATGGCAAGACTGACGCGGTTAAGGAAGCTGGTTTCGCTGTAGCAACATTGAAAGAAGACATGAAATGGAAAGGCTTGGATGAAGACGAAGATGTAAATCTAATCTTCCTAATTGCGATTCCAAATGCAGAAGCGGGTTCTACCCACATGCATCTGCTCACTGCATTGACAACTACATTGGTTGACGACGATGTTCGCGAAGCGGTATTAAAAGCGACAACGGCTGAAGAAATCTTTGCGCTTCTTGATGGCGACAATCAACAAGATGAAAAACAAGACAACTTAGATACAAATGCACCAACAATTGTATGTGTGACGGCTTGCCCTGCAGGCATTGCTCATACCTATATGGCGGCAGAATATCTTGAAAAGGCGGGCAAAAAGCTTGGCTATAACGTGCATGTTGAAAAACAGGGCGCAAACGGTATTGAAGATCGCTTAACGGCTGAGCAATTAAACAATGCAGTGGCTTGTGTATTTGCTGCTGAAGTTGCGATTAAAGAATCTGAGCGCTTTAACGGCATTCCTCGTGTAGAAACGCCAGTTGCAGAACCGATTAAACACGGTGAACGCATTCTAAACGAAGCAATTGAAGAGTCGAAAAAAGGTAACGGTGCAGAGCGTAAAGTTGCTACTGATGATAAACCTAAGAAAGTGCCACTGAAAACAGAGCTCAAACAAGCACTGCTTTCAGGTATTTCTTACGCGGTTCCTCTTATCGTTGCTGGTGGTACTGTTCTTGCGGTTGCTGTTCTTATCGCGCAAATTTTTGACCTGCAAGAGCTCTACGCAACAAAAGATTCTTGGCTATGGATGTATCGCAAACTAGGTGGCGGCCTACTGGGTACATTAATGGTTCCGGTACTGGCAGCTTACACAGCTTACTCATTAGCAGACAAACCCGCACTTGGCCCTGGTTTTGCCGCGGGTATTGCAGCAAACATCATCGGTTCAGGTTTCCTGGGTGGTGTTGTTGGTGGTTTGATTGCGGGTTACGTGATGCGCTGGGTGAAAGAGCATGTTCGCTTAGGCCCTGCATTTAACGGTTTCCTTACTTTCTACCTTTACCCGGTGATTGGTACTTTGGTGGCAGGTAGCTTGATGCTGTTTGTTATCGGTAAACCTGTTGCGTTCCTAAACCAAGGTCTGACGGATTGGTTGAACGGTATGTCAGGCACTAACGCTCTGCTTCTAGGTGCGATTCTTGGTCTGTTTGTATCATTCGACTTGGGTGGTCCGGTAAACAAAGCCGCTTACGCATTCTGTTTAGGTGCAATGGCAAACGGTGTTTATGGCCCATACGCAATCTTCGGTTCAGTGAAAATGGTATCAGCGTTCACCGTAACGGCTTCAACCATGATCGCTCCGCGCTTATTCAAAGACTTCGAGATTGAAACGGGTAAATCAACTTGGCTACTTGGCCTAGCGGGTATTACTGAAGGTGCAATCCCAATGGCGATTGAAGATCCAATCCGTGTAATCGGTTCGTTCCTACTAGGCTCTGTAGTGACAGGCGCGATGGTTGGTGCGGCAGGTATTGGTCTATCGACTCCGGGCGCAGGTATCTTCTCTATCTTCTTGTTACACGATTCTGGTTTGGGCGCATTCTCTGCTGCGGCAATCTGGTTCGGTGCTGCGATTGTCGGCACAGTGATTTCAACCATTACTCTTCTGATGTGGCGTGGTCACGCTGTAAAAAAGGGTAAGTTTGAAGCAAGTACTGCAACACAGAACTAACTGAATTTTGAGTTAGCTCCTAACTCACTACGAAATCAATATATAAAAAATAACGAACAACTGGCTGTCCTAAATACCTGTGCTCCTAACGGTTTTATTCACACAGATTCTGGGCGTGGTTTTCTGCACCCTAAATTTAGTGGCAGCCAATTTTAAACCCTTGAAAAACTTTAATTTAGTCGTATTTGGGTTCGAACTTTAGTTTTACTCGAAGCGACACATTTAGGTAAATGATTATGACTACATCACGCGTACACATTACTCCTCACATGCACTGGGATCGTGAATGGTATTTCACAACAGAAGAGTCTCGTATTCTTCTTGTGAACAACATGGAAGAAATCATGAACCGTCTGGAGAGCGATCCAGAATACAAATACTACGTTCTAGATGGTCAAACCGCCGTTCTAGAAGATTACTTCGCAATCAAACCAGAAAACACAGAGCGCGTAAAAGCATTGGTTGAAGCGGGCAAGTTAATTATTGGCCCTTGGTATTCTCAAACCGACACAATGCAAGTTTCTGGCGAGTCGATTGTACGTAACATGATGTATGGCATTCGTGACTGCATGAAGTTTGGTGATGCAATGAAGATTGGTTATCTACCAGATTCATTCAGCATGAGCTCACAGCTGCCAATGATCTACAACGGCTTCGACATCACGCGTGCAATGTTCTGGCGTGGTTGTTCAGAGCGTCATGGCACCAACAAAACAGAATTCTTATGGCAATCGAACGACGGCAGTGAAGTAACGGCACAAGTGCTTCCGCTGGGTTACGCGATTGGTAAATACCTTCCACAAGACGAAGAGGGCTTGCGTGCTCGTTTAGATAAGTACTTCCCAGTGCTAGAAAAGCCATCTGTGACTAAAGATATCTTGCTACCGAACGGCCACGACCAAATGCCGATTCAAAAAGACATCTTTGAAGTAATGGACAAGCTTCGCGAAATCTACCCAGATCGTGAATTCTCAATGAGCCGTTACGAAGAAGTGTTCGAGAAAGTAGAAGCAGCACGCGACCAACTCGACACAATCAAAGGCGAATTCAACGACGGCAAATACATGCGTGTTCACCGTACGATCTCTTCTACGCGTATGGATATCAAACTGATCCACGCAGAAATCGAAAACAAGATTGTAAATATCTTAGAACCGCTAGCGTCTATCGCTTGGACATTAGGCTTTGAGTACCACCACGGTTTGATTGAAAAAATGTGGAAAGAGAGCATGAAGAACCACGCTCACGACTCGATTGGCTGCTGCTGTTCAGACAAGGTTCACGCTGAGATCCTAAACCGCTACATCCTTGCGGACGACATGGCGACCAACCTGATTCATTTCTACAAACGTAAGATTGTTGACCACATGCCAGATCGCGAAGGTTGCGACAAACTAGCGATGTTCAACCTCTCACCATACGAGCGTGAAGAAGTGGTTAACACGACGATCACTATCCGTGCACAAGAGTTCTCTATCTTTGATGAAAATGAAAACCCTGTTGAATACTTCATCCAAGACAAGCGCCAAATTGACCCGGGCAAAGTAGACCGTCAAATCGTTCACTACGGTAACTACGACCCGTTTATGGAGTTTGATATTCAAATAAAACGCACTGTGCCAGCAATGGGCTTCACCACGTTACACATCCAAGGTAACGAGAAGGGCGCAGTAAAAGTTGCAGAACAAAAAGACTACTTGCTAGAGAACGAGTACTACCGAATCAATGTAAACGACAACGGTACTCTGACTATTTTCGACAAAGAGACAGAGCAAGTATTCGACCAAGTCCTTCGTTTAGAAGACGGTTCTGATGACGGCGATGAGTACGATTACTCTCCATCTCGTCAAGAGTGGTTGTTGTACTCAGACGAATTTCCAGTCGAAACATCGATCGATCACCAAGGCTTCCAATCGGTAGCGAACATCGCTTTCCGAATGAACGTACCTGCAAACCTTGCAGAGCGTGAAGAACGCACGGGTCAAAACGGATTCGTTGAAGCGCAATGCCAAGTGGTATTGAAGCAAGGTTCTCGCCGAATTGAAGTCCGTATGGAGCTAGACAATCAAGCCGACGACCACCGTGTACGTGTGCTAGTACCAACGACATTCGTTTCTGAAACTGTGGTTGCAGATAACCAGTTCGGTTGTATTACTCGACCAACCAATGACCCTGCTATGGCGGTTTGGGAAGAAGAGAAGTGGAAAGAAGCGCCAGTTCCTGTGTATCAGTTAATGAACTTTGCAGCGTTAGAAAACGGCAAAGCGGGCATGGCGATCATGTCGAATGGCCTACGTGAATTTGAAGTGATTGCATCTAAAGGTGACGAAAACCGAGATACCTTCGCACTGACACTATTCCGTGGTATCGGCGTGTTGGGTAAAGAAGAGCTATTGCTTCGTCCGGGCCGTCCATCAGGCATCAAGATCCCGACACCAGATTCACAAGTACGCGGTAAGTTAGTGTGTGAATTCACGCTGTGTGGTTTCTCTGGTAACCACATTGATGCGAACATCATGGCGCAAGCACGTGACAATGTCACTCAAATCGAATGCTACAACAAGATCCCTTACAATGCGATGAAGCTAAACGTGGGTGAGCAGAACCTACCTATGAGTTTTAGCCTTCTGTCTAAGCAACAATCAGGTGCGGTATTAAGTGTGCTGAAGAAAGCGGAAGATGAAGATGCGTTGATCATGCGTGTCTACAACCCGGCAGAAACGGGTTCAGTATCGGATTCAATCTCTTTCACTCAAGCGGTTTCAAGCTGGAAAGAAGCAAGCATGGATGAGCGCGTTCGTGAAGGTGATGTGGCAACTGAAACCTTCGGCGAGCTCGCATCTTGCCAAGCAAAAACATTCCAAATCAAATTCTAATTTCAATCACCCGCTCACCTTGGTGGGCGGGAATGGTGAACGACAATGAAAATTGTAATTGCCCCTGATTCATTTAAAGAATCACTCGACGCTCATCAAGTTGCGTCTTGTATTGAGCGTGGATTTGCTGACGTTTTCCCTCATGCAGAGTTTGTGAAAATGCCACTCGCTGATGGCGGAGAAGGCACAGTAGACGTGTTGCTAGAGGCGCTCAATGGTAAGAAGCAACGGCTGCACACGACGGATCCAATCGGTCGCGAATGTACGGCTTATTGGGCTTCACTTGTACAACAGGTTGATGGCAAAAGCGTAAACACTGCCTTGGTGGAGTTTGCCCAAGCATCGGGTTTAGATCGATTAACCGTAGAAGAAAGATCACCTCTTACAGCATCATCTTACGGCACAGGGTTGCTGATCAAAGATGCGCTAGATAAAGGCGTAGAACAAATCATCATTGGTCTGGGCGGTAGTGCCACCAATGACGCAGGTGCTGGCATCTTACAAGCGTTGGGAGGCCAACTATTAGACAAGCAAGGCAACGAGCTATCTGGTGGCGGTGCTGCACTAAGTCAATTAGCAAGCATCGATCTTGATGGACTGCACCCGAGATGCAACGAAGTGACGTTCGTGGTCGCATGTGATGTAAATAATCCATTGTGTGGTGAAAGCGGGGCAAGTGCCGTGTTTGGTCCACAAAAAGGGGCTTCACAAGCTCAAGTTGAGCAACTTGATACTGCGATCGGTCACTTTGCCGATATCGCTCAAACACATACGGGTACTAATCATCGCGACACAGCTGGTTTTGGTGCTGCTGGTGGCACACCTCTGGGGTTAAGTCTTGCATTCAATATCCAAATTAAAGCGGGTATTGAGATGGTATTAGATGCTTTGGATGCAGATAAGGTTCTTGAAGGTGCTTCACTGGTCGTGACCGGAGAGGGGCAGATGGACAACCAAACCCTGCAAGGTAAAACACCTTTC
The DNA here is from genome assembly GCF_024347375.1 of Vibrio coralliirubri. Lineage (NCBI taxonomy): Bacteria > Pseudomonadati > Pseudomonadota > Gammaproteobacteria > Vibrionales > Vibrionaceae > Vibrio > Vibrio coralliirubri. The sequence goes on along the minus strand of NZ_AP025471.1, from coordinate 718,682 downwards.
GGTATCGCTCAGCGCGCTCAAAAGCTGAATATACCAACCATTGGAATTGCGGGCTCTTTGGGGCAAGACGTTGAAAAGCTCTACGGCTCGATGTCTAGCTTATTTGGAACCGTGCGTTCACCTCAGTCTTTAGACCAAGTTTTATCAGAAGCGAATCAAAACCTGACTCGTACTGCCCGTAATATCGCCGCCACGCTCAAGCTTGGCAGCCAGATTTTTAATGAGAAGTAATTATGTCTCTATTTAAACTCGACAACGTTATTCAAAACTACGCATGGGGAAGCAAAGACTCCATCAACCAACTGTTTGGTATCGTGAACCCAAACCAAGAACCGCAAGCAGAAATTTGGATGGGTGCTCATCCTAATGGTTGCTCAAAAGTAGGTGATACCGGTGAGTCGCTTTCTCACATGATTGATGAAAACAAAATCGATGTCTTAGGCGGGTACACGGCGGCACGTTTTGGTGAATTACCTTTCCTGTTTAAGGTGTTGGCCGCTGAAACTCCGTTGTCGATTCAGGTTCATCCGAATAAGCGAAAATCTGAATTAGGTTTTGAGCGAGAGAATGCACTTGGCATCCCTTTGAATGCGTCTAATCGTAACTACAAAGATCCAAATCATAAACCTGAGTTGGTTTATGCGTTGACCTTTTACAAAGCGATGAATGGCTTTCGTCCAATCGACGATATTATTGCTTTGTTCGAAGAAGCGGATATTCCTTCGTTAGCGATTGAACTTAATGTACTAAAAGCCAATGCCGACAGTGAATCTCTAAAGTCTTTCTTTAGCGCCATTATGTCTCTTGAAGGTGACCGCAAAGCGTCTGCGCTTAATGAGCTTTATGCTGCACATGTGCGACCAGCAAAAACGGTGATGGGACGTGAAGCTTTGCAGTACAGCATTGATTTCAAACAGCACTATCCGGGTGATATTGGTTTGTTTGCCCCATTGATGCTCAACACGGTTGAATTGGCGCCGGGTGAAGCGATGTTCCTGTTCGCAGAAACCCCACATGCTTATGTTCAGGGCACAGGCTTGGAGATCATGGCAAACTCAGACAATGTGCTGCGTGCAGGTCTCACACCCAAATATATCGATGTCCCTGAGCTTATCGACAACACGATCTTTGAGCCGATTAAGCCAGAAGATATTCGTCTTAAGCCTGTATTGAAAGAGGGCAAGATGAGCTATCCGATTCTGGTGGATGACTTTGGCTTTGATATCTTATCTGCGAATGATGAGAGCAAGTCACAGTATCTACGTAGCGCGGAGATCTTGTTCTGTGTGGAAGGAGAGGCGACCGTCACTTCAGAAGGACGCACAGTTTCTCTTAAGCCGGGAGAGTCGGTCTTTGTAAGCAGTAATTCAAGTGTTTACCAATATCAAGGGAATGGCATTTTGGCTCGTGCTTTTAACTAGTGCCCCCGTGCTAGCGATCAGCAAAAGAAGTGTCAGAGTGCCACTGTAAAGTGGTACTCAATATTGGATTGATGGTTGCTACCTATCTGTCTTTGACAGTCATGATTATTGACCATACCCGCTACTCTGGCGGGTTTTTTCATTGTTAGAATGAGCAAATATAAGCCTGTAGAAAAGGCAAACACTGCGATCAGAGCAGGGTTTTTATTGAATTAGTACTGAGTGACTGGTTAGGCAATGTGCGTCATTTTATTAAGCACAAAGGTTTCAATACAACCTTCAGTAGCAGCCATGTAGTCAGCGATGTGTTGGCTCGCTAAGTGTTTATCTAGATGAGCTTCAGACTCCCAGTTCTCATGAAAAACGAAGTGAGCAGGGTTACTGTTATCTTGGTGCAGATCGTAGTTAATACAGCCGTCTTCAACACGGGTTTTATCGATCAATTTAATCATCTCAGCTTTTACAAGCTCAGTTTTGTCTTCTTTAGAGACAATCGTTGCAATAATAGTCAGTTTGCTCATTTTCAATTCCTCGGCTTTAAACTCGATAAGTTCAAGTAATATAAGTATAAATTTAGACTCAAGAAAGAGTTCTGAAATCCAATAACTATGGTTCTCGGCATCCACAATTCAAACTCGAGAGCATAAAGCCAAGGGCAAGCGGTTAAGCTTATTAAAAAAGCCCTCATAGCAATATGAGGGCCTCTTGGGTCTCAATTTAATGGGTTAGTTACTGAAATCAGCCTTTACCCAGATCATTCGGTGATCAGAGGATACGTCCTTGCCGTTACCAAAATCACCAATTCGTGAGTCATTGAATAGCTTGCGTCCTTCTTCGTACGAAGCTGACCAATAAACACCAGATTCAACAATGTTTAATGAAGCGGACGGAAGTGCGTAATCTACAGCAAGTCCAAATGTCGAAGTGATACGGTTTGGCTGCGGGTGAGACGATGATTCATCTACCGCATGTTCAGCAGCACCATAACTTGTTGGATACAAGCTGCCATTGGTGACATCTTGGTTAACTAATGCATCATTGTGCAAGTCCTGCATTACAGAACTAATACCATCGCCATCGACTGGGTCTAGGTTTTGATCGCCCATCATGACAAAGTGTTTACCTTGCTCTAAGCCGCCAGTTTTTCCTGAGTCGTCATAGATGAATGACTTGTTTTGGATGTATTGGTGCCAGAAGTCTACTTCTGCTGCGTTTTGTTCAATGTTCTTACCTACATCGAAAGCGGGTGGAGTGGGGTGTGACATCAATAAGTGAACAGTTTCTGTACCATCTTTGGTAGGGATTAGGATTGGTGCATCAACGTGGTTCTTTGAAGATAAACGAACTTCTTCCCATTCTTCAGCTGAATACCATTCATCGCCGCAGTTCATGCCTGCAGGGATCGTATTTGACCCATCACAAACAGTGATTGTTGGAATAGTTGCACCTTCAAGATCTTTCCATTTGAACTCTTGGAATGTACGCGTGTTGGCAGTGTCTATCTCATACTTAGACATTAGAGCAAACGCGTATTGACCATGGTAGAAACCGAAGCCCCATGCATCTCCGGGCAGTGTTCCAGCGTTACCATCATTATCTAAATCAAAACCAAATTCGTTTAGTAAACCTGTATTGGTAGAGTAGCTTTCAAAATATGGGTAAGAAATTGGCTCAAGGTTCGCGTCGCCACCTGCGCCTTCAATACTTTGAGCAACAGAAAGGTAGTTCTTTTGAAAACCTTCTAGCGCTGACTTATCAGTACCTGTCCCGTCGTTGTTAAACTCAGCCATCATTAGCACATCAGGACGATTCTTTTGAATCACGGCTGCGACGTTGCGGATTTGAATAACTTTCGCTGCTGTTTCTTTGTCAGCGTCATCAATCGTGTTATCCAAATAGTCGGTCACTAATTTTGTTTGAGCGCTTGGTTCAATCTGCATTTCCGTTACAAGGTCTTGGAAGGTGGCACGATCAAAAGACAAGTTGTAAGTCGCGATCTTTACTTCTTCAGGTTGAACGTAATCTGTGTCACTGCTGCACCCGATCAAAAGTGCAGAAGAGATGGCGAAAGCGATAGATGTTTTTAACAATTTCATAAAGTGGGTCCGCTATTTGCTGAAAGAAATTTGGGACGCGCATGTTATGAGATGGATATCATTCTGTAAGTGATAACTGTCACAGGTAAGGATCCAAAGTGACATGTTGTTGCATTGAAAGTGTGACATTTGGAACTAGTGTCTTTTATTAGAATAAAGACTTAAAATTCATGGATTTAATTAGAGCTTTGAATTTAAAAAGCCCTCATAGCAATTGAACTGACCCCCAATAGTTGGACACCAATTATTGGGGGTCTTTTTATGTCCAAATATAGCCGAGAGCTAAAATGTATCATTGCTAAGCAATACTTAGATGGCACGTCATCTCTCTACTTAGCAAAACAATATTCAATTTCTTCAAGGCAGATACGGTATTGGGCTCAAGTCTTTGCCATCCATGGTACTGATTCATTTTTACCAACTAATCATGCCGCGACTGCTCAAACAAAACGAAAAGCATTGAATTTAATGTGGACGAATGAATGGTCTCTCACGCACACTAGCGCTGTATTAAACCTCTCATCCCCTGGAATACTCTCTGTCTGGCTTAAACGATTTAATGAGCTCGGTATCAAGGGGCTCGAAATGCGCCAGAAAGGAAGACCCTCAATGAAACAGCAACCTCAACGTACCACTAAGCCTGATAATGAAATGACACTTGAGGAGCTAAAAGAGGAGTTGGTCTACTTACGAACCGAGAATGCCGTTCTAAAAAAGTTGGAAGAGTTGGAGCAGAAAAAAAACCGTCGAACAAAGAAAAAGCGGTCATAGCTCTAACTCTTAAAGGCAAGTACCCATTAAAGCACTTACTGCACACTCTACAGTTGGCAAAAAGTGTCTTTTATTATCAGGCTCAAACGAGCAAGCGCCAAAATAGCTACGAACGTGAGCTGCGGTTGATAAAGTCAATTTATCATGAACATAAGGGGCGATACGGCTACCGCCGTATTCACTTGGAACTAAAGAATCAGGGGTTCGTGCTTAATCACAAAACGGTTCAAAGGCTTATGGCTCAGCTCAACCTTAAATCGACGGTCAGGATTAAAAAGTATCGTTCATACCGAGGAGAGTCAGGAAAAGCTGCTCCCAACGTTCTTGAAAGAGATTTTAGTGCGACTCAACCCGATGAAAAGTGGGTAACTGATGTCACGGAGTTCAAAGTCAAAGAGCAGAAAGTATACTTATCTCCCGTTGTCGACTTGTTTACTCAGGAGGTGGTTGCTTATAGAGTGGCCAAAAATGCCTGCTTGCCGCTTGTCACAGATATGCTGACGGAAGCTATATCAACGCTTAAACCCAACTCAAAGCCAATTATACATAGCGATCAAGGTTGGCAATATCGCCATCGACAGTATCAGAAAAAGGTAGCGGAGAGTGGGTTAACGCAAAGCATGTCGAGAAAAGGTAACTGCTTGGATAATGCTGTTGCTGAAAACTTTTTTGCTTTACTCAAAACCGAGATGTATCACAACCAAAGCTTTGAAGATGCAGATGCTCTGATAGAGCAGATTAAAGAATACATCGAGTACTACAATACCAAACGTATAAAAGTGAAACTAAAAGGCCTGACTCCGATAGAATATCGAACTCAGGCCTTGAAAGCCGCTTAACAGAAATGTCCAACTTTACGGGGTCACTTCAAATATGAGGGCTTTTGAATAAGAATCAAACGGTGTTGTTACTGGGGTGTTAAGCGTACTGTTTTACCTTAAGCGTATTGCTCAACCGTCATTGCCCAATTTTTCTTCTGCTGTTCAAAGTTCATCTTGATTTGCTGATAACGAACCTTAAGAACTGAGTGTTCGTATTTCTTCACGACGTCTTCGCGCTTGCTTTCAAGTAGCTGCTTTTTAACTTCGTAATACTCGTTCATGTTCGATACTAGAGCATCAAACTCTTGTTGAAGCTTCTCCGCGATTTGTTGCTTGTCGGCACGATGCATGATTTTTTGCTGGGTGCGTTTAAGTAACATTGACGCTTCAGCTTTCTCAATACGAGCTTGAGGGGTTTTCTTAAGCTTACTTGCCAGTCCCATCAATGAAGCGCTCTTGATCAACCACTTTGTTGGATCGTATTGCCACCAGTAGATGCCGTTACGGTAGTCGTTCTCAAAGATGTGGTGGAAGTTATGGTAGCCTTCACCAAAAGTTAAAACCGCTAACACACCGTTATCACGGGCCGTGTTTTTATCGGTAAAAGGTTGACTACCCCAGATATGAGCAAGAGAGTTAATGAAGAATGTTGTGTGGTGGTTAAGTACCAAACGAACCGCGCCTACGATTAACAACATGCCAAGTACATCACCGTAAATAATACCTAAAGCGATAGGAACACCGAAATTCATTAGTAATGCTAACAGAACATAGTGCTTGTGCTGCCACATAACAATCTTATCTTTTTTAAGGTCACGGCAGTTTTCGTAGTTTTCGTACATTGAAGTGCTGTAATTACGAATCATCCAGCCAATGTGTGAGTACCAAAACCCACGTTTTGCAGAGTATGGGTCTTTGTCGTTGTTATCGACATGCTTGTGGTGAACACGGTGGTCAGAAGACCAGTGTAGCGCGCTGTTCTGCAGGGCAAATGCGCCACCTAAAGCAAACAGGAATCTTAGGCTTGAATGCGCTTCAAACGCTTTGTGTGACCATAAGCGGTGATAACCCGTCGTGATTGAAAGGTTACAGAACGTAAAGCAGATTGCTAGCCATATCCAGTGCTCCATGCCATAGCCAAAAAAGTAGCCATAAACGGGAGCTGCTACAACAGCAAGCAGCATACTAAAAGAGAACACAAAAATATTGAGCCAGATTAATGGCGGCTTTTTTGTAGATTGTTTGTCGGCACTATTCATTAGCAAATTTCCAATTGGGCTTACATCTGTGCGCTAGAATATCAGCGTACACGTGTAAGTCAATATTGAAAGTGTAAACGTGTATTAGTATGTTTTGCTTAAATATTGTATAAAGGTAGTGTGAAATGTAGTAGCAAGTCATAAATGGAAGTACTAAGGGCTAATAAATGGAAATTAAGGTAGCTGAATATAAAGATTATGAGCGGATTGCCCAATTACACGCGGATAGCTGGAAGCTATATTACCGTGGCATTCTTGCTGATGATTACTTAGAAAATGATGTTTTGGAGGACAGATCTGTTATTTGGCAGACTCGTTTGATTAATCCTCCTTTCAACCAACATGTTTTATTGCTTGAAGAAGGCGGTTTACTGGTTGGTTTCGTCTGCGCGTTCGGTAATCACAACTTTGAACGTGGCACGTTCATTGATGCGTTACACGTAGACAATAATTATCGTGGTCGAGGTGTAGGCAAGCGTCTGTTGTCTGAACTATCGAAGTGGTTGCAACAATACTATTCGGACTCAGGGCTCTACCTAGAGGTGATGTCTGAGAACCACCAAGCGATAGCTTTTTATGAAGCGATTGGCGGCAAAGAAGAACTCGAGCAAGTTTGGAACGCGCCATGCGGCAGCCAAGTGAACGAGAAAGTGATTTCTTGGAACTCTCCCGTTGAACTTGAACAGAAAACAGCAAGCGTCGTGTATTCTTAGTCGATTCATGTGAGTACTGTTTCTTTGCTGAGTAACAGGTTCTTAACTAAGCTAATTTAAAGCAGAAGAACAAAGACAAAAGCCCCGAGCATTAAGTTGCTCGGGGCTTTTTTAATTGGATCTGTGATCGTTTTAATGATTCTCGAAGCAGCGTGAAATATTGGCCGACTAATCACACCATGTGATCTTATTCCTACCGCCTTTCTTCGAAATGTAGAGTGCTTGGTCGGCGTCGTCGATAAGCTGCTCGACAGAACCAAGGGCCTGAGGTGCATGTTTTACACCGATTGAAATCGTTACTTCTAATCTAAGACGAGCTGGGGATTCTAAAAGGGAATTAACTAGCGATTCAATTGAAGCCTCGGTTTCTCCTTGGACCATCACCAAAAACTCTTCACCGCCGTATCGAAAGCAGTTACTGCTGGTCGGTAGTCGTTTTTGAATCTCATCGGCCAGTTCTTTAATCACCATGTCGCCCATTTGATGGCCGTAGGTGTCGTTAATCGATTTGAAATGATCAATATCTATCATGATCGATGTAATGGATAGTTGACGGTCTATGCTCGGTTCTATCACCTGATGAAGATAAAGGCGGTTGTAGCAACCCGTTAGCGCGTCTTGATAGGAAAGGGCCTCAAACATCTTAGATTGCTTGCGAAGCTGAATCGCTTGTTTGCGCAGTTGCTCGGATTGAGCGAAACGTTTGTGTACTTCCAAGTCACGTCTTATACACGCCGCCGAGATTAGGATATAAGCCGAGATATAAACGGAAATTGTTTCTATTTCATTCTTTGGCTCTGCTTCATAAAGCAATGGTGCGAGGCCGATGAGATAAGCCAAAAAGATAAACGACAGCGTAGAGATACTGTATTTGGCTGACAGTCGTGAAAACGTACCAATGTAGATCATGACGAGAATGACGCCACCTTGGTAATCGAAGTTGTTTAACTCAATCGCAAGTCGACCGACATAGACCAAAAAAAGCGCGCTAATTACAAGGAAGGTACTTTCTACGGGTTCTAAAACGTTGGGTTTGCTGGTGATGCAATATCTGGCAGCTGTCACCATCAATACAAAAAGTATGACTCGGAAAATGATAGGTGTAAGGCTCTCACTACCAAAGTGGATGTAGTCAGTGATGATGAATGCACAGAATATTGAGATCGGGATGTAGATGAAATTTATGTACGGCAAATAAATTTCATTATCGAAATAGGTTTTAAATCTTTGATTCTTGAACCCAGAATAAGAGCGCATTGAGAAATTAGCCGAGATTGATACACAATAATTTGCGTAGTATGTCACAGTGTTTGGGATTGTAAACGACCGTTTCTATAGATTTGTCAGTATGTTAGCTAGATCAACAAACGGTAGCAGGCAATATTCACGCTCTATTATCGATAGAACGTGAATATCTAGAGGTAGGTGTAAGAGTGGTAAATAAAAACTAAAGCAGATTATAAAAACTAATCGCGATTAACGCTTGTTCTTCAAGTAACGCTTACGACGCTCTTCTTTTTTCTTAATCTGTTGTTCCGCTTTCAGCGCAGCCGCTTCTTCAACTTCGATCAGCTCTTGTGTGATCATTTCTGGCAACTCAAGCGTTACCTTACCTAAAGTGCCATTACGCAATTCGTGAAGCAGGATTTCTGAACATTTGTGAATGTCGATATGTCCACCGGCACGAAGTGCACCACGCTTACGACCAATCGCTTCCATCAATTCGATGTCAGACTCTGGCAGTTCTTCAATTTGGTAACGTTCTTGCAAAAGGTTAGGGTACTGCTTTGCTAGGTATTCTACTGTGTAGAATGCCACTTCATCGTATTCCATTGCTGTATCTTTTACAGCACCTGTTGCAGCCAAGCGGAAGCCACTGTGTGGGTTTTCTACTTTAGGCCAAAGGATTCCAGGTGTATCAGAAAGGATCACGCCATTCTGAAGATTGATACGTTGTTGACGACGAGTTACCGCAGGTTGGTTACCAGTAACCGCAATCGTACGTCCTGCCAAGCAGTTGATGATGGTCGATTTACCCACGTTCGGGATGCCCATGATCATTGTACGAATGTTCTTGCCCATCTGTTCACGGTGCGGTGCCAGTTTACGTACTAGCTCCATAACGTGGTTAACTTCTTCTTTTATGCTAGTCGTAATCGCAATCGCTTTAACGCCTTGCTCTTTCTCGAAGTGCTCAATCCAACGCTGAGTCAGTTCAGGATCTGCAAGGTCACGCTTGTTCAACACTTTTACACAAGGCTTATCGCCGCGCAGTGAGGAGATCATTGGGTTTTCACTACTGAACGGGATACGAGCGTCCAGTACTTCGATGATCACATCAACTTGTGGGATAACTTCTTCGATTTCTTTGCGGGCTTTATGCATGTGACCCGGAAACCATTGAATAGACATAGAGATAAACCTTGATAAATATATTTGCTGCACATTGTAAGGGTTGGATGATACGTGTAAAGGTATATCTATCCCGACCCTCAATGAGCTCAGTGAGTTTGCTTGAAGTATAGGCGACTTGGTGATGTTTATTTAGCTGATGATCGACCTAATGAAGGTGGGAGCTGCTAATCTTGTGAAGCGTAAAAAGCCGCTATATCTCTCAAATCTTGATCGTTAAGCTTGCTCAATTGTGCTCGCATCATATCCGCGTAGTCACCTTGTCTATCTCCGTTTTGATACGCTTTCATTGTGTTAAATAGATAGGTTGGATCTTGACCAGAAAGCTTGGGGTAGGAGTTATCCGTCGATGAGCTGGTGGGGTTATGACAAAAAACGCAGCTTTGTGATTTCACTTTACCTAGTTCAGGGTCGCCAAAATCAGAGGCATGAAGGCTAGAGGAAATAGCTAATGATATTAGAGCGAAGGTTGGGTAATGCACGTTTTTACTCCGATAAAAACATGATTATAAAGCTTACCTTAAGGGGAAGCTCAAGTTCTATTTGCTCTAGATGAGCAATTACATATGGTTTAGAGTGGATTTTTACAGCTTTGTTAGGAAAGTCGTGTGCAAATCGGAGCAGCTAAGCTTTTTGAAAAGCTGTGAGTCATAGAGCCGAAACGTGTCGTGAGGCTTAAATTTTTATGATGCGCAGTTGTTGGTTCTCAGAGCAGAAACTTGTTAATGGTGGGACTTTGACCAAGCTTTGAAAGGGGACTTTCGTCAACTGTCATCGTGCTTGTTGGTAACTGCAATTTACTATTCTCTTTGTATTGTGGTTATACTTTGAGCTTCATATCAGGTTGTATAATAGTCTCTAAACTATTGATAAAATATGCTTTTCTTATCGCTTCTTTGCGGTTTGTTACATTTATTTTTTTATATATATTGTATACGTGCGTTTTTACCGTACTTTCTGAAATAAATAGTTCGTTTGAAATTTCTAAATTTGAATCTCCTCTAATCACGCGCTTGAATATTTGAACCTCTCTTTTCGTAAGGCTAGATAGTATTACTTTCGACTTGAAAGTGTAATCGTGTCTATTAGATAGAATATGTGACATTAATTTTCTCGGTAACCACAAATCGTCGTCACACACTGTTTTTAAACAACGGGTAAGGTGATCAACAGGGGCGTCCTGATAGATGATTCCTTTTATATTAAACAAGTTGAATAATTGCATTACGGTAATACTCTGTCCGGTAATGTCAGCAGGAACATCGTAGACTACCCATTTATTTGATTCTATTTTTGATAAAATGATGTTGATATCTTCGATATTTGCTAATAGTAAGTAGCTAATAAGGATGACATCGAAAGTCTTACGGTTACTCGAGCGGCCAATGCTTGTCATACATTCTCTGCTAAAAGAAAAATCACTGTATTTTTCTATTTCGCGCTGAATAAACTGGTTGTTAATACCGTTGTCACCAATTAGGAGCATGTGCTTTAAATTATTTCTATGCATAACTTATCCCGAGCCTGGTAAATCAAGTTTTGATTCTATGACGTTGTGTTTTATAAAATTGAGCTCTGCGGCTTAATTTTTACATAATTGCATGGCTTTGTTGCGTAATTCAATGGAACTAAATCAAGAACCTACGATCTGATCAGCTACCTCCACTCTATCTCGTAGTCCTATGCCTAAGCCTCGTTATAAAACAACCAACTGGAAGCAATACAACCGATCACTCATTAACCGTGGTTCTCTGACTTTTTGGATTGATGAAGAAGCAATAAGCGGATGGGCGCAAAGCAAACAGAATAAGCGCGGTAGGCCGCGTCGGTTCAGTGATTTAGCTATCACGACAGCACTCATGGTCAAACGAGTTTTTTCTATGCCATTGAGAGCGCTGCAAGGATTTATCGACTCGATATTTAGGTTAGCCCATGTACCGTTAAGTTGTCCGCATTACACCTGCATCAGTCGTAGAGCCAAGCAAGTTGAGGTTTCATTTAAGACTAAAACGAGAGGAGCGATACAGCACCTAGCCATTGATGCTACTGGCCTTAAGGTTTATGGCGAAGGTGAATGGAAAGTCAAAAAACATGGGACGGATGGCAAGCGTAGAGTCTGGCGAAAGCTGCATATTGCAGTCGATACCAACACTCATGAGATCATTGCCGCCGAGCTAAGTTTATCGACGGTTACAGATGGAGAAGTACTCCCGAACTTACTGAAACAAACACGCCGAAGTATCCTTGAGGTGTCTGGTGATGGCGCTTACGACACGAGAGCGTGTCACGCTGCTATTAAGATTAAGGGAGCTATTGCGCTTATTCCCCCAAGAGAAGGGGCTGCCTTCTGGGAGCGTGGTCACCCTCGAAATTTCGCCGTGGGTTGCCAGAAATTATACGACTCAAATAAGTATTGGAAAGAGCGGTATGGATACCACAAACGTTCACTCTCAGAAACAGCGATGTATCGAGTTAAACAGTTGCTAGGAGGGAAACTGAGCTTAAGAAATTACAATGCCCAGGTGGGTGAAACTTACGCGATGATAAAAGCGTTGAACAAGCTTACTGGGTTAGGTATGCCTGAAACTTGTCGTATTGACTAAGAAACAAGCGAAACGGGTTGGCTCTATCTCTAAATTTAATTACGCAACAAAGCCTAATTGCATAATTATGGTTGCTGTGAAAGTCGAGGTTCAATAGAAATTTGTAATATATCGTCATATTTCCCTCCTGGTTTGTTCTCTGTTTCACCAATGACAAAATCCAAAGGTATAGGTTGACCAATCGTTGCGGAAAGACGTTGAATTCTCGCATCCAGTTGCTCAAGGTTTATTCTGTCGCTATCGAGGGAAAGTTGGTATGGAATATCCCACTTAGTCTCATTAGATTCATGACGTAGCATTCCTTGATGGGATGATTCGAATACGATGGTATAAGCTGTATTGCTTTGAACCCATAGGTTAGGTGCAGAGCGAATAATCTTGTTTGAATATAATGTCCCTAGATCAAGGTCATAATGTTGTTGGGTTAATCCATAAAAATGAATTTTCGCAGCAGGCGGAACGTTAACCGATACCGGGATGGAGCTAGGGCTAATTTCTACTTGTTTACTATCAGAGGTATAAGAAGGCGAGACTTCTAAAAGCCCTCGATAGGTTCCTGACGCTAACCATTGCTTGCTCGGAAATCGCATTTGTATCGTTGCCGAAGGGTGGCTATCGGTTAACGATAAGTGCCATTGATTAGCTACCGGCATGCCAATCTGCCCTGACCACTCAAAGTTGAGTTTGTCTTGATTCGACCCTTTTAACGAGCGACTGGTATCGTTAAGCTGCAAAATTAAGCTTAACTCGCATGGTTCGCCAATTATGTTCGCATCTATTCGGTAAGTGTTAATTGTTGCGAATGTGCCTGCGCTGAAAACATCATATTGCGATTTAGATGAGACGGGTTGAATAGTCAACGCATTAACTTCACACGCAAACGCATAAGGCAGATGGTTTATGGCGATAAGGAACAAGGATCCCAAAAGTACTTGTTTATTCAACATATACATCTCCTAGTCTTATCAAATTGTCACTGCGTTCACTGAGGGAAATGATGACTGACTCTTGTTCTTTAGTGTCTAGTACCAATTGATATTTCCCCGGCTTTAAACCTGAGATAGCGAATATACCGTTACGATTGGTAAAGAAGTCAATTGGCAACTGTTTTGCCTCACCAAGGTAATGTGCTACACCAGCGACAAGTGAAATAGGGTTGTTACTTTGACGATCGAATAGCTTGCCAATAACGGTTAATACAGCGTCAGATCCAATCTGGAGTTGGTAGCCTCGTTTATAACCCGGCTTAATCCAAAAAGCGCCGTCACCTAAGTCATACCCTGGCGGCAAGTTATAGACCTCGTAACTGATTACTTGGCCATTGTAAGCAACAAGGTCTGGGACCAAAGCACTTGCATCTACTTTAAGATAAACGCGTGCGTGCTTACCGTCTTTTGTGGGATCGATAGCGACGTCATTCTCTTTAAGACTCTTATGTTTGGTGACAATCGCAAATGCTTCGCGTACTGGTCTGCCGACTGCCACAGATGAGCCTGCAAAAGCAAGTGAACTACTAATAGTTACGTCGGTACTGTGGTTTCGTGTTTCACCACTAATCTCTTCAAGCCGCGAAGCGTGGGTCGCATTCAATTCATAACGGTTTGCCGTATAGTTAATCCCGGCATCCATATCGGCATCCGTCTCTTCGTTAGTAATAACACTCGCAAACGCCGACACCCCTCCTGTGTTACCAATATTATTCTGATAGCTGTAATCTAAGGCGGCTTCATTGAGTTCTGTGGTGTATCGACCGACGACACGAGTTTGTCGACTAAGAGGCCAACTTATGGTGACAGTCGTGCTGATGTCATCGTCTTCGCTTGCGTTATGTCGATAGTTAACGCGTGCACTCCAGGTAGCGGGAGTATCAAACAGTCCGTCCGATAAACTCGGGCTAATCAGCCAATAATCGTTCTCTTTGTCTATTCCTGATCGGTAATTGAGGGTCATGGCGGCACGTAAAGACTGACCAAGGTAAATGGAGCTGAATGCAGACACATAATGAGTGGTTAAGTTGATATCGATATCGGAAGTATCAAACCCTGAGACCCCAGTAAAATTGTTGGCCAGATATTCATAACTAAAACTCAGTTGTGGGGACAGAGTGTTGGTATTGGAAAACTCCGCATCGAATGCAAATTTGTAAGCGTCGCCAATTCCAAATGTAGGGTGTTCGCTACGAGAGGCAGTGAGTTCAGTGACGCCCCATATAGAAGCGAGTAACGCGGTGGCACCATATTGATAAAGATCTTCACGGGTTTGAAAGTTCGTACCCAACGTTAACCAAGGGCTAATACCCACATCAATATAACCATGGAAAATACGCTCGTCGGTTAGGTACTCTAGTTGTCCATTTTGTAATTCAGAAGGCGCTCCATACATGATGCTATATTCAAACTCACCGCTATTGAGCAAGTCGTTACCGGTTGCAATAGAAAACTCGATACGTTCTTCATTCCCGGAGCGGTCGGTGATGACGAGTACAATATCATTGCTACCTTGCGCCAGGGGGATATCACTAAGGTTATAGCTACCAGCGCCGAGGGTTAATCGTTGGACTGCGATCCCATCTATATAGACATCGACATTTGAAGCCCTTTGAAGGGTGAATGATTGATTGGCTCGTGGTCGCGCATTTCTGGTTGGAATGAGTGTGAAATCTCGCGTTAACCCAATACCAAGTATGTCGGTACTGTCCTGAAAAGATTGACCACTGTTGTACATATCGCCGAGGACAAGTCGTGTGCCTTGTTCTGCAAAGTCAATATTAAGACGAGATCCTTCTCTTACGTATCGCGAATCTTGTGATGAGCTGTTTTCTAAATAGGATTCGTACTCAAAGTTTAGAAAACCAATGTTAAGTGCGGAATCGAATTGACCGCGATAGAGATCTTGCCTTGACGAATTCTGATCCACAAATTGGGTCTCATTGGCGGAAAGGGCAAAGTTAACGTATCCACTTAATAAACTTGGTTCGGCATAGTTATAAAAATCATCTGCCCCGTTCATAGACAGTTGTTGGGTTAAGCTAAATTCAGGTGGTACCGTCACGATGCATTCTAATGACGAGAAATCGAAACTCAGATTTAATCCTACGCTCTCAAAATGATGCTGAGACAGCATCTCATCGTCTGTCGTGTCATTGAGTTTCCCAATACCTTCATGAGTTACGACGGAAGAAAGGAGAGAAAGCGTACTTTCCTTGGGTAACAAGATCTCGTTGTTTGCGGTAATGATAATGTCCGCTTCCCCCAGTATGGTGTCACTTATCCTTAGCAAAGAGGTAAGTTGAATATCTCGCCCTGTTGGATTCAAAACCATTTCCTGGCCCCAAGCTGCAGGGCTTAAGGCGGCACAATAAAAAAGTACTAATCCCAAGACATACAAAACTTGCCACATCTTGTGATAGGTTTCAGTTTTCATGCCCATGGTAAGTGCCCATTGGTAAGTAATTTAAAGAAGAAGGGAAAGTAATAGTGGAGTGTGGTGGAATAAATTGCTCACCTAAAGCCGCATGTACTTTTTGGCTCTGAGATTCGAGCCCCGCAAAATGAAGTAACGATGTATAGGTAAATCGTGACCCAGAATTAGTGAGTGTTAATTTGCCTTGTTCATCTATGTGTAATTTTACGTCAGGCGCTAACGAGGACGAGTGAATGTGCAACAACGCATTGTAGTGAACTTGTAAATTGATGCCGGTGGTTAAACCGATGGGTTTATCTATTCTCGCGTTGTTCTGGCCAATATTTACGGTACTGAAACGAATAAAATAACTCTGAGAGGTTTCGAGTGTTCTGTTCCCCAACCATTGTATACGGAATACTTGACGTTCTCCGGGGGCTAACATTGCGGCTGGTGGAAACACAAACATCTCTTCACTCGCTAGATCAGATATCTCGAACGTGCCATCTGATAAGAAGTTCAAACGACGAACGTTAGCTTCAAGTGGGAGAGCTTGTGTTGAGTTGTTAGTCACAACCAGTTGAGATGCTGCCCGGTGATCGGTGTTGAGTTCGATGACGGTTGGAAACAGTGTTATGCCAAACGCTTGTGCACACAGAAAGCAAGAAATGAGCGCTCCCCAAATATCACGTCTCATTACTATTGATCCTGCTCTATTTCAATCGATAGGGTGTTTACGTCATAATTTTTAAGAGGCTGCATTTCAAAAAAACGCGTGGAGTAGGGAAGGACCAAAGTACCCGGAATACGTTTAGCGATTTCTACGCCTTTTAAATAGGTTGAATTTTTACCATCAGATATCTTCCATGTTGTATTGGTTAATCGACCATAACTATTACCACTGTTAAGTACTTCAAGAACCCATTTGTTCTTTTTGTCATTTTGCTCGATGCTTTTAATTTCTAGCTGGGAAGTTGTGTTCTGAGGTCGCACGTTGATAAGCGTATTAAACTGTAGCAAAAGGCTTACTTGCCCTTGATTACTGCTCGCTCTTTGAACTTTTACTTGCTTAACAGCAATGCGATACGCTTTAGATTCTGTGATTGAAGGATCGCCCAAATACCGCACCATAATGGATTGCGATCGTCCAGGTTCTATTATTGCGGTCACTGGAATCACTAGTAACTCGTCATCCGCAGGAGTGGTGGTCTCTTTGCCATAATTGTCCATTGTCATGTAGACCGGAGAAAGCTCAACCGTGAGTGGTTCTTGAGATGAGTTCTCAACCCTCATGGTCATTTGAGCTCTTTTGCCAAGCGGTGTCATTTCCATAGACATCGGTTCTACTTTGAACGCATGAGCGGACAAACAAGTGAATGACAATAGGAAAAGAACGATCCATTTATGCATGATCCATTTATACATAGCGAAGAGCTCCAAATTAAACTTATGTCGTTGAGACTGAGATTAAGTCGGAGGCCAAATAATAGCCCCCGACTTATTAACCTCTAATTTGAGGTGATATTTACGGTCAATGTATCTGAGTAACCACCTGCCCACGGCGAGGTTTCTGTTGTAACAATATCAATGGATGCAGTAACACCTGTCGCTAATGCGCCAGAACCGGCATAAGAATTACTGACTGAAACGTCGTTTAGACCTGGGCCCCCTGGTGCATTAAGCGTGAACGGAGCTAAGCCTGAAGGATTAAATGTCGCATCGTATGTAAGAGCGTAGTCTTCGCTATCGTCTGACTCTAGACCACCTTCAGCACTTGTCAGTGTCACCGTTGCACCATCGACGTCATTACACTTCATGTTAAGGCCACTAACAGAAAGGTTTTGAATTTGAGATACGTTACCAAAGTCCATCAGTTGCGTTGAAAGACCAGTAACCTCACATACAGGTGAAACAAATCCAACTAACTGGACATCACCAGGAGCGGCTTGGACTTGAGCACCAAAAATAGCTGTGACTGTTGCTGCGTAGAGTGTTAGCTTTTTCATTAGAAATTCCTTTATCTTAAATGATTGGCTCGAATACTGCTGAGCGTATGTTGTTCTGCAGATACATTGCAGAGTTTTCACTTTGTCACGCTATGAATCGAAGGGTAAACTTCGATCTCAATAACGTCTTGATAATAACCTGCGAAACGCAAGCTATTTTCGAGTGCTACCCTAAGACTCCCATGTTGAGAGAACGGAATAACACCAGAACTGTCTATCATTACTGGTGAAGTAAGTTGACTGCTGTGCCTACTTTCATAAAGACGAATTTCGTCTATTTGTAATGACAAATTGTAACTCTCAATAATATCAACCCCTTGATGTTGATATTTTAAGCCTCCATATTTTGAGTTGATCGTTATACCCAACGGACGGTTACAATAGATATTAAAAGGCAACGATTGCACATCACGGTGTTCCGTAAAATTCATAATGTTGCCAGAAAAAAAGTTTATTTCGCATCGATCTTTGATCTGACCGCTAATTCCTAACGTTAAGCTATTAGCATTGGCGTAGAATGAAAGCGATAGACTAAAGATTAATACGGATACGGTGAAGGTATTAAGGCTCCTAAATACTCTGACCATAATTCCACCCCCAACGATTGAATGTAACTTGTTGCTTAACTTTGAAAACTATATGTGCTTTAAAAAATGGTGAAGTAGTAAAAAAAGTTTATTATTTAAGAGAAGTATGAGTTTTAGTATGATTTTAACTTAAGGAGTAGAGGCTGAAGAATTCGATAATAATATTACATTCAATTAGATAGGTGTTTTTGATTGAAGATTCTGGTTGACGAGGGATTTTTATTTAATTGATAAATTTAGGGTTATGGTCTACCGATGATGATTTGCATTTAATTATTCGCTGGGACACTGTTTTTGGTATCATAAAATTTCCGCGTTATTAAAGAAATTCGAATTTGATAATTTAATTTTCGAGATTAATGTGGCTTTGTTGCGTAATTAAATTTAGAGATAGAGCCAACCCGTTTCGCTTGTTTCTTAGTCAATACGACAAGTTTCAGGCATACCTAACCCAGTAAGCTTGTTCAACGCTTTTATCATCGCGTAAGTTTCACCCACCTGGGCATTGTAATTTCTTAAGCTCAGTTTCCCTCCTAGCAACTGTTTAACTCGATACATCGCTGTTTCTGAGAGTGAACGTTTGTGGTATCCATACCGCTCTTTCCAATACTTATTTGAGTCGTATAATTTCTGGCAACCCACGGCGAAATTTCGAGGGTGACCACGCTCCCAGAAGGCAGCCCCTTCTCTTGGGGGAATAAGCGCAATAGCTCCCTTAATCTTAATAGCAGCGTGACACGCTCTCGTGTCGTAAGCGCCATCACCAGACACCTCAAGGATACTTCGGCGTGTTTGTTTCAGTAAGTTCGGGAGTACTTCTCCATCTGTAACCGTCGATAAACTTAGCTCGGCGGCAATGATCTCATGAGTGTTGGTATCGACTGCAATATGCAGCTTTCGCCAGACTCTACGCTTGCCATCCGTCCCATGTTTTTTGACTTTCCATTCACCTTCGCCATAAACCTTAAGGCCAGTAGCATCAATGGCTAGGTGCTGTATCGCTCCTCTCGTTTTAGTCTTAAATGAAACCTCAACTTGCTTGGCTCTACGACTGATGCAGGTGTAATGCGGACAACTTAACGGTACATGGGCTAACCTAAATATCGAGTCGATAAATCCTTGCAGCGCTCTCAATGGCATAGAAAAAACTCGTTTGACCATGAGTGCTGTCGTGATAGCTAAATCACTGAACCGACGCGGCCTACCGCGCTTATTCTGTTTGCTTTGCGCCCATCCGCTTATTGCTTCTTCATCAATCCAAAAAGTCAGAGAACCACGGTTAATGAGTGATCGGTTGTATTGCTTCCAGTTGGTTGTTTTATAACGAGGCTTAGGCATAGGACTACGAGATAGAGTGGAGGTAGCTGATCAGATCGTAGGTTCTTGATTTAGTTCCATTGAATTACGCAACAAAGCCGATTAATGTAGTAATTAAGATTTTTATTAACGGAGAGTAAATACCTAGGCTGGTGGAAATTTATCAATTAAAATTAGATGTTTACAGAAAAATATTCAGGAATGATGTGATCTGTTTTTAATTACCGCATATGTGTTGAGTAAAAAATAAACTTTTGGCACTGAATTATTTACCTTTAGCGGCCATTCAATGTTCTACGTCACTAATGCAAGTCAAACTTAAGCGATAACAGAATGCTGAAATATGGGGGATGATTCTTAGAAGGTATGCACATAGGCCAAAACGAGATCGCGTTCTGTTCCAGTCAATTTAGTGTGCTTATTAGAAAACTGATCTGTGTCGAGAAGATTATTTGCTGTGGAATTGTTGAATGCATTTTTTGAAAGACTAAAGCTTCTTACGGGAAGCTTTAGTCTTAATTACGGTAGAGGCTAATCTCGTTAAAAGAGTTAAAGCGCATTTTCCAACTTTGTTAGGAAAGTAGCGATGTCTTCTGAACTGATATCTCTATGAGTAACAAATCGAACAGGGTTCCCTGGTGACATCGTAATGCCTTGTTCGTCAAGTTCGCGAGCGATTCGGTTGATATCTACAGACTCATCTAACTTAGCAAACACAATGTTAGTTTGAATGAAATCAGGGTTAACAGAAAAACCTTTTAGCTTGCTCAAACCAATCGCTAGGTTTTTTGCGTTCTCGTGATCAGCTTTAAGTTGAGTAACGTTCTCTGTTAGAGCCATTTTACCCGCAGCCGCAAGAATACCTGCTTGGCGCATACCACCGCCGACCATTTTACGCAGTCGACGTGCTTTGGCGATGTATTCTTTGCTGCCAAGAAGTAGTGAGCCGATCGGAGCGCCTAAACCTTTTGATAAACAAATCGTCATCGAATCGAAGTGTTGTGCGATCTCTTTGATGTGCACGTCTAGTGCCACTGCTGCGTTATATACTCGTGCGCCATCTAAGTGCATTTGCAAACCGTGTTGGTTTACGAAATCACGAGCTTCCGCTAGGTAAGACATTGGCAGTACTTTGCCGTTAATCGTGTTTTCTAAGCTTAGGAGTTTAGTGCGAGCGAAGTGGCTGTCGTCTGGCTTAATAGCAGCAGCAAGCTTTTTGAAATCAAGAGTACCATCTGGGTTATTCTCGATTGGTTGAGGTTGAATCGAGCCCAAGACAGCTGCGCCGCCAGCTTCGTATTTGTAGTTGTGCGCCTGCTGGCCACACAGATATTCATCACCACGCTCACAATGCGCCATTAAGCCAAGAAGGTTGGCTTGTGTACCTGAAGAGGTAAACATTGCCGCTTCAAAGCCTGTCTCATTTGCTGCCCACTGTTCTAGTTCGTTGACGGTTGGGTCATCGCCATAAACATCATCGCCCACTTCTGCGTTTGCCATTGCGTCACGCATAGCTTGCGAAGGTTTAGTTACGGTATCAGAACGAAAGTCCATGTTTCTCTCCTAGAGTACTTTAGGTAGCCATATAATTGGCTATAGATGGCCACATAGTTGGGCTTTGCTTAAACAAGCGATAGTTTTGGTATCAGTGATTTGATCGTGTCGTATTTTATCGTGCAGTTCTTCTAAACTCAGTTCGATCACTTCTATTGCTTCATCTTCATCGCATTCAAAGCGGGTAGTGAGGCTTAAGTCTTTTGCGACAAACAGATGTTGTATCTCATCACAGAAGCCAGCCAAAGGGGTGACTTGCCCCAAGCTTTGAAAAGAAGTTGCACTGTAACCTGTTTCTTCTTCCAGTTCGCGTTGGGCACATTGAAGAGGTGTCTCATCTATTTCCATCGTGCCTGCGGGTAGTTCCAAAAGCCATTTCTTTAGAGAAGGGCGGAACTGGTTAATGAGGATGATTTTTCCAGACGAAGTGATAGGAAGAATAACTGCCGCGCCAGGGTGATTGATTGTTGTATGTTTTACCACGACGTTCGTAGGGAGCGTCACGTTCTCTTCTATGAGAGAAATACTTTTCCATTTATGGATAACTTTACTCATGCAGTTTGGCCACATTCCTTGCCAATTTTTCGTATAACGGAAGACGTGCACCACCATAACGTCTATGGTGTCGAAAATAAAAGAAAAATTAGGTTTCGCAATAGATTTAGTTTCACGCCGTTCGTGATGTTACTCTCATAACTGGAATCTATGATTGCGCCAAAATTACCGACGTAACCATCTGATATAAATGCAACTCAATAATAAAATACACTTGTAACAAAGTGCTAACAAATGTATAAAAACAATTCTACACTCTCAACTGTTCAAAGATTTTCGGAGTAACGCATGAACCCTTCTATTTCTTCACATGCTGACAAGGCGCTACTCTCTGAAAGAATCAATAAATTAGCGCACGCTCTCTCTGATGGTGTCTATGAAAGAGAAGACACAATTAAGCTTTGTTTACTGGCCGCTTTGGCTGGTGAAAGTGTGTTTCTATTAGGCCCTCCGGGCATCGCGAAAAGTCTTATCGCGAAACGTCTCATTCAGGCGTTTGACAACAGTAGTTACTTCGAATATTTGATGACTCGTTTCTCTACTCCAGAGGAAGTGTTCGGCCCACTAAGTATCCAAGAATTAAAAGACAACGGTCGTTATGTAAGATTGACCGAAGGCTACCTACCAACTGCACAAGTCGTATTCCTCGATGAGATCTGGAAAGCAGGCCCTGCAATCCTAAACACTCTACTTACTGTCGTTAACGAAAAGACTTTCAAAAACGGCAGTGATATTGAACGTGTACCGATGCGTCTACTCGTGTCGGCATCCAACGAACTTCCAGATGAAGACAGCGGCTTGGAAGCACTTTACGACCGTATGTTGGTACGCGTGTTCGTAAACCGTATCCAAAACAAACAAAACTTCAAATCGATGCTGACGACGGGTACTTCTCAAGAAGCGGTAATTCCACAAGGTTTGGCGATTACGGATATTGAATATCATCAATGGCAGAAAGAGCTTGATAAGCTAGAACTGACAGACAATTCGTTTGATAAGTTGTTTGAACTGAAAACCATGCTTGAAGAGACGGTTAAGAAGCAAGGCTCTGCGTCAGAGTCAGAATTGTATGTATCAGACAGACGATGGAAGAAGGCCGTTAAACTATTGAAAGCGAGTGCGTTCTTCAGCGGTCGCGATAGCGTGAACCCGCTAGATATCATGCTTCTGCAAGATTGTTTGTGGCATAGCCCAGAATCACGTGATGTGGTTCGTAGTGTGGTGAAAGACTTTGCATTGAACCGAGCGTTTGATCAGCAAGAGTCGAAAGCTCAAATTGAAATGTCTCGTGAAGAGTTAGAAGAGATTCAAGACGATGTTGAATCAACGTTGTCTGTGTCGCTTTCTATGGAGTCAACCAGTGGCTTGCTGCGTAAAGACGTTTACCAGAACGATATTAAGAACGCGAAAATGTACAGCGTGGGCAGTGCTTACAATCTCGTGAAACTGGTTATGCTGCAAAGCAACATGTCGGTTTCTGAATCTGAGAAAGGCGATAGCCGTTGGGTATACGTGGCCAAAGACGATTTTGATCGTGTTCTTAAAGAAGGTCACGGTGATATTTACGGTTACGTAAACGAAAATAAAAATCTATGCCGTTTAAAACTCGACTTGGATGCATCAAACCAATTAGTGATTAAAGACATCGCCAATCGCTCTGTATTGGTGAGTGTGGTTACTACTGACGGTCTAGACCAAGAACTGTACAACAAGTGGTTGAGTGGCGCTGAGAAAGCCTTAGAACAGTTAACTGAAGCTGAATTCAAGTTAAAACGCGTTCGTACTGAATTCCATGATGCGCTTCCTCATAACTATATTGATCCTGATTTACCGAAAGCGATGGAAGCAAGTTTGCAATCGGTAACGCAAGATCTTGAAACAACGAAAGTGAAGAGTGCCAAGATCGCTCAGCGTATTAAGTTTATGAGCCAGTACTTCGAGTAAGAGGAGAGCATATGTTAGGAGCAGACGGCTTAAACCTCGCTTTGATGGTAGCTGATTCAGGAATCATTGATACCGCGATGAATGATCTCATCGCTCGTTCTCAAGTCATGATGGCTGCTGAGAACAAAGGTGTGAAAACCTCAGTGAAAAACCACTTAGTTAAATGGCGCGGTAAAGTTAAAAAACGCGTTACTAAGGTGTGTGAAACTGATCGATTCCAAGAGGAAATCGCCCTTTATCAAGAAGTGATTTACTGGGATGAACCTCAGTTCTTTGATGAAATTGACAGTGTTATCAAAAAGCTGGAGTGGCACTCAGCGTTTTATCTACAAGCTCGACGCCTTATGGAGAATAATAAGGGCGTTTATAACGCGATGTTTCCACACTACTTTTGTGACCAATGGTACCAATCACTTTCTGATGCGATTAAACAAGCTCAAGTAACCGAGCTTGAAACAAGCAAAGAAAAAGTCTTAGCCGATCTTTATCAGCGCATGGAAACCATGAAAAACATGGACAAAGTGACAGAGTCGGGTGATGAAGGCAGTGTAGGGCGCTTGTGGGATATGGCATCTACCAAGTTAAGCAAAACAGACCTTACCATAATGAAGCGTCATGCTGAGTTCTTGAATAAGCACAAGGGCTTGCAAGAGATTGCTGAAAAGCTAGGCCGTATGGCTGGTGAGGAAGACGATCCTTCGCTACACAAAGCCCCTGTAGAAGAATTGCAGATGGTTGAAGAGAAAAGTGATGAAGCGGTCGATGATATTGTGGGGATTCATGAAAGTGATGACCTGAACAAAATGCTGCCAAACGAAACCATGTTCCTAGCTTATCCTGAACTTGAGGTTATCTTTTACAAGCACTTGGCCGACAAGCGTTTACTTAGCTATCGTTCGCAAGGTAAATCACGCACGTTACGGAAAGTGAAAGCGCAAAAACCAGATAGCAAGAACATCAATATTGAAAAGGGTCCGTTTATCGTCTGTGTGGACGCTTCGGGTTCGATGAGTGGTTTCCCTGAGCAGTCTGCTAAAGCAATGGCTTATGCCTTAATGCAAATCGCTCTTGCAGAAGAGAGAGACTGTTACGTGATTCTGTTCTCTTCTGAGCAGATTACCTATGAGTTAACAAGGCAAGATGGCCTACGTGAAGCGAGCGACTTCCTAAGTTACTCATTCCACGGCGGTACGGATTTAGAACCTGTTCTTATGAAGTCGATTGACTTGATGACGGGTGATAAATACAAGAATGCCGATTTAATCGTACTTTCTGACTTTATTGCACCTAAACAATCAGACGAAATGATTGCTCAGGTTGAAAAGTTGAAAGAACACAAAAACCGTTTCCATGCGGTAAGCCTTTCGAAATACGGTAACCCTCAACTTATGACGATGTTTGACCACTGCTGGGCGTATCATCCGAGTCTTGTCGGTCGTTTCATGAAAAAGTGGTAGCGCTAGAACATCTTGTTTAACTCGATTTTGCTGTGTGTTTTTTGATTGAAGAGATCGAACATGCAGCAATTTGATTTAAATGTCAGCAAACGGAATTTAAATTCACTTTTTTGTTTGACTATCTCCCCTCAATCCGTAAAGTAGGCACCCGAACACAGCGGTGCGGCTTACTTAAGTCCCTAAAGTGTTGAATTAAAAAGGCGCCTTGGCAGAGTGGCTATGCAGCGGATTGCAAATCCGTGGACCTCGGTTCGACTCCGGGAGGCGCCTCCATTCTTTCTCTTATTTTGATAAGTTAAGAGATAATAAGAATGAAAATGCGATACTAGCTCAGTTGGTAGAGCGCAACCTTGCCAAGGTTGAGGTCATCGGTTCGAACCCGATGTATCGCTCCAAATTTTGTAATGTTGATTCATTTCGACATTAAGATGGTGTTTTACTTTTCAGTAAGCGGCATTGCAATAAAGAATTGCGTGCCCTGGTGGTGGAATTGGTAGACACAAGGGATTTAAAATCCCTCGACGTTCGCGTTGTGCCGGTTCAAGTCCGGCCCGGGGCACCATCTATTTGATTGTTACCTTTTGCTTGGTAATGCTCAAAAGAGTTGTTCTCTTAAAACACTATTGAAGGCGCCTTGGCAGAGTGGCTATGCAGCGGATTGCAAATCCGTGGACCTCGGTTCGACTCCGGGAGGCGCCTCCATCATTCAGAAAAAACCAGTCCTAGTGACTGGTTTTTTCGTTTCTGGCCCCGCTAAAAGCTTCCTACGCACCCATTTCAATGCTTATCAAAGAAATCTTTGTTACGGATATACTTGCTCATCAAGTGGTAAGAGAAAGGTCTTATCAGCCAACTAAAGATAGAACGACCAAGGCGGATTAAGGTTGGGGTGTTCTCGTAGATTCGTCCGTTATAAAGGGCTTTGTTGCGTAATTAAATTTAGAGATAGAGCCAACCCGTTTCGCTTGTTTCTTAGTCAATACGACAAGTTTCAGGCATACCTAACCCAGTAAGCTTGTTCAACGCTTTTATCATCGCGTAAGTTTCACCCACCTGGGCATTGTAATTTCTTAAGCTCAGTTTCCCTCCTAGCAACTGTTTAACTCGATACATCGCTGTTTCTGAGAGTGAACGTTTGTGGTATCCATACCGCTCTTTCCAATACTTATTTGAGTCGTATAATTTCTGGCAACCCACGGCGAGATTTCGAGGGTGACCACGCTCCCAGAAGGCAGCCCCTTCTCTTGGGGGAATAAGCGCAATAGCTCCCTTAATCTTAATAGCAGCGTGACACGCTCTCGTGTCGTAAGCGCCATCACCAGACACCTCAAGGATACTTCGGCGTGTTTGTTTCAGTAAGTTCGGGAGTACTTCTCCATCTGTAACCGTCGATAAACTTAGCTCGGCGGCAATGATCTCATGAGTGTTGGTATCGACTGCAATATGCAGCTTTCGCCAGACTCTACGCTTGCCATCCGTCCCATGTTTTTTGACTTTCCATTCACCTTCGCCATAAACCTTAAGGCCAGTAGCATCAATGGCTAGGTGCTGTATCGCTCCTCTCGTTTTAGTCTTAAATGAAACCTCAACTTGCTTGGCTCTACGACTGATGCAGGTGTAATGCGGACAACTTAACGGTACATGGGCTAACCTAAATATCGAGTCGATAAATCCTTGCAGCGCTCTCAATGGCATAGAAAAAACTCGTTTGACCATGAGTGCTGTCGTGATAGCTAAATCACTGAACCGACGCGGCCTACCGCGCTTATTCTGTTTGCTTTGCGCCCATCCGCTTATTGCTTCTTCATCAATCCAAAAAGTCAGAGAACCACGGTTAATGAGTGATCGGTTGTATTGCTTCCAGTTGGTTGTTTTATAACGAGGCTTAGGCATAGGACTACGAGATAGAGTGGAGGTAGCTGATCAGATCGTAGGTTCTTGATTTAGTTCCATTGAATTACGCAACAAAGCCGTTATAAAGCCAAAGCACTTTGCCTACATGCCAATAGAGCAAAGGAACCGGTGGCATGAAGGTCACGATGTCGATGTCACAGCAAATTCGGTAGGTTTTCTTACTCATGCGATAGTGCTTTCGAAAGCTCCAGTCACCAATGGCGGGTTGGCCAAAGGTCACTATTCGCTTAATACAGCCAGGGTACTTTTGATCAAAGTAATCAGCGAAGACACAACCGATAGCGCCTCCAGAAGAGTGGCCAGTAATAGACACTCTTTTGCCTTGTTCGATGAGAGGTGTGAGCGTGGCTTCTAAGCGCTCAATAACGGTTAAGCCAAGCTTATCTTCATTACGGCTTGGCTGGCTCTCTTGAAACATCAGATGGTAGAAGCCTGCATGCACACGATAATTGAGCCCAATCCTCTTACAGCTTCTTGTCCATAGAGCAAAGGTCAGTAGCCAATCTGAGATACTGTGCGATCCTTTGATAACCACAACCACTTCATCTTTGTCGCTACTCCACAACACTCGAATCATGGTTTTGCCAAACTGGTTCTTGATGATGCGTTGTCCATTAGGGTCAAAACCATAGCGAGTTTGTTTAAAAACTCTAGGGTAGGCGAGGTTACAAAGAACGGCATAGCGCTCATATTGATATCGTTTTAGTGGTTTCACATGTTTACTTCTTAATAAGAGTTACTTAAAACTCTAGTCGTTGAATGTGAAATGCACATGAAAACGCCATTTGCTTGGTTTAAAACAATAAAACCACCGCGTTGAATCGGTATTTGAATCAATGGTTGTCAGTGATTTGTCCGTTTAAATTAGAAATCCAAGTATAAGAACCGTACAAGCTGCACTAAATTTATTCTTTTGAGTTCGATAATTAATCACTTGAATTAAAAGATAAAATTTATAGTTGACGAATTTTTTCCTTCCGTTAAAGTACACCTCGTTCTCACGGCTTAGGTCGCTGAGAGATGGTGTTTTTACTTTTCAGTAATTGGCCTCGCAAGATTGCGTTGCCCTGGTGGTGGAATTGGTAGACACAAGGGATTTAAAATCCCTCGGCGTTCGCGCTGTGCCGGTTCAAGTCCGGCCCGGGGCACCATCTATCTAGCTTCTACTTTTTAAGTAGAGTGATGAACAAAGAGTTGTTCTCTTAAATCACTATTAAAGGCGCCTTGGCAGAGTGGCTATGCAGCGGATTGCAAATCCGTGGACCTCGGTTCGACTCCGGGAGGCGCCTCCATTCTTTCTCTTAGTTTGATAAGTTAAGAGATAATAAGAACGAAAATGCGATACTAGCTCAGTTGGTAGAGCGCAACCTTGCCAAGGTTGAGGTCATCGGTTCGAACCCGATGTATCGCTCCAAATTTTGTAATGTTGACTCATTTCGACATTAAGATGGTGTTTTACTTTTCAGTAATCGGCATCGCAATAAAGAATTGCGTGCCCTGGTGGTGGAATTGGTAGACACAAGGGATTTAAAATCCCTCGACGTTCGCGTTGTGCCGGTTCAAGTCCGGCCCGGGGCACCATCTATATGATTGTTACCTCACTTGGTATTAATCAAAAGAGTTGTTCTCTTAAAACACTATTGAAGGCGCCTTGGCAGAGTGGCTATGCAGCGGATTGCAAATCCGTGGACCTCGGTTCGACTCCGGGAGGCGCCTCCACTATTCAAAGTTGAAAGGCCAGCAGAAATGCTGGCCTTTTTGCTATCTGAAATTCTAAACCCTCATGCTATCTCCAAACTCCCACGTATGCTCTCTAATCAGTAGCATCTCTAGGGGCATAGCCTTATCTGATCACTTTCATTGCCGGTCTTTTGCTTGTGTAAACCTATCATTTGTTGAACAACCAACAGCATCTGTTAACCAATTGTGCCGTTTGTGAGTGGGATGAGTAGGGAATAGAAAAGGGCGACTGTCTTTTGCGTCATTAAGTTCTTCATATTTATACATAGTTGCTCATGATCCTGTAACGCTTTCATGAGTTATTACACTTATCATGACTACAAATGAAAATGATTGTCATTTAACTACGTTGCTGCTAACCTATTGTGAAAATTTACAACATCTTACCTACTGCACGAAAGTGTATATAAAACCCCGCTAAACCTTATTAAACCTACGGTTATTCGTTTGCTTCGTATGATAAATCAGCAGATCTACCTCTTTTGTCCTACCCCTTTAGGGTAGTTCGATTTCGTAATTGATTTACATCATATTTTCATTTTCTTTCATAATTCATTATTCGCTCAGTTAAGAAATATATAACCTTCAGGAATTCTTATGAGCAAGATGAAGCTAGTCGTTATCGGTAACGGGATGGTCGGCCATCGCTATATCGAAGATTTAGTCGAGAAGACAGATGTTGCAAACATGGACATCACGGTGTTCTGTGAAGAACCACGTGTAGCCTATGACCGTGTACACCTTTCTTCTTACTTTTCACACCACACTGCAGACGAACTTTCTTTAGTTAAAGAAGGCTTCTACGAGAAACACGGCATCAATATGCTGATCGGCGAACGTGCTATTAACGTTAACCGTGAAAAGAAAACAGTTTACTCAAGCACTGGTCGTGAAATTCAATACGACAAACTTATCCTTGCTACCGGTTCTTTCCCATTCGTACCGCCAATTAAAGGCAACGAAGGTAAAGACTGTTTCGTTTACCGCACAATCGAAGATCTCAAAGCTATCGAAGCAACCGCTAAGAACTCAAAGTCTGGTGTTGTTGTGGGTGGCGGTCTACTTGGTCTTGAAGCGGCAGGCGCACTAAAAGCACTTGGCGTGACAACACACGTTGTTGAGTTCGCTCCTAAGCTAATGGCTGAGCAACTTGACCAAGCGGGTGGTAACCAACTTCGTCAAAAAATCGAACGTATGGGCGTAAACGTACATACAAGTAAGAACACGCTTGAGATTGCTCCTGAAGGCACTGAAGCTCGTAACGTAATGCGTTTTGCAGACGGTACAGAGCTAGAAACTGATTTCATCGTATTCTCTGCTGGTATTCGCCCACAAGACAAACTTGCTCGTCAAATGGGTCTAGGTATTGCACCTCGTGGCGGTATCGAGATTAACGATCACTGTCAAACGACTGATAAAGACATCTACGCTATCGGTGAGTGTGCGTCTTGGAACCAAACGTTCTACGGCCTTGTTGCTCCTGGCTACAAAATGGCGACTGTAGCTGTTGACCACGTTGTCGGTAACGAAAGCACATTTGAAGGTGCGGACATGTCTGCGAAGCTTAAGCTTCTAGGCGTGAAAGTAGGTTCTATCGGTGATGCAAACGGCCGCACTCCTGGCTGTAAGAGCTACGTTTACCAAAACGAAGAGCAAGAAGTTTATAAACGTATCATCGTTTCTGAAGACAATAAAAAGCTTATTGGCGCAGTGATGGTTGGTGATACGTCGGACTATGGCGATCTTCTTCAGCTAATGCTGAACGAAATCGACCTACCAGAACACCCAGATGCATTGATTCTTCCTGCTCACGCTGGTGCTGAAAAACCAACACTTGGCGCGGATTCTCTTCCTGAGTCTGCTGTTATCTGTTCTTGTTTCGATGTAACGAAAGGCAAGATTGCTCAAGCGGTTGCTGAAGGTCACCACACCATTGGTGATATCAAAGCAGTAACAGGCGCAGGTACGGGTTGTGGTGGTTGTATTCCACTTGTGACTTCAGTATTAAACGCTGAACTTGCTAAAGCTGGTGTAGAAGTGAAGAACGACGTGTGTGAGCACTTTGCTTACTCTCGCCAAGAGCTTTTCCACCTGATTCGTATTGAAGAAATCAAAACGTTCGATGAGCTACTAGAGAAATACGGTAAAGGCTACGGCTGTGAAGTATGTAAGCCTCTAGCGGGTTCTATCCTTGCTTCTTGCTGGGGTGAGCACATCCTTAAGCCTGAGCTAGTGAAGCTGCACGATACCAACGATAACTTCCTAGGTAACATGCAAAAAGACGGTACTTACTCTGTTATCCCTCGTATGGCGGGTGGTGAAGTAACACCACAAGCGCTAAGCGTTCTTGCGGATGTTGCTGCTGAATACAACCTGTACACCAAGATCACGGGCGCACAACGTATTGGTCTGTTCGGTGCTCAAAAAGATGACTTACCAGCAATCTGGAAGAAGTTAATCGCTGCAGGCTACGAAACTGGTCAAGCTTACGCAAAAGCACTTCGTATGGCGAAAACATGTGTAGGTTCTACTTGGTGTCGTTACGGCGTTCAAGATTCAGTTGGCCTAGGCGTGATGATCGAGAACCGTTACAAAGGCATTCGTACCCCTCATAAAATGAAGTTTGGTGTGTCTGGTTGTACTCGTGAGTGTGCTGAAGCTCAAGGTAAAGACTTAGGTATTATCGCGACTGACGCAGGTTGGAACATGTATGTATGTGGTAACGGTGGTATGAAACCTCGTCACGCAGACTTACTGGCAAGCGACCTAGACCAAGAAACGCTAATCAAGTACATCGACCGTTTCATGATGTTCTATATCCGTACGGCTGCGCCACTACAACGTACTTCGGTATGGATGGACAACCTAGAAGGTGGTGTTGATTACCTACGTGAAGTGATTGTAGACAACAAGCTTGGTATCAATGACCAACTTGAAACTGACATTTCTGGCCTAGTTGATAACTTCGCTTGTGAATGGACAGATACAATCAACGACGAAGCTCAACTTAAGCGCTTTGCACACTTCATCAATGCTGATGACCGTGATGATAACGTTGTGTTTGTTGAAGATGGTCGTGAACAACACCGTCCAGCAACATTCACCGAGAAACACTCTGAAGCCATTACTTCAAGGCATCAGGGCGACATCATTCACGTAG